>JAFLEF010000008.1 GCA_017309115.1 Verrucomicrobiota bacterium | reverse complement strand
GCTCCAGTCCCGCCACCTGCGGGTGACTCACCAACTGGAGAGCCGGATGCGGGAGATCCGCACGTCCGGTTCGGAGGGAGGGGTGGGGTCAATCCCCCATTCCTACCTCTATAAACGCTTCGCGACCTCCTCTCCGCTTTCCCATCGCCGCACCCCTGTGGACTCCCGACGCGTCTCTTGCCGAGATGTGCACGGCTCGGGCGGAGCCTCGCCCTACCAAAACTCCTTCGCCCTTACCTCTTACCTCTCAGCTCTCAGCTTTCCCCACCACCGGCACCTTCCGCAGCCACAGCACCCCTCCCATCAGCAGCGCCACCCCGGCCGCCGCCCATCCGACCGGAAGGTGCTCGGGAACTGCCGATCCACTCCCGGCCCATTCCGGCTGGGCTCGCATCAGGACCCAACTGAGAAAGTTGTTGAGAGCGTGGAGAAGTACGCAAAGCCCCAGGGAACGGGTCCGCACATACACCCAACCCAACAACAGACCCAGCCACGTCGCATAAAAGAACTGCCAGGGATTGAGGTGAATGCCGCCAAACACCAAGGCGGACACCACCACCGAACGGGTCACAGACCACCGTTTGAGCATCGCCCGCAGCAGCAGACCCCGACACAACGCCTCCTCCACGATTGGCGGGGCCACGGTGAGCAACACGAGGGACGCCACCGGATGCGACTGTTGGAACAGCCGTTCGAACTCCCGGGCGATCCATTCCGGCATCGGCATCACCTGTTCGGTCAGAGCCCCGATCTCCAGGGCACCGATCCATCCACCCAAGGCGAGCAGGACCGCCCCAGGAATCGCGGCCGCCGGACCCGGACGTCCCGGAAGAAGTTCTCGAATGGGAAGACCCGTCAGCAGCGGGGTGAGTCCCAACGTCACCCCGAAGGCGCCGAACATCAGGACGGTCGTCACTACGGCCCCAGGCGGAGGGAGTTTCAGAACCATCAGGACAACCGTTAGAACCGACTGAAGAACGATCAGCAACACGACGTAGATCACGGTCAACGCCAGGGCCATCCAGATGGCGGACCCCGAGTCTGACGACACCGTCATCGAGGGCACCGGTGTCACCGGAGGCGGTGCCGATTCGTCCGGAGGCAGCACGGGGGGCAGTTCCATGTCACCAGAGCAAACCAGCCACGCCAAAAGACAAAAGCCCCGATTCCCAAAATCCGGAAACGACAACGGTGGCATCCTCCGTAGACCACGCTCCTCTCCGCTCCGCCTCTTTGTTCGATTCGCGATCAAACGCATCCTTTCCCTGCGAATCTCGCCCGGCTTAGGATCGTCCCACTGCCTCCATGAAACTTCGAACCCTGCCCCTGCTCTCCGCCGCCCTGGCGTCTTCCTGCTTCAGCCTGTTCGCCGATCCCGCCCGCGCCGGTCTCGAAGCCGCCCAGAAACAGCTCCAACAACTCCAGGTCGCCAGTGGACTCGAAGCCACCCTGTTCGCCGCCGAACCCATGGTGGTTAACCCTACCGATCTCGACATCGACAGCCGCGGACGAGTCTGGGTCACCGAAGGCGCCAACTACCGCTCCACCTTCCAAAAATGGGGCCTCCTCCGACCCGATGGCGATCGCATCCAAATCCTCACGGATACCAACGGCGACGGCCGAGCCGACCAGGCCAAGACCTTCTACCAGGACCCCAGCATCAACACCGCCCTCGGCATCTGCGTGCTCGGCAACCGCGTGTTCGTCTCCGCGTCACCCTACATTTTCGTCCTCACCGATACCGATGGCGATGACGTGGCCGATCGCCGGGAACTTCTCTTCTCCACCAATCCGAAATCCGCCGACCACGATCACGCGGCCCACGCCTTCGTCTTCGGTCCCGACGGCAAACTCTACTTCAACTTCGGCAATGCCGGCGGCTTCCTGCGCCATCCCCCGGAAAGCCTCAAATCGATTCCGCTCCACGGCAAACTGGATCCCGCCCAACTCGCCCAAGGCGCCTTGGTGAAGGACATCTTCGGAATTGAAGTCACCGACCAAGGCCGACCCTACCGCCAAGGAATGGCCTTCCGCTGCAATCCCGACGGTTCCCAGGTCGAGGTGCTCGGACACAACTTCCGCAACAACTACGAGGTCGCCGTCGATTCCTACGGCACCGTCTGGCAACCCGACAACGATGACGACGGCAACCAGGGCGTGCGCGTCAACTACGTCATGGAAGGCGGCAACTTCGGCTACACCGATGAAGTCACCGGCGCCGGCTGGGGTCAGAAACGCACCAACTGGGAGGACGAAATTCCCCGGCGCCACTGGCATCTGAACGACCCCGGGGTCGTGCCCAATCTGCTGCTGACCGGCGCCGGTTCTCCCACGGGCATGGCCATCTACGAGGGTCAACTTCTGCCCGAGGCGTTCCGCGGCCAGATGCTCCACTGCGACGCGGGCCCGCGAATTGTTCGGGCCTATCCGGTGACCACCAGCGGCGCCGGCTACACCGCTACCATCACCAATCTGTTGGGCAGTTCCGATGACTGGTTCCGGCCCAGCGACGTGGGCGTGGGCCCGGACGGATCCGTCTTCGTGGCGGATTGGAATGACGCTGGCGTGGGCGGCCACTACATGGCCGATCAGAAGCTCGAGACCATGACCGGCCGGGTGTACCGCGTCGCGCCCCCGGGACACCGCCTGACGGTCCCCAAGGTCGATCTCTCCACGCCGCAGGGCGCCGTCGCCGCCTTGGCCTCCCCGAACAACGAGACCCGCTATCTGGCCTTCCAAGCACTTGCCGCCGGATTGAACAAGAGCGACACCGAAGCCGAGTTGAAGCGCGTGTGGAATGGATCGGATTCCCGTCAGCGCGCCCGGGTCCTGCCATTGCTGGCGCGCCTTCCCCAAAAGGGATCCACCTACCTCACCGCCGGTCTGAAGGATTCGGATCCCAACATCCGCATCACCGCCCTGCGCGTCGCCCGGGAACGCGGACAGGACCCGGTCGCCCTGGCCAAATCACTGGCGAAGGATCCCAACGCGGCCGTTCGCCGCGAAGCCGCGCTGGCGTTGCGCCGTCAGAAATCCCCCGAGGCCGCCGTCGTGTGGGCCACCCTGGCCCAGCAGCATGATGGTCAGGACCGCTGGTATCTCGAAGCGCTCGGCATTGGCGCCGACCAGCAGTGGGACGCCTTCCTGGCCGAGTGGCTCAAGGTCGCCGGCAACAACTGGAACACCCCGGCTGGCCGCGACCTCATTTGGCGTTCCCGCGCCAAGGCGACCCCTGATCTCCTGGTAAAGATCATCGCCGACCCTGCGGTCACCGAGAAAGAGCGGCAGCGCTATCTGCGCGCCTTCGACTTCCTCAAGGGCCCGGAGAAAGACGCCGCCCTGCTGCAACTGCTAACCGCGACGGCGAAGTAGGACGATCGCACGGGTAAGGGGTAAGCGGTAAGTTGCAGTCGGCTCGGTGCCTCGCCCCACCCGGGAAACCGGTCGGGCCTGGGAGCGCTGGCGTCTCGCCGGCGAGTATTTGCAGATGCAGGCGTGAGAAAAGGCCGGCGAGACGCCGGCGCTCCCAGTAGGGCAACCTCGTTCCCACTCTCCAATTCGTGTTTCTTTGTGCCCTTCGTGGTTCCGCTCCCTGTGGTTTCGGGTGGGGCGTGAAGTTTCACCGCATGGCATTCGAGAAGGCGAAATCATGCATCACCACCCCACCCGCGAACGGCTCGGCGGAGCCTCGCCCCACCGTTGAGTTACAGCGGTCTGCCTTGGCTGATTCCGACGTTAATCCGCTCCTGAACCAGCTGAAGCCTCATCGACTCCCGCATCCTCCGCAGGGAATCCAGTTCCTGTTGGGCCCGTAGGTACGGACGCACCCGCGCGAGCTCCCTAGCTTCGCTTTCTTGAACTGCCTCCCAAGTCTTAGGCAAGGACGCGAGTTCGGTCTGATCAGCGTCGACCTGACGTCGGTATTGGCCGAGGAAATTCCGAACCGCCGCAACGACCTGGGAATCCAGCGACTCCAGCCACTTCTTCAGCTCACGGGTTTCCGGAGCCGACCCACCTCGCTTCGCGTGTTCCGCGGCCCATCGTTCCCGAGCCAACTCGCGTTCGGCCCGCAGAGCAATCAACGCGGGGAACTCGATCGACTCTTGGGCCAGGAAGGATGCAAATTCGGCCCCGGGTAGGGACTCCGCCTGCCGAAGCAACGCCTGCCCGCGTTGGACCCGCTCCTCCAAACTGGTCCGCCGTTCGCGCCATCGGACCTCCGCTCGATCCGGCGCCAAGCCCACGAAAGGACCCCGTTCCACCAGTTCGTCGGACACCTTCAATTCCAGACGCAACCGATCCACCGTCACCTCGTGCGCGGCAATCCGGCGATCAACTTCGACCAATTGCTCGCGAAGGCGCGCAACTCCCAGGGGCGAAAGTTGGGCTTCCGTCGAAAGCGTCGTGGGTGTCGGCGATACATTCTGAAACCGAGTCAAAATGAGGTTCATGATTCCCGCCCCCACCAACGCCGACACCAGCCAGCCCAACACCGGCCTCGCCCGATTGAACCAAGGCTCCGGCAAAGGCCGGCCCAGCAGTCGCCGAATCCGCTGTCCCAACGAACTTCCCGAGGCCGCCAAGGCGTTCACCGAACCGTTCATTTCCCCTTCGGCCAAACTCAGCAGCGCTTCCGCCACCACCTGTCGATCGCCCATCCACTGCGCTGACTCGTCGTCGCACAACTGTTCTCGTTCCACCCGGATTTGCTCCGAAAGCCACCACACCACCGGATGGAAGAACAACGCCACCTCGGCAATCTGCTGCAGGCCCTGGACCCAGTGATCCCGCCGCCGCAGATGCGCCAATTCGTGAATCAGCAGCGCCCTCACCAAATCCGGCGACAACTGGAGCAGCAAGCCCGCGGGAAAGAGGATCAGCGGTCGCCAACCTCCCAACACCACTGGTGACGAAACATCCCGCGACTCCCGCAACGCCACGGTTCGCCGAATTCCCATTTGGCGGGCGAGCTGACTCACCGTCTCCGGCCAGGCCCCAGTGGCCGGCGGTGTGGACCGATTCCGCAAGCGACGCCACCACCAGATGCCGCCCGCCCAACGGATCGCCAGCATCACCGAACCCGAGATCCAAACCGACGCCAGTACCGCCTGAACCTTCACCGCAGAGACCAACTCCCCAGCCTCAACTAACTCCGATTCCACCCCGCTTCCGGCCGCCGCGACCGGCGTTGCGGGTCCGGATTCCGGCTGCCCCCTGAGCCAGATCCACGTCACGCCCGGGAGCAACATCAGGATCGCCAACGCTCCCACCAGCACCGCATGCCGCTGCCGATGGTCCCGCGGCCATGCTTGCACGACGATCGCAGTGACGACTCCCAAGGCGAGCCCCTGCCACAGGAAATGCAGACCCACTTCCCCCAGTGTTCGCAAAACCGGGGATTCCAGAAATTCGAGTTCACTCATAACGATCCTGACTTTCACCGCCGAAAACGACGACCCCGACACTCAATACGAATCCATTCGTACAATCAACGAAGAAGTTCGTAATCATTCCCTCGGCGACGTCCTGGAACCCTGTGTGGCGAATTGCCGACCCGGCGATTCGTCGGCAGACTTCGCCCGCGCTTAATGAAGCTCGAACGACCTGCCTTCCCGACTCCCCGCGTCTCGCGGGGCTGCGTTTGGTTGTTGGGGTTGCTCCTGATGGGAATTGGATCGTGTCTCCACGCGGACGTTCTGACCTTCACCACCGGGGAACGTTTGACTGGTACGATCGTCAGTGAGGACCCCCTGGAAGTCGTCTTCGATTCTGATCAGAAGGGTCGACTCACCGTGAATCGGGACGTGATTGAGAAACTGGAGACGGGCCCCTTGCTTCCGGAATCTGAAACGGACACTAAAACCAAGGACTCCCCTCTGGACCAACTGTTCGAATCCAGTCTTCCCCTCACTGCTCCGCGCAAACACCAGACCCCCATTCCACTGGCGCTTCCGCCTTCACTCCCCAGCAGCACCAACTTCGTTGCCCGGATTGTCTGGGACGACCGACTTCGTTACCAGTTTTCCACCAAGGTCGCTTTGCCGGACCCATTTGTTCCAGGCTCCACCTGGGTGGACGACCGACTCCAGCTCCGCGGACGGATCGGCGCCAAACTCGCTGTGGACGGAGCCGCCTTTGCCTCCCGAGACGGCCAGCAAGAAGTACCCGACGGAATTCAGCTCCGAACCTTCCAGGTCCTCACGGAAGGAACCGTCGGTGTGTGGCTGACCAACCAGTACGCCCTGGAGCTCGGCCTCGTGGACGGCGAGTTCTACCTCAGCAAGGCCTACTGGCGATTCGTCCAACTCCCGCACTTCGGCGATCTCACCATCGGTTACTTCACGGTTCCCCAGACGCTCGACAACATCATGTCGTTTGGAAGTCTGACCTTCATGGAACCGTCGTCCGGCACGGCGGCCTATAGTCCGGGCAAGCGGGCCGGAATCGAGTGGAACAACACGTACCTCAATCAGCGGATGACCGCGGCGGCCGGGATCTTCTCGGTGGGGCAGGACCCGAGCATCAACTTTGGCAATGCCTCCCAGGCCCTGGCGCAACCGGTGGTTCGTTTCACCGGATTGCCCTGGGAAGCCGAGGACCGGTGGCTACACCTCGGATTCAGCTACTCCTTTGTGTTCTCCGATGACTCCGTGATTCAGTACAAGGCCCGGCCGGAAAGTCGCCTGGCGCCCTTCCTCGTGAACACCGGGGAAATCGATGCCCGTCAAGCGACCATCGGCGGACTGGAATTTGCCATGACGCTCGGTCCCGTCCTGCTGCAGTCGGAGTTCGTCAATTCCCGCCTCCTCGATCAGGAGGCGCAGCACAGTTTTTACGGCGGCTACTTTGCCGGCGGCTGGATGATCACCGGCGAAACCCGGCCGTACAATCGCGCGGCCGGCATTCCCACCCGGGTCAAACCGGATCACCCGCTGTGGGGTCCCGACGCTGGCTGGGGCGCTCTTGAAGCCGCCGGTCGAATCTCCTTTGTCGATCTCGATGACAACCCCATCCAAGGCGGCCGAATGCGCGTGCTGATGACCGGACTAAACTGGTACTGGAACCAATACATCCGTCTGCAGTTCAACTACGGATTCGCCGAAGTCGACGGTGGTCCCTCTCCGGGCAACCTGCACATTCTGGAAGCTCGCTTCGAAGGCCAGTTCTGAGGCGGGGTTTAACCCCATCTGGAACGCAGGAAAACAGGAATGAGACATTCTTGTCGGCTGCTTCCAGCTGAACTTTCCCACGGTCGGGCGCCACTCCGCGAAGCCGTTCCCGGGTTGAGTAGCGCCACGCACGTGCGCCCGAACGCACTCAGCAAAGTCTGACCCTCACCAGGCTCCGCGCGCCCCAAAGCGGCAGAGGGCTGCCGCAGTCCAAACGCTTCGCGATCCCTTCCCCGTCTCTCCAAGTCTCCCCCTTTTCCCGTTCCCTTTCCTGTTTTCATGTTTTCCAGATTCAACTCCCTTCCCCGGCAAGTTGTCCAAAAGGCTCGCTGGAACCTCGCCCTACCGCTTCCCGCTTACCTCTCAGCTCTCAGCTTTCTCGATCCCGTCTTGCTCCTTCCTTTGGCCGACGCCCCGTGCTTCACTCCGGGTTCCGTCATGGACGACACGAATTCATTGATCGAGCAGCGCCGGGCCAAGCTGGCCGCACTTAACGCCAAGGGCATTTACCCGTTCCGCAACAAGTTCAAACCGGACCTCGGGTGCGGCGAAGCCCGAATGAAATTCGAGCGCGGCGAATTCGCGGAAGGTCAACCGGTGGCCCTCGCCGGTCGGATCACCGCCCATCGCGACATGGGCAAGAGCCAGTTCCTCGACCTCAAGGACGTCTCCGGCCGCATCCAGATCTACGCCCAGAAGCAAACCCTGGGCGACGAGTTCTTCGACATCTTCAAGCATCTGGACCTCGCCGACTTCATCGGGGTGAAGGGCACGCTCTTCAAAACCCGGGCGGGCGAAATCAGCGTCAAGGTGGAGAGCTTCACCATCCTGGGGAAGGCCCTGCGACCACCGCCGGCCAAGTGGCACGGACTGGAAGACACCGAGATCCGCTACCGCCAGCGCTACCTCGACCTGATCGCCAATGATGAGGTGAAGAATACCTTCCTGCTGCGCTCGGCCGTGCTGCGGGAGATCCGGAATTTCTTCCACGAACGCGGCTATGTCGAAGTCGAGACGCCGATGATGCAGGCGATCCCGGGAGGAGCCGCCGCCCAGCCCTTCAAAACCTTCCACAACGCGCTCGGCTGCGAATTCTACCTGCGCATTGCCCTGGAATTGTACCTTAAGCGCCTGCTGGTCGGCGGGGTGGACAAGGTCTTTGAGATCGGCCGTAACTTCCGCAACGAAGGCTTATCCCGGAAGCACAATCCGGAGTTCACCATGCTCGAAGCCTACGAGGCGTTTGGCGATTACGAGACCATGATGGAAACCGTGGAGTCGGTCATCAAACGCATTGCCCAGAATGTTCTGGGATCGCTGGTGATCGAGCATCGCAACGCCGAGGGCCAAGTTTACAAGACCATTGATCTCACTACCTGGCGTCGAGCGCGCTACAAGGATCTGGTTCGCGAAAAGGCCGGGGATGATTGGTTCCGTCTCACTCCCGAAGAGCGCCGCCGCCGGGCCTCCGAGGACCTGAAGCTCGGAGGGGACATTGCCGCCGGTTACGAAGACTTCGAAGTCACCGGAGCGGTGTTCGAAAAACTGGTCGAACCCACGCTGATCCAGCCGACCTTCGTCACCCATCTGCCGAAGGAACTGGTCCCGCTCGCGAAGCTGTCCCCCGACGATCCCACCACCGTGGAAGTCTTCGAGTGTTGCATCAACGGTCAGGAAATTTCGCCCGGCTACACCGAGCAGAACGATCCGGTCGAGCAGCGGGAACGCTTGGAACATCAGGCCGGCGGCGAACAGCAAAAGCTGGACGAGGACTTCCTGATCGCGCTGGAACACGGCATGCCTCCCGCCGGCGGCATTGGCATCGGTATTGATCGGCTGTGCATGATGCTCCTGGGCCAGGAGAGCATCCGCGACGTCATCCTGTTCCCGCAGCTCAAGCCGAAGCTGTAGTCGGCCGATATCTTCCCGACGGCCGCACTCAAAAGGCGATTGGGGGAGGTTCCACCGAGCCGTTCACGTCTCGGCGTAAAGCGCGTTGGGAGTCCACACACGAACGGCTCCGCAGAGCGTCGCCCTACCGGGACTTCCTGAGGTCGTCTTGAACCGGAGCGAGGCAGTTTGAACCGCAGATTGGGCGCAGATTAACGCAGATTTATTTCTTTGGTTTTGACGGGATCGGCGTCGGGTTCTGCTTCGAAGGGACGAGCTCGATCAGCGCTTGGGGAGCTCAAAGGAAGGTTCTTTCTGCCGGGAAAAATCTACGTTTAATCTGCGCTTAATCTGCGGTTCACCTCCCCTGCAGGGCGAGCCCATTCGCGAAAGTCAGTCTGAGACCGCAAAAGTGGCATTGGTGGAATGGCCCAGCGAACGCCAACCTTTCGCCATGAAGATCAACACGAGCTCCCTGAAGCTTCGCAAGTCCCAGGAACGCGGCCAGGCCGATCACGGCTGGCTGAAGTCGCAACACACGTTCTCGTTTGCCGATTACTTCGATCCCGCCCACATGGGCTTCCGGTCGCTGCGGGTCATCAATGACGATCGCGTCGCCGGCGGACAGGGCTTCGGCACGCATCCGCACCGCGACATGGAAATCTTCAGCTACGTGCTGGAAGGATCCCTGGCGCATCGCGACAGCCTCGGCAACGGCCGGACGCTGCAACCGGGCCAGATTCAGCTGATGAGCGCCGGCCGGGGTGTCACGCACAGCGAGTTCAACCCGACCGACCAGGCCGCGCATTTCCTACAGATCTGGATCATGCCGCGGGAACGGGGACTGACGCCCTCCTACACCGAGTGGCATCCGCGGCCGGAGCACGCCCAGGAACCCAAGCTCCTGGTGATTTCGCCCGACGGCCGGGAAGGCTCGGCCACGATTCATCAGGATGCCGATGTCTACCGGGTCCGACTCCAACCCGGACAGAGCATCACCCACGAATTGCGCGCCGGCCGCGGAGCCTGGCTCCAGATTGCCGAAGGCCAGGGCAACTTGAATGGACTCGACGTGGCCACCGGCGACGGGGTCAGCACCGAGACTTCGGGAACACTGGAGTTCACTGCCACCCGGCCGACCGAAGCACTGCTGTTCGATCTCAACTAAATTCACCGGGCGGGTTCCCCCAGGAGCCCGCCCCTTTTGTATCCCTCAACCTATCTCTCACACACTTCACAGTCCCATGCCTAAAATCCTCGTTCTCTACTACTCCACCTACGGCCACGTCGAAACCCTGGCCGGCGCCATTGCCGAAGGCGCCCGCTCGGTCGACGGCGTGGAAGTCGTCATTAAACGCGTTCCCGAAACGATGTCTCCGGAAGTCGCCCGTCAGTACGGCGCCAAGCTCGACCAGGCCGCTCCGGTGGCGGACCCCAAGGAACTGGGCAACTACGACGCCATCCTGTTCGGCACCCCCACCCGGTTCGGAAACATGGCGGCGCAGATGCGCACCTTCCTCGATCATACCGGCAGTCTCTGGATGAAGGGGGCGCTGGTCGGAAAGATCGGCAGCGTGTTCACCAGCACGGGCACCGGTGGGGGCAACGAAAGCACGATCATCAGCTTTGTGACCACCTTGATGCACCACGGCATGGTGTATGTCGGATTGCCTTACGCCTGTCCGGAACTCGCCGACATCTCCGAGGTCAAGGGCGGTTCCCCCTGGGGCGCCGCGACCATCGCCGGAGCGGATGGCTCGCGTCAGCCCAGTGCGAAGGAACTGGCCCAGGCCCGCTTCCAAGGCCGGCATGTCGCCACCCTGGCGGCTAAGTTGACCCGGCCGTAACGCGGGTGAAGCGGTGGGTAGGGCGAGGTTACACCGAGCCGTTCGTCTCTCGGCGAAAGACGCGTCAGGAGTCCACGCAGGAACGGCTCCGCGGAGCGTCGCCCCACCGGGGGTAGGTGGGGCCCCACCCACCTTACCCTCTCACCCGCCAACTCCAGCCTTCCGGCTCCCGGGGCCGGGCGATACGCTGACCCAGTGAGCACGTTCCCGGTCAGCACCGACAAGACGGACGAACTGACCCGTCGCATGATGGCCCTTGGTATCCGTGAGGCTGATCTGGAGGAATCATTCGTCCGTTCGGGCGGCCATGGCGGTCAGAACGTCAACAAGGTCGCCACCTGTGTGCAACTGGTCCACGTGCCCACCGGCGTTCAGGTGAAGTGCCAGACCACGCGTCAGCAGGGCATGAACCGCTTTCTCGCGCGGCAGCTTCTGCTGGAGAAACTCGAAGCCCGCAACCGCCAGCGAATCGCCGAAGCCCAGGCGGCCGCGGAGAAGGTTCGTCGGCAAAAGCGCGGACGATGCCGCGGCGCCAAGCTCCGCATCCTCGCCGACAAATCCCATAACGCCGCCAAGAAGCGCTCCCGCCGGGGCGACGCCGAATAGACCAAGCATCCGACAGCCCCTGAACCGGAATGACCTTTCAAGACGAATTGCAGGAAGGAATGACGGTGTCCCTCTGGGCGGGGGACCTAGCCACGGCAGACGAGGTAACGGGGTACTTGGGCCAACCTTTTGAGCGCGAGTTTGGATTCCTTCTCGACCGTGACGATCTGCCGTGGATCTCGTTTCAACCCAGTCAGGCACCCTTTACTTCGCGTCGTAATCCCCAGCTGGAGAAAGTACCGGTGCGGGAGCTCTTGGACGCGATTCCCTGGGCTACGGAGTGGGCGGCAGAAGCCGAGAAATCCTGTATCGCCGCAGGGATTCCTACCGCCCGGGTCGTGCTGGCGTTCCCCCACCTTCGATTCCGGCGCGAACAACCTCAAACTCCCCAGCCCTCCCTGACTCATGTGGGATGCTTTGCCTGGCCTGGCGGCCAAGCAGATTGGGACGAGCGGAAGGCTGCCGAAATAATTCTACCTCCCCTCCCTCGTCTTCGTCGCACCTGTTTTGGGGAAGGCGAGCTGTACTCGTGGAGTGGTCGGGTTTTCTTGGACGCTTGGAAGGGATTCGCCACCCGGGAGCAAATTGCTGGCGAAGGAGCGGGAAGTCGCTTCTCCGCACGACCCGACGGCAACCTCGTTCTCGAAGTGGAATCTCCCAACATTCGGCTGAGGGAGTTCCGGCCTTCCGCGGCCCAGATTCGAAGCTTTGAAGAGATCGTGACCCGGCAGCGAACACTTCGGGACACGATTCTGGAAGCCATCCATTCCGAATATGAAGCCTGGCGTCGCTCGTGGGCGGAGGATGAGCTCTTCCCAATCGATCGGATGCCACCGGTTGATTCCCTCAACGGTCTGATGGACCTGATTCGCCCCGGCACACTCCATCTCCAGTGCCACGAAGAAGCGGGTTACGTGAAGTGGGGCATCGAATTCGCCTGCCGATGGGACGAGGAACACGGCCTGGGAGTCTCACTTCACCGCGACCGTGTTCTGGCCGTTGGAGAAGCAGACTGCGCCTTCAGTTGACCACGTTCCCCGTTCGCCGGGCCACCGAGTTTAGTTCGCCGCAATCTTCGCCGAAGGCACCTTGTGAATGGTGTGCCAAACTTCCTGCGACACGTCGGCGCCGTCCTTCGCCTTCACGCTCAACTTCACCCGTTGCTGCATCACGGGAATGACGTCGGCCAGTTCGAGCTCCAGAGTCTTGCCATCGGCGCTCAAGCGGGCGGCCTTCACTTCCACGGTGTCATGACCCTTCTTGGTCGGATTGCTCACCGAGAATTCGGGTGACCCGTACGCCTCGGTCCAATTGTAGTTCCAGCGGTCCACCGAGTAGTTCTGCAAGTCCGCCGCACTCGCCGGATCCAGCGGCTCCGTAAACGTCAGGACAATCCCGTTCGATTTCACCCGGAGATCCCGGACCATGTGCACGGGTTTCCCGGTGTAGCGCACCCGATGGAACGCGCCCTGACGCGGGCCGTTGCTCTGCCACACCACCAGACCGCAGGTGTACAACTGACCGTCCCGCGGACTGAA
Organism: Verrucomicrobiota bacterium; assembly: GCA_017309115.1. GTDB lineage: Bacteria > Verrucomicrobiota > Verrucomicrobiia > Limisphaerales > UBA9464 > UBA9464. The sequence goes on along the minus strand of JAFLEF010000008.1, from coordinate 174,942 downwards.
CCGACCCCGCATGATACCGCTGTCGAACTTCAGCGGGAACCGGACCAACCCACCTTGTTCAATGCCGTCCACGGATTCATAGAAGCACTTGAACAGCGAGCTCATGCCGTAGCTGGTGTGCAGCAAATCGCCTTCGAACGGTCCCCAGCGATCCGACGTCACCCAAAACTGGCCACCGCTGGAGTTGTCCACGTTCTTGGGCACCCAGAAGAGCGGTCCGTCGTATCCGTTGGTGTGCGGCGTGGGCGTGTGCGCCGTGAACACGTGTCCGTAGAATCCGCCGGGTTTCATCAGATTCACCCGGCAGGCCGGCACCCAGTTACCCTCGTTGTCACTGGTGGTGATCTCATCCTTGGGACCCATGCCCAATCCGTTCGGAGCCCGAAGCCCGGTCCCCACGACGTCCAGCTTCTTCCCATCCTTACTCACCCGCAGCAGCGTTCCGTGGTGCGGCACCTTGGCCCATCCGAGATTGCCACCCTTGTTGAAGTAAAAGTTGCCGGCCCGATCGGTCTCCAGGCCCAGCACAAACTCGTGGTACTCCGGCGTGATGCTGATGTCGTTGTTGAAGCATTCGTAGAAGTCCGCTTCCCCATCGCGGTTCAGATCCTGCAGCCGATAGAGTCCGTCCCGACAAATGACGAAGACCTGATCCTTCACGATCCGCAGTCCCAGCGGCTGGAACAATCCCGTGGCAAACCGCTTCCAGACCAGTTGGTCCAAGTCCTCGTCCAAACCGGACACCAACCACACATCCCCACTGACCGAACACACGGCCGCCCGGGTGGGATCCTTGAAAAAGTCCATGCCGCTAAACCGCAGCCACGACTTGTACGGATTGTCCTCCGGAGGCGTCAGAGTGTCGGCCACGTAGGGTCCGTCACCGCCGCTGGTGGCCAACCGTCCCTGGGTCACTTGCGGAGCGCCCCAGCGGGCCGGACCGCCGCGAGTTGCGGGACGCAGATCCTTCGGCGCGTCGGCCAGGCGTACGGGTTGCACTGCGCCGTTGCCCGTGCCACCCCAAAGGGTCAGCCGGAACGGTTGATTCGCCTTCAACTTCGGCAGATTGAGGATCAAGCGACCTTCGGCGCTGGCCTGCCAGGTCGCCCCCGGCGCGCCTTCCACACTGGCCGCGACGTATTGCTGCGTGTCGTTCCGTCGCAGTACCGCGACATTCCCGGAGATCTCGGCGACCGATTGCGGCACTTGGGCCACCAACAACGCCTGATCCCGCACACTGGACTCGAACTGAATCGTGCGGGTAAAGGCCAGCGGCTGACTCCCGGCGACCAGACCGGCGGTTTCCAGCACGCCCACGCCACCCACGTCATAACTCAGAATGACGTCATTGCCGTTAAGGTACAGACCCCGCCAATGCGCCCAATCCTTCGGCAGCGGAGCGAAGCGATCCGCCCCGGTTCGCGGATCCGCGAAGCTACCAGCGCGCGCCCATCCGGGCCCCACGGGCGACGACAGCACCACGTTACCCCACGGCTCAGGCAGGCCTTCCAGACCATCCCGGCCTTTGGGCAGATGCAGGAATCCGCCGGTCCAGGCCGCATTCCAGCGAAGGGTCATGGTGTCAAAATTCACCGCCGCCGCCTCGGGATTCTCGGGCGTTCCCAGCTTGATCGTAATCGTCTTCAGCGCCGCATTCGTTCCCTTCAGATTGCTGGCGAAGAACGGACCGTTGTCCATTTGCTCCCACTTCCATTTAGGCGACGCCGGAGCATCGGCAGCGGATAGGGGAAGTACGACGGAAACGAAGGCCAGGGTGAGAGTCACCCAACGAGAGGATCGCGACACGGGCATCGCGACGTTTCGTACGGGAAAATGATTCAAGCGGACAACGGTTTTCCCCCGAAAAACTGCAATCGGGAGGGGATGAATCTGGAAAGGGAAACAGACAGACAGGTAGGGCGAGGTTCGGCGGAGCCTTTGGAGTGCGGTAGCCATGCTACCGCTTTCCCATGGGCGAGGTCCCGGTAGCAATCGACGCGTCACCACCCCACCCGCGAACGGCTCCGCAGAGCGTCGCCCCACCATCCTTCCGACCTCTCAGCTCTCAGCTCTCAGCTCTCAGCTTTTCCCCAATCACCTCAACGACGACGGCGACGACACCACCTCAATTAGCACCGGAATCACCCCGCGAGCCAGCGGCGCCAGCTTGAGGAAGGCCGCTTCGCTCAGGTCAATGATTCGACCCTTGAACGGCTTGAAGCGATCGTTGACGACCACGATCACGCTCTTGCCGTTTTCCAGATTGGTCACCTTCACGCGGGTGCCAAACGTGATGTTCTCGTGGGCCGCCGTCAGGGCATTCTTATCAAACGGTTCGCCACTGGCCGTCTTGCGACCCTGATACTTCCCGCCGTAATAGGTCGCCTGCCCGCGTGCCGAATACGCACCGGTGGATCGGGGAGCCGACGTCGGCTTCGCTCCGGACGACGGTGCCGTGCTGGAGGGCAACGGCGTGGGGCGTTTCGACGGCGTGGAACTGGCACAACCAACCAGGGCAACCACGGCGGTCAGGCTTAGGAGCGTGGACCACCACCGGCGCGAGTCGGCGCGGGATCCGTCGGGACGATTTGAACTGGGAATTCGGGAAAGGGAGGGCGGAAGGTTCATGGGCTGGCGCAAGCGTGCGGAGCCGACCCGGCGAATTCAATCCCCAGATGGCCGGCCGAAGAAATTCCCGCTTCCCTCTCAGCTCTCAGCTCTCAGCTCTCAACCTCCCGCTCACTTCCCCGTTGAACTGACTGGTCCACCGGACGCCGATCGGACTTGGCGCTTAGCCTCGAACTCCGCGTAGTCGCCATCGTCGCTATGTTTGATCTCGCTGTGACCATCGGCGAACCCGTAGGTCCGGGCCCATCCGCCATTGGGTCTGCGCCACGCCTCCCGCTCGCGCAGAACGATCGCCTCGGAAGGATTGGCGATCTCCCGAAGAGATCCCGTGTAAACCAATTCAAAGTCCTGAATCGGCAAGTCCTCCAGGGAAGGCACCACACCTTCATTCACGGCTCGATTCGCGGCCAATTCCAAGGAGTCGGGAAAGCGGTCGTTGTGTTCACCCGCAAACAGGATGAGTCCGAGGACCATTTGCTTCGACTCATTGAGTCGGCGAAGGCCAAAGGCCTTGGCTGCTTCCAGTGCTTCAGCCTCGCTTGGGGCTGCCGGTGGGGGAACGGCCACGCGGGCGGACGAGGCCGCTGCCAACTGCTGTCGCAGTTCCGTCACTTCGCCCCGAAGGCGCAACAGTTCGGCCGCCGCCATTTCGCGTCGGGCCAACTCCTCCGCCACGCGCGCCGACTCCGCCCGCGCCACCTCGGCCGCCTGGGTCCATTCCGCCACCTGACGTTGCAGTCCGACGTTCTCGGCATCCAAGCGATGGAGGGTGCGCTGTTGGAGCAGCAGCAAGGTTCCGACAGCGCCGGCCGCCACGGTTACCGCGACGGTCTTGAGGGTGGGTGTGGTCATGAGCGTGAAGAGTCCCAGGGTGGAGGTGGAAGTGACTGCGGAAGCCAGGGCTGAAGCCGTAACGGTGGCGACCATGGCTGACGGCGCGGCGGTGACTGCGGGTCCCGCAAGTGCCAGGGCCAAGGCCGACGCGGTCGAAGTCACCCCACGTTGCGCGAGCTTGGCCCGCAACTTGTCTAACGCCCGCTCCACGCGCATCCGGGCCGCCCCTTCCGTCAGACCCAACCGCTGCCCGACCTCCGCGTACGGCTGCTGATCGAGAAAGCGCAGCACCAGCGGATCCCGATCGGCCGGCGGAAGCTCCAACAGAACGTCATCCAGCACCGGGGCGAGGCGCGACCAGTCGGTCTCATCAGCCAGGGTTTGCAGATGCATGGCGGTTCGTTCCCGAAGTTGTCGTCGGCTTTCGGCCCGAACGAGGTTGGAAGCAACGAAACACGCGTGCTGATAGAGCCAGCCCGCCAGAGGCGCCCCAGCCCGCAATCGCTTCGCCTGCTGGGCCAAGTCGACAAACACCAACTGACAGGTCTCCTCCGCCAACCCGGTCTGACCGCCACAGCGCCGGAGCGCCGCGGAGTACACCAGGTTGAGATGCCGCCGGACCAGATCAGCAAAGGCGCTCTCCGAACGACGTTCGGCAAACTCCTGGAGCAGATGGTCGGTATCAGCGGCGGCGTTCACTTCACCCTAGAAAAGCCACCCGAACGCGAAATCGCACAGAAATTTTGGCGGCGGGCGCGTGGGACCCCAGAGGGCAAGGGAGGTGAACCGCAGATTAAGCGCAGATTGAACGCAGATTTCTTGAGGCAGAAAGGACATCCCATTCTGTTCTTCAACCGCTCATCAAGCTCGTCAGCGCGACCCCAAACTCGCCGGAACTAAACAATGAAATCTGCGTTAATCTGCGCTCAATCTGCGGTTCCAACTAAATGGGTCGTTAACGTGGTGGGCCTTCCGCCGGTTGGCTCCCCCCGGCGGACCCAACCGGCTCGTTCTGTTTTTGTTTCTTCCACCGCAAGTACTCCAGAATCATCTCATTCGGCTCTTTACCTCGGTAATGGGTGGACTTGCCATTCTTCAGCCAGATGACCCTAAACGGAGGCCCCTTTTCCGGTTCCTTCGCCGTGACGAGTTCTTGCGGATTGGCGCTCCAATCGATTTCTACGCGTTCCTTCAACTCGTCGATGGTGTCTCTGGGACGAAACTCAGCGACCCAGGCACCGTCGCTCCGGTTGGTGGATGCAAGGCCCGTGTACGCCAGATCGTGGGTTGCTCGAAGTTCCTCCCAATTGCGGGGCCAGGAACCCTCATGTTTTTCCAGATGTTCAATCACCAAGTCGGCCGTCCACCACACAGCGTACGCATTTCGGGTCACCTCCTGAACCTGCCGATCGAGCCAAGGAATTGAGGCCGCCCCAAGGAACAACAAAACGCCAACGATTATTAAGATTTTTCGCTTACGAAGTCTCATGGCGCCTCCGGGATGTGTAGCCTTCTCAGCACCTCCGCGACGGCACCCTGAAAGGAGTCTGAGATTGGGCCAAGGCCACGCCAAACATCAGCAAGTGCAAGGCCAATGAATTACGTACACCAGCAGAGGCTCGGAGTCTTCCGTGGCCTTCAAAACTGATACCCCAAGCAGCCCGGCGCATTTGGATGATCCTCCTCGACTCGAGGTCTCCAAAAACACAACGATTCCGAGCCGAGTTCGCTGAAGATGCCGGGGCAATTCGCCTGAAACCATGAGACTGGGAGCAAATAGATCGATTCTCGTCGCGGTTCTGACGGGAGTGGTTCTGATTGCAATCTGGACGGTTTCCCGCTCGCGACGTGAGGCCACCGAAGTGATCAGAATTCAGTCTCGCTATGAGGAACTGCGGACGGCACTGGTCTCAGCAAACACCAATGCTGCGAGAGAATTCTTCGCTCCCGATGTTCGAGGCGGCGCCCATCGCTCCTTCGCGTTGCTGCAAACGTTCTCGAAACCACTCGGCGTCCAATCCTCCGTGAAGATTCTCGGCTCCCGGGCTCAGATTTGTCCGGAGCGACTCTATCACTTTGGCGTCGTGCCCGGCGGCCACACCATTGAGATGGTTCAAATCGAGGGTGACTGGTTTTTCACAGGGGCCGTTGACATCGATTGAGGTCGCTGCCCGAAGACTTTCCCGATTGGAGTCTTCCTCCGCGAACTCCGCGTCCTCCGCGGGAAACCTCCGAAGCTCCCACCCGGATTCACCAGCCCAGGGCTTCGGCCGCCGCCTGCTGGAACTCGCGCCGGACGTCGCTGGCATCGCTGTTGGGGAAATTAGCGCGTTGAACCATCAGAATGTACGCCACACCCCGCACCGGATCGATCCACGCCTGGGTGCCCCACGCGCCGCCATGGCCATAGGTTCCCGCCGACAGCTTCGCCGCCACGCCGTCGTGCGGCGTCTTCAGCACACAGGTGCCCAACGCCCACCCGTAGTTCAGGCCCCGATTCCCGAAGGTCTCGTTCTGAAAGAATCCAGTCGGCAACTCGCCGGTCTGCGACTGGGTCAGGTAGGTCATCGCCTTCGGACTCAAGTAACGTTTGCCCACGAACTGACCGCCCTGAAGCAACATCTGGCAGAACCGACCGTAGTCCGCCGCGGTCGAGTACAAACCACCGTTCCCCTGCGGCGGACGATGCCGAGGACCAAATTCTGGTCGGGGCGGCACGGCTTCCAACTGGCCGGTCTGCGCATTGCGAACGTACGCCTGAGCCCAGCGCGCCCACTGCTCGGGTCCGGGATAAAACGTGGTGTCCTTCATTCCCAACGGAGTGAACAAACGATCCTGCAGAAATTGGTCGAACGATTGACCGCTCACCACCTCCACAATCCGTCCCGCAGCATTGATGCCGCTCTGCGTGTACTGCCAGCGCGCTCCCGGCTCGTACTTCATCGGCGCCGACACCCAGAGCGGCACGAGGTCGGTCAACGTCCAGGCCTCTGCATCCTTGGGACCCGCTTCGCCCAGTCCGGACGTGTGAGTCAGCAATTGCGAGATTGTCATCGTCGCGGGCTGACCCGCCGGAGTCCGCAGTCCGGCGAACTCCGGCAGATACTTGGAGACGGGATCGTTGACGTTCAGCTTGCCTTCATCCTGCAGCATCAGCACCGCCACCGCCGTGATCGGTTTGCTCATGGACGCGATCCAGAACACCGAGTCTGCCGCCATGGGTTTCTGCGATTCCCGATTCGCCCAGCCGGTGGCTTCCAGATGCAGAACCTTCTCCGGCGCCACCACCAGAGTGACCGCCCCAGCGATCTGGTTCTGGTCCACCTGACGTTGCAGGGCCGCGCCCACTCCCGGCAGCTTCGGGGGATCGGCCAAGGCGACGGAGATCAGAAGAACACTGCCGGCGAGCAAGGAGCGCATGGAAGTGCCTGCGTACATGGACTGGATGGATTCCCACTGGCAATCAGAAAGGCGAAACGAGCCTACCCGGTGGGATCCGGTGGGGCGACGCTTAGCGGAGCCGTGCGCGGATGGAGTGGTGACGCGTGATTCGCCGAGACGCGAACGGCTCGGTGGAACCTCGCCCCACCGGGGGGTGTAGTCGCCGACGGCAGGAGGCGCCATCCATCCTCCCGACGCGTTCCTCGCAATCCAGCACGGAGAGTTCTCCCGCAGAATCAGCGCCTTGTCCCCTAGTTCGGAGTCCCGCCTTGAGGCGGCGGAGCGATGGCTGACCAAGAGCGTGTGGGAAGTTCCTGACGATACAGGTTGTTCCCGAGCGCTGCCGGCTGAAGCCGGGACTCCGAGCCTAACCTAGTTCAGCGCCTTGTCCCCTCAGCCACGGGCACGAAATCCCCAGGTCAGGGTGTCGCCAAAAATCGGCCCAAGAAGTTGAGAACCACCTCCTCATACCGCTCCGGGTGAAACGCGTGCAAATCCTCATGCGCGGCACCGTCACTCGTTTCATTCCTGAAATTTCAATGGAAGCCTTAGCGAGACCGAACCTGCGGAAGGCAGACCGACTCCGCGAGCGTCCCGTTCACACAAGGAACGAACTTTCCGAAATCTGCGATAATCTGCGCCAATCTGCGGTTACCAACCCCGAATGCAGCCGGCCAAACAGCCCAGTCTTTCCGGATGTCGTTCCTCGCCCTTCCCGCTCTTCTCCGCCGGATTGACGCTGGTACAAAATTGTACCAGCCTCAATCGATGCCGCCCACACTTTCGACCGGTCCTGAGATCGAACTTAAGCGATCACTAACGGCCTGCATTCGGGCGAAAATGGCCCAGGACAACCTCTCCATTTCTGCTCTCGCCGAGCGAATGGGAACAGGGCGAACGGCGGTCCGCCGTATCCTCGACGAAGAGAACACGGCGATCACCTTTCGCTCGATGAGTCGTGTCGCTCAAGCTGTCGGTCTGCAGATCAAACTTGTTGCTGAACCGATGTCAGCCGAGGACCTAGGCAAATTGGCCCATCGGCTTGCCAAAAGTCGGAGTCGGGCTAAGTCGGCCGCTCTCGCTGCGGAGATCACTCAGGGCTTCTATCGTGGCTCCTGATGCCCAAGGTTCAACGCAGCAATGGTCAGCGCCTCGTTCCCTCGGCGGCTACGCTGCCCCCCTCCTTTCCGCGGACCGCTGCTTGCTGGACTGACGTCTCTCGCTAAGGTGGCGGCCACATGAGTTTTGTGGACGCGTTTAACGCGCTGCCCGTTTCGCAGTTGTTGCAGCAGGCCCGGAATGCCACCCCGGCGGACGTCATCCGAATTCTCCGGGATGGCGCGCACTCCCTCACCGATTTCGCCACCCTGCTGTCCCCCGCCGCCGCCGGACAGCTGGAAGCCTTGTGCCGGCAATCCCAGGCCCTGACCCGCCAGCGCTTCGGCAAGGTCATCCGGTTGTTCGCGCCCTTGTATCTGAGCAACGAGTGCATCAACAACTGCGCCTACTGCGGCTTCTCCCGGGACAATCCCATTCTGCGGGTCACCCTGAGTATCCCCGAGGTGGTCCGGGAAGCGCGGGCGCTGACCGAACAGGGCTTCCGCAACATCCTGCTGGTGGCGGGCGAACACCCCAAGTTTGTCTCCAACGGTTACCTCCAGGCCTGCACCGCCGCCCTGCACGAGTTTGTCCCGGCGCTGTCCCTGGAAGTCGGCCCGATGGAAACCGCCGATTACGAGCCGATCGTCCGGGCCGGCGCCGAAGGTCTGGTGGTGTATCAGGAAACCTACGACCGCTCGGTTTACTCGGCGATGCACACGCTCGGACCGAAGCGGGACTTTGATTGGCGCTTGGAGTGTCCGGAACGGGCTTACGCTGCGGGATTCCGCCGGCTGGGAATTGGCGCGCTACACGGGTTGGCCGAGTGGCGTTATGAGGCCCTGGCCACCGCCGCGCATGCCGCCTGGCTGCTGCGCCACTGCTGGAAGGCCATGATCACCGTGTCCCTGCCCCGACTCCGACCGTGCGCCGGCGAATTCCAGCCGCTGACCCATCTGGGCGATCGGGAACTGGTCCAGGTGATTGCCGCCATGCGCCTGTTCCTGCCGGACGTCGGCCTGGTTCTGTCCACGCGCGAACCCGCTCGACTGCGCGACGGACTCTTTCCGCTCGGGATCACCCACGCCAGCGCCGGCAGCCACACCGAACCCGGCGGCTACACCGGGGCCGGTCGGGACAACATTCATCAGACCGTGCGCGGACGCATTGTGGAACTCGCCGCCAACTCCAGCGAATGGGCGCCCGCCGCCGGCCGAGCTACGGCGGCGACCGGCCAGTTCGACATCGCGGATGATCGGTCGCCCGAAGAAATCGCCGCGCTGCTACGTCGGCTGGGCTACGAACCCGTGTGGAAGGATTGGGACGCTGCGCTCAGCGCCTAAATGATTCCCAGCCCGTCCCAGATCCTTTGATCATGTCTCGTTCCTCAGCCGATCTCTTTCAGGAAGCGCTGCGCCATATTCCGGGCGGCGTGAATTCACCCGTTCGGGCCTTCCGTGCCGTTGGGGGCCAGCCGTTCTTCGTGGATTCGGCGCAGGGTTCGCATTTGCACACCGTCGATGGCCGCTCGTTGCTCGACTACGTCTGCACCTGGGGCCCCGCCATTCTCGGACATGCCCATCCCCGAATCATCCAGGCAATCAAGGCCGCGGCCGACCGGGGCACGAGTTTCGGAATTCCCAATCCCCGCGAGGTCGACCTCGCCCGACGGGTGAAGGAGTTTGTTCCGGGCGTGTCGAAAATCCGCTTCTGCAATTCCGGCACCGAAGCCTGCATGTCGGCTATTCGGCTGGCCCGTGGCTTCACCCGGCGGGACAAGATCCTCAAGTTTGACGGTTGCTACCACGGTCACGCCGACTCGCTCCTGGTGAAGGCCGGTTCGGGCGCCCTGACTCTGGGCAATCCCGACAGCGCCGGTGTTCCGGCCGATTTCGCCAAGCACACTCTGGTGTTGCCCTACAACGACGCAGAGGCGCTCCAGGCCGCCTTTGCCGTTCACGGGGCCGATCTCGCCGCGGTGATTGTGGAAGGGGTCCCGGCCAATGCCGGATTGTATCTGCCGCGCCCGGGCTACTACGAACTGCTGCAGAAGCTGTGTCGGGACTACGGGACACTCTTCATCTGCGACGAGGTCATGACGGGCTTCCGTCTGGGCCCCGGCGGCGCGCAGCAACGGTTCGGCCTAACGCCGGATCTGATCTGCTTCGGCAAAATCATTGGCGGCGGATTGCCGGTGGGAGCCTTCGGTGGTCGGGCGGAGATCATGGATTATCTGGCGCCCTTGGGACCGGTTTATCAGGCCGGCACGCTCAGCGGAAATCCGCTGGCCATGGCGGCGGGACTGGCGGCGTTGGACGAACTCGCGGAGACCGGCGCGTACGAACTGCTCGAACGCCGCGGCGCGCAATTGGCGGCCGGCATGCAGGATGCCGCGCGATCGGCCGGAGTGCCGGTGCAATGGCAACGGATCGGTTCGATGTTCTGCGGCTACTTCACCGATCAGCCGGTGTGGAATCTCACCGACGCCCTGCGCAGCGATCGCGAGCGCTTCGCCCGTTTCTTCCACGGAATGCTGGAGGCGGGAATCTACCTGGCCCCGTCACAGTTCGAAGCCGGCTTCATTTCCACCGCGCACACCGAGGCCGAAATCGAGCAAACCGTTTCCACGGCCGCCCGCGTCCTGCGCACACTGAAGTAGGTTCGTGCGGTTTTTTTTTTCGTACGGAGTCCCGGCTTCAGCCGGCAGCGCCCCGGAATCACCGGCACCGTCAGGAACCTCCACACGCCCCCGCAGACCATCGCTCCGCCGCCTGAAGGCGGGACTACGAACTCTGAACTGATTACTTCGGCGTCCCGGTCCGCTGAATCACATCCTCCGGGCGCAGGGACTGATCGCCCGCCGTGGGAAACTTCACCGCGGGTTGCGCCTTGCCCCATTCCTCCCGGGTCACCGGACGAACCTGATGCCGGAATACAAAGGTCCCCTTCTTATTGCCAATGATCAGGTCGGGATCGCGGTCCCCGTCCACATCGGCCACTCCAATCTGACGTCCCACGCCGGAATCGGCGTCGATCAGGTACGGCACCCAATCCACACCCTGAGGTCCGCGGACCAGACGAAACCAATACAACACCGCTGGCGCCCCGGGATCGGGATCTCCCGTCGGACCGTGGGCCCAGAAGCACTTGCCCGACACAATGTCCTTCAGGCCGTCGCCATCCACATCGACGAGTTCCACGGCGTGCAATTGGGAGAAGGCGACCCCGTAGCGATTCTCGCCGGGTTCCTTATTCATGAACACGTGCGCCCGGAACTGCGGATTCTGCTCGGCATCCCGCTCGGTCAGTTGCTCGTACCAGCCCAAGCCGTAGCCATGCGCGGCAATGCTGGTGATGACATCGTTCCGGCCGTCCCCGTTGACGTCGTACACGTACATCTGCGCTCCGCCGCCCGGGCTGAACGGCGCCGGATGTCGCTTCCAGGTGTCAGCCCCGGGAGCCGGCTGCTCCCACCAGCCACCCTTCTCCAGCAGGTCCAACCGGCCATCGCCATTGACGTCCCCGATTCCCAGTCCGTGGGTAAAGTTACCCCACTTCCCATTCCCGGAGATGGGCGTGAAACTCCACTTCTTGGCCACGTCCTTCCAGTCGGGCGAGGCGTAGCCGAAGTTGCCGCCATGATTGCAGATGATCTCCGGTCGGCCGTCGCCGGTCAGATCGGCAAAGGTCGGCGACTCGTTGTCCACGGCGTCGAAGACCTGATGCCGCGCCCAGGGCTGATCCGCGGCCTGGGGATTCAGATAAAGGAACGCCGGCGTGCCTGGCAGACCGTAGGTGAGAACGTCATTCCAGCCGTCCGCGTTGAAGTCGTAGATGAACGAGAAGAAGTTGTCCCCGGAGTACGCGTTCTTCCGACCCAGCGCGCCTTCGAATCCCGGCAAGGACTCTTCGGTGCCATCGGATTTCTTGAGAACAAACGTCGTGTTCGCCGGATAGAGATAGTGCCGTTTCTGGAAGGTTGGCCCTTCCCACCAATACGGTCCGGAGACGGCATCCACCGCCCCATCGCGGTTCAAGTCGCCGAAGTTGGCGCCTTCGCTCCAGTAGAAGCGGTCCAGGTGGACCTTCTCGAACTCGTGGAGACTTTCCGCGGCCGTCACCAAAGAACACGCCGCCACGGACCAGATCAGCACGGAAGGCTTCATGCAGGGTTTGTCCCAAGAGGACGAATCCCGGTCAAGGCGAGCGGCGGTCCAAACTGGATTATCTCCCGCTCGACGGATCCTGAAGGCGACGCCACCGGATCACCGGGTCATCCCCTTTGAGTGCACGAGAATGAAACGGGCCCCGGCAGACACACGGTTTGCTGCCAGGGCCCGCCTTCCCCTCACACAAGGGGAAGGAAAAAAGGGAAAGGCCGGGGCCGGCGGCCCCGGCGTGCCATCACTCTTTCAGCCTAAAGAAAAGGCGGGCGGCCGCTGCTGGGAGTTCCACCTTCGTGATGCCGTCGGCCGTGACGGTCGGAACCGTCACCGGCGTCCAAGGACCGGACATGGCCGGCGCCGATTCCAGGACCACCGTGCTTCCCGGGACCGCCGGCCAGACCACCGTAGCCACGTCCCCTTTAACGACCGCTGACAATCCGGAGCCGCCGAAGCCGTCTCCCGGCAGGAGTACGGAATCGATCACGTGAATGATGCCGTTCACGCCTTCGATATCGGCTGCAAGAACGCCTGCCTGATTGGCCGTTACGCCGGCCGACGACACATCAATGCGAACCGGAGCGCCCTGCAGGGTAGTTACGGGACCGTCCCGCAAGTCCGCCGCCCGCAGTCGGGGTCCGTGGTTCACGTGGTACAGCAGGATGTGCTTCAACCGGGCCGGATCCGCCAACAGCGCGTTCAAAGTGCCGGCCGGCAGTTTGGCAAAGGCCGCATTGTTCGGCGCAAACAGGGTAAACGGACCGGCGCCCTTCAACGTGTCCACCAATCCCGCCGCCTGCACCGCGGTCACCAAAGTACTGAAGTCCGGATTCCCGGCGGCGATTTCCACCAGATCCGGCGGCGGGAGCAGCACGGTGTCGAGAACGTGCAACACTCCGTTACTGGCTTCGACATCCGCCGCGATGACCTGGGAAGAATTGATTCGCACCCCACCGGTCAGTGCCACCGTGACGGCCGCTCCTTGCAGGGTGACCACCTTGCCGGCCGTCAAATCACCGGACCGGACCCGACCGGACACCAGGTGATATAACAAGATCGTGCGCAGCTGATTCGTGTTGGCGAGCAGGCTTTCCAGTGTGCCCGCAGGCAACTTCGAGAATGCCGCATTGTTCGGTGCGAAGACCGTGACATCCCGGAGGGACGCCACCACATCGACGAGACCCGCTGCCTGAACAGCCGTCACCAAGGTGCTGAAGTCCGGATTGGCCAACGCGGTTTCCAGAACGCTCGGCGGCGGCAGAATGACAGAGTCGATCACGTGAATCACGCCGTTGGAGGCCTCCACGTTGGCAGCGATTACCGACGCATCGTTAATCTTCACGCCACCCGTGAGGTTGATCGTGGCGGCCGATCCCTGCGCCGTGATGACCTTGCCGGCCATCAGATCCGTGCTGCGCACTCGGCCTGGAACGACGTGATACAACAGGACCTGACGCAGCTTCGCGGGATCCGCCAGCAGGGCGTTCAACGTCGCCGCCGGCACCTTGGCAAACGCCGCGTTATTCGGCGCGAACACCGTGAAGGGGCCGTCGGTCTTGAGCAAATCCACCAAGCCCGCGACCTGCAATGCCGTCACCAGCGTGCTGAAGTCCGGATTGCCCACGGCGATTTCCGTGACCGTCGGCGGCGGCAGAATGACGGAATCGATCACGTGAATCACGCCATTCGAGGCTTCCACGTTGGCGGCAATCACTGCCGCGTCGTTGATCTTCACCCCGCTCGTGAGATCGATGGTGGCGGCCGATCCCTGCGCCGTGATGACCTTGCCGGCGGTCAGGTCCGTGCTGCGCACGCGTCCCGGAACCACATGATACAGCAGCACCTGACGCAACTTGGCAGGATCCGCCAGCAGGGCGTTCAGCGTGGCCGGAGGCAACTTGGCAAACGCTGCATTGTTTGGAGCGAACACCGTGAAGGGGCCGTCGGTTCTGAGCAGATCCACCAATCCCGCCGCCTGCAACGCCGTCACCAACGTGCTGAAGTCGGGATTGCCCACGGCGATTTCCGTGACCGTCGGCGGCGGGAGGATCACGGAATCAATGATGTGAATTACCCCGTTGTCCGCTGCCACATCCGCGGCGATGACCGTGGCGTTGTCGATCTTCACCCCGCCGGTCAGGTTGATGGTCGCCGCCGCTCCCTGAGCCGTGACCAAGGGACCGGCCACGAGGTTGGTACTGCGGAGAGCGCCCGGCGCGACGTGGTACAGCAGAACCCGACGTAGGGCATTGGTGTCCTGCAACAAGGCTTCCACCGTACCGGGAGGCAATTTGGCGAACGCATCGTTGTTCGGCGCGAAGACCGTGAACGGACCTGGACTGGCCAGGGTGTCGACGAGTCCCGCCGCCTGCACGGCGGTAACCAGGGTTGAGAACTGCGGATTACCCGCGGCGACTTCGACTAGGTTGGCGCCCTGCCCGGCATTGGGCAGTGCCCAGAGGGACCATCCCGTCAGAGCCAGGGCGACCGTTCGCCCCCAAGCCTGGCGGGCAGTATGGAACAGTTTCATGTGGTGTTTCTCCTGTTGTGGTTTGACTGCGAGGACCGGCCGCCTTGCGCGCCCTCCCACTCGGAAAGACCGGTCAGCAGCCGTCCCTCAAAAGGGCAGGCGGTAGTGTTCGCGAATCCCGGGGATTCACGGAAACAGCGGAAACCTGATGTATTTGGTGCCGTCCGTCCGACGGCATGGATCGAGCGTTCGGTGAGGCCAACCTCACCGGTACGAACTTTGGATACGGCGGAAAAGGGTTAGACGAAGCAGTTGCGGATCACCGGGCGATTGAGTGCCCAGGCCGACAGCAGAGCGGCACCGGCCACGACCGGAAACATCCACGGTGCCAGGGGCAGGATCACCGGAACGACGTGCACGAGGGTGGATTTCAAGACCAGACCCAAACCCACCACCACGGAAAACAACAACGCCAATCGGCGGAGCGACTCGCGACGTCGCAGAAGCGCCAAGCCCACGAAACTGCCGCACAGTCCCATCAGCAAACTGGCCCCGATGGTCAGATAGCTGGGGCTTTCCTCAACACAGATGCGGCTCAAGCAGATTAATCCGAAACCGACCCAACCGAGAATGAGCACGCGCAACTGCCACGGAGTGCGCACCTGACTCCACCAGGGATCGCGCTGAGCCCGCTGCAAATCGGCGGCCACCCCAGTCAGGTCACCGAATGACTTCAGCGCTTCGGCCCGCGCCTCGGGTAACGACTTCCCGTCAGCCAAGTGGCGTTCCACTTCTTCCGCCAGATGGTCCTCCAGTTCCGCCGCAATCGCGCGGGGCATCTGGGCCAATTCCGCCTGAAACAACGTGGCGACGTTTACGCGTTCTGAGGAGTCCATAGCCGGGCCAGGATAATGTTCATGGTGTTCCACTGCCGCCGTTCGTCATCGATGGCGTCCCGGGCGGGCGCTTCGAGCCGATAATACTTCCGCTTGCGTCCCGTTTCCGACTCGCCCCAGCGCGCCGAGATGAGTCCCTGAGCCTCGAGGCGGTGGAGAATCGGATAGAGCATCCCGTCGGTCCAGACGACCTCTCCTTCGGAGAGTTCCCGAACGCGTTGGATGATCGCGTACCCGTAACTTTCTCCCTCCTGGAGGAGTGTGAGAATGATGGGGGTGGCCGAAGCCGCCACGAGGTCCTTGTTGATTTTCATGGAAAATGTTGAGGCGAAACTGGTGGCTGAGGACCGAGGAGGTTGAACGATTCATTCGGCTCGGGAGCAAGAGAACTATCCTCCGCCCGGAGCCAGACAGTGGACGCCTCGGGCGCCACCCTGCCTGCTCCAATCCTGAACGTCTGACTCGGTTTCATCGCCGTGCGAACTCAATACCCAACGGTGAAGGGTGCATTGAGATTCTAGGCATGCAACCGACCGACGAACTTTTTTTGAAAAATCTTTCGCGGGCGGCCCAACGGCTTTGGCCGACCCATTTCGCCCTCAAGAAATCCACGCCACGGGACAACGCCCTCAGAATCCTTCGCGCCCGGGAGACTGCAGACTGGCGGCCACTTCCTGAATGATGAGTTCCAGCGGTTTTCGCGGGCGGAAGCCGGTCAGACGTTCCAGTTTGTCCAGGGCGGGACGGCGCTGCCGCATGTCTTCGAATCCAGCGGCGTACGCCTGTTCGTAGGGCACAAACTCCAACGGAGACTTTGAGCCGGTGACAGTTTTCACCAACTCCGCCAGTTGAAGAATGGTCACGGGTTGGTCGTTGCCCACATTGACCACTTCGCCGCGGGACTGCGGGCTCAATTGCAGTCGGCGCAACGATTCCACGGTGTCGGCAACATGGCAGAAGCAGCGAGATTGGCCGCCATCGCCATAGATCTTCAGCGGTTCCCCGTTCAGCGCCGCCGCGACGAACCGGGGCAACACCATGCCATAGCGACCGGATTGCCGCGGTCCCACGGTGTTGAACAAACGGACAATGTTCACCGGCAGCCCGCGTTCTCGCATGTAGGCCAGCGCGAGGAACTCATCCATCAGCTTGGAACACGCGTATCCCCAGCGTCCCAACGTGGGCGGTCCAATCAGCAGATCGTCGCTCTCAGAAAACTCCGGTCGGCTGCTCTTGCCGTATACCTCGGAGGTGGAGGCCAACAGAAACGGAACGCCTTCGGAGGCGGCCGCGGTGAGAATGGCGGCGGTTTCGTCGAGATTGGTTTCGATCGTGCGAATGGGGGAATTCACCACCAGTTCCACCCCAACGGCGGCGGCCAAATGAAAGACGAAGCTGCATTCCGCCACCAGCGCCACCAGATCCCGGTGCTCGGAGACTCGCCCCGGCAAAATTCGCAGGCGCGGATGGCCGGACACGCCATTCAGATTCGCAGGGTCTCCCGTGGAGAAGTCGTCAAGGACCACCACGGTCTCACCGTCATCCAGCAACCGCTCCACCAAGTGGGATCCAATGAAGCCCGCTCCGCCAGTGACCAATACGGGATTACGCACGGGCCAACAGTGGCCGACTGGTAGCCGAGGGAAAGGGTGTTCTGCGGGACGTGCGCCAGAACACCGGAAACCCCGCCTGGGAGCGAGCAAGAGTCGGCGAGGAGGTCTTGGAAGGGCTGTAAGCCGAATTTTGTTCCGGTCCCCTTACGAGGTCCGGCGGACATCATTCATCTCTGCGGCCAGTACCCGGAACCCGTTCGCTTGCGCGAACACGACACGGGCCGCGTCTGGGTTCCCTATTTGGCCTTGCTCCCGGGGAGGTTTTCCGTGCCCCGGCGATTACGCGCCGGGCGGTGGGCTCTTACTCCGCCTTTTCACCCTTACCGGAGCCTTGCGGCCCCGGCGGTTTGTTTTCTGTGGCACTGTCTGTCGTGACGGACTTTCGTCCGTCGCGCCCGCGGTCAGGCCGCTCGTAGCTGGTTTGCACCAGCGGTGAACGGTTTCCGCGGCCCCGTGCCCTGAGGAGTTCGGACTTTCCTCCAGCAGCTTGCGCCACCAGCGATGCCCCACCCTTCCAAGACCGGCCCACCCTAGGGATCCCAACCCGCGCCGGCAAACAACTATCCCATAGGATTGCGAACCCGAACTTGGCAGCCTCCACGTCCGCGCGTGAATCTCGTCCGTCGTCTTCGGCAACGTTTACAACAACTGGAAGCCACCCCGGCTCTGGATTCGCTGCTCTCCGGAGCCAATCCCTCGGCCTCCCTGGGTGATCGAATGCAGTGGGCGGAACACTGCCTGGCCTGGATTCGTCAGGATCAACCTGCCACCCGGCTCCGACTGCTGTTTCAAATTCTGGATCGTCAGCCTGAAACCCAAACCCGCGTGGCCGAAACGCTGCGCTCCTTGCTCCGGGAAGGCCGCGCCCTCGACCTCTTTGCCGAAACCGGATTGCCCCGCACCGCGGGATTCTTCTCCGAAGCCGCGCATCGCCTCGCCCGCCGCTGGCTCCCCCACGATCCGGAGGAACGGGATCTCGGCACCCGCTTTGAACGACTGTTCCCCGATCCCGAGGATGCCGTTTGGCTGGAGAGCTTGGACGAAGAACAAGCCGCCCGCCTGATCCAACTGTGGCAGGCCGAACGCGACCCCAATCCGGTTCCTTGGTCCCAGTTAACAGAAGACCTCGAGGACTCCCTCATCCTGCTGGCCGCCCGCATCCGGGTCATCGGATCCAGTCGCGACCTCCGCCATCGACTGACTCGCAGTGAATTTCGGGAACTATCCTTTCAGCGCCTGGGCCCCGCCGTGGAGCATCTGATCGAACGAGCGCGAGCAGGCAGTCCTCCGACTGATTGGATGTCCGACTTGAGCTATGTGCGGACGCTCACCGACGCCTGCGCCCGTTCCCTTGACGATATCACCGCCCACTTGGAGGAATCCGGTATTAGCACCGCCGTGGTCTATGACACCGAGCGCCTCCGCTCACTCCTGCGCCGTCTGGACCTGCTCCTGGAATGCTGGGCCGACCCGAAACTACCGCCTCGTCGGGTGTTGTCCTTGGTGGCTGATCTTGTGCGCGAACATCACGCCCGCAACAGCGTTCGTGCGCTGGCCCGAGAGAATCTACATTTGCTGACGCGTCGACTGGTGGAACGGAATGCCGAGACCGGTGAACACTACATCGCCCGGACACCCGCCGAGTACACCGCCCTTTGGCGCAGCGCCCTGGGTGGCGGCGCCCTGACCAGTTTCACCACGCTGATCAAGTTTAGTGTGGTGGGATTGGCCGTCGCGGGTTTTGTCGAAGGTTCCCTGGCCGGACTCAATTACGCGGTAAGCTTCGTCCTGATCCAACTCCTGGGCTTCACGCTTGCCACCAAGCAACCCGCGACCACCGCTCCTGCCTTGGCTGGGCGCATGAACGAACTACGCGACCCGCGCCGACTGGAGGCGTTGGTGGATGAAATCGTCATGTTGATCCGATCCCAAATGGCCGGCGTGTTTGGCAACCTCCTGGCGGTCGCGCCCGGGGTGGTGGTTTTGGATCAACTCTGGCTCTACTTCACCGGAAGCCACTACGTCACCGCGGTCAAAGCCCAGGCGGTCTTTGATTCCCTCTCCCCGCTGAGCGGCACCTGGTTCTTCGCGGCCTTAACGGGCGTGTTGCTGTGGGGATCCAGCCTGATCGCTGGCTGGGCGGACAACGCGTTCGCCCTGTATCGACTGCGACCGGCGTTGGCGTCCCATCCGTGGTGGATCGCGTTGCTTGGTGCCCCCCGGGCGGGGCGATTTGCGGTCTGGCTTGATCACAACATTGCGGGGCTCGCCGGCAACATCTCTCTGGGCTTCCTCTTGGGACTGACCCCGGAGATTGCCAAGTTCTTTGGCCTACCCTTGGAGGTTCGCCACGTCACTCTTTCCACCGGCCAACTGGCGGCCGCCGTTTCGACCTTGGGTCTCGGGGTCTTCACCCATTGGCCACTGTACTGGACCTTGTTTGGTCTGGTGGGAATCGGCGTGGTGAACATCGCCGTCAGTTTTTCCCTGGCGCTCTGGGTGGCCATCCGCGCCCGCGACGTTCGCGCCCCGGAACGCCGGGTCATCTACGGTGCCGTCGCGCGCCGCCTCTTCCGTCAACCCTGGACGTTTCTGGTACCGGGCAAAGCCAGTTGAGAGTTGAACGTTGAAAGTTGAGATACGGGAAACGAGTTGGGGCGAGGTTCCACCGTTCGCATCGCAGCGAATGACGCGTCACCACTCCACCCGCGAACGGCTCCGCAAAGCGTCGCCCTACCTTTCTTACCGCTTACCGCTTACCGCTTACCGCTTACCCGTTTTACCTCTCAGCTAATTCCCGCCCTTCAAATACTCTGCCAACCAAGCGAACACGGTCTTGTTCCACAACTCGCTGTTCTGAGGTTTGAGCACCCAATGTCCTTCGTCCGGGAAGTACAGGAACTTGGAGGGAATCCCCTGACGCTGCAGCGCCGTAAACAGATCCATGCCCTGGGACACCGGCACCCGGAAATCCAGTTCGTTATGAATGATCAGATTCGGCGTCTTGAAATTCATCGCGTACCGATGCGGGGACGCCGCATTGAAATTCTCCGTCTTCCACGGAATGCCGTGCTCCCATTCGTCAAACCACAGTTCCTCCGTGGTGCCGTACATCGAGTCAAAGTTGTACACGCCGCAATGCGTCACGAGGGTCTTGAACTTGTCAGTGTGGCCCTGAAACCAGTTCATCATGTAACCACCAAAGGATGCTCCCGCAGCCGCCATCCGACTGGAATCCACATACGGACGCGCCTCCAACCAACCCAGGCAAGCCATCAGATCTTCCACGACTTTGCCGTTCCAATCGCGGGAAATCTCGTCGGTGAACTTCTGACCAAATCCCGTACTGCCACGCGGATTCGGCAACGCCAGCACGTAACCCTGGGCCGCCCACAACTGCGCGTTCCACCGGTAGGACCAGGAATCCATGAAGGCCCCCTGGGGTCCGCCATGCACCCAGAACACCACCGGCCATTTGCGGGCGGGATCGAATCCTGGCGGCTTGATCACCCACATCTGGACCGGCGTTCCACCCGCTCCTGGAACCGTGACCGACTCCGGCGTCTGGAATTGAATCTGGGCCAGCAACGCCTGATTCGCCGACGTCAACGCCCGGGCCTCGCCCCCCGCCAGCGGAACGCGAAACACGTCCGCCGGGGAATTCATCGTGGACCGGCTGTATACCACCGCATCCTTCATCACCGACGGTTCGCCCGCTGCTCCGCCCGTGGTGATCGGTTCCGGTTTCCCGCCGTCGATGCCCAGCCGCCACAGTCGTTGCTGCGCCTGATCCTCGGCCTCCACCACCAGCGTCCGACTATCCGAAGCCCACGCCAGGGCACCCACCGAACGATCCCAGTCCGCCGCCAGACTGCGCGTTTGACCCGAAGCCCGATCCAACAATTTCACTTCCCAGCGGTCTGCTTCGAATCCCGCCCGAGCCTGCGCCCGGTACACGAGATACTTGCCGTCTGGAGAGTACCGCGGGAATCCGTCCGCCGCGGGATTGCGCGTCACCTGACGCCGCACCCCGCTGGCCAACTCTACGATCCATATGTCGTGATCCGTCTTCCAAGCCTCTTCCCGCGTCGGCAACGGTGTCACGGTGTACGCCAGTTCCTTGCCGTCCGGTGAAAAGGCGAACTCGTCTCCGGCCGCAAAGGTCGAAGACGTGGGAACCGCATCGCGATCTCCCGGGGTCAGATTGCGCGGGGATCCGGCCGACGCGCCGTCCTTCACGGGAATCACGAACAGGTGCTGACGCTTCCCATCCACCCAGGAATCCCAGTGCCGATACAGCAGCTGGGTAATCAGCCGCGCCTTCACTTTGCTGTTCTCCTGCGCGGTCAGCCGTTCCCGATTCAACCGGTCTGCCTCGGCAAAAGGTTTGTCAGAAAACTCGGGAAACACCGTCGACACGAACGCAATGTGCCCGCCATCCGGTGACCAGACCGGCTGCGTGGCTTCCGTGGAAAGGGACGTCAGCGCTCGGGCCTCTCCGCCATCCGCCGGAATCACGTACACTTGGAAGGCGCCGCTCCGATTGGATTCAAAGGCGATCCAACGCCCATCGGGTGACCACGTGGGATGCCGGTCATGACGCGGTCCGCGGGTCAACTGACGCGGCGTGCCTCCCTCGGCGGGAACGATCCAAAGGTCGCTGTTCACCCGGTTCTCTTCCAGACTGGGCACGCCCACGACGTAAACCACCCACCGACCATCCGGCGACGGCACGGGTTCCAACAACCGTTGGCAGGCGATGAGATCAGCGAACGTGAAGGGCTTGGGATCAGCCGCGTGAACAGACCAGGCGGCGAGTAGAGCCAAGGGCAGGATCGGTTTCATGAAATCGCAGAACGAACGAAAGGCCGGGCAGAGAATCGGTCGCAACCAGGAACAAACTCAACGGCGTTCCGCCACCTGACGCGTGATTTCGAAGGCCACATCCAGCGCCAGTTTCGCCTGCGCGCCGCTGACCTTCGGAGTTTGGCGTTCCCGAACGCAGTGGAGGAAGTGGGCGAGTTCCAGCCGCAAGGGCTCGTCCTTCGCAATCGGCACCGGTTCACGCACGATTTTCTTGCCGGCGAATTCGCTCACGATGGCGGAATCCTTGGACGAGAGCAGTTTCTTCAGCAGGGAACTCTCCTGCTCTCCTTCGCGGCCCAGTCGATAGATGTAGCCTTCCTGGGCCCGGTAATCGAGGGAGATGTAGTTGGGCGAGGCACCCCCGCTGAACACCCGGATCTTGCGCATGCGTTCCGGACTAATGCGGCTTGCGGTCAGATTGGCGACGCATCCATTCGCGAACCGCAGCCGGGCATTGGCGATGTCTTCAGTTCGGCTCAGCACCGGAATTCCCACCGCATCGACACTCACCACCGGCGACTTCACGAACGCCAGAATGACGTCCAGATCGTGAATCATCAGGTCCAACACCACGCCAATGTCGATGCTGCGCGCGGGATACGGCGACAACCGATGGCACTCCACAAAACGCGGTTCGGTCGCCACGGACTCCAAATACGCAAACACCGGATTGAAGCGCTCCACATGGCCCACTTGCAGCACGACGGCCTTCTCCTGGGCCAACCGGACCAGTTCCGTCGCCTGGTCCGCTTCATCGGTCATCGGCTTCTCCACCAGCACGTGACGTCCCTGCTGAATCAGTTCGCTGGCCAGCGCGAAATGCGTCTGGGTGGGCGTGACAATGCTCAGCGCATCCGCCGCCGCCGCCGCCTCGGCCACGCTGGCAAAGGCCTTCACTCCGTGCTTTTGAGCGTGGGTCCGCGCCGCTTCGGCATGAACATCGTAAACGCCCTCAAACCGGCAGACGCCGGCCCGGGCAAGGTCGGCGTAAATTCGAGCGTGTTCTTTTCCGAGCGAACCAACACCCAGAACCGCCACGCGGGGCAGGTCAGACATGGCCGGACCATGACGCGGCCGACGTCGGGTGAACAGTCAGCAAAACGTTCGGCGCCGGGGCAGTTACGAGGAACTACTTCGAGGTCTTCGCGCCGATCAATCCCGCGACCACCGACTCCGTCAACTCATGCCCTTCGTGCAGCGGATATCCCTCCCAACGAACGATCCCTTCGGGATCCACGATGATGACGTGGGGAATGCCCTCGACTGCGAGTTCGCGATACATGCGCCGTTTCGGGTCGAGGGCGCTGAAGTACTGGATGGGCACCTGCTTGAACTTCTTCACGACCGACTCCTCCTCATCCGACACGCCGATCACCACAAGCTTGTCGCCGAACTTTTGGTGAAAGGTGTTCAGCTCGGGAATCGCTTTCCGGCAGGGCCCACACCACGTCGCCCAGAAATCGATCAGCACCCATTTCCCTTTCCGGTCGGGTTCCGCAGAAAGCCATTTCTCCACCACGAAGTCGGGCGCCTGGCGCCCCAGGAACGATTTCGCCCAGATCTTTTTCTCAGCCGCCTCGACGGAAGCCGACGCAAAGGTGACCAGCAGAACCAAGAGAAGAGGTTTCATAAGGGATCGATTGACTGATCCGTAGTTAGCAAGGACCTCACGGGACCGCCACCGAATCTTCGGTCCGTCGGCACTTTCGCGTCGCGCTTGCCAAGACGCCGCCGAACCCCAACCTGCCCGCCCGTTCATGAGTCTGCTCATCGTTCAAGGCGCTTCGATCGCCGCTCCCCAGATCGCGGAACTGTTCTCCCGCGTGGGAGCGTCCAGCTTTCACACCCCGCGTCCCGGAGTCGTACACTTCAGTCCCGCCACCCGCTGGGAGGGCCTGCCGGACTGGTGCCGTCAACATCGGCTCGACTTCGCCTATCTGGACCGTCCGCGCCAGCTGAAGGAGTTTCGTCTGCTGGCCATGGACATGGATTCCACGCTGATCTCCATCGAATGCATTGACGAGATCGCCGACTTCGCCGGTGTCAAACCCCAGGTGGCCGCCATCACCGAAGCGGCCATGCGGGGCGAACTCGATTTTCCCGGCGCCTTGCGTCAACGCGTCGCCCTCCTCAAAGGCCTGCCAGAAGCAACGCTGCAACGGGTCTTCGACGAACGACTCCGGCTTTCCCCGGGTGCAGAAGCTCTGCTCGCCGCCGCCCGTCAGGCCGGCCTCAAGACCCTGCTCGTTTCCGGTGGCTTCACCTACTTCGTGCACCGCTTGGGACGTCAACTGGGTCTGGATTTCACCCTAGCCAACGAACTGGAGTTCCAGGACGGACAACTGACCGGCACCGTTCGCGGCGCCATCGTTGACGCCCAGGCCAAGGCTGATCAGGTGGCCTCGGTGTGTCGGGAACTGGGGTGTTCGACTCAGCAAGCCCTGGTCCTGGGCGACGGCGCCAACGATCTCAAGATGATGGGTCTGGCCGGCTTCAGCGTGGCCTTCCGCGCCAAGCCCGTGGTGCAGCAGCAAGCGTCCGCCGCCCTCAACTTCGCCGGCCTCGACGGCGTCCTGAACTGGCTGGAATAGAAGCCAGCTGGCGCAGCCTGGTCAGCCGGCCGTTGCTGGTCAGCGAAGACCTTGCGAGACGCAGCTCCGTTTCACCCGAGCCGGGAAGAGTCGTTTCCCGCGGAGGACGCGGAGTTCGCGCAGGGGATCCATCTATCAACTCCAACCTTCAACGCTCAACTTGCTTCCGGTGGGGCAAGGTTCCACCTCGCCCTACCATTCTGACTCAGCTTTCTCGACGGTGGGGCGACGCTCCGCGGAGCCGTGCGTGTGTGGACTCCTGACGCGTCATTCGCCGAGACGCGAACGGCTCGGTGGGAACCTCGCCCTACCATTCTGACCTCTCAGCTCTCAGCTTCCTCGACGGTGGGGCGACGCTCCGCGGAGCCGTGCGTGTGTGGACTCCTGACGCGTCATTCGCCGAGACACGAACGGCTCGGTGGGAACCTCGCCCTACCGCTTGCCGCTTACCCTTACCCCTTACCCCTTACCCGCCCCTCCCACCCCCGCCATGAGCCGCAAAATCGTGTCCTGACGGAACTGCTCCCGACCGACTTCCCCCACCTGCCGGCCCTGACGAAGGACCAGGATCCGGTGACTCAAATGCATGAGTTCCGGCAGTTCGCTGCTGATCAACAGGATTGCGGTTCCCGCCGCCGCGAGCTCCAACAGCAAACGATGAATCTCCGCTTTAGCCCCGACATCCACCCCGCGCGTCGGTTCATCGACAATCAAGATCGGACAGTCCCGGGCCAGCCATTTGGCCAGAGCGATTTTCTGCTGATTGCCCCCGCTTAGTCCGGAGATTGGCGCCTCGAGGGACGGCGTCTTGACCCGAAGCCGGGAAAAGAATCCCCGGGCCAAAGCCCGCTCCGCCGGTCGCCGCACGAAGCCCGCCGTAGCCACCCGGCTCAGGGCGGCCAAACTGGCGTTCTCCCGACAGTTCAGCGGCAGCACCAGACCCTGGCGCTTGCGATCCTCGGGCAGCAGACCCAAGCCGTAGCGCAAGGCCGAGCTAACACTCCCAGACCGTAGTTTTTCGCCTCCGACGGACACGTCTCCGGAGGAGCGGTCATCCAAACCAAAAATCGCCTGCGCCACCTCGCTACGCCCCGCGCCCACCAATCCGGCCAATCCCAAAATCTCTCCGGACCGGAGCGTGAAGCCCACGCCTTCAAATCGACCCGGAGAACGCAGACCGGACACCCGCAGCACTTCGTCTCCGGTCGAACTCACGTCCGCCGCGCCGGCACTCAAGTCCAACTCCCGGCCGATCATCTGTTCGACCAACCGGTTCTCGTTGGTTTCCGAAATCCGTTCGGTCGCCACGTGACGTCCATCCCGCAACACGGTCACGGCGTCACACAGCCGAAAAATCTCGTCCATGCGATGCGAGACATACAACACCGTAATGCCCCGCTGTTTCAGATCCGCCAGAAGCGTGAACAAATGCTCGGCCTCGGCCACCGAAAGCGAGCTAGTGGGTTCGTCGAACACGATCACCCGGGCTCCGGTTCCCACGGCGGCGGCGATTTGCAGCAACTGTTCCTGGCCGGTGGACAGTTCGCCCACCGCACGATCCACGTCGATGTCGGAACCAATCGCCGCCAGCAACTGCCGCGCCCGCTCACGCAGTTCGCCCCGGCGCAGCCAACCCACCCGGGACGGCAGGGATCCCAGACACAGATTCTCCGCCACGGTGAGATTGGGACAGAACGCCAGTTCCTGATGAACCATCGCAATGCCCAATTGTCGGGCCACGTGGGGATTGGTCGGGCGAATCACTTCGCCTTGCAGATGAATCTCGCCCTGGTCGGCCCGCTGCACTCCGGCGAGAATTTTGCCCAAAGTACTCTTCCCCGCCCCGTTCTCTCCCATCAGCGCGTGGCAGGTGCCCCGTTCCACGGTGAAACTGACGTCATCCAACGCGAGAACGCCGGGATAACGCTTGGAGAGCCCATGGAAACGGAGGAACACGGGCAAATAATAACCGGCTCCCGAAACGACGTCGAGAACGACGCCACGGAAGCCGGTGAACGCGGTGAATCGCAGTCACCCCAACTGGACCGCCCGCTCAGGCCAGGGCCGGTCGCGAGGAAAACAATCCCTTGATCCAGGCCCAGGCCGCCCGCAGTCCGATCGGCCGCACTTCATCGAACTGATACAACGCGGCCAGCTGGTCTTCGTGCTGATTGCAGCGCGGCGGGAGGTTGAAGATATCCGGGGCGTGGTCGCCTTCGACCCGCAGGATTTCCGAGTGGATCAGCCCGCGACCCACAATGTATCGGCCGGGGGGCAAAACCTCGGTGCGCGCCGATAAAACCAACCAAGGGCGCCAAGTGAAGACCAGTTCGCCGTTCGCTTGCCGGGTCAGTTTACCAAAAGCCCGATGCGGCGCCGCCCCGATCTTCCGCGCGGTGAACATCCAGTTGCCCTTGGCTGACGGGGTAAACCGCATCCGCCGGAAGGTGACCAGGTCCCAGGCGAACACCGTCCCGAACACGACCGTCCGGAACGCCCAAGGTGCCAGCAACACACTCACCAACACCACCACCAGCGACCAAGCCGCCCCGAGTTGCGGGTCCAGGGCCTGGGTGCCCACCACCGTTCCCAACACCGCCGTTCGGAACGATTTCAGGATCGTGTCCACCGTGGTGAAGGGACTCACCAATACCAAGACATTGATGGTATGCGACACCAACCACACCACCGAGTAAACGATCAGCGCCAGGGGCACCATGAGCAGATCGCCCAGGCTGTGGAGTCCCACCGCGGCAAAGTGCATTCCGGCCAGATCGAGTTGGGTGGACAACTGCGGTTTCACCGCTTCGAAGATATCGGCCGCAATCGGAATGATTGCCCCGGTTGCGATCAGCGCGCTGGCTTTGTTCTCAAACAACTCGAGCACATCCAGGGGTTTCTTGAGGGAGGTCGGAATCGCAGGCCCAAGGGAATCCTTGAGCATGCAGACCCCCACGATGGTTAAGGCGAAACTCCAGAACCACGGCTGCGCATACCACCGGAGCTGAGCGCGTTCCTCCGGCTTGGTTCGGTAGTATTTGTAGGCTCCCATCGCTCCGACCCCGAGCAGCGGAGAGATGGCGATGCCGGTTACCTGTGAGAGGGACTCCGCAGCGCGAATGCCCACGGATGTGTCCTTCTTGAACTCGTCGACCGGGGACGCCGCCAGCGACTCCGAGGACAGAAGTCCACTAAGCATCATCGCCCCGACCAACATTCCCTGTAGCCACCGTTTCATAGCAAACGCGACGCTGCCGAGTCGCGGCAGGAGAGGGAAGAGGAAGTTCACGACCAAATTCGAATCGGCCTGTCGGCCGAGCTGAGAGCTGAGAGCTGAGAGCTGAGAGCTGAGAGAAAAACGCCAAAGACGGGCCGGGCGGGCCGGCCGCGGCTTTTCCTTACCGCTTACCCCTTACCGCTTACCCCTTACCCCTTACCCTTTTCCCCCGGTGGGGCGAGGTTCCACCGAGCCGTTCGCGTCCCGGCGAATGACGCGCCAGCAGTCCACCCACGATCGGCTCCGCAGAGCGTCGCCCTACCAAAGGGCCAGTTGAGAGTTGAAAGTTGAAAGTTGAGAGGAGCGAAAACCGGTGAACCGGATCTGCATTGTGTCCACAAACCCATCGGCATTTCTAACGTGCTGGAATTCAGGTTTTTTCTCTCAACTCTCAACTTTCAACTCTCAACTGGTTTGTGGGTAGACCAGCAGGTTCCCGCGCTTCCCGCTTCCCGCTTACCCATTCCGACCTCTCAGCTCTCAGCTCTCAGCTCTCAGCTTTTTCCCCAGCTGCCGCACTCCAAACGCTTCGCGCCTTCCTTACCCCTTTCCGCTTACCCCTTACCTGCTTCTCCTCTCAGCTTTTTTCTCCCTCATTCCGGCTTTTGTGGCGGTTCCCTTTCCCGCAAGGTCTCCCGACACATGGGTAACGTGTTTGGCCAACTGTTCCGCATCACCACCTGGGGCGAATCCCACGGCGGAGGCGTCGGCGTGGTGGTGGACGGCTGTCCGCCCCGCATTCCCCTGACCGAAGCGGATCTTCAACCGGATCTGGATCGCCGCCGACCCGGCCAGTCCAAGATCACCACTCCGCGCAAGGAAACCGACACCGTCCAGATCCTCAGCGGCACGTTCGAAGGTCAGACGCTCGGCACACCTATTTCCCTGTGGGTCAAGAACGAGGACTTCCGACCCGAAGCGTACTCCGAGATGGCCACCAAGTTCCGGCCGTCGCACGCCGATTATACCTATCAAACCAAGTACGGGATCCGCGCTTGGCCAGGCGGCGGACGCAGCAGCGCCCGGGAAACCATCGGCCGGGTCGCCGCCGGAGCCATCGCCAAGAAAATCCTACGCGCGCGCTGGGGCGTCGAAGTCCTGGCGGCCGTCACCCAAGTGAAGGATCTCCGGGCGCCCCTCGACGTCGAGTCCGTGCAGACCGAGCAGATCGAGTCCAACATCATTCGCTGTCCGGATGCGGCTATGGCCGAACGCATGATTGAACTCATCGAGCAGGTCCGGAGCGAGGGCGACAGCGTGGGTGGAATTGTTACCGGGATTGCCCGGGGCGTTCCGGTCGGCTGGGGATCTCCGGTGTTCGATCGCTTGGAGGCAGACCTAGCAAAGGCGATGTTGTCGCTGCCAGCCACGAAAGGATTCGACATCGGCAGCGGCTTCGACGCCATCCAGTACACCGGCACCCAGCACAACGACGCCTTTCGCAACGTGGACGGACGGGTCCACACCACCACTAATCGGAGTGGCGGCGTTCAGGGCGGAATCTCGAACGGGGAAACGATCTACTTCCGGGTCGCCTTCAAGCCGGTGGCCACCGTGATGCACGAACAAGACACCGTGGACGCCGCGTTGCAGAACACGACCTTGAAAGGCCGCGGTCGCCACGATCCCTGTGTGCTACCCCGCGCCGTGCCCATGGTGGAAGCCATGACCGCCCTGGTCCTGATCGACCACGCCCTCCGGCACGAAGCGCAGTGCCGGGCGACGTAGCCGCCGACGGCAGGAGGCGCCATTCATCCTCCCAACGCGTTCCTCGCACTTCAGCCCGTGGAGTTCTCCCGGAGAGTCAGCGCCTCGTTCCCTCGGCGGAGGGCGACGCTCCGCGGAGCCGTTCGCGCGGCGGACACTGTAGGTTCGTTTCCTCGCTGGCGTGACCCACGCGAAGCGTCTTGGACTGCGGTCGCGCAGCGCAGCGGAGCTACCGCTTTTCGTCACGGCTGCTGACGCGTCAGTGCATCCACACACCCGCCCTCCATCCGCCCCAAAGCCCCAGAAAGCTAGAGGGCTGGCGCACTCCCAACGCTCCGCGATCTCGGCGTCCTCCGCGGGAGACACCCTCCCCGGGGTCGTCCTCGAAGCGAGTGTCCCTTCGACACGGACCAGCGAGGACCGCGTTCCTTCGCTTCGCTCGGAATCGCGGGACGGCCCAGCGGTCCATCCCTCCATCCTTACCGCTCCCCGGGTCCTTACCGCTTACCGCTCCCCGCTTACCGCTTACCGCCTACCGCTGCGCACTTTTTCCCTTGGGCCGGGCCGCGGTTCATCAGCTAATCATTCTCGGTGACCAAGCGGCTCCTAGTTCCCCAAGCCTCCCCGGGCGTACTGCGGGAATCCCTCGCCCACGATTTGGCCGCTTTCCGCCGCAGCCTGCGCCAATGCCGACGCCAACCCGACACCGTGAGCGTTCACAATCTGCGGGTCCTCTCCCGACGTCTCGTCGGCTGGTGCGACAATTGGAACTCGCTGGATCCGCATCGAGATCTCACCCGGGATCGCCGCCGGCTTCAGCGGCTTCGCCGAAAGCTGGCCGATCTTCGGGATACCCAGGTCCAACTGGAACGAGTCCACCGTCTCCCCAAATCCGCCCGCACCCCGCCACTTCTCCGCTGGCTCGAGCAGCGCCAGCGCAAGGCGGCGCGGCAGGTTCGCGACCTGTGCCAGGTCTCCTGCCGCTCCCTCACGGCCTCCCTCCGCAAGCGGGCCCACCGACGCCGGGATCCCGCCACCGAACTCCACCTCCAGGCCGGCCAGCAACAGCAACTCCGGCACCTTCGAACCCAGGCCCGTCACTGCGAAGTCGCTTTGGATCCGAATATCCCCACGACCTGGCATCACTGGCGCATTGCCCTGAAACGTCTGCGCTATGCTCTCGAATCCCGCCCGGAAGATCTTCCGTCAGCCCGTGAACTGAATCTACTTCGCCGGTTGCAGACACGTCTGGGCGCTATCCAGGACCTTGACGTGTTTGTCCAAGCCTTGGCCCGCCGGGTCCGTCGGCATCCGGGACAGGCTGGGGATTTGGCGCCCGCCCTCGACTGGTGTGAACGCCGTCGCGACACCCTCATCCGCCAAGCCCAGCGCCAACGGCCCACGTGGCGGCGTCGACTCCTGTCTTCGGCCGCCTAATCCCACCAGACCGCGAACTCAGTGCATCTCCACCGCGCACGTGCCCAGGCCACCGCGGTAGTAGTTGAACTGAACGTTGGGATGATCGCCCAACAGGGACATCGGCACCGCACTGTCCTGAAGCTTCTGGGAAATCATCAGGGCGGTGAGTCGTTGTCCGAGCGGATTGTCGTGGGTTCCGGCCTGCCAGATGGACACCTTGTCGGCCATCCAGGTTTCGACCGGCCCGACGGTGATGGCCCGGTTGGGCACCATCGTGATGTTACCGCCGCCACTGGTGCGGGCGTTTTGGGCAAGCGTCAGCGGATGCAGATCCACCACGCGCGTGGCCAACTTGCGATACTCCGACGGCGGGGGCGGCTCATTCTTCCATTTGCCCCGACGCTGGACTGGATCGTTGAAGGCCCAATGCTTGGTATCGCCTTGACCGCCCTGCATGACGGCGCAGCGGACGCCCGCCTGCCAGGTCGCCCGATACGCCGCGGTGTCGGCTTTGGGGAAATGGAGGTTGGCTTCGGGCAGACGCAGTTTTCGGTCGATTCGGTTGAAGCACAGTTCCCGATCCGCCCGCTCAAAACTCAGCGGATGCGTCACGGGGACTTCTGCCTCAGTGGCGGAATCGAACCATTCGTCCATGCCCCAGAAGTGTGCGGAGCCCAACTGCAACCCCAAGGTGTTGACCAGGCGAGCCACCAGCGGCAACTGCTCAGTCGGACCGATCGGTCCGCATACGCCCACCGGATTGTCCGGCGTGCTCTCCCGCCAGGCGCTGATGTATTCCAGCGCTTCGGCCAGATAGAAATCCTCCAGCGTGTCGTACATCACCACGCGGAATCCGGGGCGCGACAATCGGGCCAACTTCTCCGGCGTGAGCGCGGCGGCGTCGGCAATGAGGGAGGAATCAACGGTGGTGTAATCCCACCAATCAGGAGCAATGGCGCTGAGTTTGCGAGGCATGGCAGTGGCGTTGGTCGTTCGAAATGGAAGTTGTCTCAGGGCCCGTCCGCATGGCAACCGGCGCCCAAGGCTTCAGCCAGGGGTTCCGAATCGACCGCGCTGAATCCCAGATGAAGTCGGCGCCGCCAGCCCTCGGCATGTTCGTACCGGCCGGATAGCGCGCCCACCTTTCGCGACAGTTCATCCAGGGTGACTAGGTAGCTGTCCATTCCCTGGGTGGCATCCAGCCATTCCTTCTGGCTGCGATGGCATGCCAGAGCGGCTCGCTTGGTCTCGTGCACCGCGGTGGTATCGACCCACAGATCCGCCCGAACTGGTTCCCGCAACGGCGTCACCAACCCATGCGGCATGGCGTGATACACGGTCACGTCATGTTCCACATGCGTGTGGCCGGGTTCGGTCCAGAAGTTGGGCATGCCTCTCGCAAACGCCGCCGTCACCGCCAGACGCGCCGCGTTCATGTGGTCTTCCATGTAATCCACCGGCGAATGCGTCAGGACAATGCGCGGCTGAACCTGCCGAACTACCGCAGTCGTCCGGCGCAGATTCGGCACGGTGTAGAGAATCTCGAGATCGTCGCAGAACGGCTCGTGCCAAGTCGCTCCCAGCAACGCCGCAGCCTCCTTCGCCTCCGCTTCGCGCATTCGCCGGGTCTCCGCCGCCGTGTGCGTCATGCTGCCGAGGTTTCCCGAGGACAGATTGGCGTAGTGCAGCTCCCACCCAGCTGCCCGCAGGCGCAGCATCGTGCCGGCAAAGTAGAACTCGATGTCATCCGGATGGGCAGCGAGGGCGAGGACGGCAGGCATGGTGGGCGGAAGAAAGGCTCAGATCGCGGCGACTCAGGGCAGTTTGACCGGCTTGCCCGTGGCGGCGGATTTGTCCGCGGCGAACAGCACCTCGTGGGTCTTGAGGGCGTCCCGGAAACTGGTCAGCGGCATTTCATTGCCCACCGCCAGCGCTTCGAAGAAAGCGCTGAACTGGGTCTGGTACGGATGATCACTCACGTCGCCGGAATCCAGCATCTTCATCGAAAGCTCGCTCCACTTGTGCTTGTTCGTATGGAGCTTGTTCGAATGAAACTTCTGATCCAGCAGACTGCCTTCGCTGCCGACCAGGTGCGTGTGGAAGTAGTACGGCTGAAGGCAGTCCACGATCGCCGCGCACTTGCCCACCTTGCCGCTGCGGAACTTCAGCAAGGTCACGCTGCTGGTGGTGTACTCGTACGGTTCGAAGATCGGGCTCTTCGAACGCGTGTCGTAACTGGTGACTTCCGCAACGTCGGTTCCCAGGCACAGCAACAAGGCATCCAAGGCATGGCATCCGGCAGTCAACAGCGCGCTGCCCCCGGCATCCTTGCGGGTGTTCCAGCGGAACTGCCCGTACCAGGGTCCGATGCCGTGGTAGTAATCAATTTCCCCGTAGTGCAGATCGCCAAGCAATCCCTGATCCAGAAC
The DNA here is from genome assembly GCA_017309115.1 of Verrucomicrobiota bacterium. Classification (GTDB taxonomy): domain Bacteria; phylum Verrucomicrobiota; class Verrucomicrobiia; order Limisphaerales; family UBA9464; genus UBA9464. The sequence goes on along the minus strand of JAFLEF010000008.1, from coordinate 141,510 downwards.
CGCCTTGGTGACCAGGAACTGGCTCGACCAGCGACACTCGAAACAGACGCATGTCTTGACCCCGGCCTCGCGAATCGCCTTGTCCATCGCCAGGCAGTCCTTCCAGGTCAGGGCAAGCGGCTTCTCGATGATCAAGTGTTTCCCGGCTCGGGCGGCGGCGATGACCTGCTTCGCATGGTCCTGCGGATAACTGCACACCGAGACGGCATCAATATCCGGATCCGCGAGCATCTGACCAAGATCGTTGTAGGCCTTGATCGGATATCCATACTTGGCGCTCAGGGCCGCTTCATCCAGCGGACGCGCCGAGTAGATGGCCGTGACCCGGGCTTTGCCGGTGGCGTTGATGGCGGGGATGTGAGCGGTGGCGACCCAGCCGTGACCGATGACGCCGACATGGAAAGGTTTCATGGAGGAAGCGATGGGCGTCAGCCTGTTCCAGACGTCGCCGGAAGGCCATGCGATTTGTGCGCCGAAGTCGCTCCCAATCCCCGAAATCAGGTTCTACAAGGAACAACCTCCTACCCTTACCCGCCCTCCCCGGTGGGGCGACGCTCCGCGGAGCCGTTCGTGTGTGGACTCCCGACGCGTCAATTCGACGGGACGCGAGCGGCTCGGTGGAACCTCGCCCTACCACGCTTCGTCCCCGCTTCCCGTTCCGGCCTCTCAGCACTCAGCTCTCAGCACTCAGCTCTCGGCACTCAGCTTCTCTTCCCCGATCAAAGTTTTCGAAACTTCCCGTCCGGACCAAACGCGCCGATCTCCGGGTCCGAGAATCCCAACTGAACCACCAACTGCCGAATCTGCGCCGCCTCCAGCGCGAGGACCTGATCGACAGTCACCCCAGGATCCAACCGGGGTTCCAGGATGAAGGTTTCGGTGAAGTTGTGGTGCCCCGGCGAGTACGTCTGCGACCGCGGCGACCGCAGCACGATGGGGTTGGGTGTCAGCCCTTCCAGACGGGTCTCCACGAAGCCAATGTTGGGCGCCGTGTAGCCGGCCACGGGACCCCGGGGATTCTCGGGCCAGAAAAACTGGGTGTAGACCCGAATGGTCTTGGTGGCGTTGGTCGCCGAACGGTTCTGTTCCAGGCTGCGGGCGTTAATCTCCGGCCGCGGCACTAGAATGACGTCGTCCACCAGCGTGGTCCCCGGTCCCTCCCAACCGAAGGCCGGCTGCGGGGTGGCGTGCTTCACCGAAAGGGTGTGATAAAAATCCTTCTGGGTGACCCAGGGTGCGGCCGGCGGGGTGGTCTGGGCGAGCACCGAGGCACGAACCTCAAAGGTCCGCTTCGCTGACCCACTGCCCCAAGTCCAGCGATCGATCGCCGCACCTTCGGTGAATCGATAGCTCGCCTCCGGCCAAGACGCTGGACCGTTGGTCAGGCGAACCGTCTCCGTGTCCACTCGGAAAGTCAGATCAGCCGCCCGCCACAGCGAGGTCTTCAAGCCGGCCGCATCCAGCCGCCGCGGATCACTGTTCACGATCAATTCACACTTCGCCCGATGTTTGGCCATGGGCTCACCAAACTCGCCCTCCTGCACCGTCCAGACCGTCGGCTCATCGAGCAGGAAAGTAGTCACCGGAACCGAAGTCTTGGCCGCGTGCAGCGGTCGCACTTGCTTGATGTCCAGTTTGCCCGGACTCATCCGCTTGTACTCAAAATCGAGCGTGAACGTTTCCTTGGCCGGAAACAGCTGGGCGTAGCCTCGGGTCACTTGAATCAACAGCTGCGCCAACTGCCGATAGCTGGAATTCCACGGCATCACGTAGTCACCTAGCGGAACGCGGCTGGACGACTGGGTGCGGCTCACATCGAGAAACGTGCTGAACTGATAGAACCGCACCACTTCGGGTCGGGCAGTGCTGTCCGGATTGGAAACCGACTCCGCGCCGAGCTGGGTCACCAGTGTGCCTTCAAAGTTCTCCGAACCGAACGAATCCCGGTACTCGACCGTGGCCACGCCATTGGCCCATTCATCCACGTCGGGAAAGGAATGGTGCACGAGAACCGCCATGCCCACTTCGTCTTCCTTCACACTCCGCCGCAAACGCTCCAGGAAGGCATTCTCGTTGTAGAAGCTCGCGTAGACTTTCTGAATCGCCCGGAACACGCCCCGCTCGTTGCGTTCCTCCGGATCACATCGCGACGGTCCGGTGGTGTCGTCATCTAGATCATCCAGCAGACAGCCGCTGTAGCTGTCGTACAGGCCCGCGCCGGTGAAGTCCTCGCTGTCCTCCACATTGGTGGAACTGCGGAATCGAATCTTGCGATTGGGATCGAATCCGGCGTTGGTCAGCGCCGCCAGAATCGGCGCGCGCAGTTCCGATCGAACCACCGCCTGGTCGGTGATCATCCGTTGAACCGCCGCCAAGTCAACGCGCAACTGGGCGACGTTCGGCGGCTGGGTGTGACCGGCCAATCGTTGGGCAATGGCGGCCCGTAGGGTCAGACCTCCCGGCAGGGTCTGCGACAGGAACTCGTCCCAAACGTCGAAGGTCAGCGCGATCGCCGGTTGGGCATTCTGCGGAATCGTGCGGCGCAACAAACCGTAATTGGCCGCCTTGCCTCCCACCCAGCGCGCGTCCGCCGGCACCAGATTCTGCACATTCGTGGAGTAGAAGCCGGCTGACTGCTTCGCGACGTACTTCAAGGGCGCCGGCAATTTCAGAGCCGCCAGCGCCGAACGAAGATCCGGCGTCAGCTGACCCTCCACGTCCAAGACCCGGACCTGAGACCACAGATCCCCCGTCCGCAGCGCCACCTCCCGTCCGTTCCAAGTCACCAGTTCCTCCCGAATCCGCGGATCGGCAAACCACACGAAAGGCACCCCGTACCCGCGGGCCAGGATGGCCACATGGGAATTCGGCGTCGCTGGGGTCAGGGTGATGATTCCGGCGACAAAGGGAATCTCGGCCGGCACGGCGTCGGTCAGCAGAATGTCCGTGGGACGCAATCGACCATCGGCATAGGCCGCCGGAATCTGCGCCGCCGGCAAATAGACCAACCGGCCCACCGCCCAGCCTTCGCTGTAGCGCGCGTCCTGACTCAACCAACGGTCCGCTGAGGCCACTTCCAACCCTCGACTCGCCAGCCACTCCCGGTTCTGTTCCGCCACGGCAGCCTGTTCAAAGGTCGGCAGATAGAACACCCGCGCCCCCAACGGCAGCCCCAACCCCGCGCGGACCCGGTGAAACCACCGTTCAATGTCCTCCCGGGGAAAGGCGTCCTGACCCACCACTTGAATTCCGAACTCCGGACCAAACTCCCCCGGCGCGATCAGCACCGCGCCCAGCACCGCCTTCTGATTCGCCCGAAACAGGGTTTGCTGATCGAACTGGTCCCGGGTCAGCCCGTTGAACGCCGGCAAGCGCAACCGGGCGTAGTCATAGTGAAACGGATACTTCGCGCTGTTCTGAAACCACACCCGAGACTCGTCGTCCCGCAACAACGCCCACTTGATCCACCGAATCTTCCCGTCTTCGAAGCTGAAGACGGGTTCCGGTTCATTGGCGAAGGAATCCCCCGGCAGGTTCACCCAGTTCTTGCCATCGTCCGCGCCGGTGCGTGGACGGGAGACCAGGCGAAAGTAACGCGTCCCCCGCTCCGCCACCATGACATCGGTGAACCCCACCGGTGCGTCGTGCAGGATCGCCGCCTCCGACCAAGTCAGCAGGTTGGTGGACGCCTGAAGGGTGTGAACCTGATTCGATTGACCCGCGGATCGGAGCTGAACCCAGCCCTGCGCGTCTGGCGGCTGCACGGTGAGATCCACCGCCCCGACCGCCGCAACGCCTAGTCGTCCCAACAACAGACCCATCGCCAGCCCACGAAGCACGGAAAACATGCGCATGAATGCCCAAGCATGACCGGCCCTCCCCGCCCGCGCAACGGACCGGAACGAAAGTCTACTGTTGTCGATCGTCCCGCCGGCGAGCCCGACCGGAATCACGCAAAGCGGCTCCCGCAAAGACCGGTCTCCGGCCACGAAGGAAGGGGTGCCGCTGCCATGCGGTGAACCGCGAACTGGGTAATAGCGAAAAGGGATTTCTTCCCAAGCACCGTAGAAACAGTCGCAGCGCCAACGTACGCACCGACCCCGACTTGAATCGATATCAGCCTCCTTTGGGCAGTTTTTCCAACCGGGACAGCCATTCGTCGAAATGCGGACACTCGCGTCTAATGCGATCGAGACCTATCTCCAGTGATGCTAAGGCGCCAAACAACGGCTTCTCGTATTTGGGCATAAGACCGATGATGCGCTTAGACGGTGCGGTAACTGGAGAATCGTTGATCTCCTCTGGAGTTCTAAACTGGTCCCGGATTGCCTGAAGTAGAGGAGTTAGATCAGGACGCCCGATACCCCGTCCAAAACGGTCACAATCGCTGAAAAGGAGTCCCTCAAACTCGTGCATCAAGACGAACGGGACGAATTGGTCCGGATGAAGGTCATCCTCAAGTTCGATTCTGATTTGCTCAAAAATGGCGCGTTCGACTGTCGGCGCTTTCTCGGCGCTCGGAAGCCGAACCGCTTCGAGTCGCCCTGGCCAAACACGGCCTTCGGACTGTGGCATTCCGTAGTAGTCCACCATCGTTGTATGACAGCAGCGTCTGCGCGCCTTCAAATGTCGAAGGAAGTCCGCCTTCGCAGATCGCCATGATGGAACGCCGCCCCGAATACGACTGTTTCCTAGTAGACGCGCACCGACGGAAATGAACCCGCTGTTGTATAGATGGGGGGCAAGCACTTCATTCACGAAGGTCTCTTCCGTCTGCCCTTCGACATGGATCAACAGCCTCTGCATGCCTTTATCCCCGCACCGGCCTCCCACCGAACTCGTTTTTCTCCCAGAGCTGCCCCAAGCTGTAATCCTCCAGCCAAGTCTTCAGTCTCTCGGAGTTCAGGCGCTCAAACTCTGACGCTCCTTCCACCTGGTTCACCACCAGCACATCTTCCGGCTGGAAATGGTCGAGCAGAAGAGGGGACTGAGTGGCCACAATCACCTGGGTCTCGACCGCTGCCTGCTTGATTAACGAGGCCAGCAGAGTGATGGCAACGGGGTGCAACCCCAACTCCGGTTCATCCACCAAGATCACCGAGGGGCAAAGTTGCTTCGGTTGGAGAAACAACGTCGCCAGACCGATAAAGCGCAACGTGCCGTCTGACAGTGCGGTCGCGTCGAAAAACCGGTCGGAGCGCTTGTGCTTCCATTCCAGTTGAATGCTCTTCTCATTGAGCTGCAGCGGCTCCAGGTGAAAATCATCGAAGAAAGGTGCGACACGCTGCACTGACTTGCGAATGAGCTGATAGTTCTCCGGGTGCTTGACCTTCAGCAAGTGCAGGAAGGAGCACAGATTGCAGCCGTCCGGCCTTAAGAAACGGTTGTCGTTCACGTCCGCCGTCTTCTTCATCGGTGAGGCGGCGCTGGTATCGTGGAAGTGATAAAGACGCCAACTGTCTAGCTCGACCCGCACATACTCAGCCACCTGCCCGAGGGAAGAAGACGATATTCCCGCCTCTTGGCCCGCAGAGGAAAGGGGCTGCCAATAGGGCTGGGGATACTGCCGATCCCGCCAATATCCGGCGCGTTCAGTAATGGATCGCAAGCCGTCGGCACCGGCGCTGATGAAATCAATCTGATAGTGGTCCACTTGCTTATTGAAGGCCAGGGCCAGACTCAACGTGGGCGTCTCCCTCGAACCAAAGTGCAGCACGTTCTCCGCGCCACCTGCTTTGATCACATATTCCTGAAGCCGACCCTCACGAATCGCGTGGAGGAAGGAGAACACACCGATGAAATTGGATTTACCCGCGCCGTTAGGGCCGATCACCACGTTGATGTCCCGGAGTTCGAGTTTCTCGACCTCCCGGATGCTCTTGAAGCCTTTAATGGTGATGTGGTCCAACTTTCCCATCGCCGTTCAGGTTATCCGAGCTTTCCTTCCGGTTCAACGGTTCGGCTGACCGCCGCCACATCCGCGTTCGTGATGCGGCAAGCCTGTACCCGAGGCGTCGCTACGCCGGAGTCCCGTGGCAAAGCGACCACGGGGCAAAATCGGGGGGCTACACACGGGGTACACACCGGTGACCGGTCGGCCGCGAAGGGAGGCTTCAATTGTTCCTCGATTGCAGAGCACGCATAAACTGACTCGCCCCGGAGTCAAAATCCGCGAGCAGTCGCTCCGCGTCGATTTGCACCTTGTCCTTCTTGAGCCTCGCAATACAGAGCGAAAGCGCCTCTCGAACCTTGGAGACCAAATATTCTCCCAATTCAAACCTGCCCCGCCCCTTCCAACACGCTTCGGGAACAATAATATCCGCTCCAATATACTTCTGCACCTTCGATCTTCGAACCTGGCAAATCTGTTCCTCACCAAATTTTTGAAATTTGCCTGATATCCTGAGAGCGAGCGCAAAGTGCAACACGGAGGGTGAGTAAGTTGTTTTGCATGTCTCACGTAAGCATTTAAACAGTATTACTTTATCATCACTCAAACCATTATCATCTGGCCCACCGCACTGAGCTCCAATAGAAATGACGCCAAGCTTTGCAAACCACGGTTGTTCTTCCTTTTCTTTCATGGGTTAATGCATCTTTTCCAACGCTTTCTCCGGCGCATGCGGATGGCCTAATTCGGCCAAAACGGCCCGCGGAAGAACGATGGAATCGTAGAGCTGAGGGAGAATTTGAATGGCATCAATAACCACCAAATACCGAATCGGGCTGCAATCGGCGACGACGAGGGTCATTCCTCCGATGCCTGTTCAAGCGATCGACGATCCAGTTCCCAATCGGCCAGGGAATAGGCCCGCGTGGCCCCGTGTTCTGCCAAGAACTCTTCGGCTTTCCATCGATCCAGTCCCAAGAGTTGACCGACCTGGCGGCGAGTCAGTTTCTCCGATCGGTACCCCTCGATGGCGTACGCCTCCAGCAACCGCCGCGACAGGCTGAGCTCAGGGCCCAGACTCTCGGCAATCTCATCCGGTAACTCGATGGTGATTCGCATATGTCGTCCTCAAACCCGGGGAGCAACGGTTCCCCATTTCTCGAGAACCGATTTTACCATCGCGAAACTGGGCACGCAATGGCTTCGGGAAGGTAGGGCTCAGCGCGGCAGCTGCGGCGGGACCGCCACAATCACGGGAGGCGACATCGGTTCCTGGGGCATTCGGGACCGTCGCGCCCGCTGCAGGGCGATGAACTCACTGGCGTTCTCGATCGTGAGGATGCCAACGATTCGCCCCTGGGACGCCACGGCCGCCAAGGGCGCCGGGGATTCGCTCAGCAACGGCAGAGCCGCTTCCAACGACTGGTCGGCGTCCAGGGTCAGGAAGTTGGTTTCCATCACCCGCTCCACTGGAGCGGACTCACCTTCCCGAGTCAGTCCGGCAAACAATGCCGACCGGGACAAGACTCCCACCACCCGCCCGTCGGACGCCACCACTGGGAAGTCCGTTTGGGAACCGCTGATAATCAACTGCGCCGCCCGAGACAGCGGATCGGTCGGGGAAAGAATCTGAAACTGGGTCAGCATGGCCCGGAACACCCGGGCATCCCCGATGAACGATCGGGCCTCGGTGGCCGCCGCCTCCGCTCCCGCCCCCATCCAGACAAAGACGGCAATCAATCCCAGAATCGGACTCCCTGTGTAGAACGCCATCGCCACGAAGAGCACCGCCATCATTCGGCCAATGTTGGCGGCGATCCGGGTCGCCCGGAGCGGATCCAGGCTCATGGCCAGCACGGCTCGGAGAACCCGTCCACCATCCATCGGGAAGGCCGGCAGCAGATTGAACGCCACGAGCGAAAGGTTGATGACGATGAGCCGCTGAAAGTAGGAGACGCCCTCCAGATCCCGGAGCGAACCCCAGGCGGTTCCCGACAACATCATTCCCAACGCAAGCCCGGCGGCGATCACCACGTTGACCAGCGGACCGGCAATCGCGATGACCAGTTCGTGGGCCGGATCTTCCGGCATCCGTTCCAACCGGGCCACACCACCAATGGGCAGCAGAGTGATGTCGTGGGTGCCAATGCCGTACCGCCGTGCGGCCATGGCGTGACCGTATTCATGCAGCAGCACGCACAGGAACAGACTCAGGAAAAAAGCCATGCCACCGAGGGCGGCCGACCAGTTGCCCCGCGCCAAACCGGATTGCAGTCCGACAAAGCCCAGCAGCAGGAGAAACGTGTAATGGATGTACACGTCGATGCCCCACAGGCGGGTTAGTTTGAAGGACCATTTCATGCGGCATTAAACGGGTAACCCGGTACTCCATGACGTCAATTCAGCGAGGGAGCAACGCTTCTCTACAATTCCGTGACCGCCACCTTGCGCAGACCCAATCGCAGCGGCAGCCAGCCGGCCAGAACGCTACCCAACACAAAGATCGTCCAGGAGAAGGCGGCCTTGGCCGGCGCAAACTCATCCAGTGTGTCCGGACGCCAGCCCCACGGACTGGCCACCGCCAACAACACCACCGAACTGACGATGTAGAGAAAGCTCAGCACCAGACAGAACGTCCCGCCGAAGCCGCTCACAATCTTGGCCGGATTGGTTTCCTTGAAGTTCGGATACAGCGCTCCCAATCCCACGGCAATGGCATTGAGGGTGAAGGTCATGACCGCAATCGCCGCCGCGAAGAACACGGAGTGCGCCACGTCCAATCCCAGCATGGAACACGACAGCAGGATCAGCCCCAGCGTGACAATCAAGGTAGCCACGCTCGCCAGCCAGAACTTGAGGCGAACAATCTGCACCAGGCCGATTGGCGCCAAGCCCACCACCCAGACCCGCTTGCCCTCGAGCGAGAATTGCGGGAACACAAACCGTGTGGTCAGGGTCGCCAGGTTCAGCGCACACGCCCCCAGATTCAGGAAGCTCACCAGGGAGATCCAGAAGGGGGAATCCAACTGCCGGGTGAAGTGGCGCAAGTTGATAATGTAGACGGTCAGCAGTCCGAACAACATCAGGGCTTGCCCCCATTGCGTGGTGTCCCGCCAGAACACGCGCAGATCCTTCGCCACCAGCGCCCGCACGTCCGGCGGCACCAGATTTCGCCACGCCAACAGGGCATCCAGCCAGTCCCGGGGTCGCAGCAGCAGGCTCAACTGCTGCAGCCGACGCTGGCGTTCCTCGAGCCGCTGAAACCAAGCCCAGCGCACAAACATGCTGCCCCGCCCATGCACGATGCTCGAAGCCTCATAGAAAGAATCGCCCAGACGCGTCATCGCCAGAAATCCAAAGAACAGCACGTAGCTCAGCAGCACCGCGAAGAAGAACAGGGCGGTTCGCAGCGCCCCTTCGCTCCAGCTCTGCACACTGGAACTCAGCCAATAACTGGGCAGCAGCGGGAACTGCGCGAACCGGGTGTTGTCCAGCAACCGGTCAATCACGCTCAACACCCGGGTCTCCAAGGCTTCGTCGGTCACGGGTTCCGGACGGAACTTGAACAGAATCAGCCCCACGGCCGTGACCAACACGGCGACCAGCAACACCTGAAACGCCCGCCGATCCAGGAACCGGGCGATCTGCAGCGCCAGCCAACACCCCGCGATGCCCGGCAGCACAATGAACATCCCGACCATCAACACCACCATCGGGTAAAAGTGCCAGTCCACCCGGTTCACCAAGCCATACGCCGCCAACAACGGAGCGATGAGGAACAGGAAGGCCCAGGAGGCCACCAGGGTGGATTCCAGCAGCTTCCATTGCAGCACCGTCTGACGCGGCACCGGCAGGGTCAGCAAAAAGGCCGTCTCGCGGTTCCGAAAGAGATTCGTGTACGCTATGATCAGATTCGAGATGAGCAGCAGACCAAACAGAAAGGCGAAGAGCAGGAACAACAACCGTTCCACCAGCAATCCGCCCAGGCCCGGGAACCGGCCGATGAAGCGCAGCCCACCGAAAAACAGCGTGAAGGACAGCGCCACATACCCCACCAAAAACACGCCGATCAGGCTTAGCAAAAACCACGATTGCTCCTTGAGCCCCAGCAAGCGCCGCCAGGCGGTCAGCACCGCCGTGTCCACCAGGAGTCGCAGGGGAGAAACCACCCGGTCGTTCACGGTCGCGGCACTCCTTCGTTGGACGGCACTTCCTCCTGTTCCTCCGTCAGCGCCAGAAAGGCCTGCTCCAGCGCCCCGTCCACTCCCGCCCGCCGCCGCAGTTCGTCCGCCGTTCCCACCGCCACCAACTGACCGCGGTGAATGATGCCTACCCGGTCGGCCATTTCCTCGGCCACGCCAATCTGATGCGTGCTGAGGAACAGGGTCATCCCTTTGCGCGAACGTTCCTTCAAAATGTCCTTCACAATTCGCGCGTGGTGCGGATCCAACCCGACCATCGGCTCATCGATCACAAAGACCTCCGGCGAATGCAGTAGCGCACTGGCAATGGCGACCCGCTGGCGGGTGCCGTGACTCAGGCCTTCAATCGGCTTGTTAAGCCACTCTTCCAAACTGAAGCGAGGCACCAACTCGGCGGCTTCGCGGTTGATGGCCGCATCGGACATCCGGAACAACTGCCCCGTGAACCGAAGGAATTCCCAGGGAGTCAGTTTGTCGTAAAGGAACGGAAAGTCCGGAACGTAACTCAGTCGGGCCCGCGCCTCGAGCGGCTGGGTTTGGACGTCATATCCCGCTACCCGGGCCGACCCGGAGGTCGGTTTGATCAGCCCCACAATCATCTTGATCGTGGTGGTCTTGCCCGCGGCATTGGGCCCCAGCACGCAGAAGAACTCCCCTTTTGGCACGGTCAGATTGATGCCATTGACGGCGCGTACTTCGCCGAAGTGCTTCACCACGTTGTGCAGTTCAATCATGGGCCGGCGTCTTCAGTTGCGGTTCAAAAAGGGAATCGACTCGTTCGACAGCAGGATGCCGTCGGGAAGTTTGACCTGCAGGATTTCCCCCGCCCGGCTCAACTGCACCACGATTTGGTAGACGTCCATAAACTGAAGTTCCACGCGATAGGTGCGCACCCGACTTCGGCCGATCCTGATCCAGTCGTTGCGGGCCTGCCAACGGAGGCGGGGCGCGAGGGATTGGGGGCCGAACTGGCGCAAATCGGCGATCAAGGGCGCCGGCAGCAGGGCGGCATACGGTCCCAAGACGGCCGAAAGCTGCTGCAAGTCCTGGAGGCGGAAGGTTTCCTCCCAACTGTTGCGTCCTTCCTCAAACCGGACGTGCACCGCTTCCTCGCCGGTCTTGGCGCTCAGTTCCCAGACGGACGGGCGCTGAAACAGCCGGACATTCAGCGTCTGCCACAGGTAGTTGGTGTTCAGATCCAGATGCGCCAGCAGCCGGGTTCGGCCCAAGGGACCTTCCGAACCGGTCAACAGATTCAGGTCCAAGTCGAGGTTGTATCCCGTGGCATCTACCATTCCCTCCGGAACCGCCGACCGTTCTGCGTCCGTATCCGGCCGGGATTCCTCCACCGTGGGGATCCAGCGCAGGGTTCCCGCCGCGACCCCGTGATGCGTGATTTGCAACACCGAGGGATCGGGTGCGTTGAGCAGGCGATCCACCACGGTCTGCCACGGAACTTCCGAAAGCGTTTCCCGACCTCGACCAAATTCCGCGCGCCAGAGGAGGACGTTCATGACCACCCAAAACGCCGTAATCAGGACGAAGAGGACGCGGATGGACATGGCGGAGCTTACCCAGCAACCGGCAATTGAAAAGGGGGAGTCACGAAGACAAGACCCGGCAGGCGGGCCAAATTGGGCTCGGGATCAGGGTAACTTCACCACGCTACCAATCTTCATGCGAGTAGGATTCAGCCCTGGATTGGCCGCCATCAGGGCCTTGACCGTCACCCCGTACTTGCGGGCGATGACCGAAGGTGTGTCACCCGATCGGACCACATGCGTTCGTCCCGCCGGACGGGCCTTTTCAGGCTGGACCGTCACTCGCGAGGGTTCGGTTGCACGGGTCGCGGTGGTCTGCCCGGATGCTCCCGGACTTGGGCCGGCTCCGACATTCGAAGGGGGGTTGGCGGTCGTCGTGGGCTGCGGCTGGGTAGTGGCCCCCGGCTCGGAGGCGCTCACCGGCGCACCCGTCCCGGGAACCCCATTAGTCGGGGAACGCACCAGCAATTCCGCCTGTAACCGCTGGATCAAACTCTCCTTCTCGGCGATCTGCCGGCGCAGCGCATCGGTCTCCAGATCGGTCTGGTCCCGCTTCAAGTCCTTGCTGAACTTCACCGCCAACTGCATTTCGCAATTGCGGAGGTTGTCGGCAGCGGTGATGTCGGCCTTCTGCCCCCGACGGTCCATCAGCTGCAGGTACCGGCTGTAATGGTAGGCGGCATTGATGAATTCGAATTGGCCGTAATACAGGTCACCCAACGCCAGGTGCGCCGCGGCGTTGGACGGATTGACCAGCACCGCCTGCTCGAAACTGACGATGGCTTTGTCCTTCTGCCCCTGCATGGCGAAATTCTGCCCGGAGATGTAATTGGCTTCCCGTTGCTCCGCCCCGGGACCACCCCCTAGACGGTCGCAGCCCGCCCCCAGGGACAAGCTCAATCCGAGAATGACCACGCCATACCATTGCTTCCACATGCCTGACATTTCTGGACGGAGGCTAGGTACTGGGCTGTACCCGTCAACGATTCGGCAAGAATCCCGCAGAGTTCTGCTCCGGAATTTTCACTTTACATCCGTAAACGTTATTTCAACCTTGGAACGTGGTCCTCAATCTCGCCGAAGTGAATGCTCCCCGAGTTCCCCGCCGTGCCCCTGCGGGGTTTACCTTGATTGAGCTGCTGGTGGTGATCGCGATCATCGGGATCCTGGCCAGCATGCTGCTGCCGTCCCTGGCTGGGGCCAAACAACGGGGCAACATGGCGCGGTGTATCAACAATCTGCGGCAAATGGGCCTCGCCATTCAGATGTATGTGGATGACCACAAGGACACCTTCCCGCTAGCGGCCGTCCCCCAGCTGGATCCCAACACCGGACTGGTGATGGACCCCAGACCCCGGCCCACCCTGGCGACCCTGGGTGGGCGCGATCCGCTGAATCTGCAGTGTTTTCCCAACGCCCGATCGCGCCCACTCTGGCCCTATATCAAGCCCTCCGACGTATTCCGCTGCACTGAAGACCGCGGCCAACCCATCCTACCCTGCGCGGCCGAATGCGGCCCCAACTTCAGTCCCTCCAACTTCAAGACGGTCGGCAATAGCTACCAGTACAACGGTGGGCAGCTGACGGTTCCCTCCGGCGGCGGGTTCCTGGAATTCGACAATGCCCCGACGGTTCCGGAGACCCTGGCGGGACGAACGGAAGGCTGGGTCCCTGAGCCGACTCGCTTCATCGTCATGTACGAACCACCCGCCCGGCTTTACGGGTGCGTAGGAACCGGACCCCGGTGGTACCAATGGCACCTGAGTTCCGCAGGCCCGGTGGAGTATGTCGACCCCCGCAATGCGCCCGCCCGGTTCATCTCCCCCATTCTGTTCGCCGACGGCCACGTGAAGCAGCACAACTTCACCCGCGCCCTGACCATCGATCCCCTGCACCCCTACGAAGCCACCCCGGACTGGATCTGGTACAAAGGCCGATCCCTCAAGTAGCCCCTGATGGGGAAGCTGAGAGCTGAGAGCTGAGAGGTCGGATTTGAGGCCCCGGTGGGGCGACGCTTCGCGGAGCCGTACGTCTGTGGACTCCTGACGCGTTATTCGCCGAGACACGCACGGCTCGGCAGAGCCTCGCCCCACCGCTCAAACCTCACTCGCCTTCGTCCCTCACCTTTCCCCACCTGTCCCGGTGGGGCGACGCTCCGCGGAGCCGCACGTCTGTGGACTCCTGACGCGTTATTCGCCGAGACACGCACGGCTCGGCAAAGCCTCGCCCCACCGCTTCCCGCTTGCCGCTTCCCGCTTGCCGCTTCCCGCTTACCTCTCAGCTCTCAGCTTGATTCCAATCCCACGATTGACGCCGGGCCGATCCTCGGTAGCCTTTCCCAACTCATGGACTTCGCGTTCGCCGGCTATTTTATCAGCTTCGGGTATTGGTTTACCCGGGCCGGCTGGCGCGTGGTCGATTGAAGAAACCGCACCCCGTAGCCGCCGGCCAACACCGGCGGCTTTTTTATTCCCAGCCCCGGTGTGATGCCGCGTTCCCTCCCATGATCATCGTTCTCAAACCAAATCTGTCCTCCAAGGAACAATCCGCCGTGGTCAAAGAAATCAAACGCCTGGGCTACCGCCCGCACGTCATGCGGGGCGTCGCCCGCACCGTGATTGGTGCCATCGGCGATGAAACCGCCCACCAGTCGCTCGACGTCCTGCGCGCCTGGCCCCAGGTGGAAAGCGTCACGCCCATCCAGAAACGCTTCAAACTGGTCAGCCGCGAAGCCCATCCCCAGAACTCCACGGTCAAGGCCCGGAATGTCGTGATTGGCGCCCGCCCGCTGGTGGTCATGGCCGGCCCCTGCTCGGTTGAGAGTGAAAAGCAACTGATGGAAACCGCCCACGCCGTCAAAGCCGCCGGTGCCCAAATCCTCCGCGGCGGCGCCTTCAAACCCCGCACCTCTCCCTACGAATTCCAGGGCCTCGGCGAAAAAGGCCTCAAACTTCTGGCCAAGGCCCGTAAGGAAACCGGACTGCCGATCATCACCGAGCTGCTCTCTCAGGACCACGCCGAGATGGTCGCCGAATACGCCGACATCCTGCAAATCGGCGCCCGCAACGCCCAAAATTTCCAACTCCTCATTGCCGCCGCCAAGACCGGCAAACCCGTCCTGCTCAAACGCGGGCTCTCCATGAAGATCGAGGAATGGCTGCTGGCCGGCGAGTACGTCCTGTCCAACGACAACCCAAATCTCCTCTTCTGCGAACGCGGCATCCGAACCTTCGAGACCTACACCCGCAACACCCTCGACCTGTCCGCCGTGCCGATCATCAAGCAGGAGTCCCACTGTCCGGTGGTCATCGATCCCAGCCAGGGCGCCGGCCGAGCTGACCTCGTTGTCGCCATGTGCAAAGGCGCCGTGGCCATGGGTGCCGACGCGTTGCTGATCGAAGTGCATCCGAACCCCAAGGAAGCCTGGAGCGACGGCGCCCAGCAGCTGACCCTGGATGGTTTCAGCAAGCTCATGACCGAACTGAAACCCTTCATCGCCGCCGCCGGCCGGGAGTGAAGCGAAGCTGAGAGCTGAGAGGCAAAGCGGTAAGCGGTTCGTCCCCTGGTGGGGCGACGCTCCGCGGAGCCGTGCTCGTGTGGACTCCTGCCGCGCAATTCGGCGGGACGCGTACGGCTCGGTAGAACCTCGCCCCACCGCTTAAACCTTACTCGCCCTCGTCCGGTAGGGCGACGTTCCGCGGAGCCGTCCGTGGGTGGCCTCCTGGCGCGCAATTTGCCGGGACGCGAACGGCTCGGCAGAGCCTCGCCCCACCGAGCTTCCCTGTTCCAACCTCTCAGCTCTCAGCTCTCAGCTCTCAACTGCTCTAGTCCCCACTTTCCCCCTTCCCCCTTCCCGCTCCCCGGCTTTCAATAGCGAGGTGCGCCTTCGAAAACTCCTGCTGGTCGTTCCCTGCCTCGGACTCGCCCTGCTCTCCCCCGCTCACGGAGCGGAATTCACCGCCAAAGACCGGCAGCCCACCCCGGAAGAACTGAAAACCCTGTCGCCGGTCGCTTCTC
Source organism: Verrucomicrobiota bacterium (assembly GCA_017309115.1). Classification (GTDB taxonomy): domain Bacteria; phylum Verrucomicrobiota; class Verrucomicrobiia; order Limisphaerales; family UBA9464; genus UBA9464. Next base: position 125,860 of record JAFLEF010000008.1, on the reverse strand, counting down.
CCGAAAAGGCCGCCGAACTGCGTAAGGACGTCGAGTTCCCCGATTCCTTCGACGTCTCCATTTTCGCCACGCCGCCCGCCGTCAACTATCCGGTGTTTGTCGGCGCCGCGCCGGACGGAACTCTCTACGTGTCCAGTGACGGCAATGGTTCCCTCGACCGCAAACCGCACCTCGGTCGGGTGCTCCGGGTGCGCGATACCAATCACGACGGCCAGGCCGATGAAGTCCGGGCCTTCGTGCCCGATGTCGATTCTCCGCGCGGATTGGTCTGGGACCACGACCGCCTGTACCTGCTGCATCCGCCCGACATCAGCGTCTTTTACGACCGCGATGGCGACGGCGTCGCCGAGGACCGCAAAACCCTGGTCTCCGGCATCGCCTTCACCTTCAAGGACCGTCCCGCCGACCATTCGTCCAACGGACTCGAACTCGGCATCGACGGCTGGCTGTACGCCGCCATCGGCGACTTCGGCTTTATGGAGGCCACCGGTACCGATGGCCGAAAACTGCAACTGCGCGGTGGCGGCGTGGTGCGCCTCCGACCCGATGGTTCCGAAATGGAACTCTTCGCCGATGGCACCCGGAACATTCTCGAGGTGGCGGTGAGTCCGTTGCTCGACGGCTTCTCCCGGGACAACACCAATGACGGTGGCGGCTGGGACATCCGGTTGCACCACTTCAGTGGCTACACCCAGCACGGTTATCCGCGCCTCTTCAAAAACTTCCCGGATGAGATCATCCAACCGCTCGCGGACTACGGTGGGGGATCCGGCTGCGGCGCCGCCTGGATCGATGAGCCAGGCATTCCCACGACCTGGAACAACGCTCCCTTCACCGCCGATTGGGGCACCGAATGGATCTATCACCACGGTCTGACGGAAAAGGGCGGCACCTTCACCGCCACCCAGGAGAAGTTCGCCAAACTGCCTCGCGTCACCGATCTCGACGTGGATGCGAACTCCGCCATTTATGCCGCCAGTTGGAAGGGCGCTTCCTTCACTTGGGTCGGACCTGACGTCGGCTTCATCGCCCGCGCCACGCCAAAAGGCTTTAAGCCCGACGCGCTGCCCGACTTCGAACGCCTCGACGACGCCAGCCTAGTGAAGCTGCTGGAATCGCCCAGCCATCGCCGTCGCTTGGAAGCCTCACGAACCCTGTTGCGCCGGCCCGCGCCGGAACTGGCTCCGGGCACGCCCGCCAACGCCTTGGTCCAACTGGCGTCCGATACTTCCCGGCCGATCGCAGTTCGCGTGGCGGCGTTGTTCACTCTTAAGCAATGGCTCGGCACCCGCGCCACCCCCGCTCTGGCCAAACTCATCACCGACGACTCCATCGGCGCCTGGGCACTCCGGGCCGTGACCGATCGGACTGGGGAACTCACCGGGGTTCCCACCGCCCCAATTCTGGGTGCCCTGAAGTCCTCCAATGCCCGAATTCGTCGCGACGCCGCCATTGCCGTCGGACGTCTCGGAAAATCGGACCTAGCTCCGTCCCTGACTCCGCTGCTGGCGGACAGCGATCCCATCGTGGCGCATTCCTCGGCCCATTCCCTCGTCGGACTTCGCGCCAGTGCTGCCTGCCTGGCGGTCATCGATGACCCCGAAGCGCCGACTGGCCGTCGCGCCGGCGCCCTGCGGGTTTTGCAATCCCTCCATTCGCCCGAAGTCGTCGGAGCCCTGTTGGACCGCCTCGCCCGGGAGAAGGATGCCGAACGACGCGCCGGTCTGCTGACCGCGTTGTGCCGCCTCTACTTCCAGGAAGGAGTTTGGAAGGGCGATTCCTGGGGAACCCGGCCGGACACCCGTGGACCGTTTTATCAGCCGGAATCGTGGAGTGAGACACCCCGCATTGCCGCGGCCTTGAAGGCCACCTTGACCCAGGCCAACTCCGCCGAAGCCGCTCATCTCGGACGGGAACTGTCCCGCCACCGCATCCCTGCCGGCGAAGCCCTCGACACGCTGATCAGCCGGGCGGCCAATGACCCGGTTCTGTTGCCCGCCATCGCCGCCCAACTGGCCGAAGCCGATTCCATTCCCGCCGCCGCAGTTCCGCTGTTGGCCCAGACCGCCACCGCCCCCAACACGCCGGACGCCGCTCGGGCGCAGGCGCTGATTGCCCTGACCAAGTCCCCCAGTCCCGCCGCCTGGCAAGCCATCCTGTCCAGTTACTCCCGCGTTCAACAGACCAAGACCGAGAACAACCTCGCTGAAAAAGCCCGCAACGCTGTGGCCAATGCCGCCGTGCTGGATCAGGCGCATGAAGTCTTCGAACAACGCGCCGCCCAATTGGACGGCGAGCCCGCCCTGCTGGCCGAAGGAATTCTGCTGAAACTGGCGTCCCGCAAAGTCGGTTCACCGGAAGCCCGGGACGCGGCCACCAAGTCCCTCGATGCCGGCTGGGCGATCCCCGCGCGCCGCGTCCAGATTTTGAAGGCCGCCGCCCAGGTTCGCGACTCGAGCCGCGCCGCCCAGTTCGTCGCCGCCCTCAACGACTCCAATCCCCAAGTCGCCGCTGCCGCCCAGGAAACCATCAAGCGCCTCAAGATTGATCCGGAGAAGTTCCGCGCCGAGGCCCAATCCCCCCGCGTGGGCGATCTCAGTGTGGACGCCGTGCTGACGTCCGTCGTGTCGACCAAAGGCGAAGTGAGCCGCGGCGAACAGTTGTTTGCCCAGGTCGGCTGCAACGGATGCCACACGGTGAAGGCGGGCGAACCCTTGAAGGGACCTTTCCTCGGCACGATTGCCCAGACCTACCGGCGACCGGCCTTGGCCGAGGCGATTCTGCTGCCGAACAAAACGCTGGCCCAGGGCTTCGTCGCCAATCATTTCGAGCTCAAGGACGGTACGGAACTCGACGGCTTCGTGGTGCAGGAAGCGGCCGATGCCGTGACGATCCGGACGATCACCGCCCAGGAGCAGGTGATTCCTGTGGCGCAGATCACCAAGCGGGAGAAGCAGGAGCGCTCCCTCATGCCCGAAGGCCTAACCTCCGCCCTCACCGTCCAGGAACTCGCCTCCCTCCTCGACTACCTGGAAGCCCTCTCGCAAGCCAAGTGAAGACAGTAAGCCTGGTAGGGATGGACCGCCGGGCCGTCCCCGCGTCTCCCAGCGCAGCGCCGGAACGCGGCCTTTGCTGATCAGCGTCGAACGAACACCCGCTTCGACGACGCCCCAGGGAAGGTATCTCCCGCGGAGGACGCGGAGGAGGGCAAGCGGCAAGCGGCAAGCGATAAGGAAATGCGGGGGTTACGCCACGCCCCGGTAGGGCGAGGTTCCCACCGAGCCGTCCACGTCTCGGCGAATCACGCGTCACCAATCCACCCACGCACGGCTCCGCAGAGCGTCGCCCCACCGAGTTTGGAGTGCGGTAGCGAAGCCTGCGAAGCTACCGCTTTTCGTCCCGGCTGCTGGGGCGTAAGGATGTTCTGAACCCCCACCCGCCTTCCACGCGCCCCAAAGCGGCAGAGGGCTAGAGGGCTGCCGCACTCCAAACGCTTCGCGCCCTCCTTCCCGCTTACCGCTTACCGCTTACCGTCTCTCAACTCTCAACCCTCAAATCTCAACTTCCCAAATCACCCCACCAACCACCACGCGCCGATGCCGATCGCGGCGGCCGCGCACGTCTGCATCAGCCCCCGGTAGCCGCGGCCCCCGCTGCCCAAACGTCGCGCAAAGAGTCCCAACGCGGAGGAAAACCCAGCCATCGCCAGCACCGTGCCCGCCGCGAAGGCCAACAAATAGACCACTGCCGCCGAAGTGCTGGGTAGCGCCAACGCCGGCAATACCCCGAGAAAATGCGAACTACCCGCGAGGCCATGCAGCGTCCCAATCCCTACCGCGGCATGTGTGTGGGAATGGGGCGTCGCCTCGTGCGCCTTGGCCTTTTCGCCCGGATGAAAATGCACGTGTTCGTGGGTCTCCCCATCATGAGTGTGCGCGTGGGTGTGAATCTGGATTCGCGCCGCCTGACGCAGACTCCAGACCCCAATACCGATCAACATCACGCCCACCAAGCGCTCGCTCCACGCCGACAGAGCCTCCACCGGCAGTGCCTCGCGCAAGCCCAGGGCCAGCAGTCCCACCAAGGCCACTCCGGCGGAATGGCCCACCCCCCAACGGGCTCCCGTCTTCCAGGCACCCTGATGCGCCCGGGCCGCCAGAGGCGCCACAGCCGCCAGGTGGTCCGGTCCCGACAACACATGGAGAAACCCAGCGGCAAACCCAGCAAGCGGCACCAACATCGCGGGCGAGCATGGAAGGGCCGCGCGCCCGTGGCAATCTCGCCCCCGCGGTCTTCCCGCTTTTCCTCGCCGCTCTCCCGACCCATCCTGCCGACATGTTCCGCCGCCTCGCCCTCCGGATTCTGGTGCTCGGGTCGGTCTGGTTCTCGGCCCACGCCGAAATCCGGATCGCCACCTTCGATGTCGATGCCACCCCACCGCCGGGAAGTCTGCTGATGTACGACCCGTTCAAAGGCACCGGCGAACTGTCCCTGCGCTGCCGCGGACTGATCCTGACCGGTTCCGGAGATCCGATTGTCCTCTGCGCCGTGGATTGGATTGGTATCGGCAACGAAGGCCATGACGTCTTCCGCGACACTCTGGCCGCGGCGGCCGGCACCACCCGCGCCCGGGTCGCGGTCCATTCCCTTCATCAGCACGATGCGCCGGTCTGCGACTTCACCGCTGAACGTCTGCTCCGTTCGCGCGGACTCGACGCCGGCACCTTTGATTCCGCTTGGACCCGACCCACGCTGGAGCGCGCCAGCAACGCCGTCCGCGTGGCCATCACTAACACGGTCCCCGTCACCCATGTCGGCTGGGGACAAGCCGAAGTGAAGGAAGTCGCCTCCAACCGCCGCATCCCCGGACCCGATGGCAAAATCAAGGCGGTCCGGTACACCGCGTGTCCCGACCCGGCCCTGCGCGCGGAGCCCGAAGGAGTCATCGACCCCAAGGTTTCGTTGGTGAGTTTTTGGGACGGCGACCGACCGCTGGTCATCCTCAGTTACTACGCCACCCATCCGCAAAGCTTCTACCGAACCGGCATCGCCAACCCGGACTTCCCCGGCATCGCCCGCTTCCTCCGGGATCAAGCCGTCCCGGGCGTCCGCCACGTCCACTTCGACGGGGCCGGAGGCAACATTGGCGCGGGCAAATACAATGATGGCTCCCCCACCAACCGGGCGGTCCTCGCCGCACGTCTAGCCGACGGACTCAAACGCGCCTGGGCCGCGACACAGCGTCAACCGCTTACTGACCGGGACGTGGGTTGGCAGGTTGAAGCCGTTACGCTGCCCAACGGCAAGCATCTCAACGCCACGGCCATTGCCGCCCAACTTGGCGCCGCCACGCCGTCACGAAATCTGAACGTCGCCAAACTGGCCTGGCTGGAACAGTCCGCCAAACGCCCCATCGACATCAGTTGCCTCCGCCTCGGCACGATCCGAATCCTGCATCTGCCCGGCGAACTCTTTGTGGAGTATCAACTGGCCGCCCAACGGATGCGTCCCGACCTTAACGTGGCGATGGCCGCCTATGGTGACTACGGACCGTCCTATATCGGCACCGCGGTTTCGTACGGCGAAGGCGGCTACGAAACCTCCCCCGACTCCTCCTTCGTCGCCCCAGAAGTCGAAGGCGTGCTGACGAACGCCCTGAAACTCCTGCTCCAAGCCCCGTAGCCGCCAAGGGAACGAGGCGCCATCCAATTCCCCCCACGCGTCACTTTACCTTCCGCCCGTGAAGTCCAGAACAGCTCGGCATCCCGCGAAGCGTTTGGAGTGCGGTCGCGCAACGCAGTGCAGCTACCGCTTTTCGTCCCGGCGAGTGACGCTTCGAAAAAATCCGCACCCTCACCCGCGACTTGAGGGAATCTCGAACACCGCAAGACCAGCGAGTATCTCCCGCGGAGGCGCAGAGGCGCGGAGGAAGGCGAATCTGGAAGAGGGTGTTACGAAAGATTTTGGAATAGGTTGGATGTGAGGTAGCTACGCCGAAATCAGTGGGGGTTACGGGCGGAGGTGTGCAGTTAGCATTCCGGGCGTTTCTCGAACCCTGCCTTTGACGGGCACGGTGGAGTTGCTGGATCTGCTCACTGGCCCCCCACCCTGTTGCGAACTATGGCGCTATTGGATCTCCCAATCGAAGCCGACGCACTCGCAACACCGCACCCGAAACAGCTCGAGCTCAGGTTCGACTGAAAAGTCAACGCGTTTCAACTACCGCTCGTTATCAAGTACTTACAGAGACTCAACCAATAGCTTTCGTAACACCCTCTGGAACACAGGAAAACAGGAAAAAGACGGAACGAGAGGGCTTTCCTATGGAGTGCGGTAGGCCTTCTACCGCTTTCCCACGCGGCGTACAAATTCGCAAACGAACGCCGAGACTGACAAATTTTGGAATGCGATGCACCGCCCCCCTTCGATGACGAGCAGCAGCACAAACTTTATTGATTGGTGGGCTCAATACGAACGCACCGGTGCGATCATTCCCGTTCAGCTTGGCATGACGCGGGATAACCTTCGGGGTCTCTTTGGCGAACCTGACGCTACCGCACAAGGATTTCGCCGACGACCGCTCATGGGAATCTGGAGGTTCGGTCAGATTGAGTTTCATTTCGACGCTGACGGTAGGTTGTATCAGATATACATGGAGGATAAGGACCTCAATCCACTAGTCATTGCAAAATAACCAACGGCCTGACAACCAAAGGTGTTTTGCTGCAGAGCGAAGCGGAGCCAGTAACTACCCCGTAGATTGAACAAGCCCGGACCGGGGGGCGTTAGCGGAGACTGGAGTTTGGGGAAGCGCTGAAGCCACTTATTCCTCCACCCGGCGCAGAGAACGAACCCGCGCGAGGCGAACATCAACCAAGCTGCATGAGGAGAGACGAGAATTGTCGCCGCCGGCGTGAAAACCGTCAGAATCCGCCGGTTTAGAATTCACCACGATGTAGTGTTGCGAGAAGGCACTGGTAGGGTGACCTGGCCAGCCTCAAGACGTCGATTGAACGTAGGAAACTCATGTGACCAACGGGAAGAAGACGCCGAAGAAGGAAGAAGAGCTGACGCTGCTGATTTAAGAAGATTTCCCCAATCCAGGGGATAAATGTGGTGGATTTCAAACTGGCGGAATTTGACGAGTTTCAGAACGGTCCTGAGAGAGAATCACTGGCCCTCATTAAATCTGGCGATGTGGAGCGGAGGGAAGTCCTGCTGGACTGAGCGGGTGAACCAGGACCGCAACGACTTCGACAGCCCTTGGAATGAGGCGCTGGAGAAGTTCCTGCGTCCGTTCCTCCGTCTTTGCTTCCCGGCGGTCGAAGCCCAGATCGATTGGTCGCGCGACGTAGTCTTTCTCGACAAGGAGCTTCAGGTGCTCGAACCCGACACCGAGTCTAGGCGTCAGTTCGTGGACAAACTAATCCGGTTGTTCCACCTCGACTAAGTGAAAGTCCGGGAAATCATCCGTATGATCGAGGCCGACGGTTGGTTTCTGGCCCGCATCCAAGGAAGCCACCGTCAGTACCAACACGCTCGCAAGCGAGTGGTCACCGTTCCGGGCAAGCCGGGAGATGATCTTGCTCCGGGCACGCAAAACAGCATCCTCAAACAGTCAGGACTGAAATGAGCCGATACCTCATCATCATTGAGGAGACCGCCACCGGGTTTTCCGCTTACTCCCCAGATCTGCCGGGCTGCATCGCGACTGGACAGACGCGGGCGGAAGTGGAGACCGAGATGCACGATGCCATCGAGTTTCACATTGAGGGCCTACGCCTGGCGGACTGCCCAGTTCCCGAGCCGCGATCACGCGCAGCCTACTGCGAGGTTTCCTCCTGAATGGGATGGTCGATTGGGGATTGGGGTGCTCCTCGGCGATCATCCAGCCGGTATCTCGCAGGGCCGAATGCGCTGAAGCAGTCCGGCAACGGTTACGACGGAATCCGTCCTGCGGTTTCCTAACAGTACGTCTCGAGTAATGTCGCAGTGTGAACACATCGCAGCCAAGACGGGTGGTGATCGCCGGGGGTAGCGGCTTTCTCGGGGTCTCACTCGCCTACCATCTGGCCGGCGCCGGTTGGCAGGTCACGATATTGTCGCGGAATCGGCCGCGGCCGGAGGGGCCGTGGCAGCACGTGGCTTGGGATGCGTGTTCGGTGGGTGCCTGGACAGCATGTCTCGACGGCGCCGCCGGACTGGTCAATCTCGTGGGCCGCACCGTGGACTGCGTGAAAACGCCCGAGCACTGTGACGAAATTCTTCGATCGCGGGTCGAGGCCACGCGCGTGCTGGGCATCGCCTGCCGCACGGTGCCTTCCCCGCCGAACGTCTGGGTGCAGATGAGCACCGCGCACATTTATGGCGATCCGCCGAGCGTCTGGTGTGACGAAGACAGCCCCACCGGCTATGGGCTGGCGCCGACGGTCGGGATCGCCTGGGAGAAGGAGTTTTCCCGGGCCGTACTGCCGCAGCAACGCGGCGTCATCTTGCGAACGAGCTTCGTCGTGGGCCGGAATCGCGGCGCTGGCGGCGGGGCTCTGTCCAAACTCGCGCCACTCGCGAGGTGCGGTCTGGGGGGCACCGTCGGCAGTGGCCGCCAGGGGATGAGTTGGATTCACGAGGTCGACATGAACCGACTCTTTGAGCGGGGCCTGGCCAACGACGCCATGGAAGGCGTTTACGTGGCCAGCAGCCCGAATCCGGTGAGCAACTCAGACTTCATGCGAAGTCTGCGGAGAGCCGTGCCCTGGCCGAAGGTGCCGCTGGCCTTGCCAGCCTTCGCGTGGATGGTGCGCCTCGGGGCACCGCTTCTGCTGCGCACCGATCCCGAGATCGCGCTCTACGGTCGGTATGTGAAGAGCAGCCGCTTGGAGCGGGAGGGGTTCGAGTTTACCTATCCGTGGCTCCCGGAGGCGCTCTCGGCCTGTTTCAAGGAGCCGGGAGAGTGGAGATAGTCATTCTCCGAAAGATAACGGGAGACGATTGAGTCAGAGACTTAGAGGCACACCCCGCGAAACCCCTGATTTCCATGAAGGTCTGTTCATACTGTGGCAGAGAAAACAAGGACTCGGCCACCAGCTGTATCGAGTGCGGCACAAATGACTTCAAGAGCGATGCCGCGGTGACGCCAGCACCGGCCCAAGCGGAGGCATCGCCTCCAGACTTGCGCCTGCGAGATATTCTCACCGACCAAGCCCGGCTGTTCAGGGCGTTGGTCATTGTGGGGAACTGCGCCTTCATCCTATCCGTGCTTGCACCCTACGTTGAGTCCCATTTTCTCTCCTACGACACCATCGAACTACTCAATCGCAACCGAGAAGCCGCCTTGATCACTCTCCCCGGCGGCATCTCCTGGCTTATCACATTTCTTTACCTGGCCATGGCCGTCGGTCTTTACCAGTTTTCCGCCTCGGCCCGCGCCGCATTCGTAGTTTTTTCAGTGGGATTTGGCGTGTTGGGCTTGTTCAGCGGGGTGAGCATCGCGTCACCCATCGTTAGCTTCCTGGGGATGGTGTCCGCGATGAGCGACGGAGCGATTTTGCTACTCGCTTACGCGACGCCTCTCAAAGAGAGATTCGAATAAACTACAACAACCACTCCCCGAGTTGGACAAGCCCGGAGAAAGAGGCGATGGCTAGACACGACTCTCCGGAGGTTGTTGGAGGAGATACCGCCGAATCAGAAGCAGGCATCCCAAGGGACCCAGGACGTTCAGGAACGGCAGAAACGTCAGCCAGGGAAACACGAGGATCGCCCAGTTCTCCCGCCATTGTTCCGCCGGAATGGCGCGGAGAAATTGGAAGGCCAGCCAGAGCGTCGCCACCATCACCACCATCGGGCCACCGACCATCAGACCCGCGAGTGCATTGGTCTGACCCCGAAGCGATGGAAGCTCGAGAACGGCGAGGACAAAGGGCACCCAAAACAACACCAGCGCCGCTAACGTGGCGAGTTTGAGTCCCTGCTGGCATCGCGCAATGGCTCCCCGGTCCGGACCCGGGCTCACGGGCACCCCCCGTACGGAATTTCCCTCTGTTTGCTCCCCAGTCATGTCGCGGAAACCTGCCCGAGACCCCGCACCAACCCCAGACACAAATGGGGCCAAACTGAGAGCTGAGCGCTGGGAGAAAAACTCTTTGAGACGACGACGGACTCGGCTACCGAAGGCGGAGCCGGTTAGCCGGTTTCGATTTTTTCAACGTTTGCTCGCCCAGCACCACCAGCAGAGTTGCCGCTGGCAGTGCCACACGGTATAGACCACCTATGAAAACGGCGAAGGTCTTCATGAACGGGCGCAGTCAGGCGATCCGACTACCCAAGGAGTTTCGGGTTAAGGGTGACGAAGTGCGGCTGCAGAGGGTTCCCGAGGGAATTCTGATTCTCGAGCGGGACCCGTGGGATGTCGTTCAGGAAGCATGCCAGGAATTGTCCGACGATTTCATGCAACATCGGGTTCAACCGCCCGCCCAGAAACGCAATTGGGGGCAAAAATGACGATCTACTTGCTCGATACCAACATCGTCGTGTCCCTAATCCGCGGTCTCAAGGTAAGGCCCAACCCAAACGCCCAACAACGGGAACGGCACCGGACTGCCACCCGGATCCTAACCCAAGCGCGTCAAAAGCATGCCGCTGGTCACCAAATTGCCCTTTCTGCCATCACCGTTGCTGAACTGGAGTTTGGGGCACGAAACAGTGGGGACTATCCGTTGGAGCTGGCGGCGACGCGACGAGCGATCTCGGCGTTCCAGCTTTTGCCCTTCGACGCCAAGGATTGCGCCGTCCATTATGGGGCCATTCGCCATTTCATGGAGTCAGGGGGGCGTCCAATCGGATCTCTGGACATGCTCATCGCCGCCCAAGCCCTAGCTCTGCGTGCAACGATGGTCACCAACGACAGTCGGGAATTCTCGCGCGTTCCAGACCTGGAATTGGAGGATTGGTCTGAGTAGTCGCAGTTCCTAACAGTCCTCGAGATCGTCCCCAACCGAAGCTCAGATCCATCATGTACCTGACACTCAGCACCCGCCATTCGCCAGCCACGGACCTCGGATACTTGCTGCGGAAGAATCCGCAGCGACCGCAGTCGTTCCCGCTCACCTTCGGCCGGGCTCACGTTTTCTATCCCGAGGCGGACGAACACCGCTGCACGGTGGCCCTGTTGGTGGAGATTGATCCAGTGGGCCTGGTGCGCACCCGGCGCGGGCCTTCCGGGGAAGGCGGCCTGCTCGATCAGTACGTCAACGACCGACCCTACGCCGCCTCTTCGTTTCTCAGCGTGGCTCTGGCCGAGGTATTCGGAACGGCTCTCTCCGGATCCGACAGCAAGGATCGCCCCGGTCTGATGGCCCAGGCCCTGCCCTTCGAAGTCGTTGTGCCCGCCCTACCGTGTCGGGGCGGTGAACCGATCCTCCGTCAGCTGTTCGAGCCGCTGGGATATCAGGTCACTTGCCAACGACTCCCCCTCGATGCCCAGTTCCCGGAGTGGGGTGAGAGTTCCCTCTTTCGCGTCACGCTCAGCACCACCGTCCCCCTGCCCCTGCTCCTCAGTCATCTCTACGTGCTCCTGCCGGTGCTCGACAACGACAAGCACTACTGGGTCGGCGACGATGAAGTCGCCAAACTCCTTCGGCACGGCGAGGGCTGGCTGGCAAATCATCCAGCCCGCGAACTGATCGCCCGGCGTTACCTCAAACACCGCCGGAGTCTCTTTGCCGAAGCCCTGGCGCAACTAATCCAGGACGACGGCGAAGATCCCAACACGGAAGCCGAAACCCAGGCGGCGGAGGAAGCCACCGTGGAACGGGCGCTCAGCCTGCACGAGCAGCGTCTCGAAACCGTGCTGACCCACTTGAAGGCACACGGCGCGAAATCGGTTCTAGACCTGGGCTGCGGCGAAGGACGACTGCTGCGCCGTCTGCTGCAGGATCGCCAGTTCGAGCGCATTCTCGGACTCGACGTCTCGCATCAGGCCTTGGAAGCCGCCGCAGAACGGCTGCATCTGGATCGACTCCCGGAAGCGAAACGTCAGCGAATCCAACTCCTCCACGGTTCCCTCATGTACCGCGATGAACGGCTGTCCGGCTTCGAGGCCGCCGCCGTGGTGGAAGTCATCGAACATCTCGACCCGCCCCGCCTGGCCGCCTTTGAACGAGTGCTATTTGAAGCGGCCCGTCCCGCTTTGGTGGTCCTCACCACGCCGAATCGGGAATACAACGCCACTTGGGAATCGCTTCCCGCGGGTCAGTTTCGCCACCGCGACCACCGGTTCGAATGGACCCGCGCCGAGTTCGAACAGTGGTGTGCCACCATCGCCGCCCGCTTCCGCTACGCCGTCCAACGCCATCCCGTCGGCCCGGAGGATCCCCTTCTGGGCGCTCCGACGCAGTTGGCGGTGTTTACGCTGTTAGATTCCCAGCAGGTTACCCTGCACCCCGCGTCGCCCGAGTGAACGTGTCCAAGACCCAAATCACCAGCGCGGCTAAAGAGATCCTTAGCCGCTGGCGCGCGGCCAACTCCCCGTCGTCGGCGGCGGAACTCCCAGCCTTGCTCACTGACCTGATCACCACCAGCGATCCCTGGGTCATTCCCCAGATTGCAGGCGCCCTAGTTTCCGAGGGCGAGATCGGAAGGATGGCTCAAGACGGGATCTACCATATTCTTCGCCAGTTACCTCCTGAGGGTCTCCCTGATTTCGAGCAAACGTTTCGCCGCTCGTGGTCCGAAATTCCCCAATGGAATTCCGCTTGGCATAACTTGGAGCGCACCCAAGTCAATTGGCTGGCCAACTCGAAACACCGCACGTGGCTGTTCGGGCTCTGCAGCTTTCACCCAAACGGACGAATCCGTGAAGTCGCAGTCGACTATTTGTCCCGGCAGACTAATGGCGACGAAATCCGGTTCCTGATTCTTCGGTTGAACGATTGGGTGCCGACCATCCGAAAATTGGCATCCCGCGCGTTGATGGCCCGCCTCGTCCCCGCGAAGGCCGCACATTCCCTGGACTGCAGTCTTCTTTTTGACTGGCTGGGGACCTGCGGACGATCGAATCACATTCCGATCATTGACCGCTTCAAAGCTTTATTCTTCCAACCGGAGTGCCGGGAGGCGCTATTGAACGGACTACACTCCAGCACACGGAGGGTTCGAAGGTTCTTCCTCCGAATGATCGAGACCGCGCCCTTCCCCAATGGCTCGGATCTGCTTCGGTCGGCTCTCGTCGATTCCGATCCGGTCAACCGGCTCATGGTCGCTCGCCAGCTTTTGGGCCGAGTCGGCGATTCAGAACTGATGGTGTTGATTCGCACGCTGACACGCGATCCCTTCATGCCTATCCGCCGCGAGACAATACTGGCGGTCCTCCGGCGGAACCCGGTTGAGGCAGTGAGTTTCCTGAATGCAGGCCTCTTTGACCGACACCACTCGATCCGGGAATTGTGCCAGTTTCACCTCAGGAACGATCACGGCCAGGACGTCTCGCTGATCTATACCAAGGAACTGGAGATGGGTTCTCGGCGGCGACACATCGCCCTTCGCGGTCTCGCCGATACCGGTTCGAACCCAAATCCAGCTCCGTTTCTGGCGGCTTTGGAATCCACTGATCCCGCCGAACGGGCCGCCGGTGTCTATGCCCTCGGGAAGCTGAATGCTTTACCATTCAAACATGCTCTGCCCGCGCTCCTAGACACTTCATCCAAGGTTTCGAACCAAGCCCTGCAGGTTCTGGTCACGCGACCTTGGGAGTCGGATCCGACATCTCTAGCGACAGTTTTCGAATCAGACAGCCCGCGCCACGTCCGGCGCAATGCCCTGACACTCCTCATGGCTATGGAGAAGTGGACATGCTTGCCTCTGTTACTGCGGATCGCCGCGACGGATTCACTCGAGGGTGTCCGTGCACGGAAGTTTCTCTGGAAGTGGCTGCTCAACTCGGGCCGGGCCACCATCCAACCTTCGAAGGCCCAGAATTCCGACGCCCAGAAGGCCCTTGCGGAAACCGGTTCCAAGCTCGAGCCAGATCTACGTTCGGAGCTGATCAACTTTCTGGCCGATTTTCATCCATGACCCTCACCGTTCCTGAACTCTCCCTGGTCGTGCTGGTTGGGGTCTCCGGATCCGGCAAGAGCACCCTCGCGCGCCGCCTGTTCAAGCCCACAGAGGTGCTTTCTTCCGACGTTTTCCGAGGCTGGGTCTCGGATGACGAGAACAACCAGAGCGCCACCCCCGATGCCTTCGAGGCGCTGCACTTCATCCTGCGCAAACGGCTCGCCGCCGGCCGACTCACGGTCGTGGACGCCACCAACGTCCAACCGGAATCCCGCAAGCCCCTGCTGCAAATTGCCCGGGAGTTCCACTGTCTGCCCGTCGCCATCGTGCTCGACGTGCCGGAACGGCTCGCCCACGAACGCAATCGCAGCCGACCCGACCGCAACTTCGGCCCGCATGTGATTCGTCAGCAAGCGTCGCAGTTGCATCGTTCGCTGCGCGACCTGTCCCGGGAGGGATTCCGCCGCGTGCACGTGCTGCGCACCCCGGAGCAGATTGATTCGGTCGAGCTCGTTCGCGAACCCATGTGGAACAATCGGAAGTCCGAAACGGGGCCCTTCGACGTGATCGGCGACATTCACGGCTGCTTCGAGGAACTGACCCAATTGCTGGCGTTGCTTGGCTACACCGGCGATTCCGATTCCGCTGTCCACCGCCATCCCGCCGGCCGGAAACTTATCTTCGTGGGCGATCTCGTGGATCGGGGTCCGCAAAGTCCGGAGGTTGTCCGCCTCGTCCGGGATTGCGTTCAGGCCGGCACCGCCTTCTGCGTTCCGGGAAATCACGACGTAAAGCTGCTGCGCAAACTCCGCGGTCAGGCGGTTCAGATCTCGCATGGTCTGGCCGAATCACTCGCGCAATTCGCCGCCTTTGAACAAACGCACCCGGGCTTCACCCAGGCGGCGGCGGAGTTTCTGGATTCGTTGATCAGCCACTACGTTTTCGACGGCGGCCGACTCGTGGTGGCGCACGCCGGATTGAAGGAGTCCATGCACGGCCGCGGCTCGGGGGCGGTTCGCGAGTTCGCGCTCTACGGCGAAACCACCGGCGAAACGGATGAATTCGGTCTGCCGGTCCGATTGAACTGGGCCGCCGACTATCGGGGCCAAGCCATGGTGCTCTACGGGCACACACCCGTGGCCGAACCGGAGTGGCTCAACCACACAATGAACCTCGACACGGGCTGCGTGTACGGCGGACGACTGACCGCCCTGCGATATCCGGAAAAGGAATTGGTTTCAGTTCCCGCCGCTCGTGCCTATGCACAGTCCGCCCGACCGTTTCTCCGGCCGCCCGACCCGACTCCCGGACCGACCCTGCAACAGGCGCACGACGATCTCCTTGATTTGTCCGACGTCAGCGGCAAGCGCCAGATCTCCACCCGACTGCACGGCTCCGTGACTATTCGTTCGGAAAATGCCGCAGCGGCCTTGGAGGTCATGAGTCGCTTCGCCGCCAATCCCCAGTGGCTGGTGTATCTGCCGCCGACCATGTCGCCCTGCGGCACCAGCTCCCAACCCGGCCTGCTGGAACATCCGGCCGAAGCGTTCGACTACTTCCGTCGCGAAGGCGTTAGTCGGGTCCTCTGCGAAGAGAAGCACATGGGCTCCCGCACCGTGCTGATCGTCTGCCGGGATGAAGCGGCTGCTCAGCGGCGATTCGGCGTGAAGCAGGAAGGTTTTGGGATATGCGTGACCCGGACCGGACGCCGCTTCTTCGACGACCGGGCTCTGGAGACCACCCTGCTGGAACACGTCCGCCAGGCCGCGGACCGGGCCGGCTTGTGGGAGGAACTTCAGACTGACTGGATGGTGCTGGATGCCGAACTGATGCCCTGGTCCGTAAAGGCCCAGGCTCTGTTGCGGGAGCAGTACGCTCCAGTGGGAGCCGCGGCCGCCGGAATGCTGACCGAAGCGCTCCGGGATCTGGAGCGGGCCGCCCAGCGCGGACTCGACGTCACCGAACGCCTCCAACGAACCGCCATCCGCAGGATGATGGCCGAAGACTACATCCACACCTACCGGCGCTACTGTTGGCCGGTGCAATCGGTGGCCGACCTTCGCTTGGCACCGTTCCATCTGCTCGCCTCGGAGGGTCAGGTTCACACTCAACGGCCCCACGACTGGCATCTCGCCACCTTGGCCCGATTGGCAGGCGGCCCCTTGATCGCCACCACCGCGCACCCGGTGGATTTCAGTCAGCCCGACAGCGAGGCGCGGGCGACCGCCTGGTGGGAATCCCTCACGGCGAACGGAGGCGAAGGCATGGTCGTCAAGCCGATGGACTTCATCGCCCGAGGTACCCGCGGACTGCTCCAACCCGCCGTCAAATGCCGCGGCCGCGAGTATCTACGCCTGATCTACGGTCCGGAATACACCTTGGAGGAGAACCTCACCCGCCTGCGTTCGCGCGGCCTGAACGGCAAACGTTCCCTCGCGCTGCGGGAATTTGCCTTGGGCGTCGAGGCTCTCGAACGTTTCGTCCGCCGCGAGCCCCTCCGCCGGGTCCACGAATGCGTCTTCGGTGTGCTCGCCCTGGAAAGCGAGCCCGTCGATCCGCGCCTGTAGTCCGTTCCCGTGTCGTAGACGCCGAGGGAACGAGGCGCTGACTCAACCAAAGAACCCCACGCGCCAGATTCCCAGGAACGCGTCAGGAGAATGAATGGCGCCTCCTTCCGTCGGCGGCTACAGCCCCCGGGTGGGGCGAGATTCCACCGAGCCGTTCGCGCCTCGGCTGGTGACGATTCAGGATGTTCTGGAGCCCCACTGCCCTCCACACGCCCCAAAGCGCCAGAGGGCTGGCGCAGTCCAAGACGCTTCGTGCACTCCTCCCGCTTACCGCTTCCCGCTTACCGCTTACCTCTCAGCTCTCCGCTCTCAGCTCTCAGCTTTGCCCCGGCCACTCCGCGAGGAAGGCCAACTGCGCATCACGATCCGGGATATCCTCCAGCTTGGGATCATTCAGGAACCGCGGCGGATAAGCCGCATCCAGGGTCAGCACATTCACAGTCTGGCCTTCCACGACGAAGAACGCCCGCCAAGCGCCACACCCAATTTCCCACCGCAGCCCGCCCCGACGTCGAATCCGCCGCGACCGGTGCGGATACGGATCCCGCGCCAGCAGCTCGATCATTCGCGGCAGGAAATCAATCGACCACCGCTCGCGCAGCCAGGCGGCCTGACGCTCGGCCAGAGGCGACAGCACCACGACAAACTGCGGCGGCGCCTGGAGCGCGGCTTCGACCTCATCGTGCCAACCCGCGCGAACGTCAGGGAACGCGTCGTAGGCCGGGATGTAGGGCTTAATGTCGAACACTGGCGTACCATCCACCAGATCACACGGCCCCAACCTCAGCCGCAGACCCTCCACTCCGAGCAGCGGCACCGGCGTCAGACCGAGCGGATTCGGCCGGTAGGGTGACCGCGTGGCGAACACGCCTCGGCGTTGCGCCGGACCTCGCGGCGGGAGAACCAACGGACGCCAGTTCGAATTCCGATGAAACCACCAGACCAGCCAGATCAGCGAGAACCCCTCCAGATCCCGCACCGCCAGTTCGTAGCCGCATCCGGGGAGAAGCTCCAACACGCTTGCCTCGGGATCGGCCTCCGAAGGTTGATGCCGCGCCTGGAATTTCACCTGCTTCGACGAGCGGATGAACCCAATCGGCTGGAGCGTGAGTGACGGCGACATGCCGGAGTCTCCTATCAGAACCGGTCGTGAAATGCAGCCTGGGGCGCCGTCCGCGCCACAAACTTGAATCGATGGAAAAATCATCTTACGATCACCTCATCGATATGGATACCGTCACCCTTTCACCCAAATTCCAAGTCGTCATTCCCCAATCCATTCGCGAGGCACTTCAACTCACGCCCGGCGAAAAATTTCGGGTGCTCTCCTACTCCAACCGAGTCGAGTTCATTCCCGTGCGTCCAATTCAGCAGATGCGGGGGTTTCTCCGGGGAATGAACACCACGATCGAGCGAGAGGATGATCGCCTGTGAGCGCCGCCAATGTCGTGGATTCGTCAGGCTGGCTCGAATACTTCACCGGCAGCGACCGGGCCTCCTTGTTCGCCCCGGCGATTGAGGACACCGAGAACCTCTTTGTGCCGGTCATTTCCATTTACGAGGTCTTCAAGAAAGTCCTACGGGAACGCGGCGAGGACGATGCCCTTCAAGTTGCCAGCATGATGCAAGTCGGTCACCTCATTGAGGTGGACGGCGCCCTGGCACTCGAAGCAGCGCGGCACCCGTTGCCATTAGCCGACAGCCTCATTTACGCCACGGCGATGCGCCAGCAGGCAACGCTTTGGACGCAGGACGAGCATTTCAAAAACTTTCCAAACGTCCGCTACTTTCCAAAACCTACGACGGGAGTCTAACCACACGGCCATTGCCCGCCGGTAGGGCGAGGTTCCACCGAGCCGTTCGCGTCCCAGCAAAAGGCGCGTCACGACACCACGCGCGGACGGCTCCGCAGAGCGTCGCCCTACCCTTCTTCCGACCTCTCAGCTCTCAGCTTTCCCGTGCCCCCGGTAGGGCGAGGTTTCCAACGAGCCGTCCACGTCTCGCCGAATCACGCGTCAGGAATCCACACCCGATCGGCTCCGCGGAGCGTCGCCCCACCGCTTACCGCTTACCGCTTACCGCTTACCGCTTACCGCTTACCGCTTACCGCTTACCGCTTCCGACCTCTCAGCTCTCAGCTCTCAGCTCTCAGCTCTCAGCTTTTCTGATAAGCCGGAAAGTCCACGTAGCCCTGCTGGGAGGGGGTGTACCAGGCCGACATCGGAGCCTCCGGCGCCAACGGCCAGTCGTGGGCGAAGCGTTCCGCCAGATCCGGATTGCTGATGTACGGACGGCCGAACGCGATGAGATCGGCATCACCCCGGGCAATTGCGGACTCAGCCGTCGCTTGGGTGTAACCACAGTTTCCAATCAAGGTTCCCCGATACACTCGGCGGAACTCCGCCAGGGTCATGGGCTCGCCCAACTGATGGAATCCGAACGCCAGTCCATCCATCACGTGAAGGTAACCCACGCCCAACCGACCCAGTTCCGTCGCCGCATACAGATAGGTCTCCCGGTAGTCGGGCGAACCCATGTCGTTGAACACACCATTGGGCGAAAGCCGGACTCCCACCCGCTCCCGCGGCCACACGGTCAGCACGGCTTCCACAATCTCTCGCAGAAACTGGAACCGTTGCTCGATCGAGCCACCGTAGCGATCCGTCCGGTGATTCGTCCGGGACTGAAGGAACTGGTCGATGAGATAGCCGTTCGCGCCATGAATCTCCACGCCGTCAAAACCCGCCGCCTTCGCCCTCTCGGCCGCCCGCCGATAATCCTCCACCACCCGACCTACTTCCTCGGTGGTTAACGCTCGGGGCGTTTCGTAGGTCTGCTTGCCTTCCGGCGTATGAATCGAGTCTCCCGCCAAACGGATCGCCGACGGCGCCACCGGCAGGGAACGGTCAGCACGAAAGGTACTGTGGGACGCGCGGCCGCAATGCCACAGCTGAAGAATCAGGTGCGTTCCCTTGGCCTTGGCCGCCTGGGTGACTTGTTTCCAAGCCTCCTGCTGGGCGTCTGAGTAAATGCCCGGCGATTGCTCCCAACCAATGCCCTGCTCGGAAATGACGGTGGCCTCGCTGATCTGCAATCCGGCCCCGGCGCGCTGGGCGTAGTATTCGGCCATCAGGGCATTCGGCATTCGCTCGACCCCGGCGCGGGAGCGGGTCAGCGGCGCGAGCACGACCCGATTTTTCAGGGTGAGGTCGCCCCAGACGTAGGGGCTCAGCAGATGCGGGGATGTGGACATAGGGTTGACGTAGCGGGCGCAGCGTGAGCCCAGAATCCGGAGACATCAACCCACGGTTGCGTCACACCCCGATTCCCGCCTTGCTCGAAGTCGGCCAAACCCCAAGTTTTTTCCGCATGCCCGCGCCCTCGTCGGTAATCGTCCGCCTGATCTGTGAAAACTGGCCGCAGGATAGCTTCGCCGGATTTGATGGACGCCAGGACATCCGGGCGGTGCTGTCCACTCGCAACGGTCCCGAGGCTGGGACTTCCCACGGCACGTCAGCCGTGGCCTGGACCACTGAGATGAGCCTCAAGCCGCTTCCCAACGGCGCGATTGATTTCGCCGGTCCGGCCGTGGAGGGAAAACGGGGAGAACGGTTCTTCTATCTCAGCTGGTCCAGCCGGACGTTTCATGGTCGCGAACGGTTTCGGCGGACGAAGATCCCGTTGCGGGGGCTTACGGCCGACTCATTGAACCGCCTGCCAAAGACCGGAGGAACCCTCACCGCTCGCATCTCCGCCCTCGCCCACGATGGCGGCCCGGCCTGCGCCACCGTGCCGCTGCTGGGTGGAGGCTGGCAGGTGGAGTGAGCTTCCCTCCGGTGGGGCGAGGTTTCCACCGAGCCGTTCGCGCCCCGGTTGGTGACGCTACAGGATGTTCTGGAACCGCACCCACCTTCCCACCTTCCCCGCGCCCCAAGGCGGCAGAGGGCAAGAGGGCAGCAGCACTCCAAACGCTTCGCGCTTACCGCTTCCCGTCTCTCAGCTCTCAGCTCTCAGCTCTCAGCTCTCAGCTTCCCCTGGTAGGGCGAAGTTCCACCGAGCCGTTCGCGCCCCGCCGAATCACGCGTCACCAGTCCACACACGATCGGCTCCGCGGAGCGTCGCCCTACCACGCTTGCCGCTTACCGCTTACCGCTTACCGCTCAGCTCTCAGTTCGACTATTGACGTCTGCCGCCGAAGACCCGACCACTGGAACATCAATGCGTTACGTTGAGCCACACGGACACATGGTCAGTCGGACCACCGATGACTATCAGGACATGGTCACGGCCGGATGCGCGGCGGTCTGCGAGCCTGCCTTCTGGGCCGGATTCGACCGGGGCTCGGTCGAAGGCTTTCGTGACTACTTCCGGCAGCTCACCGAGTACGAACCCGCCCGCGCCGCCAAGTACGGTCTGCCGCATTTCTGCTGGCTCTGCATCAACCCGAAGGAATCGGAGGACGTAAAGCTGGCGGAGGACGTCATCTCCATCATTCCCGAATTCCTCGACCGACCGACCGTTCTGGGGATCGGCGAAATCGGGCTGAACAAGAATTCCCGGAACGAAGTGAAGGTCCTGGAACGTCATGTGGACCTCGCCGCCCGGCACAATCAGCTCATCCTGGTCCACACCCCGCATCTCGAAGACAAGCTCAAGGGCACCCGGCTGATTCTGGACGTGCTCAAGAACGATTCCCGCATCCAGCCGCATCGAGTGCTCATCGACCACGTCGAGGAACACACGGTGAAGATCGTTTTGGAGCGCGGGCATTGGGCGGGCATGACGCTGTATCCGATCTCGAAGTGCACCCCGGCCCGGGCGGTGGACATCCTGGATGTTTATGGCCAGGACAGGCTCTGGATGAACTCGGCCTGCGACTGGGGCGAAAGCGTTCCCCTGGCAATCCCCCGAACCGCCCTGGAAATGCGCCGTCGCGGCTGGAGCGCCGATGCCATTGATCAGGTGATTTACCGGAACCCCATCCAGTTCCTCCGCCAGGCTCCGAAGTTTGCCGCGAAGTTCGGCGAAGGAGAGCGGTAGGGTGACATTCCCATCAAGCCGTTCGCGTCCCGGCGAATGGCGCGTTGTATCCGCCGAGGGGACGAGGCGCTGACTTATCCGGAGAACTCCACGCGCTGGATCCCAAGGAACGCGCCAGGTGAATGAATGGCGCCTCCTTCCGTCGGCGGCTACAGCCGGTGGGGCGTGAGAACCTTCCAGAACCTCACCCGCCTTCACCCGCGCGCTATCCTTACGGCTACCCGCTTGCCGCTAACTTCTCAGCTTCCCCCGGTAGGGCGAGGTTCCCAACGAGCCGTTCGCGCCTCGGCGAATCACCCGTCACCAATCCACACCCGCATGGCTCCGCAGAGTGTCGCCCGAACGCTTATTAGCTCTCAGTTTTCCCCGGGAAAGCGGGAAGATCTTCCAGGCCGACGATGTGCAGGGCATCCAAGGTGGTAACCGTGTCGTTTTGCCCCAGGACAACGACCACTCCCCGCCCGACGGCCAGAAACTCAGGGCGCGGGACTTGATAGCGCTTGCCGCCGCTCGTCTCGATGGCAAACGGCCGGAATCCCCCGGATAAACGTTCCCGAATTCGCTCCAAATTCATGAACCTTCCGTAGCCCGCCGACGGGCTCCCCGCAATCGCCAAATCTAACGAGACCGAAGCCTGGAACGGCCGAGGCCGACGCCGTTAGCCGCGGATGGCTTTGTAGTTCACCAGACATCGCCGAGCGGTCTCCAAGGGCGGGAACCGACTTCCCTCCTGCTCGATTAGATAGTGCTCCACGCCGCCCACCGATTCCGCGAGGCGCAACAGTTCCTTCCACTTGCCATTCCCCTCTCCTAACAACACGCGGTACTGCTTCTGCGGATCCGACGACCAATCCTTGAGATGGTAGGATTTGATCCGGCCCGGATTGGCCCGAATGAACGCCAACGGATCGGCGCCCGCAGCCAGGCACGTCGCTACATCGAGTTGGAATCCCACTTCGGAAGGCGTGTTTTCGGTCAGTATATCGATGGGCCGGACACCGCCCACGGGCCGGAAGTCCACATCCCAATTGTGATACCCAACCTTTAGCCCTTGCGGCCGCAGCTGCGTGGCAGCGCGGGTCAACGTCTCCGCCGTCTTCTTCCATCCGTCCAAATCGGGCTGCGGTCCGGCGTGGGCCATGATGACCCACCGACTGCCCAGGACCTGATTTAGCTCCGCGATGCGGGCCAGCTTCGGTTCGGTGAAATCCTCGGCACTGGTATGATTAGAGTGACATTTCAACCCGAGGCCATCGAGTTTTCGACGTACCTCCCGGGCGTAGTCGAGCGTCCACGCTGAATAGGGCGACCAGAACTCGACGGTCTCGTAGCCCATGTTTTGCAAGGCTTCGAGCGTGCCCAGCCGATCCTGCTTTTCTTCGTCCCGGACGGAATACATCTGCAGTCCGATGGGAATCTGGACGCCACGATCAGCCGCTCCCACGGGAACCGAAGTGGCCGCTGCGGTTAGCGCCAACGAAGCAAGGAAGGATCGCCGCGATGGGAGGGGAACAGCCACGTTTTCCAGACGGCTCTGGTGTTCGCCCGCTTCAGAAAATTTCCGCGTGTAAGTGGCGAAGGAGGGTAGGGCGAGGTTCCACCAAGCCGTCCGCGTCCCGACAAATGACGCGTCAGGGGTCCACCCACGCACGGCTCCGCGGAGCGTCGCCCCACCATCCTTCCGGTCTCTCAACTCTCAACTTTCAACCCTCAACTCAGTTCCCCCGCTCAATACACACCTTCAACGATGTTCTTCTCCATCGCGCCGAACGGACGGACATCGCACACGCCGTCCCACGCGTACGGCGGACGTGGCGCCCGACGAATGGCTTCGTCGCGTTCCAGGAACCGCGGCATGAAGAACTCTTTGGTCAGCGTGGTGAGCTCAACCCGGCCAAACTCTCCGTAGTTCACCACTTCCGCTGTCGCGTTCGGCTTCACCACCCGCAGCACGGCCCGGGGCTGCGGGGCGTAGTAGGTGACGCTGAAATTATCCTCGGGCTGAATCGGCACACTGGCAGCCAGCCCCATCAGGGTGTTGCCGTAGGTGGGATAGAATCCAATGCGTCCCTCGAGCAACTCCTCGACGAGGAAGCGAACTTCCTGGGGCTTCATCGAAGTCCCCCCGCAGAACACCCCGCGAATGCCGGCATCCCACAGGTTCACCTTCTCGGCCAAAGCTTCGAGCAGCTTCGGCGTCGTGAACAGACCCGTCACCTTCCGATTCTTCAGAATGGTCACGGCCTGATCCACTACGTGTGCCATGTACTGCTTGGCCACGTCGAACTGCTTGTTCGAAATGACCTTCTTCACAAAGCGCGGATCCAGGTCGATGAAGTAGCAGGAACTGCCCCGGACGTTCGCCAGATGCTCAATCGCCAACCGGAGCCGGCGCGGACCTGTCGGACCCATCATCAGCCAGGCACCGCCCCGGGGGAAATGGGCGTCCGAAATCTTGTCGCTGAATTCGGAGTAATCGACTTTGTAGTCGTTCCAGCCGATGCGCTGCTTGGGCATGCCGGTCGTGCCGCCGGTTTCAAAGATGTTGTATGGCTTTCCCTTGAAGGCCGCCAGGACCCAGACCTCCGGTTGCAGATCCCGCAGGAATTCGTCCTGGAAGTGCGGGAACTTCTGCATGTCCGCAAAGGACTTGATCTCTTTCCGCGGATCCCAGTTTTTGGCGGCCCAATCCAGCCAGAACGGACAGCCGGATTCCGGACTGAAGTGCCACTGGATGATCTCCAGCAAGTGATCGTTCAACTGTTTCTGAGCCGCTTCGACGGCTTCGGGCGCAACGGTAGGTATGGGCATAACGGAAAACGATGTGTGTCAGACGGCCGCCACCGCGGTCGGAGGGATCGGCGCGGAGCGCAGTTTGTCCTGCTCGGGCTGACTTGGGAAATACTTCTCAAAGGTCTCGGTGGCGGGCAAGAGACTCGGCAAACGAGGGTCCATCGGGGTGTCGGGCGAAACGGTCGGGCTTTTCTTCGGGTCATTTCCGGCGCGTTGAGGTGTCGGCGGAGGGACGGCTGGGAATTCGAGCCGGATTTCCCGGAAGACCCTTCGGCCAGGCGAATTTCACCAGAACCGCTAGGGCAACCGCGGCCGCGACGGGGAATCCCAGGTGTGGCCACGGCTCCATTGGCACCCACCCCAAGAGCACCGGCTCAATCTGACGCCACTGCCAGGCGTCCTGATGAAGCACAAACAGTCCGGCAATCATCGCCAATAAGGTCCAGGATTTCATTTGCTACGCACACGTAGCATCGACCTTGCGGACTGCAAGCGCCCAGCATGGTAGGGCGAGGTTTCACCGAGCCATTCGCATCCCGCCGTAGCCGCCGAGGGGACGAGGCGCTGTTTCTACCCGCCCACTCCACGCGCCGGATTCCCAAGAACGCTTCGGGAGACAGAATGGCGCCTCCTCCCGTTGGCGGCTACGCCCCGGTAGGGCGAGGTTCCACCGAGCCGTTCGCATCCCGGCGATTGACGCGCCAGGAGTCCACACACGAACGGCTCCGCGGAGCGTCGCCCCACCCCTTACCGCTTACCCCTTACCGCTTACCGCTTACCCTTTTGAAAGCTAAAGGCTCGCGCCCTCCATTTTGCCCGGGTAATCCTCTCGCGGTCCTAGAGTTCAACCCCACCTGTCACCATGTACCGCGTCAAAGGAGCCGATCAGAAGGAATACGGTCCCGTCAGTGCCGAGCAGATCATCCAATGGATTGGCGAGAACCGGCTGAATCGGTTTTCCCTGGTTCAAAAGGAGGGGGATCCTTCCTGGAAACCTCTGGATCAATACCCGGAGTTCGCTGCGACCCTGGCCGCTGCGCCAACGCCAACCCCGGTGGCCACTCCCGGCACTAGCGGAACCCCGTACGTGCCGACCCAACCCACCCAGCCGGTCTACACCCCGGTCGCGGATCCGAAGCGGGCGGCCAGCATGGTGAAAGCACCGGCAATCGCGATGATCATTCTGGCCGCGGTGGGCATGCTGCTCTCGATCGCCGGTTTCGTGGCCAAACCGCGCATGCTGGATGTCTTCATGGAAGCCGCCGCCAATGCCGGCGCCACCATCCCGCCCGAAACCCTCGACGCGCTTCGGGCCGAACAAACCAAGGGAATCGGCCCCCGGGATTATCTCAATCTGGGCCTCAGCCTAGTGTTGTACGGGGTGGTTATTGCGGGTTCTCTCAAAATGATGCGGTTGGAGAATTGGGGGCTGGCCCTCACCGCCGGCATTTTGTCCATGTTGCCCTGTACCTGCTGCTGCTGTATCGGCATTCCGATCGGGGTTTGGGCCGTCATAGTGCTGAATCAGGCCGAAGTGAAGAAGTCCTTCCGCTGACATGCCTCCGGCGGTCACCCGTCCTCCCACGCTGCCTCCGGATCCCGGAGCGTATGTCCGTCCGCCGATCCCCATTTGGGTTATCGGGGCGGGTCTGATGGGGCTCGGCCTGCTGCTGTTCCTGGCCCGGGTAGAGCCCGCCGGCCAGGGTTTCTTTCCCCGGTGTTGGGTGTACGAAACGATCGGAATTCAGTGCCCAGGCTGCGGCGCCACCCGCGCCGTGCATGCCCTGCTAAACGGGGAGATCGAACGGGCGCTGCGCCTCAACGCCCTCTTCGTCAGTCTGCTGCCGCTTCTGGTCTGGTGGGGAGTCCGCGGCCTGCGCGGCTGGTGGACAGGACGTTGGTGGCGCGACCCCTTTACGCACCCCATCGGACTGTCCACGCTGGCCGGACTGGCGGTAGGATTCAGCCTGGCCCGCAACTTCAGCTTCTAATTCCAGCTTTCGGGCCGGTTCCCGCTTGCCTGACCTGAATCGGCCCGTGGAGTCTTGGGGCGTGATGGCGTCCCGCTTCCTCGCGCTCCTCCTCTTCTTCGGTCTCGTCAGCCGCGCGCTTCCCGCCGAAACCGCCAAAGAAGAACGCACGGCAGCCTGGTTGGCCGAGCACTACACCAAGTTCGAGTACCGAATTCCCATGCGGGACGGAATCCGGCTCTTCACCCGGGTGTACGTGCCCAAGGATGATTCCCAACCGTGGCCGATTCTCCTGACCCGCACGCCCTACAGCCTGAAACCCTACGGCCCGGACAACTACACCGATCCCTCCGGTTCCTTCGAAGCGTTCGCTGAGGACAAGTTCATCCTCGTCACCCAAGACGTCCGCGGACGGCATGCTTCCGAAGGCGAGTTCGTGCATGTTCGCCCCTACAACCCAGCCAAGACCGGCCGGCAAATCGACGAAAGTTCCGACGCCTGGGACACGATTGATTGGTTGGTCAAAAACGTTCCTGGCAACAACGGCCGGGTGGGCATGTTTGGTATTTCGTATCCCGGATTCTACACGTCGATGGCGATGATCGACTCGCATCCCGCGTTGCGCGCCGCCTCGCCCCAGGCCCCCATCGCCGACTGGTTCATGGGGGACGATTTGCACCACAACGGGGCCTTCTTCCTCTCGCAGAACGTCGGCTTCTTCTATTGGTTCGAACAGAAGTCCGATGACCCGCTGCGCGACGAAGGCCGGCATTTCGTGTTCAACAACCGGGATGGCTACGACTTCTTTCTGCGCCTGGGCAACACCGCCAATACCGACACGGCTCTCTTCAAAAACGCCATCCCGGCGTGGACCGAGTTCCTCGCCCATCCCAACTACGACGCCTTCTGGCAGGCCCGAAACATCCGACCCCACTTGAAGAACGTGCGGTGCGCCGTGCTGACCGTGGGCGGCTGGTACGATGGCGAGGATCTGTTCGGCGCCCTGGAAACGTATCGCTCCACCGAACAGCAGAACGCAGGCATCACCAATCTGCTCGTCATGGGCCCCTGGGCGCACGGGGACTGGGGTCGCAAAAGCGGCACTCATTTGGGCGACGTCCGCTTCAACGGCAAGACCGGCGACTACTACCGGGAGCAAATCGAACTGCCCTTCTTCCGCCATTACCTCAAGGACGACACCAATTTCACCGCCACCGAAGCGCGGATCTTTGAGACCGGCACCGACCGCTGGCGCCGCTTCGACGCCTGGCCGCCCAAAAAATCCGCGCCGCGGACGGTCTACTTCCATGCCAAAGGTCGGCTTGGCTTCACCCCGCCCACCGAATCCGACGCCGCCTTCGACGAATATGTTTCCGACCCCGCCAAACCCGTGCCTTTCACCCTGGAAGTCACCACCAGTTATCCCCGGGGTTATCCCGTTCACGACCAGCGCTTCGCCTCTTCCCGTCCGGACGTGCTGGTGTACGAAACCGACCCGCTCGAAGAAGACCTGACCTTCGCCGGCCCGATTCAAGTCTCGTTGAACGTCTCCACCACCGGCACCGACAGCGATTGGGTGGTGAAGCTGATTGATGTGTACGACACCGACTTCCCAGACCCCGAGCCCAACCCCGCGTACGTGGTCATGGGTGGGTATCAGCAACTGGTTCGCGGCGACGTCATGCGAGCCCGCTTCCGCAAGAGCTTCGAGAAACCGGAGCCTATGGAACCCGGCCAGCTGACCCGCATCGACTTCACCATGCCCGATGTCTGCCACACCTTCCGACGCGGCCATCGGGTCATGATCCAAGTGCAGAGCTCGTGGTTCCCGCTGGTGGACCGCAATCCGCAAACCTACGTGAACATCTACACCGCCCAGCCGGAGGACTACCGCAAAGCCACCCAACGCGTGTACCGCAGCGCCTCCGCCCCGTCCTCCTTCACTGTCCCCGTCCTGTCGCCCTGACCCGGTAGGGCGAGATTCCACCGAGCCGTCCACGTCCCACCATATCCGCCGAGGGGACGAGGCGCTGACTCAACCGAAGAACCCCACGCGCCGGATTCCTAGGAACGCGTCAGGAGAATGAATGGCGCCTTCTCCCGTCGGCGGCTACAGCCCGGTAGGGCGAGGTTTCCATCGAGCCGTCCACGTCCCGGCGAATCACGCGTTACCACTCCACCCGCAAACGGCTCCGCAGAGCGGCGCCCTACCAATCTTCCGCTTTTCCCGATCCTGAAATCTGCGTGAATCTGCGCTTAATCTGCGGTTCCAATGCTTGCCCCGCGAAAGGCGTACAACTGCGTGGCCGTCCGAATGAACAACAGATCGTCCACCGGCACCGGCGAGGCTTGCACGACTTCCCCCAGATCTGTTCGCGCCAGCACTTCCAAGGTATCGCCCGCTTTGACCACGATGACCGTGCCCCGCTGTGACGTGACATAGATCCGCCCGTCAGCCGCCACCAGGCTGGCGTAGTAGTCTCCGATCACCCCCAACCGTTCCTCGACGTATTTGGGAGTTCCCGTCACCGGATCCAGACAGGTGAGAAACCCACCGTTTTTCACCTGATACAACCGTCCCTGGTAAAACACCGGTGACGCCACATACGGCAGTCCCTTCTTGAAACGCCAGAGCACCCCGGCGTCAGAAACCCCGCCCTTTCCATCCGGCTTCACCGCAAACGACTGATTCTCCACCCGGGAAAAAATCGCCGCCATCGACTCCCACTCGGCACGCTCGACGAGCTGATTCCGGTTTCCGTCCAAGTGCTTAAACCGCTGCTTCGCCGGCCCATCCGGCAGCTCAGCGAACGTAAAGCGACCGTCGTGATCGGCATCGTGCAGCGTCAGAAATTCATCAAACGACGGCATCGTGATGCGGTCGGCCGACCGATCACCCCCGGTGGTCCAACTGGCCGTGAAGAGCATTCCATCGCCCACCACCGGCGACGTGCAGGTGATGCGCGCCAAGCCGCTCACCCGCCACCGTTCCTCGCCGGTCTCCGGCGCATAGCCAATCAGCCACAAGGTTCCCGGCACCACCAAATCGGTTCGCCCATCGTGCGTCCACAGCAGGGGCGTGCCAAAACCCCGGCGCATCTCCGGGCGATCCACGCGCCACGACACCCGACCGGTCTTGCGGTTGACCGCCAGCAGATGGGAATCGCCGTCCTGATCCACCAATTGAATCACGTTCTCCCCGGCCACGATTGGTGACGAACTCGCGCCGTACTCCGTTTGCGTGAGGGTCATCGGCAGCCGCCACTGCTCCCGACCCTCCAGATCAAACGCCAGCAGCCCAATCGACCCAAAGTGAACGTAAAGCCGCTCGCCATCGGTCACCGGGGTGGCCGAAGCGGGATTCCCGAGCGTCCGGTGCACTTCTTCCACGGACCCCGGGATCAGCTCGCGCCGCCAGAGTTCCCGCCCCGTGGCCCGGTCGTACGCCAGGACCAGGAGCTTGCCGTCGGCAAAGCCGGTCAGAAACAACCGGTCACCCCAGACGATGGGCGACGAGTTTCCCGACGGCACCGGCGTCTTCCACGCCACGCTCTCGGAGGGCCCGAAGGTCACCGGAGGTCGCGCGCCCGGAGCCGCCACGCCCGCGCCACCCGGTCCCCGAAACTGCGGCCAGTTGTCCGCCGCCGACAGGGTCAGTAGACCGACGGCGAGTCCGCAGACTCCGCCGACGAGAGCGCGCCATCCGCTTCTCCGAGCGCGCATCACGCTTTGGGCGTCACGCCCACCACCAGATCAAACTGGGCCGCCAACTCTCCCGCCTTAGCGCGCTTGAGCGGCTTGAACGCCACCGTCACCGCGTCGCGTTCGCGCCCGGTCTTCAGTTCCTTCCAAACCGAGTCCTTCTCATTTCCGGGATGCCCCTGGATGTAGAGCTGAGTAGTGAGCAATTCCTCGGCGCCCTTGCGCACCTTGAAATGAATGTGCGGCGTCCGCGGGACATACGGCACCGGCTTGATGGTTCGGAACAAGTACTCGCCGGACGACCCGGTGATGAAGCGTCCAAACCCCTGAAACTGCTTGTCCTGCTTCGAACGGTTCGCCGAGTCGTCCGTGTGCAGATAGACCCCGTTGGCATCGCATTGCCAGATCTCCACCAGCGCGCTGCGCAACGGATCGCCCCGCGAATCGAGCACCCGACCACTGACATACGTCACCTCGCCGATGGCCGGTGTGGTGGCATTGTTGATCACCAGCAGATCGTTGTCGGTGTCGAGCGGCAGGTGGTTGGGGTAGTAGGGTCCCTCGGTGGCGGAAGGCGTCAGGGAGAGCGCTTCCGCATAGGAACCAGCGACGGTGAAGAAGCTCGCCGCGAGCCCGGCCTGACGAAGGAATCCCCGGCGCGACTTGAGAGGGAGAAGCAAGTTCATGGAAGTCCCCCGATGGAGCGCCGCTCCCCAGAAATTGACGAGCCCAAAGTAGAGACGACCAGCACGAGTGCCCGACCGGGACGGTAACAACGTGGAGAAAGTCAGTCCTTAACCGCAGATTGGCGCCGATAAACGCAGATTTCGGGGAAGAACAAACACTCGCGCAACCCGGATCTCAGCCTCAACGATCCGACTCCCTACCGAGAATCTGTGTGAATCGGCGTCAATCTGCGGTTCACCCTTCCCCAAATGTCACCACTTGCTCAGTCCTTGCTTGAAGTAGTGCGCCCGGCAGGGGGTATTGAATTTGGCGTGTCCGTCGAAGTGACGAGGACATATGCCTGCTCAATGATAGCACGTCCAACCCTGTAGAACGCCCGTTGATTGGAGGCGACCTCGTCCTCCACAACCTCCGTAATCCAAATGCTGCCTGACGCCGGAAACTGAGGAAACCGGGCCGCCATGCCGTCCTGAATCCCGCGCAGGATCGAATCTCGATACTCCGCAGACACCGGCACTCGGAAGTGAATCCCGGGCAGCTGATTGTAGTGAAACTGCACCCGCAACCCCGCAGCCTCGAAACGCGGACCGAGATGCGCCCGGTAGCTCACACTCAACTCAATTTCACCAGGTGACGCTCGGCTCATGAAACGGACTGGGGAAACAGAGATCACCGACGAGAGTCAGCCGACGTTGATGTTCGCCGGTGAAGAAACGCAAACACCGCCAGCAGCGGTGCAACGAAGGCAGCCACCGTGACACAGATATTGGCGACCGCCGCGGTATAGGCGGAGTGAGTCGGAGTCACAAAATCAGTCCATCGGTCCTCCTCCCAAACAAAGACAGCAATCGGAAGTGGAAAGCTCGCGACCCGCCTCCGAGGCGACGGCTGATACTCAAAATAGAAGGCTAACCAGATGCCCAAACCCACCCCAGTGACCATCAACACCGCGAGTAGCGCCCACCAACCCGGGCCAGCAGCCCGAGCGCGAAACATCCGGACCACGCGATCCACAATCCTAAAACTCACGTAGATCAAACCGATGGCAATCAGGGTACCCATAGCGTCTATTGCTGCCTACGGCCCACGGACAGCGTTCCGGCGCGGGGGACGCGGGAATTGCAACCAGAGCGCAACGCTGGCCTAGCTGCGCCTGTCCGTCAGTAGGTAGGTAGTGACGTTTATCATGTATTCCACGTACGCGACCAAAAGTGTAACCACACTACGCAACCTCCTGCTCCAAAACCAAACGGAGCAATGAGTTGGACATCAGAGGATGAATTGGGAAATCCATTCCAACCGAAAAGGAGTTTAGGAGTAATGACCAACAACCCCGCTCCCAAAAGACTTCCAGCCATTGTCGCGCCCGCCTCCATTTTCCTACTCGTCAAAAAGCAGAAAATCATCCGCGCAAAGCTCACACAGCAGAGACCCACCGAAACGATTAGGAAACCCACAATGACGACACCAAAAATCAACTTAAGGAATGTGAGAAATGTATCCATAGTGGCACACTGCGAAAAACATCACTGATTTCATATTGGTCAATTTCATGAATGAACTCCAACCTGAAATGCGGCTCGCCGAAAACCGCCCCACTTTGGCCTCCACAGTCTTGAAACCATCCGGAAAGGTTAGAATTCGGCGTTCTCCTTTTTGAGCGGGAAACTGCGCCAAGCATTCGCCCATCAAGCAGGCTGCCATCAGTGCAATCCGTAAAGGCTTCATCTGACAACGAACCAACTCAGCGACCCGACCCGCGAAACGCCACGATTGCAACCGGAATGTTTGGCCGGATTCGCGACGGAAAGGGGCGGCGAGAGATAGGCCTTAACCGCAGATTAACGCCGATTCCCGCAGATTCTTTTGGGGAGGAAATGCTCGTGACGGGAAGTGCAACGGCCCGTCGCCCGAACTCGAAACGAGAAACGGCGGATTGCGTGAAGCGACCATACTAGACGCCGGCACCTGCCAGACCCTTCCTGAACGAAGACAACACTTCTTGCGCGGGCGTTCTGTCGTAAACCGCATAGACGACGCGCTCGAAGTGCCCCTGGAACCTTCCGCCTGGGCCCAACGCTCGGGCAAACAGCTCGCCCACCTCCGACGGATCATTACCGAATACGCCGCAACCCCAGGCCCCCAAGATGAGCGTCCGATGGCCGTTCCCTGCGGCCACCCACAACACCTTCTCCAGTCGCGCTTCCATCGTCGACCCAATCAGCGGGACGGCTGTCGGATCGGTCTTTCTCACGGCACCCGCGTTGACCGCAGGTGCGCTGATGAACGAGACCTTGTAAGGGCGTTCCAAGAGTTGCCCGCCGTCGTCGCGGAACACGGGAACCCCCGGCGAGTAGATCATGTGATCGGAGTACATCGATGAGTGCAGACCCCGGTTGTACTCGTACAGCTCCATGTGCCGAATGAGGCAGGCGTGCAGGCCCGATGAGCGCGCCAGCGACTCCTCCTGAGCCTGGCTGCCCGAGAGAAAGCCGCCGCCAGGGTTCTTGGCCGAAGCGAAGTTCAAGCAGCATGGCTCCCCGTCGCCGGACGAAACAAGACGGGACGCTGCTTCAAGAGTGGTCTCGGACGTGACTTCGATCTTTTGCTCAACGAAGGGCGGGCTCAGTTCGCAACCGCTAGTTAAAGCTGGAAAGTCGGCGGGGCGGTAGAGGCGCGAGTTGGAGACCGCGAGGCGCAAGTCGGCCTCGATCTCCACCCGGCGACCTGAGGGTGCGACATAGTAGCCGCTATCAAGTATCCCGATAGTCTGCTGGGCCAATGACGCCCGCTGATCCCTGTTCATAACGGTGGAGCGCACAAGGCAATTTCGAATTTCGGCCCGTTGCCCAAGGGACGTCGGCGGGTTGCTTGTTCCAATGTCGTGTGGAGCGATTTCGAATTAGCCTTCGTCGTCCGCATAAAAATCATGCTGAATTCCGATACGTGTACCTGACTCAAGTAACTCTCTAACCGGCCCGCACCCGTCTCCGTCACCGGAAGGAACAAACACCATGACAGCACCGGGACATTTTCTGAACGTGATGCATCCGAAACCGGCCCTTAAGGTCTTCTCCTCGAGGTCCTCTTGCACCTCCGCCGCATCCTTGCAGGCCGCCTCGAACGCTCCAATGTCACAAATCCCCATCATCGCACAATCGGTGCCAGTCTCGCCGATCGCCGCGCCGACCTGAAACTCTGCCGCGCTCTTGAGTCTGGCGCGAACGCTATAGACGGTCCGCGTCCTGTTCGAAAGACAGCCAATCCCCTCGACGGTGTATGTCCCAGGCGGAACTGTCGCCACACAACCGTCCTCCTCATTCGCCAAGAGCGGGTCGCCGACCCAAAGCTTTCCGCTGGTGACTTCAATCGTGCAAAGCTCAAGCCAGTTCGTCCGTTTAACTGCTGGCAGCGGCAACTTTCCCGAAAGAAATCGCCCCAGCTCGCCGAGCTTGCCAATGCCGGGACCAAACGTCATGCCGCCGGGGTTCTTTTTGCAGGGCATGCAAATTCCGCCGGTAGCCTGGGCGGTAACCGGGAGAATCATTGCTCCGCACTTCGAACAGGGGATTCGCTCCATACTAGAAAGGGCTAACGACAGAGCTCACCAACTACAGCCGGAACGGGCGCTCGTAGCGAATCCGGTGTCCAATGAACCAGTGCGACCCAAGTCAATACGGGCCACTGCGATTCGGGTTGGGCGAACTGTGTTAGGCGGCACGTCGTGCATTTCTCTCACAGAAGTTAACAAGCCAAGCAAGCGCCACGGGAACGCACACGAACGCCACGAATACCAGGGGCAACATAAATCCGTCATTACGGTCGAGACTCTCTTGCCTGACTAATATGCGGTGGACAACCACCGACAAGAGCAATCCTACAGTCAGCAACGAGGTGAACAACGCAGTGAAAAAGCATCGGTCGCAACCGGCGACGGCGATAAAAATCACTGTGCCAACTATCGTGAACAACATCCACGCGCCGCCGCCACCCATGCCTGCGGCCCAAGCCAGCCAGCCGGACGCCATCGCCAGCACCGCAGCCAGTGAGGAAAGCAACCACTCACGCCGTCCGATCTTGGCTGGGAGGAAACGTCGCATGGTGTGTGACGAGTAGGTCTACCGCACGCCGTAGACCTTGTCACCCAAGTCTCCCTCTCGTCCCATCTCCCGTTTTTTTTCTGTTTTCCTGTGTTCCAGATTTGTCTTCTCCCCCTCCGCGAACTCCGCGTCCTCCGCGGGAGACACTTCCCTGGGTGGTAGTCGAAGCGGGTGTCCATTCGACGCTGAACAGCAAGGGCCGCGTTCCGCGCGAAGCGTTTGGAGTGCGGTCGCGACGCGCAGCGGAGCTACCGCTTTTCGTCCCGGCTGCTGAGGCGTCGGAATATTCCGGAACCCCACCCGCCATCCACGCGCCCCAAGGCGCCAGAGGGCTGGCGCAGTCCAAACGCTTCGCGCCTTCTTCGCCCTTACCGCTTACCGCTTCCCGCTTACCGCTGCCTTCACGCGCTGATCCACATACTCGAAGAACGGATTGTATCGCAGCCGTAGCAGCACACTCGGCGAGATTGCCAGGACGCCGTTCTCGCCGCGGGCTTCCAAATGACCCAACTGGATCTGCTCGGGAGATCCGCCCGAGCCGTCGCCATACACCGGATCGTTCGGCGGAAACGGCAGCGCCACATGCGACAAGGAAAAGATCCCCGCCGGCCAGCGCAAGGGAACCGGCGTAGACTCAATCTCCGCCTGACCGGCCGCGCGCCGGATGATTCGCAACGATCGCGGGGCCTGCGGATCACTGGTCAGCGCCGTGACTCCAAACGGCGTGATGCGGTCGGCCATGAGGGCTTCGGTGAAGGTCTCGGGATTGGCCACCATCAAGGACTTCGCCTCGGCATCCCGCCGCACATCGAACAGCACAAGTTCGTGATTCCCCGGGGCCAACCGACGCAGGAAACGATCCATCACCGCCCGGGGAAGTACGGTGGAGTCCACCACCGACTGAAAGGCCAGGACCGGCGGAAAATTGGTAATGCCGGAACCCCGATCAAGCCGGTTCAGCCGGGCCTCGATCCGGGTGGTCAGCCGATGAATCTGTTCCCCGCCGTTCACGGGAAAGGAGTTGTATTTGTAGGGGTCGAATTCGGGGACCAGGGTCTGCCACGTCAGCTTCTCCAAACCGGGCAGACTCGCGAGACGACGCTGCCACGCGGCGAGGGCCGCCCCGCGGGTCACTCCGATCGCCGGCGACAACAGGATGATCCCGGCCACCGCCGGAAGTTCTTCGCCTTCCATCCGGGCCAGCGCGTAATCCACCGCGAGCGTGGCCCCATTGGAATAACCGATCAGGTACAGTGGAGTCTGCGGCCCGACCTGATCCCGGGCGTAACGCGCCGCCATCCGGGTCACGATCGTAAAATCCTCCAGGGTCGCCCGACTCAGCCCCACCGGCGCCGTGCCGTGGCCGGGCATACGCACGCCCAACACGAAATAACCCGCCTGATGTAACGATTCGCCCAGAGCCCGCAGACTGTAGGGTGAATCGGTCAGGCCGTGGAGCAGCACCACCGCGCCGCGCGGATTGGGCTGGGTCAGCACGAAACTGCGGTTCCAGTTGGTGGCAACGCGGGTCGGATCCGATAGGGAACCCTTAAAAAACCGGTTAAACTTCCGCCGATCTTCCTCGCTGACGGTGTCGTAGACCTCCTTTTTAACCTCCTCAAAGAGGGCTTCCTCCCGGGCCAGGTACGCCGGGAAGTCCGGCATCTGGGCCGCATCCGCCGCGCGGAACTCCTGGGTCAGCGCCGCCGTATGCCAGGCCTTTAGGGGCGGCTGACGATGCAGGAAATAGACGTATCCCAGGAACAACGTCCCGAGCACCGCCACGACGCCATACACGAGAAACAGCGCCAAATGACGCCCCAAGGCCTTGAGAGGAATCCGCAAAACGCGCGAGTCTGTTCCGCTGATCTCTCACCTGCAAAGCCCAATCCCGCCGACTACTTGGAGACAAACTGCCGGACGTACTTGCCCAAGAGATCTGCCTCCAGATTCACCCGGTCTCCGACTGACCGTTCCCGGAGCGCGGTCACCTCGTAGGTGTGCGGAATGATCCAAATCTGGAACGTCTTCCGCGACACGCCCGCGACCGTCAGACTGATGCCATCGACGGCAATCGACCCCTTAAACACCACGTACTGCAGGACCTCCCGCGGCGCGGCGATCTCCAGAATGTGATCCTTCCCCTGCCGCTCCCATCGTTGGATGATCCCAGTGCCATCAATGTGGCCGGTCACAAAATGCCCACCCAACCGACCGCCGACCGCCAGCGACCGCTCGAGGTTCACCACCGACCCAGACTTTACCGCCGACAGATTCGTCCGATCCCAGGTCTCGCGCAGCAGATCAAACTCCAACCGGCGCGCCCCTCGGCCTTTCAGCCCCACGACGGTGAGACAACAGCCGTTCACCGCAATGCTGTCCCCCAGGCGCACCTTCTGCGCCGCCACCCGGGCCTCCACCGTCAGCCGAATGGATTGCTCAAGCGGGGCGACCGACCGGACCGTCCCCGTCTCCTCTACAATTCCGGTAAACATGGCGGGGGGATCAGGGTTGGCCCGCTGACGCCGTGCCCGCTGCCTTCGGCTCGTCGGCGGCATCAAAGAATCCGATGAACATCTCGTCCCAAGACTGCAGGCCGAAGGTCACGAACTTGGTCGGATCCGGGTTGGCTGGATTGGCCGCCGAGTTGTCGAACGCTCCCGTGACCAGCAACCACGAGCCCGCCGGAACCTTCCGGGGTTCGGCCAACCGATAGGTCAGCTGCCATTTGAAATTGTACCGCGGCACGTGCAGAAGCGTCTCGCGTTTTCCATCGGGCAGGAGCAACTCATAGCGCATCCATTTTCCGCGGAAATGCATGTGCGGCGAAAGGCTGTAGATCGTGGCCGGAGCCTTGAACGCATAGGTGGCGTAATGCCGGGCCTCGCTCTCACCGGGCGGGATCTCCAAGCGATACTCCGCGACCTGTCGGGTCTCGGCTTCGCGCCCCTGCGGTCCGGGCCGCAAATACAACGCAACTTCCGTTTGATCCGTTTGAGGAGACCCAGCGGTCGTATAGTGCATCTCCAGTTTGAACTCGGCCCCGGCTGGAATGCGTTTGCCCACCCCTTCCGGATACGCCGCCGGAGTGGCTCCGGGCGCCCAGCCAAAGATGTGCACGCCATTGCCCGAACCGTCATCCGGACATCCCGGCCACTGGGCGTACAAAATGGCGTGATGCACGACCCGGCGGTTCCCTGGACGGATATCCACGCCCGCCAGCCAGAATTCGTTGGTCAGCGGATTCGGCACCGCAATGTGCCGGTAATCCAGCACGCCGGTCGCCGGAACCGATTCGGGCTGGGGCAACCGCAGCACGACGTCCGGCTTGCCCAGGGGCCAGTCGGCCAAGGCGGGCAGCGGTTCCGCCAGCGGATCCGAACCCTCGCCCCGAGGCGCGCCAGCATCGACCCAGCGCAACAGGGTCTGCGTCTCCTCGCGGGACAGCCGATGCGCATTGGCAAACTGACCGTAGTCAGGATGGGCGTCATAGGGCGGCATCCGACGGGTGAGGATCACTTCCTCAATCATGCGGGCGTAATTCTTTACCTTGCCGTAGGAATCCATGGCCCAGGGACCGATCCCGCCGTCCCGATGGCACTCGGCGCAATGCTGACGCAGCAGCGGAGCCACATCCTTCGCGTAGGACGGAGGTTCCGCCGCCTCTGCCGCCGGGGTGAAGCTAATCCGGCATCCCCGGGCCGAAGTCCGGGCGGTGGTGATCGGTTTTCCCTCCAGGAATTCGGTCAGGGCGGTCTCCAAAAACTTCTTCTGCGGTGCCGGCCGTTCCGCGCCTTCCGTTAACTGATCGTCAATGGCGCCTTGGTACACCACCTTGTGATCCTT
The DNA here is from genome assembly GCA_017309115.1 of Verrucomicrobiota bacterium. GTDB lineage: Bacteria > Verrucomicrobiota > Verrucomicrobiia > Limisphaerales > UBA9464 > UBA9464. The sequence continues at coordinate 87,103 of JAFLEF010000008.1, read as the reverse complement.
CAGGCCGATCACCACGACCTCCGCGGTACGTTCCACTCCGAGCGACAACGCCACCAACTGCCGGGGATCGCACAGGTACGTTAGATTGTGCACCCCCAACTCCATGGCTTCCTTGGCCACCTCCCGGGTCGTGTCGTTTGGATAGGTGTTCACAATCCAGAATTGAACTCCTTGGGCTCCGAACTGCTGATTCAACTGGTGGAGCTTGTCGACGCTCTTGCGGGCGATCGGACAGCCGACGCCGGTGAAGAAAAGCACCACGGCCCGACCTTCGGCCCGGTACAGTTCCACGTTACGACCGCGAAGATCGATGAGGCTGAAATCCGAAACCGCCCGCGGCGAGGCGGCCCACAGATGGACCGGGAGCAGCAAGCCAAGTAGCCATGGGCCAAACCGGCGGGGAAACGAATGAGAGAGCAAGGGATACATGGTGTCGCGCGACGAACCGCAAGATAGTGAAGGATTCCCCTTTTTCGAGAAGTGTTCAAATCCCGACAACGCCATCCCTCGGCTCGGGGACACGCAGTCCTAGCAGCTGAGCGATCGGAAGGGACAAACGGGGGGAGGTACGCGAAGCGTTTGGACTGCGGTCGCGCAGCGCAGCGGAGCTACCGCTTTTCGTCCCGCCGAGTGACACGTCAGCTCCTCCGAACCCCCACCCGCCATCGACGCGCCCCAAGACCACCGACCGTTCCAGAATGGGGAGGAGATGAATCTCGAAAAAGAAACTCGGGTCGATCTCTTCGCAGCTCACTTCAAGACGGCTCGAATGCTCCCAAAGGAAGCGACGGTTACCCCAGCGCCACTTAGGAGCACCATAGAAAAATACAGTGCAGACCCGCTGAACTCGCAGAACACGGCGGGAACACTCTTCCATGCAGCAAGTGCATTCCTCAGCTGACTTTTGGGAGTTTTGGCACTCGATGCCGAATCCTTTGAATTTGGGATATCCAACTCACGGTATCTCTCAAACCGTGTCAGAATACAGGTGGCCGCAATCAGCGTGATCACAAAACAGGCGAGGAAACCCAGGAAAGTTCCGTGGAAAAAGCTACTCTCGGTCAAATTGAACCCGTTCCACGCAAGGGTTGTGGCGGTGATCCAATGGACTTCCGTGTAAATGTGGGCTTTCGCCGCTATGGTCTCCTCATTGGACATCGCCTATTTGGGCTGATCTGCGGTGAATTGATACTCGGATCCAAGGCGTCACGGCAAGTACCACCCGGAGGTGCCCCCAAGCTCCCGACCTCAGATCCCCACCACCAGATCGCTGTCCGTCAGGCCAGCTTTAATGGCCACTGCGTTGACGTTGATCTTGCGAGCGGTGGTGAAGGTACCACCGGCAACGGCGCGACCGCTAGGACGCTACGGTCATTCCTGCCGAGCGTTGAAGGGCCTCGATCCTCCGAGGTTCCCCCCAGTTTGTAGCTGATGTCGGCGGCCTCTCGCGGACACAGCGTTCAAACTCGATGAATCGTCGACTTGTCGCTGGGTCTCGCGACCCCGCCTCGCTTCCGAGCCGGCAATTGAAAGAGTGAGGGAACAACCCCGGAGCTCCGTTGGGACGTCGGGTTAGGCTTACGTTCCCACTGCTCGTTTCGAACGAAGGTTCGCCCACGCCGAATATCTCGTTCCACCTCCTTCCAAGCGGCCAAATCGTCCTTTCGGGGCGCACGAAAAGCGTCTCCCACGGGCTGAAGAAGACACTGACACTCCGGACACACCGAAGCCCGAACGAGCACCTGATGGCCATCGCCCACCCGGCGATGCGACGGCCGCTTGAACACCTTCCGACATTCGAAACAAACGAACGCAGCCCTAAGTTGGCGCTTCATGAGATCCCCGTCTCGCTTCAAGTCTTCTACGGGAGATAGTGAAGGTACACCCCGGGAATCCATTCCGTGATATGTCGGGTGTCCGGCAGCCAGAAATTCGACGCGCCCGCGGTCACACCCCAGGTCAAAAATCCCCCAGGATAGAGAATCCGAACGGACGCGCGGTCTAATCCCGAACCTCCGGGATCGACGGTGATCTGCGGCTGGCCGTCAAAGCCTGGAGGAGGATTGGTTCGAACAAACTCTGACAGGTACTCGAACCCCATCGGCCACTCGTTGGTCGTCCGGGACCGTTCGTTCTGAATCGCCGCGAGCGCCCAAGCTTGGAGCTGGCGGGGATCCACCCGATTGGTGATCCCTCTGATCATCGCCGGCAACGCATCTTCGTCTTCGATTGGACGAGTCTGCCACCGATACGAGCCAACCCCGGCCGCCAGCAGGAGGCTCATCAGCAACCAGAGGTACGAGGTCTTCACAAAGCAGTCGATAGTTGAGAAATCAGGGTGAACCGCAGATTAATCGCAGATTGAACGCAGATTCTTTTTGGCAGAAAGAACGCCCCTTCTTGCTCCCTATCCGCTCAGCGAGCAAGTCCCATCACCTCTCAACTCTCCCCTGGCTGCTGTCTCGTCGGAACATTCTGAAACCCTAGCCGCCATCCATACGCCCCAAAGCGGCAGAGGGCTGCCGCCCTCCAAACGCTTCGCGCGAATCCCACCTGTTCCGAACTCCACCGGCGAAAGCTCTGGTGACGCGTGAGCGATTGGATGGCGCCTCCTTCCGTCGGCGGCTACACCAACCTCGCCCGACCGGGCAGCCAAAGCGCCCCTTCTTCCCGTCCTACTTTCACCCCTTCTCACCTCTCTCCGTCTTTTTCCTGTTTTCATGTTTTCCAGATTGCTCCCCTTCTCCGCGTTCTCCGCGCCCTCCGCGGGAGACCCGTCTGAATGCCGCTTCGGTACGTCCAGTCCGGAACGACTTCGAACGCTGACCACCAACCGGCCGCGAATCCTTCGCTCCACTCGGAATCACGGGGACAGCCCAGCGGCTCATCCCTACCCCCTCAGTGCCCCGCGCCGGTGAACAGGATCGCCAGATCGATGATGAACAGAAGCACGATGGTCACTTCGAGAATCATCATCCAGCGGTTGCTCTGATCGGACTTCAGCAACTGATGCAGTTCGTCGAGGGTCTTGAGCTTGTCCGAGACTGCCCGGTGCCAGTCCGACAAATGAAACCGCGCCGCCACTGCCTCGTAGACCCGGGCCAGATGCCAGTCGCCAAAAAACTTGGTGATGTTCGACAGCTCGTCATTGAAGCGGGCCATGTCGATGCGGAGTTCGCGCAAGTCCCGCAACACGTCCGCCCGACGGCGCATCGGGGTGGAACCCAGGTCCCGATAACTGCGTTCCAATGCCGAATCCAGAACCCGATCATACGCCTCCAGTTCCGCCAACTGCACATTGGCCAACTCCAGAATGTGCAGCGTCTCGTCGAAATCCTTGGGCTGATCAATCAAAAGCGCGGCATCCCAGTCGATGACCACGAGGTCATCCTCGTAATAGCTGAGACTGCGGCTGGTGGATTCCACGGCTTCCTGACGGGACAGTCCCTCCGACTTCTCCTGGGTCAGGATGGACGCCACCATTCGCCGGTTGTGTTCCAGCCAGAGCTCAGCCCGTAGCGGAGTTCCCGCCTCGCCGCACACCGGGGAATTGAGACAGAACACGGTATAGGCCTCTTCTTCCGCCAGCTGATCAACCGGTCGGAGAATGTGAGCCTTCAGATCCTGGCGCACCCGTTCCGCCAGGGTTCGGGCTTCGTCGTTGAGGGAACCATTATTGAACTGCAGGTCGTGGTACTCGACCAACTGCTCCAGACGATCCACGACGAACGGCAGCCGAAACGAAATGCTGATCGCCCCCACCGGCAGAATTTTGATGGTCGTTTCGATTCGGAGGGATCCGAAGGGCCCGCGCCGTTCCTGCGGCGGCAGACGGACCATCTGCGGCTGATGGAACAGCAGGTTCCGGGGTCCGCGTCGGCTGATGTCCACGCTGAACTGCGCGACCGGCTGGCCGAGCAACTCGCGCAGCGGCTCGCGGCTCATCTCATACGCAATGTCGAACGCGTAGAGATACACCACCTCGCCCTGCACTCGGGAGTGGGCCGCGTTCGTCGGATCCATTTCCGAATCGTACCCATTCCACCGGCTGCCGACCAGCCGAAGCGCGGGGAACTATCAAGCGCCCGCCGCGAGGTAACGCCGGTGCGCGCCAAAGGCCGGACGCAGACTGTGGCTTAAGGTGTCCTGCAGCGATTGCAGTTCGGCATAACGGGCGCCGGCTTCCGCCCGAGGTGCGGTCGTTTCTCCGGTGTTGAGCCGAACATACTGATCCGTGACCTCGGCCAACCCGATCGCCTCACCCGCTTGCCGCCGCCAGCACCACAAGGCCTGCAAGGCCGCCCCAAACGCAGCACCTTCCGCCACCTTCAAGGTGACCACTTCGGCCTGGAAACAATCCGCCATGATCTGCCGCCACAACTTCGATCGGGCGCCGCCGCCGGTAGCGCGAACCTGCGTGGCCTTGACGCCTAATTGCGCCAACCGGCGCAGTCCGTAGTTCATGCCCAGGGTCACACCTTCCATGGCGGCCCGGGCAAAGTGGCTGGCGGTAAAAGTTTGCGGCCGAACCCCGAAGAAAACGCCGGTTCCATCCGGCACATTGGGCGTCCGCTCACCTTCGAGATACGGCAGAAGGAGCAATCCGTCGGAGCCGACCGGAGCCTTGGCGGCGGCCTTCTCAAAGGCGGCGTGATCCAATCCAAAGTCGTTGCGGACCATTTCCGTGGCCACGGTGACATTCATGGTGCAGAGCAACGGCAGCCACTGGTTACCTGAGTCGCAGAAGGCGGCGATCTCGCCCTGCGGATCCACCACTGGCTTGGACGCACAGGCGTAGATGGTGCCGCTGGTTCCCAGGCTGGCCGTGACCACGCCTTCGCGGGTGTTTCCCGTGCCAATGGCACCCATCATGTTGTCGCCCCCGCCGGCGCTGACCAGGATGCCTTCGTTCAGTCCCAATTTCCGCGCGGCGGCGGCGGTCAGACGACCCGCGGGCTCGTCACTGGGCGACAGCGTCGGCAGCTTGCCAGCCAACTCCGGATCGATCGCCCGCACCACGGCATCGCTCCACTGACGCTTGCGGACATCCATGAGGGCAGTGCCGGACGCATCGCCAAATTCCATGAAGCGCGCTCCGGTCAGCCAGAAGTTCAAATAGTCGTGCGGCAGGAGCACCGTGGCCAAACGGGCGAAGTTCTCGGGTTCATGCCGCTTCAGCCAGAGGATCTTGCCGGCGGTGAAGCCCGGCAGGACCGCGTTACCGATCGCCTTCAGCGTGGATTTGGGACCGCCCACAGCGGCGGTAATGGCAGCGCACTCCTCTGCGGTGGTGGTGTCGCACCACAGTTTGGCCGGACGAATCACCTTCCCCGCAGCATCCAGCGGAACAAACCCATGCTGCTGTCCGCTCACCCCCAAGGCAACCACCTCGGAAGCACTGGCCTTGGCGGCTTTGAGAGCTTCCTGGACGGATTTGATCAGGGCTTTGACCCAGAGGTCGGGGTGTTGCTCCTTGGCTCCCGGCGGAAGGTTGGGCAACAGGCCATACTTGGCGGCGCCTTCGCCCAGGACCTGACCCGACTTCGCCTCGATAACGAGGGCCTTGGTGGATTGCGTTCCGGAATCAACGCCGATGAACAGGGTTCGTTTCGCCATAACGTGAGAACGCGACGATCCTGTGACGACGGCCGGCGAATCTCAAAACCGAAATCGTTTCCCGCCGTCAGCGCAGCTGGCAACGCGGACAAAAATAGGTACTCCGGGCGGCCTGGACCAAATGCCGAATGGGGGTCTGGCAGTGGTAACAGGGTTTCCCCAGCCGATCGTACACTCGGAGCCGTTCCTCGTAGGAAGAGCCCGAACCTTCCTGAAGCCCGTAGTAGAACAGCCCGGGTTGGGCGCCGGCGAAGTCAAGCGGCAGAGTGGAACCGCCCTGAATCGCTTCCTGCAGTACTTCTCGGATCGACGCCCAAAGCCGTTGCACTTGAGGGCGCGTCAGTCGGTTGGCCGCCCGCTTCGGGGAAATCCCGGCCCGAAAGAGCGCTTCACTGGCATAAATGTTTCCGACTCCGGCCAACAGAGTTTGGTCGAGCAACTTGACCTTGATCGGTTGGGTGAAGCGTTCGAGCCCGGCGGCCAAGCGATCGGCGGTAAAGTCCGGGGCGAGCGGTTCTGGACCGAGTTCGGCCAGCACGGATGAATCCAAGTGGAAGCGACCGAAGTACCGGGTGTCTTCAAACACCCAGCGACCCTGGTCCAGCGTCAGCCAAACGGCGGCATGCCGGGGCAGTTCCTCGTCAGCCGACTGCAGGAACATTCGACCGGTCATTCCTAAATGGCCCAGAATGAACTGGGGGCCGGTCTCCCCGGAATTCTCCAGATCGAAAACCAGATACTTGGCTCGACGACGGACCTGCTCGATGCGACGTCCGACCAGGGAACGAGCCAGATCGGCGGGCGAATGGGGTCGGATCACCCGGGGCCGTCCCACCTCGACCCCCAGAATACGGCGCCCCCGCAACTGCGGATCGAGATGGCGCACCAAGACCTCAACTTCGGGAAGTTCCGGCATGCGAAAGAATACGTGGAAAGCGATTCGGGCCAACCGATGTCAGCTGGACGATTTGACCATTTGATCAATTCTTTCGCTCGCGGCATACTGTTTGCGAACAAGCACTGTGTCCGGTCGATTGGCCCCATCGTGGGATGGTGGTTTGAAATCGATCGTGGCGCTTGCAATTCAATTAACCGCTCCCCATCGTCCGCCCGCTTTTACAAATAGTGCAAGCCCTGCCGAGCCGCGGGGCCCTTTCCAAATATGAGTGAACCTCTCGACCTCGCGATTGACTTAGAGAAAGCGTTTCTCCCCGCTTGGGCCCAATCTTCGGCGACCGAACCCACCACCAAATATGCCAAATATGATGGCAATGAAGGGGCGGGTCGGGGCGACTTCCGAGGCCCTCGTGGAGACCGACCCCCTCGCCCCGGTGGCCCGCGCAACGACCGCGGTCCGCGCCGGGACGGGCCTCGAGGTCCGGATCGGGGACCGCGCCGTGATTTCGGACCCCGTCCGGGTGGACCCGGCGGGCCGGGTGGCCCCGGAGGACCCGGTGGAGCGGGCCTGAAGTGGGATCCCACGCAGCAGGGCCAGGGTGGTCCGCGCCGGGATTTCCGTCGGGACGATCGCCGGGAAGCTCCTGAGCCGCTGATCCCGGTCGACATCGAATTGCGTCCGGATCCCGCCGGCGTGTCGTCGCTCGGTCGGCAGATTAAGTTGGGTGGCCGAGCCTATCCGTTGCTCGAAGTCGCCGGCTTGGTCATCCAGAAGCCTGACCGTTACGAAGTCACCTTCCGGGTGATCCGAGGCAAGGACGGCCAGCCAATGCAGCGCCTGTTCGTCTGCTCGTTGGACGACAGTGTTTGGCTCAGCGAAGCCGACGCTTGGCAGCACGCCCTCGACGCCCACTTCGACACCTTCTACCAGACCCAGAAGCAACCTTGTGATCCGCCCAAAGGCGTCTGGACGTTGGTCGCCATGTTCGACGAGATCGTTCTCGGCCCGCCCAATTACCACGGCTACCAGGAACGCCTCCGTGAGGTGCACGCTCAACGGGCTCCGCGCATGCCGTTCGACTACTTCAAGAACCGTGTCCGCATCGTGAAAGACGAGGCGGCGGTCAAGCAGTGGGTCGAGAGCCAGAGCAACCGGCTGGAATACACCACACTCAATGTGCCAGAGGCGCAGAGCCTGGGCTCCCTCAACGAGGTCGAGGCGCACTTCAAAGCGGTTCACGCTCCGAATCTGGTGAAGGAAGTCAGCAGCTGGATGCTCAAGCGGGCTCCGAATGCGCCGCGTCTGCCAGAACCCCTGCTCCGCCTGCTGCGCGTCACCTTGGATCGGGAACGTCGCTTCCCGATTCGTACCATGACGGCTCTGAGCAGCGCTTTCGCCCAAGCCGGTTTGCAGTTCTTCAAGCGCGACAAGACGGTCGTGCACGTTTCAGTCGCCCGTCCGCATTATCTCGATCTCGAGACGACAGCGGTTCAGCCGGGCCTCAAACGGATCATTGAGTTCATCAATGCCAATCCGGGAACCACCCGGAAGAAGTTGATGGAGTCGCTGGCGCCCACGCCGGCCTCCGCTCCGGCTGCTCCCACCCCGGTGGCGGAACCTTCCGCAGAGGGCACCCCGGCTGAAGCCACCCCAGTGGCCCCGGTGGCAACGACTGATTCCGGCCCAACAGCCGAGCAGCAGGAACTCCTGAGCAACCTGCACTGGTTGATTCATCAGGGCCACGTGATCGAGTTCGCCAACGGTCCTTTGGAAACCGCCAAGAAGCCTGCTCCCCGTCCGGAGCCGGCTCCGGCGACTCCCAAGGCCCCCAAAGCCGAGAAGAAGGATCGCCCGCCTCGTCCCCGCGGCCGGTACGTCTTCGACAACACCGGATTGTTGCCGCTGCCCGCGCCCCAAGCGGCCTTGATCGGACTCTGATTCGAAGGATTCTCACCCAACGCCGTGCTGTTCGCAGCACGGCGTTTTTCTTTGTGGTCCCCCGGCCGATCCTTGCCCGGCCCGCCATCCCACCGCATGTTTCGCCGCATGCAATACCTGCTGTCCTGGGGAACGCTGCTGGGGATCAGTGCGTGGCTACTTCTGGCCGGATGCAGCCCCCGCACCACCGACTCTACTGCCGACGGCCATTCGATTACGAACTACCAGGTCAAAGGGGTGGTGAAGTCGCTCCAGCCCGAGGAGAAGGAAATCGTCATCAAGCATGAGGAGATTCCCGGCTATATGATGGCCATGACCATGCCGTTCTCAGTGCGCGACACCAACGAACTGCGAGGGGTGAAGCCCGGGGATTCAGTGGAGTTCCGCATGCGGGTGACCGAAACCGATGGCTGGATCGATCAACTCAAAGTCACTGCTGCCGCCGCTCCCACCAACTCTGCGCCGCCCCAGAACTCCGAGACCAATTCCCCAAAGGGCTTCCGGGTTCTGCCCAACGTTCCCGAGCTGCAGGTAGGCGAGCTTGTTCCCGATTACAGTTTCACCAATCAGTTCGGTGTTCCCATTAAGCTGTCGCAATTCCGCGGTCAGGCTCTGGCGGTCACCTTCATCTTCACCCGTTGTCCCTTCCCGCTGTTTTGCCCGCGCATGAGCGACGCCTTCTCCACGGCGCAAAAGGAACTTCTCAAACGAACGTCCGGCCCAACCAACTGGCAATTGCTGTCCATCTCCTTCGATCCGGAATTCGATACCCCCGGAATCATGAAATCCTACGGTCAACGGTGGGGGGCGGATCCGAAGCACTGGACGCTCGCCACCGGATCCTTTGATCAAATCGAGCCGTTTGCCGTCAGCGTCGGTCTATACTTCGGACGGGGCGTCAGCATTGCCGATCAAAACCACAACCTGCGAACACTCATCATCGGCCCCACGGGTCGTCTGGTGAAACTGTTCCCGGGCAACGAATGGACCGGAGCCGACCTAGCGGAGGCCTTGTTGGAGGCTGCCCAAACGAAATAGTTGGTTGGACTCAATTCGGCGGCGCTTCAGCGGCGGCGGCGATTTCGGCTCGTTCGGGCAGGAGCAGGTAGACCAGCCCACCGATCGCACTCCACGCCAGGGTCACCGTGTAACCCAACAGCGACAGGGATAAGGCCAGACCGGGCTTCAATGGAAACGCCGGGGCGGCCAGCAGCCAGACAAACAGGTTCTCGCGAACGCCCAACCCCGACGGGGTTACCGGAAGTGCGGCGACGCAGATCACTGCGAGCGCCACAAACGAGAGGGAGAGGGCGTGCACTTTGATTCCTAAACCCCGGGCCAACACCACGTAGGTCAAGGCGACCAGCGCGGCAATCAGCATGGACATCAGGGCCATCTGCAATAGGAAGAGCGGATCCCTGCCGAACTGCCGACACGCTGCCAGTGCACGAACCGCGGAATCTCCCCGGGGAATCCGACTCAGCCAGCGGGCCAAAGTGCCCTCTTCACTCAGCAAGCGCGTATAGAATCCAAGGAACAACAGACCTCCGGCCAGCACCAGCATTCCGGCGAGGGTCAGGACAACCGCCTGATACCGCCGGAAACTGGTGACCAAATCCCAGTGCAACAGGGCGAGAAAACAGGCGGTCAGCAGGAGGCCAAGCGTGCCCAGGAGCCGATCCACAAAGACCGTGACCGCCGCGGCCGCCTGTTTTTGGGGAGTCGCCCGGGCAGCGTACCAAGCCTTGATCACATCGCCCCCAGCGGTTCCCAGCAGAAAGGCGTTGAAGAACTGTGCGACGAGGGAAATTCGCAGGACTTCCGGCACGGGCATCTGGATTCCCTGCTCAGCCAGGACCCGTTGCCAGCGCCAGGCCCCCAGGCCGACTAGCAATCCACACAACAAAAACGCCCCCGCCAGACTGATCGCGTCGAGTCGCCGAAGGGTGTTCCACAATTCCAGCGGTCCCCGAGTCCAAGCGAGTTGGCGTTGCTCCCATTTGGTGAGGGAGTCCCAGGCCGGACCGCCCTCGGAAACCAACTGCAATTGAACTTCGTTGCAGAAGATGACGTGGAAGATCACTGCCAGCAGCAGCAATCCGACCACCGACCGCACCACGCTGGAGAACTTGGGCAACCGCACAGGCAGCCTACTCTTCGCCCCAGACGGATTTGATGAAGGCAAACCCGCGGCGGACATCCTCCGTTCCCACGCCCGGACTCAGCTCAATCACCTTGATATGCTCCGGCTTCACCAGCGGACGCAACCCGGCGAAATCGATCATGCCGGAGCCTGGCGGACAGTGATCGTGCTGCCCCTCGGCATCGGCAATGACATCATGGATATGGAACCCTCCCAGCCGGGGAGCCATTCCCTCCAGGTGCATGGCGTGCTGGATAAAGCCAAGGTTCTCCTTGATTTGAGCGTGTCCGCAGTCGTGCCAATAGCGGACATTCGGCGGCAGTTGCGCGAGGAACATCGGCAAATCGTGATCAAAGGGGATTTCCTCCACTGCTTCCCGGTTCTCGATGCCCAAGAGGAGCCCCTCGGTGGCAGCGGCATCAGCCAGATTCCGGATCATGTCCAAGGCCAACTCCACGGCGCGTTCCTTCTTTCGTTCGCGTTTGGTCTCCATCTCCTCGACCAGCTTGCGGTACTTGGTGGTGTCCCGTTCCCCCCGGGTGACCATGTCTTCCAACTTCTCGTTGTAGTCCTTGATGTCGACCTGACCGGAGTGGAGCACCACCAGTCTGGCACCCACGCGGGCGGCGGTTTCAATGGTCTTCAGCGAATGTTTCCAGGCTGATTCGCGTTCCCGGCGGTCCTCCGAGCTGAACTTGAATAAGTTCGGGGCCGGCCAGTGCACCCCCATGGGGAGCGGGCAGAAGTTATGCAGGGTGGAGATTTTGATCTCCCCGGCCTGGACTGCGTCAAAGATTCCCGGGACCAAGCTGATGCGAATGCCGTGACTCAACTCGGCGTACTCGAAGCCGAGATCACGAATTTCCCGCAGCATAGCCCGACCGTCCGTGTGGCGGCCCGAGTTCCAACAAGATGAGAGTGAATACATGAAAGCAAAATCGCCGGATGCGTGCCCCAAGGACAGCATCCGGCGACATGAAGTTCAATCCGGCGAACGCGCAATTACTGATCGGCGTAGCGGGCGGAGAGCATGGCGCTAAACCGGGCCACTTTCAGTTTGCGGCGCCGGCGTTCGCTGGGCTTCTCATAATGCCGCTTGTTGCGGACTTCGCGGAGAGTGTTCTCGCGGTCCACTTTCTTCTTCAGGCGGCGCAGGGCCCGATCAATGGGCTCGCCCTTCTTCAGCTTGATTTCGCTCAAGTCACGTTCACGTCCTTTCCGCATCACGGTTCCGACCCCGGTGGGCCTGACTCCGTGTTCCCCCCGAAAAACGGGGAGAAAGCAAAGCGGCTCTGTCGCCAGAGCCGCGGCGGACGGTTGGAATACGCGAATCCAAGCCCGAGGCAAGACCTGAAACTGGAACTCGGGGATAACCGCTTCACCTGATGTTCTCCATGAAAGTTCCTGAATCCGCAAAAATGCCAATGAAATCACACATCTAGGCGATCCACTCGCTCCTCCGGGCGATTGGCCCACACCCAAAAGATTCCGTCACCGGCATTGACCGGAGATTGCTCCCGTGATTAATACGTGTACGTATTATGTCAGCCCCGCAGCTGTCCGTATTCTTCTTTCTTCAGATGTTCGTGATCCTGGCGGCCTGTCGGCTGGTGGGATTGCTCGCCAAGAAAATGGGGCAACCCCAGGTCGTGGGGGAAATGATTGCGGGAGTCCTGCTGGGGCCTTCCCTGATTGGCCATTTCTTCCCGGAAGCCCAGCGTCAATTGTTCCCCCCGGATTCCTTGAAAATCCTGTATGTCGGCGCCCAGCTTGGGGTGGGGCTGTACATGTTTTTGGTGGGGGTGGAGTTCAAAACCGAACTCTTTCGAGACCGCATTCGCGGCGCCGCGGCCGTTTCCGTCTCAGGTATGGTGGTCCCTTTCATCCTCGGATCCCTACTGGCCCTGTGGTTCGTCCAGATCCCCGGTCTTTTCTCCGAGGAGGCCACCCGGCCGGAAGCCATGCTCTTTCTGGGCGCGGCCATGTCCATCACGGCGTTCCCCATGTTGGCGCGAATTATTTACGAACGCGGATTGACCGGCACCTCGCTCGGCACGCTCGCGCTGGCCGCGGGCGCCATTGACGATGCCGCTGCCTGGTGCGTGCTCGCGGTCGTGTTGGCCAGCTTCGGGGCCGGTTCAGCGGTGGCCATCAAGGCGATTCTGGGAGGCGTCCTGTATGGGGTGATCATGCTGACGATCGGTCGGCGCCTACTCGCCTCCCTGGGTACCGCCGCTGAAAAAGAGGGCCGTATCACGCCCACTCTGCTGGGTATCACGCTGATGCTCTTCACCCTCGCCTGTTGGTTCACCGACTTCATCGGCATTCACGCCGTGTTTGGCGGCTTTATTCTCGGCGTGGCCATGCCGCGCGGTCTCTTCGCCCGGGAATTACAGAAGCAACTGGAACCGTTCGCCGTGGTGTTCCTCCTGCCGATGTTCTTCACCTACTCCGGCCTGAACACGCGGCTCGATCTCGTGGACAGCCCGAAGATGTTCCTGATTGCCCTGGTCGTTCTGCTGGCCGCGATTCTCGGCAAAGGAATCGCCTGCTGGGCCGCCGCACGGATGAACGGAGAAGACCACCGCACCGCAATGGCCATTGGTACCCTCATGAACGCCCGCGGCCTGATGGAACTGATCATCCTCAATATCGGCCTGCAGCACGGAGTCATTCAACCCGCCCTCTTCAGCGTCATGGTCTTGATGGCGATCGTCACCACTCTGATGGCCTCCCCCGTCTTCGAATGGGTCTACGGCCGCCACGCCCGCGCCAAAGGCGAACTCCAAGCGGTCTCCTGATCAATCTTCGATCGGTTTGACCCGGGTGCCGGGCTACCTCTGTGATGATCCAAAAAAGGCAGCCTAACAACTAATACGGCGGCCATTCGTGACTTGCTCCGATCGGGGTTGCCCCTAATCTGCAAACGTTTTGCAACTCGAGAATCCACCCGTCTCCTCAAGTTACGGATTCCCGGATCAATTTGGGTTCCTGAGTGGGAACCCGGGGGGGACGGCACGGTCGAATCCGTGTGTGACCTGCCGTCCCCCCAAGTTCCATTTTGGCCGGTTTAAGTGAACCGCCACTGCCCACACAAATCACGAAGGCTCCGGCCAAAACCGGGCCTGAATCAACCAGCAGCACTGCCTACAAACATGACGAATCCATTCAAGAACCACAGCCGTTTCCCGGCCTTGATGGCCACCGTTAGCCTGGGACTTTCGGTCCAAGCGGAAACGGTTGGATACTACATCGGCCTCGACAGCCGGAACCCCCTGCCCTCCGGAGTTTATGCCGGAATGACGAATCCCAACTTCAACCGGCTCACCTTCCTCTACGCCCACACGTATGAATACGTCCCGGGTCTCGCTCCCGCGGGCGCCAGCACCTTCGCCGTCAATCACTACCACCCGATCGGGGCTTACGCGCTGACCGGACCGACCAATGCGGTCGTCATTAATCCCACCAGCAGCAACAATCGGATTCCCGAGATCAGCAGTCAGCAGCCTCCGCTAACGCTGGCTCCGACCACCAATGCCCTCTATGCCGGCAAACTGATCCACCAGCGGTCGGAAGAGCACTACAGCGACCTGCGGTGGCGGGCCACGGACGACTTGAATCAACCAACCAAATACGGTCCCGGATCACCGGAATGGATCTTGTTCTACTCCAGTGCCGGAACGCGCACCAACAGCCTCGCCGGCGGAACCATTAATCTGGAACTGGTTTCCAAAACCGACGGCCTGCACGTGGGCACCGCCGACACTCTGGATGTTCTCTCGAACCCCGGCGACCGCTTCAGCCTGGGCGCCGGACCCGCCATCAATTTTGCTCCGATATTTTGGGTCGAGGGCAACGCTCCCGCGGGAACCTATTCCGCGTCCTTCAAGCTCGTCGATACCAACACGGACGGCGGTCGTACTCCCTTCCTGGAATCGGGGGTCTTCCACCTCGACTTCAAAGTGGCCCCTGAACCCACGCTCGCCATCGCTCCCGCGGTCACGTTGTCTCTACCCATCGTAACCTCGGGCTACGTGCTGGAAAGCGCACCAACACCCGAAGGTCCCTGGAGTCCGGTAACCCTTCCTCACGGAACCCATAGCCGGGATCAACAAACCGTCAGCCTGCCCGCTTCCAATGCCATGCAGGTATTCCGACTGCGAAAACCGTAGTTCGCCCTTCGCACCGCTAAACAAATAACCACCCCGCAACCGGCGGGTCCGGGTTCTACTAACGACCTGGATCCGCCTTTTCCCGATGAAGCGCCCTACCGCTTGGCTGTCGGTTTTCGGCAGTGCCCTCATGGCCGGGACACTGCACCTGCAGGCTCATGTCCACGTCCAAGTGGGTTACTCCGCCGGGGTATGGGACCTATTTGTCCTGGACTTCGAGTCAGGCCGATTCGCACCGGATGAGTATCCGTTCCTGATTTCGTTCGGAGCTCGCCGTTCCGGCCCGCTGGAACCCAGTCTCGCTGCAGTGCTGGGAACCTCGGATGGCGCCTGGATTCTTCCAGAATCCGAGGCGCCCGGTTTGCTCAACCTTGGAGTTGGCACTTCGGAAATCTCCGCCGGGCAGTTTGCCGGGGATCGCATTGGACTGGAGCTCCATCGACTGGAGGGACCCGGGCAGATGGCCCTCTACACCACCTCGGCTTTCGGGTCGCTGATGACTCACTGGATTTCACAAGATGGCCTCGACCCGGCCAACGACGCCTTCGTCTTGCCAGCGGTGAATGGTCACGCCCACGTCAATTGGGTCTTCACCCAACCCGGAGCGTACCGCCTGGGTCTGGCCGCCTCGGCTACTGCCTCGTCCACCGGCCAGATCACCCGCAGTCCAGTCGTCGACTTTACCTTCTGGGTGGAAGGCCCAAAACCGCCTCAACTCCGTCTCACTGGCCCGCAACCAGACGGGTCAGTCGAGCTCCACATCACAGCACCTGCCGGTTTCACCGTGGAGATTCAAGCCGCCCCGGACGTCAACCGCTGGACTTCCCTGGGCACCCTCATCGGCACCGGCGAACCGCAGTCCTTCATCCCGTCCGTCGACTCCGTGGAACACCGCTTCTTCCGGGCTGTCCTGCGTTAATTCGGGGAGAATCCGCCCGTCTCACTCAATCGCTCGCGATCCACACCTCGCCAGCCCGGCCTCTCGGTCAATTTTTTCCGTGCCCCGATTCCGCGCATTGACATTTCAAACATCTGTTTAAAACTGACGCTTGAAATGGACGAATCGACGGAATCAGGGGGACATGCAGTCACCCGGACCGCGCTGCTGGAGGCGGCGGCGGACGTGTTTGCCGACGTCGGATTCCAAAATGCTACGATTCGGGAAATCTGCCAAAAAGCCGGCGCCAACGTCGCCGCGGTCAATTACCACTTCCGGGACAAGGAAGGTCTCTACAGCGAAGTGCTCCGCGTCCAAGGTCGACTGGCCCAATCCCGCTTTCCTTCCAATGCCGGCCTCGCTGACGACGCACCTGCCGAACAGCGCCTGGAAGTCTTCATTCGTTCCTTTCTCCAAAGAGTCTTGTCGGAGGAAATCGCCAATCGCCACGGCCGAATGATGGCTCGGGAAATGGTCGAACCCACCGCTGCGCTCGACCAACTCGTCCGCCAGATCATCCAACCCCAGGCCAACCAACTGCACGAGATCGTCGGTTCCCTGCTGCCGGCCGGAACGCCGCCCGAAACCGTGCGACTCCACAGCCTGAGCATCGTCGGCCAAATCCTCTTCTACGCGCACTGCCGACCCGTGCTCAGCCGCTTGGAACCCCGATCCGCCTACGACTTTATCGAATTGGACCAACTCACCCAGCACATCACCCGCTTCAGCTTGGCCGCCCTGCGCGACTCCTCCCCAACCCCAACCCGCCGCCGAACCGCTTCCTCCTCGCGCCGCCCGATCAGCCGCTGACCCTTCCCTGCCATGTATCATCTCGCCCTCAAAATGCTGTTCGGAGATCGCGCCAAATACGCGATGCTGCTGGGCGGACTGACCTTCTCCGCTTTGCTCATGACCCAGCAGTTCGGGGTCTTCCAAGGCTTGCTATCGTGGACCACCAGTAATCTCCGCAACATGCGGGCCTCCATTTGGGTCGTGGAGCGCACCGTGGAACAGGTCAACGAAACCAAGGCGCTACGCGACACCGATGTTAACCGGGTGCGCAGTGTCTCCGGCGTTGATTATGCCGTTCCCTTGTTTCAGTCGGTGCTCAAGGCCCGCACGATCTCGGGAGCCGACAAACCCATTCTCCTCGTAGGTCTACACGCCGCGACCCTGAAGGGACGCCCGCCGGAAATGATTGAAGGCGATCTGGAACAACTGCGCCTGCCGAACCGCGTGGTGATTGATCAATTGGCGACCCAACGCCTCTCCGCCGGACTCGGCCGACCCTTGGGAGTGGGCGACACCATCGAAATCAACGATCGCGAAGCCCGGGTCGTCGGCATCTGCCGTACCGAGCGCCAGTTCTTCGGATATCCCTACGTGTTCACCTCCTACGACCAGGCCCTCCAATACGCCCCGCGTCAGCGCAAAATGCTTTCCATTATTCTGGCGGAGCCCAAGCCAGGCCTCACACCCGAAGAAGTCGCCCGGGCCATCGAACGCGAAACGGGACTGCGCGCCTACACCGTTCCGGAATTCAATGACGCCACGCTCGATTTCATCTGGAAGAACACCGGCATTCCGGCCTCGTTCATGACCACGATCATTCTGGGCTTCATCGTGGGAATCGCGGTGGCCGGACAAACCTTCTACTCCTTCGTTCTCGAGAATCTGCGCAATCTGGGCGCCCTCAAAGCCATGGGCGCCGGAACCGGTCTGCTCGCCCGCATGCTGCTCCTGCAGGCCTTCACCGTCGGTCTGCTCGGATACGGCATTGGCATCGGTCTCACCGCCGCCTTCGGCTGGGCCGCCACCCGGTCCGGAGGAGCGTTCCCCTTCATTTTCCTGCCGTCGGCCATGCTGCTGACCGGCAGTGCGGTCATCGTGATCTGCCTGTTCTCCGCCTTGCTGGGCATTCGGCGGGTGGCTCGACTCGAAGCCGCCATTGTGTTCCGCGGCTGATCCCCTTCCCCGCCTGGCCATGAACTCCGCCCCCCTCGAAACTCCGCCCGCCGTACACGCTGTTCGGGTGACCGGACTGACCAAGACCTTCGGGTCAGGGGACGCCAAAACCGTCGCCCTCAAGGGCATTGATTTTGAAACCCGCGAAGGCGAATTGCACTTGGTGGTCGGCCCCAGCGGATGCGGCAAGACGACGTTGCTCTCGGTGGTGGCGGGGACCCTCGAATGGGATTCCGGGAGCGTCACGGTGTTCGGCCAGCACCTGAATCAGTTGAGCCGGGGAGCCGTCACCGCCTTCCGCGGACGCAACATCGGCTTTATCTTCCAACAGTTTAATCTCATCCCAACGATCAACTGCGTGGAAAACGTCAGCGTGCCGCTGCTCTTGGGCGGAGTCCACCGGCGGGAAGCCGAGGAACGCGCCGCTGAAATGCTCAAACGCGTGGGGCTGGGAGAGAAAATCCAGGCCCGTCCCACCAGCCTGTCCGGTGGACAACAGCAGCGCGTGGCCATCGCCCGGGCGTTGGTGCACGAACCCCGCCTGATCATCTGCGACGAACCCACCAGCGCTCTGGATTCCGTCACCGGACATCAAATCATGGAATTGCTCGCCGGCGCCGCCCGCGCCCCCGGCCGCTGTGTGATCATCGTCACGCACGATCCCCGGACCTACAACTTCGCCGATCGCATTACCGAAATGGAGGACGGCCGGGTCCGCTCCGTTCTCGCCGGCGAGGCCATCCGCTCCTTTCTCACCACGCACCGTTGATCCCCATGCTCTTCAAACGCGTCAGTTTCTACCTCGCCCTTGCCGGCATCAGCGCCGCCGTGTTGCTCGCGCGGCAGATGCAGAAGAGGCCCCCCGCCCCGCCGCCGGTCTCCGAACCCGCCCGTTCGCCGTTTCCGAACACCGTCGCGGCCACCGGTCTGATTGAAGCCGCCCGCGAAAACGTCCGCATCGCCTCTCCCAAGGGCGCGGTGGTCACGAAAGTTCACGTCAAAGTCGGCGACCGAATCCAGGCCGGCGATCCGCTCTTTCAGCTCGACGATCGCGAAGCCCGCGCCCGACTTGAGGTCACCACGGCCCAGCTCAACGCCATGAAAGCCACGCTGGCCGCCGAGGAAGTCGCCCTCGCCGACGCCCAGGATCAACTCGATCGCTTTACCAAGCTGCGTAAGGACGACGTCGCCTCCGAGGATGACCTGCGCCGACGCTGGTTCGCCGTGGAGGCCAACAAAGCTCGCCTAGCCGCCATCACCGCGCAGATCGCCGCGACTTCAAGTCAACTAGAGCAGGCCCGGACCGAAGTCGAGGTACTGACCGTGCGCGCTCCCCGGGAAGGCGAGGTTCTTCAGGTCAACGTGCGCGGCGGTGAATTCGCCCCGGCCTCGGCCCTCAGCGAACCCCTGATGCTCCTCGGAGATGTCAGCCGGTTGCAGGTCCGTTGCGATGTGGACGAACAGAACGCCGTCTTGGTCCAGCCCGATCAGCCCGCCGTCGCCTCGCTCAAAGGACACTCCGACCTGCGCATTCCGCTGCGGTTTCTTCGCATCGAACCCTATGTCGTGCCCAAACGCAGCCTCACGGGCGACAGCTTGGAACGGGTGGACACCCGCGTTCTGCAACTGATCTATGAATTCGACCGTCCGGACTTCCCGGTTTACGTCGGCCAGCAGGTCGATGTGTTCATCGAACGTCCCGTCAGCACTGGTCCCTCCAAGCCGGTCACCCAAACTCCCTGACTTTCCCTTTCGGTCTGCCCCATGAAACTCTGGTTCCTGCTCGGTACTCTCGTCGCCTGGTCCGCCTGGGCCCAAACCCCGGGTGCTTTGCCCTGGCCCACCCAACCGATCTCCCTCAACGACGCGCTCGACATCGCCCTGCAGCAAAGTCCGGCGATTCTCAAGGGACGTCAGGACGTCGAGGAAGCCTATGGCGTGGCGCTGCAATTGAAGTCCGCCATCCGACCCCGGCTCACCAGTGGCGGCACGTTTCAAGCCATCGACAGCGCGCAGATCGAAGTCGTCAACATCCCCGGGTTCGATTTCCAGTTTCAGAACGACAAGTTGTGGAACGCCAACATCCTGGTGACCCAACCCGTCTATGCCGGCGGCAAAATTCGCTCCCAGGTTCGCGCTGCCAGTCTGACCCGCGAAGCTGCTCTGGCCCAGTTTCAGGCCCAGGTCGCTGACGCCCTGTTGAACATCAAAATCTCCTACGACGACGCCCTCCTGGCCCTGGAACAGATTGGGACCCAGAAGGCCTCAATCGAGTTGCTGGAACGGGAACTCACCGATCAGAAACGGCGCTACGAAGCCGGAACCGCCCCACGCTTCAATGTCCTGCGCGCCGAAGTCGAACTGGCCAATGCCCGACCCCGACTGATTCGCGCTCAAAACGGCTACCGCATTGCCAAGAACAACCTCGCCACCCTGCTGGGCTGGAACATTCCCACCAACGCGGCGGAGAATATTCCCCTGGACCTATCCGACCGTCTGAAGGCGACTCCGCTGGACATCTCTCTGCCCATTGCCCTTGCCAAAGCCCGGGACCAACGCCCCGAGCTCACCGCCCGTTCCAAGGAGAAACAGATTCGCCGCGAAGAAGTCACTCAAGCCCGGGCCAACTACTACCCCAACCTTTCCATTGGCGGCGGTTACCAATGGCAAAGCCGCAACTTTGCCGACGACCTTTCCTTGAAGACCGACGGCTGGACCGCCGGGGCGCAGATGAACTGGAGCATCTGGGACTTCGGCCTGACCAAGGGCAAGGTGGACGTCGCCAAGGCTCGCCTCTCGCGCTCGCAAATTGAGCAGGACGACACCACCCGGAAGGTCGAACTCGAAGTCCGGACCGCCTATTCCAACTTCATCGAGGCCCAGCAGGTCTTGGAATCTCAGCTCAAAGTGATTGAGCAAGCCGAGGAAGCCGTCCGCCTGGCGATGGCCCGCAACGACGCTGGGACCGGAACCCAACTGGACGTGCTCTCGGCCCAAACAGCCCTGACCGACTCCCGCACGACCCAGTCCCTGGCGCTGCGGGACTACTCGGTGGCTCTGGCGCGGCTGGATCGGGCGATGGGCGAAGGCACCCGACTCACGGTCGCGAACTGATACCAGCTGAGAGCTGAGAGCTGAGAGCTGAGAGAAAAGCCGGTCGGGCGAAATTCCATCGAGCCGTTCGCGTCCCGACGATTAACGCGTCAGGAATCCACACACGTCCGGCTCCGCAGAGCGTCGCCCTACCGCTTCCCGCTTACCGCCTCCCGCTTTACCTCTCAGCTCTCAGCTCTCAGCTTCTCCCCCCCCGGTGGGGCGAGGTTCCACCGAGCCGTTCACGTCCCGACGAATGACGCGTCAGGAGTCCACCCACGTCCGGCTCCGCAGAGCTTCGCCCTACCCGCTTCGCTTCGCTCAGCTCTCAGCTTCACCAGATGAATCTCCCTCCCCCCGGCAACGTCCGAAGCGGTTCGGGGTGGTTTGGATCTTTCCACGTTGGTGGAGCTTCCCCTACGTTCCCTGCTTCTTCGGCCATGAATTCTTTCGTTCGTTGGTGGGTTTGCGTTGTCGCGGTGCTCTGGTGTGCGCGAATCCAGGCAGCCGCTCCTGAAAAACTCGATCTTCCCTCTGGAACCCGCGTTGCCCTGATCGGCAATGCCCTCGCGGACCGGATGCAGCATGACGGGTATTTCGAAACCTTGGTTCACGCCCAGTTTCCCGACCGGAACCTGGTCTTTCGAAATCTCGCCGTCGCGGGGGATGAAGTCGTCACCCGCCATCGCTCGGAGAACTTCGGTTCGCCCGATGATTGGCTGAAGAAGGTGCAGGCCGACGTCATCCTGGCGTTCTTCGGCTTCAACGAATCCTTCAAAGGCGCCTCCGGACTGCCGCAGTTCAAGACGGACCTCGACAAGTTCGTGAAGGAAACCCTGGCCAAGAACTACTCCGGTAAGGCGTCGCCCCGGCTGGTGCTGGTGTCTCCCATTGCGGCGGAACGGCATCAGGACCCCAACTATCCGGATCCCGCGCCACTGAACGCCCAACTGAAACTGTACGCCGACGCCATCGCCGAGGTCGCCAAGGCCAATGACGTCCAGTACGTGGACCTCTTCACCCCGTCGCTCCAACTCTTCGCCCAGGCCGCCCAAGCCGGTCGTTCCTTGACGGTCAATGGCTTCCTGCTCACCGAGGCGGGCGACCAAGCGCTGGCACCCATTCTCTTTCAGTCCCTCTTCGGCCAACCCGCTCCCGGCGGCAATCGCGAACGCCTCCGGGCCGCGATCAACGACAAGAACGCCCAATGGCATGCCCGTTATCGGACGGTGGACGGGTACAACGTGTACGGCGGTCGCTCCGCCCTGGCTTATCAAGCCGACAAAGGCGCCTTCATTTCCGACCGCAATGCGCCGGCGCCGTACATTTCCAACTACAAGGTCATGCAGGAGGAAATGTCGGTCCGCGACACCCTGACCGCCAATCGGGACAAACGCGTTTGGGGCGTGGCGGCTGGCGGCGATCCCGAGATCGACGACAGCAATCTCCCGCCGGTCACCAAAGTGCCGAGCAACAAGCCGGGCCCGAATCCGGATGGCTCGTATCAGTTCCTCGGCGGCGAGGAAGCCATCAGCAAGATGTCGGTGCATGCCGGCATGAAGGTGAATCTGTTCGCAGCCGAAGATCAGTTCCCGGAACTGGCCAACCCAGTCCAGATGGCCTGGGATACCAAGGGCCGACTGTGGGTGGCCGTGTGGCCGAACTACCCGAGCCGGAGCCCGGACAGCAAGGAAGGGGACAGCCTGTTGATCTTTGAAGACACCAACGGCGACGGCAAAGCCGACAAGATGACCAAGTTCCTCGGCGACCTGAACTGCCCCACGGGATTCCAATTCTACAAGGATGGCGTGCTCATCGTTCAGGCACCCGACCTTTGGTTCGTCCGCGACACCGACGGCGATGGAAAGGCCGATTGGAAGGAACGCATCTTGATGGGTCTGGATTCCGCCGACTCCCACCACACCGCCAATGCCGTGTGTCTCGACCCGGGCGGCTCCATCTACCTCAGCGATGGTGTGTTCCACCGCACTCAGATCGAAACCGCCCGCGGACCGGTCCGGAACAACGACGGCGCTATCTACCGCTTCGAACCGCGCACCGGAAAGTTCGAAACCTATATCGCCTACGGCTTCGCCAATCCGCACGGCCGCGTCTTCGATTACTGGGGCAATGACTTCGTCACCGACGCCACCGGCAACAACACCTACTTCGCGCCGGCCTTCAGCGGCCATATCGATTACCCGGCCAAGCACGGGGGTATGAAGGAGTTCTGGGACCGCCCGTCGCGCCCCTGCCCCGGCACGGGAATTCTCTCCAGCCGCCATTTCCCGGATGATCTCCAGGGGAATTTCCTGAACCTGAACGTCATCAGCTTCCTCGGCGTGTTCAACGTCAAGGTCACCGAAGACGGCTCCGGCCTGAAGGGTGAAACCCAGCCGGACCTGATCTCCTCGACCGATCCGAACTTCCGCCCGATCTGCATCAGCGTTGGCCCAGATGGTGCCCTGTACTTCGCAGACTGGCACAAGCCGCTCATCGGACACATGCAGCACCATTTGCGCGATCCGAACCGCGATTCCATCCACGGCCGCATCTACCGCATCACCTATCCGTCCCGACCGCTGTTGAAGCCCGCCAAGATCGATGGCGAACCCATTGAAGCCTTGTTGGAACTGCTCAAGGTGCCGGAGAATGGCACGCGCGAGTTGGCCAAAATCGAACTAGGGGAACGCGACACCGCCAAGGTCATCCCCGCCGTCAAGAAGTGGATCGCCGGTCTGGATCCCAAGGACCCGGCCTACGAACACCACGTGTTGGAAGGTCTGTGGGTGCACGAATGGCACAACGTAGTGGATCTCCAGTTGCTGGAGCGCGTCCTGAAGTCCTCCGATCCTCGGGCCCGCGCCGCTGCCGCCCGCGTCCTCTGCTACTGGCGTGATCGGGTGCCCGATTCCCTGACCCGCTTCGCCGCGATTGCCAACGATCCAGCTCCCCGGGTCCGCCTCGAAGCCGTCCGCGCCGCCAGCTTCTATCGGCAGGCCGAAGCCGCCAACGTGGCCCTGGAGATCCTCAAGCAACCGACCGACTACTACCTCGATTACACCCTCAAGGAGAGCTTGCGGCAGTTGCAACCTTGGTGGCGCGAAGCCATCGCCGCCGGCAAGCCGATCGCGGCCAACAATCCGGCCGGAGTTAAGTACCTGATCAAGGGCGTGACCACCGCCGAACTGACCCAACTCCCGCCGACCGCCGAAGTGATGGAAGCTCTGCTGCTCCGTCCGGATGCCAACGACGCCGACCGCGCCGCGGCCCTCAATCGCTTGGCGACGCAGCGCAACACCACCAAGCTGGCCGTTCTGTTCGGTTTGCTGGAAAGCCCGAGTTCTGTCGACGCCACCGTTGCCGCCAATCTTGCCCGACAGTTGCCGCTGCAGTCGGCCGATGATCTCCGGGCCGTCCGCCCCAAACTGGTGGCCTTGAGCACCTCCGGACCTTCGCCGGAAGTCCGCCAGGCCGCTTGGGCTGCCCGCGCGCTGGCCGATGACTCCTTTACCACCGTCTGGACCGACGCCTCGGGTTCGGCAAAGACGCTGACCGAATTGCTCAACGGCATTCCGCTGCTCAACGACGCCGACGTCCGGGCCAAGGCGATGCCCCTGGTGAAACCGCTCCTGACCGCCCTGCCGCCGAACATGGTGGCCGCGGCCCAGGCCAAGCCCGGCGGCGAAGGCCGCTTCGTCCGGGTCGAACTGCCTCGCCGTGGAACCCTCACGCTGGCCGAAGTCGAAGTCTTCAGCGACGGCAAGAACATCGCCCCCCAAGGCAAAGCCACCCAGTCCAGCACCTCCAACGGCGGAGATGCCTCCCGGGCCATCGACGGCCGCACGGATGGTCAGTGGGGCAACAATTCCCAGACCCACAGCACCGAAAACGAACGCAATCCGTGGTGGGAAGTGGACCTCGGCAACAGTCGCACCATCGACTCCGTGGTCCTCTGGAATCGAACCGACGCCGATCTCGGCCGCCGCTTGGACGGCTACACCCTGGTGGTCCTTGATTCTGACCGCCGGGAAGTCTTCAAGCAGACCTCCAATCCGGCGCCCGATCCGAGCGGCAGCGTCAAAGTCGGCGGCGATCCGTTGGGAGCCCTGCAACGCACCGCCATTCGCGCGAGCGTCAGCATGAACACTGAACCGGAAGCGATCTTCGCCGCACTCACTGCGCTGATTAATCGTGGCGTCGAAGTTCCCGTGGCCGCCCGGGCCCTGCGGTCGCTGCCGCCGGTCACTTGGCCCAAGGATTCAGCCGCTGCTGCCGCCCAAGGTCTGACCCGCTGGGCTGCCGCGGTGCCAGTGGCGAATCGCACGTCGCAGGACTACGTGGAGACCGTCCAGACCGCCAAGGATCTCGCCGGCTATCTGCCCGCCGATCAAGCCGCGGCCGTGCGCAAACAGCTCAAGGAACTGGGCGTCGCCGTGTACGTTATTCGCACCGTTCGCGAACAAATGCGGTATGACCTGCCCCGGATCGTGGTGGAACCCGGCAAGCCCTTCGAAGTCATCCTGGAGAACGACGACTTCATGCCGCACAACCTGGCCTTCGTTCAACCGGGCGCCCGGGAAACCGTGGCCAACCTGGCCGCCAACATGAAGCCGACCCAGCTCGACTCCCAAGGCCGCTCGTACGTTCCCGACAGCAAGGACATCCTCGCCGCCACCCGGCTTCTGGAAGCGGGCCAACGGCAGACCATCAAGGTCACCGCGCCGAGCACCCCGGGCGAGTACGAGTATGTCTGCACCTTCCCCGGTCACTGGACGCTCATGTGGGGCACCCTGGTCGTGACTCCTGATGTGGACGGCTACCTCGCCGCCCATCCGGTGGTCAAGACCGCCGCCGCCCCGCCCCCCCAGGAATAACCCTGGAAATGGTTCACCGAGGCCACCGATGAAACCCTCATCGGTGGCCTCTTCCTTTTCTCCCCGGTAGGACGAGGTTCCGCCGAGCCGTCCCCGTCCTCCGCCCCGTAGCCGCCGACGGCAGAAGGCGCCGTCAATTCCGTCCCCGGTAGGGCGAAGTTCCCACTGAGCCGCTTACCCGCTTCCCTGCTCTACCTCTCAGCTACTCCCGCGCCCCCAGCTTCGCTTTCCTTACCCCTTACCTCTTACCCCTTACCTGCTTCAACTCCCGAAGGGATTAATCTGGAACACAGGAAAACAGGAAAAAGACGGGGAGGAGAGAAGGGGAGAAAGTGGGAGGGGGAGACTTGGAGGGGCGATAAAGGGAGCGCGAAGCGTTTGGAGTGCAGTCGCGTAACGCAGTGGAGCTACCGCTTTTCATCCCGGCGAGTGGCGCGTCGAACTTCCACGTCGTTTGCATTGCGTCACGTGTTTCGTTCGGTATAGGGAGACGAGATCGAGCACGAATACACGCGGATTGAGAATTGGCAGAGGAAGACAACATGAAAACACCCGATCGCCGCACTCGAACCGCCGCCGCCCGTTTCAATTTCGGATGGTTCAGTTCATCGGACGCTGGATTCGCTGCCTGTGCCCGTTCCGACGGCGGTCGGTAAGCTCTGACGTTGGCGAGCTTGCCGGTGCGTTTCCAATCTGGCAGACATTCCCCGTGAAAAAGACCCGCAAACAAGAGTTCAGCATCATCGTCGAGCGCGATGAGGAGGGGTACTACGTGGCCAGCGTACCGACTCTACCGGGTTGCCACACTCAGGCGCGTTCGCTCGACACATTGACCGAAAGGATTCGCGAGGCCATTGAGCTTGTACTGGAAGTGGATGGGGCGAATGCCAAGCGATTCGAGTTTATTGGAGTCCAGCGCATAGCGGTCTGACCATGCCGCGGCTCCCCAGATTGCGCGGACGCGAATTGATCGCCGCTTTGAGTCGAGCGGGGTTCGGGGTGCTTCGCATTAAGGGCAGCCACCATTTTCTGGAGCCTCCGGATGGCCGCCGGACCGTTGTTCCCGTCCACGCTGGTGAAACCATCGGACCCGGTCTACTGAGCAAGATTCTCGCGGATATCGACATGGACGCCGAGACCCTTTCGAAATGGATTTGATGGGCTTGCCGAACCAGATCACTGGACCGAACGCGGGCGGGCCGCGCCAGTTTCTAACTTGGACGGCAACATCCGCCCGCGTCGGTCAGTTCTGCCGTTGGGCATGAGCAGGCTTTTACCAAAGGCCATCATCGTGGGACTCATCACTTCGGCGGTGATTCTCACTGCGACCACTGTCTCACTACGTGCACGACCGATTGGATTCTTCGATTCGCGTCCGATCATTGGTTACCATGGTACTGGAGATGTGCTTCGCTTCCAGGGTGCTCAAGTTACATGGGAGACCTGTTGTGGGGACAACCCAATGGGTGTTTACTTTCGCACCAATGCAATCTGGATTTGGCGTGTCCGGGGTATCGACTGGGCCGTCACACCCGGCGTCACTCAGATCGTTTGCCGTGAACTGGCTCATCCGACCAATGTATTTGTCCTTCGTCGCCGGCTGTTTGCGCCGTTCGAAACGGGACATCACGATGTAGATGTGAATGAATAGTCCTATTGCCGAACAAATCGCTCCACACGAACCGCCGCTCATCGGTCCGAGTTCGCGCGCACCGGTTCATCGGACGCTGGATTCGCTGCCAGCGCCCGGTTCCAGCGCCGGTCGGTGAGCTTTGACGGCGTAACATGATCCGCCTGTCCCAGATTGTGACGATACGAATCACCCCGGGAGGCGGTTCGCTGGTCCTGCGCTGCCTTGACGGGCGGGCCAAATGGATGCCCGAATCACGCCAACTTTCTCTGAGGATCGATGTGATGAATGACAAGACCCACGACAGTTGGTTGGAGTTCTTTGCCTCGAATCCTACCGACTTTGGGTTGGAGATTGATTGTCAGGCGGGAGCTTCTGCGGAGCGAGTTAGCACGAACTGCTTCAGCAAATGCCGCGACACGATTCTTGAGTTACGAAGCGCTACCGTCCGCCCGAGGGCACCCGCTACCACGTGAGCTGATCATTGGCCAACCCGCATAAGCCTGCTCTGACCATGATCCGCACCGAATTTATATCTGAATAGCGCGAAAGGATTACAAACATGAATAGTAGCCCGCACACGGCTCAGAATGCAGAACCACCACAGCTCATCTGGCACAAACTCAATTCGTCCAGTGCGGGAGGTGAGTTTTTCAAATTGGGCGACGTCTATCGGACAAAAGTTCCCGGGGGCTGGCTTGTGTTGGTGACCAACAACGCCAGAGGCCTGATGTTTTATCCGGACCCTGAGCACAATTGGGATGGGGGCAGTCTGACCGCCTAACGGCAACAAGGTCGCAGACGTGTGCCGTCGCCATTCAACTGGATGCCTGCCAGGACGTCGGCCAGTTACGACGGTGGTTGCGACAGGAAGACGCCGCACCGAACCTCGCCACTAACTACCATGCCCAAGAGGAATCCATTCCAGCGCGTCGTCTCCAAGATCGACGCCGCCCGCGAACGCCATGAAGCACGCCACCGTCCGTCCGGCTTTCGCTTTGCCTTGGCCGACAGCATCGGGTTCCTCAACTCAGCTCACTGGGACGTCGTGACGACCGACCGCCGGTTCTTCCTGCGGCGCGCCGTGCTGGAAGCGATCGAGCAGAATTGTCCCGACAATCTTTCGCCGCGCTATGCGCTGGTCTATCGCGACCACGAACCGGTCGCCGCCGTGGCCGCCCAAATGGTCGACATTTCCGGAGCAAACGTCTGGAACGAGCGCGAAGCCGACGGCAAAAAGAAGGTCTCCTTGTCCCGGGCCATGGCCCCCGCCGCCCGCAAGCTCGCCGGGAAGATCGAACAGCGCGCGTTGGTCGCGGGCAACCTGATGTCCTGGGGCTTTGACGGCGTCGCCTTTGCCGAAGGAACAAAGCCGGCGGAAATCTGGCCCGGTGTGGCCGAGGCACTCTACCGCGTCCGGCAGACGGAACGCTTGGCGGGTCAGGCAGATTTGGTTTTGGTGAAAGACGTCACTCCGGCAGAGCCCCATGCGGAGGCGCTCAAGGCCTTCAGTTACCGGCCGCTGGAGACCGATCCGAACATGGTTCTCACCATCGATCCGGCGTGGAAAAGCTACGACGACTACCTCGGCGCGCTCGACGCCAAGTATCGCCGCAACGCCAAGGACCAAATCAAGAAGCTCGCCGGAGCCGGCTGCGTTCTGGAGCCACTCACCGATCTCTCGCCCCACGCCGCCGAACTGCATCGGCTGTACCAGACCGTCCAGGCCAAGGCGTCCGTGAAGCTCGTGTCGTTGCCCGAATCATTTCTGCCGGCGCTGTCCCGAGCCGCGAAGGATCACTTCCGCTGCACGATCATTCGTCGTGGGGAGCGGATCCTCGGTTTCATTTCCACGCTGCGCGATAACGACACCACCGTCGGCTACTACATCGGCTTCGACCGCGACGCGGCGGCCGAAGGCGTTCCGCTCTACCTGCGCCTCTTGCACACGACTATCGTCGACGCGATCGGCTGGCGCAGCAGGCGTCTC
Source organism: Verrucomicrobiota bacterium (assembly GCA_017309115.1). Taxonomy (GTDB): domain Bacteria; phylum Verrucomicrobiota; class Verrucomicrobiia; order Limisphaerales; family UBA9464; genus UBA9464. The sequence continues at coordinate 57,844 of JAFLEF010000008.1, read as the reverse complement.
TCGCTCGGCCGCACCGCGCTCGAACCCAAGGCCGCCCTGGGCGCGAAACCCGAGCCGATGTCCGTCTGGCTGCGGCATCGTGTGCCGGCGATGAATTGGCTCGTGCGCGGCATGCTCGACGCGGTTCCCCACGCGGAAGCGCCGGAGCGAAGTCCGTTTAAGAACGCCCCACCCAGCCCGCCCCCCGAATGAGTTACCCGACAAAAGTCTACGCCTACTCCGGTTGTTCCACCTGCCGAAACGCCCTCAAGTTCCTGAAGGAACAAAACGTCCCGCATGAGGTCCTGGCCATCCGCGAAACGCCACCGACGAAGGCGGAACTGAAGCGCATGCTCGCCGTCTACGGCGGTCAGGTGAAAAAGCTCTTCAATACTTCGGGGCAGGATTACCGCGCACTCGGACTCGGCGAGAAGCTGGAAAGCATGAGCGTGGACGAGGCTCTCGCCCTGTTGCCAGCAAACGGCAATCTGGTGAAACGACCGTTCGTGCTGACGAAGCAGGGCGGCGTGGTAGGGTTCAAGGCGGACCAGTGGAAGGAACTGTTCGGATAAATTTCAAAGGTCCAGCTCAGCCCCCTTGCTGCTACGGATCCGGGGTACGTGTCTCCCGCGGAGGACGCGGAGGGATGAGGGATTGAATCTGGAACACAGGAAAACAGGAAAAAGACAGAGAGAGGGGGGAGAGGAGGAGACTTGGGGACTAGGCCCAACTTCCGGGGCCAGTCACGCGGGGCGCGACTGCTCCGATGTGGGTTTTTCGGGAAGCACGATCTGCTTCACACTGACGAATACGCTCCCCAGTCTGGCTTTGCAGAGTTCGAAGTTCTTCGTCTCCCAGATATTGGCGGAAGTCCGCGTTAATCTGCGGATACCACCGACCATTCGACTCGTCCTCCAGAGTCGCGGAACGCCAACTTGACGGGTCAAGACCTGGACAGTATCGCGTCCAGGTTGAACGCAATCAGCTACACTGCCGCCCGGGAGAACCTCGCTTCCACGATGGATCGTGTGTGCGCGGACCACACACCGGTTATCATCACCCGTAGACGCGGCCAGTCCATCGTCATGCTTTCGCTCGAGGATTATGAGTCGCTGGAGGAAACCGCTCACCTCATCCGCAGTCCCGCCAACGTCAAACGCCTGCTCGAAGCCATTCAAGCTCTGGAAAGCTGCAAGGGAGTCGTGCGCGCCATTAACCTCAGCGCGTGAATCTGATCTTCGCACCGCAAGCGTGGGAGGATTACAACTTCTGGCCGTCAACCGTACTCAGGCATCGGCAAGCCGGAACCCCTCAAGCACGCCTTCCGTGGCTATTGGTCACGTCGCATCGATTCGGAACATCGCCTCGTTTACCGAGTCGTCGAGGGCGGCGTTCTGCTCGCCCAGATGCGGTTTCATTACGACACATGAACGCCGAGATTGAGATTGGAGCAGCCTGCCAGGAGTGTCTTAACTGAATTTCCGAGAGGAGGAATGGTGCCCGATCCGATTTGCTGCCATGGGACCTTTATGCCCTCCCGAAACACCTGGCCACGCGGACTGAAACTTCTCTACTGGCTCACCGTGCTCGGTCTGGTCATCAGCGTCGGCCAGACTTTCTATTGGGTGTTTGTCACCCGGGAGTTCTTTCCGAATCTCACCATTCAGGGTGGCTACGTGGTGTTGGCTTGGGTGCTCGGCGTGGCCTGTGTTTCCTTGGGGACACTCGGGTATCGCCGCGCGTTCTCTGTCACGTTACTCGCCTCGGCTGTCGTCAACATCGCCTTCACGGCCTTCTTAAGTCTGCAAATTTTCGAGGTGTGGCTACCCGACATCCTCGCAGGCCGATGGCAGTCTCTACTGTCGGAAGGGGTCAACAGATGGATCTACGTTTGGAATTCTTTTTGCATCACGGTCAACGCACTCATCTCCTATTATCTACTGCGCTTTGAGTTCAGACTTTTTGACTCCTCCACCGCTCAGATCGACGTCCCAGCCTACCCGGACCTGTGAGCTCAACATATTCATGGATCGAACCGAAACGAATCGAGCCAGGGTTGCATGTACCATCAAACAGCAACGCGACACGACTACGTGCGCTGCTCAGCCAGACCAGATGTTTGAGCGTCTTGTTCTCCATCGCTCTCTTGGCCTGCGCGAGTGGTTGCTCTTCCCATCACTATTCCTTGAAAACGGGCCATCAATATCGGTTGTTCTTTCCGGACATCACGCTCGCCATTGCTGACGGCGAGCGTATTGAGTCGGTGGAAGTAACGGTATCCTGTGGCCGATTCCGTGCTCTCTCGGTTATTCCCAAGGACTGGTCCGCGAATGTGGTGAGTCCCATGTCGGAAGAGACCACACTCCAAGCGAGTGCCGGTCACGGCGCGACGACACTATGGAGCATTCGGGAATTGGATGGAGCTATCACCGTCTCCGTGGAAGAGGTCTCTTGTTTTGAGATCACCGCAACGGTCAGAACGACGACGACACAGCATCGGTTTACGCGTTCAGATTTGGTTTTGCGACCATGATTCGGGACCGCTCCAGCGAGACGGGCAGCGGGTCGCGAGCATTCCAAAGTTCGCCGTGTCCACCACCCGCCCCAAAACTGCCGCTGAGCTATCGCGTTATGCGGGATGAGCACCATCGTTATTTGCGGTTCGCCTGCGTTCTGGCGGCACTGACGTTCGTCGTGATCCTGTTCCAACTCCGAACGACCGACCCCGCGGATGTGAGAGTTCAGATTACTGGCATCACAGTGACGAACGACCATCTCATCGTTTTGGCAGTCGCGACTAACCTGAGCTCTGAAACATTCATCTACCACGGCGAACCACCACCCTCCGTCATTCATTGGCAGACGGATGACGCCTGGATGACGAGTCGACCAAAACGTGGTTTCAAATCGATTATTGGATTGCTGTCTCCGGGCCAAGCCAGCACCTACCAGTTCATCGTGCCCTCGAGTGCTCGGCATCTTCGGGTTTGTTGCGAGTTCGAGACCTTGGGCTTCCGGGGCCGACTTTGGTCACGTTTGCCGAAGGCAGGTTGGGCTGCGCCTCTCCGCTATCTGTTGGAATCGACACAAGACATATGGCCAGAGCAGCGGCGAGGAGTTGAGTACTGGAGTGAAGAGAGACAGCCCGCGAGTGAATTGAAATGAGACGCTGCCAAGGAGCGGCTCCGTTCCAAACCGAACCTCAAGACGCCAGCCTCGAAATCGGTCAACTATTCGTCTACCCACTTGGGATCTGGACCGGTTTTGGGGAGGGATTAACCGCAGATTGGCGCGGATCCACGCAGATTTAGGGGAAGAAATCATTCGAGTTTGAGGCGGCTAGGAAATGGGCACACCCGCGGCGGATCGGCGGAGAGCTGTCCCGAGTTCGAGTCCGAGTTCTCCCAAAAATCTGCGTTAATCGGCGCCAATCTGCGGTTACCAACTCCCCTTCCCCGCGCGAAGCCACGGCATACGGCACCAGACGGACTGGGCTCGCCGGGGAGGAGACTCCAACGCCGGCCCGTCTGCGGTTCGCCCCAACTTTCCTTTGCCTCCCCGGGCCGGGCCTCCGTACGGTCGGGACCGCGATGAACGTATTTGTCACGGGAGGCGCAGGATACATTGGTTCGGTCTGCGTCGAATCCCTCTGCGACGCCGGCCACACCGTCACCGTCCTCGACAACTTGTCCGAAGGCCACCGTTCCGCGGTGGATTCCCGGGCCAAGTTTGTCCAAGTGGATCTGGCGGACCGGGAGACGGTGTTCACGGCGGTTAAAGACTCCGGCGCCGAAGCCGTCGTCCACTTCGCGGCCAGTGCCCTGGTCGGCGAGTCGATGACGAATCCCTCCAAGTATTTCCGAAACAACGTCGGTGCCGCCATCAACTTGGCCGATGCCGCCGTGGCCGCCGGGATCAAGAAGTTCGTCTTCAGTTCCACCTGCGCCACCTATGGTCCGCCCGACCGCGTGCCCATGGACGAGTCGCTGCCGCAGAACCCGATCAATCCCTACGGGGAATCGAAGCTGATGTTCGAGAAGGTCCTGCGCTGGTATCGCGAGCTGCACGGACTCGACTTCGTGGCCTTCCGCTACTTCAACGCCGCCGGCGCCAGCGCCCAGTTCGGCGAGCACCATCGCATCGAGACGCATCTGATCCCGAACGTGCTCAAGGTCGCTCTCGGCCAGAAGACCCACGTGGAAATCTTTGGCACCGACTACCCCACACCCGACGGCACCTGCATCCGCGACTACATCCACATTTCCGATCTGGCGCAGGCGCACATGCTCGCTCTCGCTCCAGGCAAATCCGGGTTCTTCAATCTGGGCAATGGTGAGGGCTTCTCCGTCCGCGACGTGATCGCCACCTGCGAACGCATTTCCGGCCGACCCATTCCCACGATTGAGCGTCCTCGTCGGGCCGGTGATCCGCCCCGTCTGGTCGCCGCTGCGAACAAGGCATTCACCGAACTGGGCTGGAAGCCGAAATATCCCAAAGTGGAAGACGTTGTTCGCACGGCTTGGGATTGGCACGTGAAGCATCCGAAGGGCTACGCCGACTAACCCTGCGGTGGGAACCGCGAATGGCAGGGGGATCCTGGTCACACCCGCCCGTCGTTCCTCGGGTCCAAGCGCTTCTGCCTCCCGAGTCCCCATTCGCGTTCATTCGCGGTTGGCCTCCTGAGATCCCTGATCCCGCTCGATCATCGCTAGCGTCTCTTCGCGGTCCAACTCAGCTCCCGAAACAACGCGCCCACCCTTTCATGCGACTAGCCGACATCGCGGGCGTGGTGGGTCCGCGAGCCCAGAACCTCAGCCGTCGACGTGGCCTGGCGGTTCTGGTCTCCCTCACGCTGCTCGGGATCATTCTCTGGCGCATTCATCCGGAACGGTTGATCCAGGTCTTCTCCCAGTTGCGGACCGGTCCACTCCTGGGAGCGGTGGCCTGCGTGTTCGGCGCCGCCCTGCTGCTGGCCGTACGCTGGCGCTGGATGCTGGAACTTCAGGGCGTCCACGACGGATTCCTAGCCGCTTGGCGCGGAGTCTTGGTGGGCAATGCGCTCAGTGCCGCCCTGCTCGGCGCGGTGCTCGGGGACGTCGGGAAGTCCGCCTGGTACGCTCGACGCCATGACCACGCCTTCAGCAGCGTTCTCTTGGCGTGCGGTCTGGACCGCTTCTGCGGCGGACTCGGTCTGGTGTTGTACACGCTCGTCACCGTGTTGGCCGCTACCACCAGCGGCGCCCGCATCGTCGGACCCTGGGAACTCAAGACGCGCCTGCTCTGGACCCTGCTCGGAGTGGCGGTCGTGACCCTGATCGGGTCGATCTGGCTCTTCCAACGGGTTCGCCAGCGTTGGCCGGAACAACAAGCGGAGTTCCACCGCCGAATCGGAGCCGCCTGGCAAACGCTGCGCAGGCGTCCCGGCCGCCTCGCCGGAGCCGTGGCGGTCAGCTTCGTGGCCAATCTGCTGATCGGTTCCACGCTGGCCTGCGGATTGGCCGCGGCGAGTCCGGATCCCCTGCCCTGGCGCTCCTTGCTCTGGACCTTTCCCACCATCGGCTTGGCCGCCTCCCTGCCCTTCACCTTCGCCGGAGCCGGCGCCCGCGAAGGCGCGGCTCTGGCCATCTGGGCTTGGTTCGGAATTCCCGCGCCAGTGGCCGTGGCCGCAACCCTGGTGACCCTCCTGGCCACGCTGACCGGCGCGATTCCCGGTTGCTTGCTGTTTTGGCAGGGAGACGCACCCCGCCGCTAGTCCGAGGACTTCAGCTTCGCGAGATCGACCGCCCGCCACAGATACCAACTCGCCGTGGTCCGATACGGACGCCAGCGTTCGCCAAACTCGGCCAGTTCCTTCGGCTTCGGCATTTCCGCCCGGCCATAGGCGATCCGGAATCCGTTGCGCACTCCGAAGTCGTCCACCGGCAGCACATCCGGCCGCCCCAGGGTGAACATCAGAAACATCTCCACCGTCCAGCGGCCAACTCCCCGGCATTCGGTCAGCCGGCTGACAATCTCGTCGTCGGACAGGCGGTTCAGCTGACGCTTGGCGGGCACCACGCCGGAACACGCCTTGGCCGCAATGTCCCGAATCGCCGCGACTTTGGCTCGGGAGAATCCCACCGCGCGCAGCTGGTCATCCTCCACGGCCTCCAGATCGTTCGGTTGGGGAAAGCGGCGGCCCGGAAACAAGGCCAGGAACCGCCGGGTAATCGTTTCCGCCGCGGTGCCGTTCAGCTGTTGATGAGCCACCGCCCGGACGAGGGCTTCGAAGGGAGTGCGGGAACAGGGCTTGATTTCGCAGGGCTCGGCCTGGCGGATCAACTGCCGCATGACCGGATCTGACCGCGAGAGATGGCGATGCGCTTCCGGCGACATGACAGGTCAGGCGCCCAAGCTGGCCAGACGACTCAACGCCTCGCCGGTGACCCGCATGGTGGTCCATTCGTGCAAGGGGACCGCGCCCAGCGATTTGTAGAAGCGGATGCTGGGCTCGTTCCAGTCCAACACCTGCCAGTCGAAGCGTCCGCACGAACGTTCCTGAGCCACCCGGGCGACGTGCACGAGCAGGGCTTTGCCGAAGCCGCGCCCGCGAAACTCCGGAAGTACAAACAGATCCTCCAGGTAGATGCCGGGACGCGCCAGGAACGTGGAGTAATTCGAGAAGTAGAGGGCGAACCCGACCGGCACTCCGTACAACTCACCCAGCACCACCTCCGCCGCCGGACGCCCACCAAACAGCGTTTCGTAGAGAGCCTGCTCGGTCGCGGTCACTTCATGGGCGAGCTTCTCGTACTCGGCCAAGGCCCGGATGAAGCGCAAGATGACTGGGACATCAGCCGCGCGGGCGGGGCGTATGGAAAAGCCCGGCGGCAGGCCGGGCTCGCGAACGGTTGGAGACATGGTCAGCGCCGGAAGCCAATTCCGGCGGCCGGGGCACCTCCGGGAAGCTCATTGGGACAGGGCTGGTTGATCGGCGCCTCGTAGCCCCGGTCATTCGAGCGAACCACACCCTTCTGCAACATCCAGGCTTCAATCTCCTCGCCGCTGACGTCGGCCAGAATGTGCCCGTTGATCTCCACCGACGGCTGTTTCATCTGACCGGTCTTCTCGACCATTTCCTGATAGTTGTCGGGATTATTGATGATGTCCCGGTCTTCGTACGGCAGGTCATACTTGCGGAAGACCGCTCGAACTCCCTGGCTCCAACCACACGACGGTTTCAGCCAGGCCACAATCTTGGGTTTTTCAACGGATGCGCTCATGAGCGGACAGACTGCCACGCTCCGTCGCGCTGGCAAGGAGGCTTGGGCCTTCGCTAGACAAATGGGGGCCAAGACCCAACGTGCTCACTCCCTTCCTGCCTCCCCATTCGCGTGAATTGGCGTTCAATCGCGGTCCAAACGTCGGTTTCCCCATGAGTCCAGCCGCCGCGGGCAAAAAGAAAACGACCCGGTCCTCCTCGCGGAAGCCGGGTCGTTTCGAAGTTACTTGGTGTGCCTACCACTTCATGTCCGCCACCGTGCGGCCCGCCGGGATAAACGGCAGGACGTGCTCGGTGTACGGCGTGATGATGTCCAGCACGTAGGCGGTCGGGGAGGCCAGCATCCGCTCCAGCGCCGCCCGCAGATCCTTGCGGTAAATCACCCGCTCGCACGGCACCCCAAAGCTGGTGCAGACCTTCACGTAATCGGGATAAATGCCCGAACGGTTCTCCGGGTTGCCCAGATAGGTGTGGCCTCGGTTGCCGGCGTAGAAGTTATCTTCCCACTGAACCACCATGCCCAAATGCTGGTTGTTCAGAATCATCGCCTTCGCCGCAATCTTCTCCACGTGGGCCGTGGCCAGTTCCTGGATGTTCATCAGGAAGGACCCATCCCCGTCGATGTCGATGACCTGCTTGTCCGGTCGAGCCACCTTCGCGCCGAGAGCGGCCGGATAACCGTACCCCATCGAGCCTAAGCCACCCGAGGTGATGAACGTCCGGGGATTGTTGTACTTGAACCATTGGCCCGACCACATCTGGTGCTGGCCCACGCCCGTGGTGATGATCGCGTCGCCGCCGGTGAGCTTCCACAGCTCCTCAATCGCCATCTGCGGCAGAATGAACTCCTCGCCGTCTTTGCGATACGGCTTCACGTGGTCGGAATCCACGATCTCCGCCTTGGTCGTGTAGCGGAACGGCGCCTTCTCCTTCCACTGGGCGATTTGCTCGTGCCAGGCCGGATACTTCTTCTTGACCCCGCCCGCTTTGGAAATCAGGGCGTTCAACCGATCCAAGGCATCCCGGATGTCGCCATGAACCGTCAGGTGGGCGCGCTTGTTCTTGTTGTGCTCCGAGGCGTCGATGTCGATGTGAACGATCGTCGCATCCTTGGCGAACTCGCTGAAGGCCCCGGTCACTCGGTCGTCAAACCGAACGCCAAACGCCAGCAACAGGTCCGCGCCTTCGTTCAACTTCACCGCCGGTTCGGAGGGGTCGTTGCGCTGCTGATACTCCCCGTTCACCGCCCAGTTGGCGACCGCCGACCCGTGCATGCCCAGCCAACGCATCGACAGCGGATGCGTCTCCGGAAACCCGCCGATGCCCATGAGCGTGGTCGTCACGGGAATCTGGGTCGATTCGGCGAACTGTTTCAGCGCCGGGGACGCCCCCGCCGTGATGATGCCGCCGCCGACGTACAACACCGGGCGTTCGGCCTTCTCGATCAGTCCGACGATTTCGTTCAACGCGAGGTCATCGGCATGAATGTCGGGATTGTAGCCCCGCAGCCCGGCCTTGATCTCGTCGCGCGTCGGCCACACCGGCTGGGCCTTCTGCTGCTGGATGTTCTTCGGAAAGTCGATCACCACCGGACCCGGCCGACCCGATTCCGCGATGTAGAACGCCTCGGCCACAATGCGCGGGATGTCCTTGATATCGGTGATCAGGTAGCTGTGCTTCACGATGGGCAGCGTGACACCGACCATATCGGTCTCCTGGAAGGCGCCGCGGCCAATCATCGACTGGGTCACTTGGCCCGTAATGGCCACCAGCGGACAAGAATCCATGTAGGCATCGGCGATGGCCGTGACCAGATTGGTGGCTCCTGGGCCGGAAGTGCCCATGCACACGCCGGCCTTGCCCGTGGCACGGGCGTAGCCTTCCGCGGCGAAGCTGCCGCCTTGCTCATGGCGGGGCAGAATGGTGCGGATCCGGGATTTGGTCAGCGACTGGTGGATCTCCATGCTGGCGCCTCCGGGATAGGCGAAGATGACTTCGACTCCGGCGCGCTCCAGGGCTTCCACAAAAATGTCGCGGCCAAACTTCAACGGTCCCACTTCCTTGGGCACGTGGGCCGGGGCGGCGGTGGAAGCGGGGGCGGCGGACTTGGAACTGGCGGTACTCTGGCTCATGATTTCGGCAAGGGACTGGGGCCGGAACGGCGTCGGTCTTTTGGCGACAAAAAACCCACGGCCGTCACCAGCCGTGGGTTTCTGTTGAAATTCGTGCTACGCACAACAGGTCCCCGCGGCGGTGTCGCCACCGACTACGAGGACTACTACTGACGTTATGCGCTTCATTGTTCGGGAAGAATAAAGCGAAAGCCTAGGGATTCGGTCAAGCGCCCACTTCGGCGAAAACTGTTGGCCAGCGGGCCGCCCAATCCGGGGAATTCCGGTGGAGCGAGGTCTCTTTGTGAAGTGCGGCAGACCTTCTGCCGCTTTCCCACAGGCGAGGCGGTCGTGGTCATCAATGCGTCACCAGACCATTCGCGACGGGGGAAATGGGAAAGCGGTGGCATGGCTGGCATGGCTACCGCACTCCATAGGCGAGTCACCCCCGAGGCGCGAACGGCTCAGCAGAAGCTTCGCCCTACCGTATCCGCCGAGGGGACGAGGCGCTGGTTCGATTGGTCGACTTCATGCGTCGCTTTCCGATCAACGCGTCATGAGACTGAATGGCGCCTCCTTCCGTCGGCGGCTACGCCCCCCCCTGTGGGGCGAGGTTCCACCGAGCCGTTCGCGGCCCGGCGGAAGACGCGTGAACAGTCCACCCACGGACGGCTCCGCGGAGCGTCGCCCGACCGTAGCCGCCGAGGGGACGAGGCGCCGATTCGATTGGTCGACTTCACGCATCACTTTCCGATCAACGCGTTATGAGACTGAATGGCGCCTCCTTCCGTTGGCGGCTACGACCCCCGGTGGGACGAGGTTTCACCGAGCCGTTCGCGTCTCACACGCCCGGCTCCGCAGAGCGTCGCCCTACCAGAATCTCCCCCTTCCGACCTCTCAGCTCTCAGCTCTCAGCTCTCTTCGACCAGCCCGCGCCACACTCTCCGGTTCTGCTGGGCGAAACCACGTTCGCCAACCTTCGGTAAGTTCCAACCAGGCCCAACCCAATAGGGCCGACGCTAACCGCCCGCTGGATCGGCGTTCCGGCAAAAAGCCATCCAACAACATCCGCTGACCCGTGTTGGCCCGACCAAACGTACCCCGTCGTCGGCGCTCCAAGGCCATGGCGGTCAGCCGACGGTTGTAGGCGCGAATCAACTGATACGGAACCTCGCTGGTCGGCAGACTGAACACCGGTTCGCGCAACGCCTGCGTCCCCCGCATCAGCGGCTGGGAAACCACACCCAGATAATACAGTCCCAAATCCAGCCGAAATCCGATGCGAACCAACTCGTAATCCCCCAGCCACGCGTACTTATTCTGGTAAATCGCCTCAAACCAGCGGGCGTAACTGCGCTGGAAGTCCCGGTTGTGCCGGGCCACCAGATCGGTCACGGGTTCGCGACCCAAGCCGGCCAGGACGAGATCCACCCCGCGCGTCACGGTGAACGACAGCCAGTCCATTCCCGGGCTGTAAAAGGGATCAATAAATCCCGCCGCATCGCCCACCAGGACCGCTCCATCCGTGGCCATGACCTCGCTACGATACGCCAAATTCGCCCGCCAATTGACGTCGCCGTCCACCGGCTCGGCATCTTCCAACAGCACCCGGCCGGTCGGATGCGAACAGAGAAACTCCTTCAACCGATGTGCCAGAGGAGCCGGTCCCGCCGGCCAGCGGACCAACCGCTGATCAAACACCACACCCACCGAGTAATCGCCTCCCTTGAGCGGGATGCACCAGGCCCACCAACCGTCTCCCATGAGATGATTCGTGGCGGTGGCCCGAACCCCGTGACAGGCGGCCGACCATTCGGGAAAACGATCCGCCAACTCCCGACCGTCCCAATCCTTCACCCCTTTCCACCGCGCCCAGACCGCCGTTGTCGGATGCGCCTCCGTGCGGCGAAACCAGCCTTCCTGACGCGCCAACTGACAAGTGAATCCGGTGGCGTCGATGACCCAACGCGCCGTCAGCTCCCTCCGGGGACCCTCGCCGGTTTCGAGTTCAATCGTCTGCCTCCCCCCGGCGTTCAGGTGAACCTTCCGGGCCTTGGCCGGCCGCAGCACCACCGCCCCGGCCGCCTGGGCCTGACCTAAAACTTCTTCGTCCAGCGTACTGCGATCCACCTGCCAAGCGGGAATACGCGCCAGATACTTCCCGCCCAGCTCGCTGGAATCGTCCAGCGACTGCGTCAGGGCGTTGGCGAACCAGAAGCGCATGCCCTGCTTGTTCAGCTGGGTCTCGTTGAGATATCGGGTCAGTCCCAGAACCCGGCTGAGGAAGTATCCGCTGATCTCCACCGTCGCCTCGCCCACCCGGCGTCCGAAGCGTTCCGATTTCTCCACCACCGCCACCCGCAACCCTGGTCGTTGGCGGAGGAGCAACAACGCCGACGACGCTCCCGCCAGGGAACCTCCCAATATCACCACATCGAAATCCTGGGACGGCGTTGACACTTCCGCCTTGATAGCCCGCGAACGCCAATGGGCAAGGCTGGAGCGGATCTTGTCGCGAACGAAACCAACTTGCAGTCTCCCCGGGAGGATCCTTCGCCCGATGTCTCTTCCCCTGCTCTTCAAAGGTCTCGCCCTTGGTTTGGCGATTGCCGCGCCGGTTGGCCCCATCGGGGTCCTGTGCATCCGCCGCACACTGGCGGAGGGCTGGGCTCTGGGTCTGGCGGTGGGCTTGGGGGCGGCAACGGCCGATGCCGTGTATGGCGCCATCGCCGGATTTGGTCTAACTGCGGTCTCTGGATTCCTGGTCAATCAGAGCCGCTGGCTCGGGCTGTTGGGCGGCCTATTTCTGTTGTATCTGGGGGGCCGGACGTTTCGCAGTGTCCCAGCGGAGCGGCCGGCGAACCTGGGTCGGTCCGGTTGGTGGCCGGCGTTCGGAGCCACCGCCTTCCTCACGCTCACCAATCCCCTGACCATTCTCTCATTCGTGGCGGTATTCGCCGGATTCGGTTTGGCGGAAGCGGGCGCGACCCGGGATTACTGGGGTGCGGGTTTCCTGGTGGCGGGTGTGTTCCTGGGATCCGCCCTCTGGTGGCTCATTCTCAGCAGTAGTGTGGCCTGGTTCCGACATCGGCTGACGCCCGGGGCACTGCGCCGCATCAATCAACTTTCCGGCCTGATCATTCTCGGATTCGGTATCTCAGCGCTGATCTCCGGCGTGCGCTGATCGTCCGCTCAAACCCGCCGCTCGAAGACGTACAGGCGACCGTTCTCCGCCAGGGAGAACTTTGGACCGCGATAGCCCAGCCGAATCAGTTCCCGGCGAAGGAACCACATGATCCCCCCGTGACTCACCAGCAAGATCGGTTCCGTCGGGGATTCCAGGTGTTCCCGAACCACGGCCTGAACGTTGGCCTGCAACAACTGCTTGGCTTCGCGCTGAGACGGGTGATTCAGCGCCCAGGCCAATCGGGTCAACAACCGCCAACCGGTCAGCGGCATCCGCAGGGAACCCGTGGGATACTCTTGTACCGTGACCTCCCGCAGGATTTCCACCGGTGTGATCGGACCGGGAAGAATTGCCAGCGCGGTTTCGTGGGCCCGACGGGCGTCGCTGCAATAACAGCGGGTCCAGCCGTGGTCGCCGAGCGACACCGGCCGGTGATGGATGTCCGCCACTTCGTAAGCCTCCCGCCATTCATGCAATTCCCGGGCGGTGACCCAGCCGCGGGGAAATCCCAGTGACACTTCAAAATGCCGGACCAAGCCAATTCGTTGCCATTCTGCCATGCGCCACTTCTCCGCCGGAGTGATTCGACCGACCGACCCAGTTACAGATGCATTCGTTCAGCCATCCGGACCAGATCCGCCAGGGATTCAGCCTCCATTTTTTCCATTACATGACCCCGGTGGAACTTGATGTTCTGCTCACTGGTCCCGAGCTGACCGGCAATCTGTTTATTGAGATGCCCGGCCACCACCAGGACCAACACCTCCCGCTCGCGGGGCGTCAGGGAATCGTACCGGCGCCGCAATTCCGCCCGTTCCCGCCGATCCTCCCGCTGGCTTCGATCCCGTTCCAGGGCGTGTTGAATCGCCTGTAGCAAATCCCCCATTTCGACCGGTTTGGTCAGAAAATCCACCGCCCCGGCCTTCATGGCCTCGACGCTGCGGCGAATAGTCCCGTGACAGGTCAGGAAAATGATGGGTAACGCTTCGGCAGAACCCTGAAGGATTCGTTGCAATTCCAGACCGTCGACCCCGGGCATGTGCACATCCAGCACCAGACAGCCGGGCTCGTTCGCCGACTTGGAGGCGAGGAAATCACCCGCCGAGGCAAAGGTCTCGGTGCGATAGCCCGCCGCCCGGAGCAACCGCTCCAGGGCAGTGCGGGTGGCCGGTTCGTCATCCACCAAGCGGATCAGGGGTATTTCGTCCTTCATGACTTGGTCTCGCGCAACGCCAACAAGGTAAAGCGAATGGTGACCCCATGGTGAGGATTGTTTTCCACGCCAACCTGGCCGCCATGGGCTTCAACGATGGTTCGCGTAATCGAAAGTCCCATGCCCATGCCCTGACTTTTGGTCGTGAAGAACGGATCAAACACTCGTTTGAGCTTGCCCGCGGGTATCCCCACCCCGGAGTCCTCAACCGCGACCTCCACGGTCCGGGAATCCAGGGCATCAGTCCGCACCACCAGGGTTCGCGAACGACCTTCGACCGTCGCCAGGGCATCCAGCGCGTTGAGGAGCAGATTCAGCAGGACCTGTTGCAAATGGATGCGGTCACCCCGGACCAAGGGCAGATTCGCCCCCAAGTCCAGGGTGAGTGCCACCTTGCGGGAAGTCAGTTCCGACTCGACCAAGGGAATGATTTCCCGAACGAGCGGATTGAGTTCGATGGCTTCAAACTCCAGCTCCCGCTTCTTCAGAAACGCCCGCAAACGCAGGATGATTTCGTTGGCTCGGCGGTTGTCCCGGACGATGTCCGACAGAATTCGGCGCACTTCCTCCAACGCGGGTGGATTCGCCTTCAGGAAGAGTTCCCCGGCCTGGGCATTGCTCAGAATAGCGCTTTGCGGATGGTTCAACTCGTGGGCGAGCGAGGCCGTCAATTCTCCCACGGTGACCAACCGGGACACGTGAGCCAGTTCCACCCGGCGCTGCTGCAATTCTGTCTCCACCCGGCGCCGATGTCGCTGCAAGAGAACCAGGCCTGCCAACAGTCCCGCCTCGAACACCACGGCGGAAACGACCAGTCCCTGAAACCAGCCCGTCTGCCAGAATTGGGGAAGGACCTCAAAGGTCAGCTCGGTCTCTTCGAGATTCCACCAGCCATCATTGTTCGACGCCCGAACTCGGAACACATGTTGGCCCGGACCCAGACTTTCAAAGTAGGCCACCCGCCGGGCCCCCAGATTGCCCCAGAATTCGGAACCATCCAGGTTCACCTCGAACTGAACCTTCTCCGGCGCCACCAGGCTGGGCGCAGCGTAATGAATCTCCACCCGCCGACTGCCCCGGGGTAATTGAATCACCGGAGGAAAAGGCGGACGAAGCACCACCTGATTGGGGTCCGCCGCGGGCCGGATCGGCGTGTCGGACGCCGGCGTCAATTCGTAGATCAGACGCTCAATATGCGTCGGTGGCGAGAGTGTGTTCGGCCGGAACCGGGCGGGATCGGCCTGGGCAACTCCCTTCAGGGTGGCGAACCAAAGCCGGCCGGCGGGATCCTGGGCACAGATCGGCTGCCGATTCCGAGCGCACTCAATGCTGGGCAGTCCGTCACTTTGGGTCAGCAACTGGGCCACCAATCGGGGACTGCGTCCTTCCGCTACCGCCTCCAGGGAGGACCGCTCCACGCGGGTAATGCCTCGGTTGCTGGGCAGCCAGAACCCACCCTGACCATCCTCCAGAATCGCGTTAACCCCCTCCGAGGGAAATCCCACCTTGGCATCAAACCGCTCCAACGTGCCACCACGCCAGCGCATCAACCCTTCATTCAGGGAACCCAACCAAAGCGACCCGTCAGCATCGGCCAGCAAACAGGAAATCTGACCGAACGATTTCTCCTGACCAAAGAACTGCTCCTCGAATCGCTCCCCCGTCCACCGATACACCCCGTTCAGATTCGTTAGCCAAATGGCCCCGTCGCGATCCTCGGTAAAGCCCCACACCCCGGCGGAAGGCAAGCCCTCCTCGGTTCGCAACCGCCGGTACCGATCATTCTCCCGCAGCACCACGCCAATGCCGTCCGAAATCCACAGCCGGCGACGGGAATCCTCGAACATCGCAATAAAATTTCCGCCCTTCAGAATGGGATCCTCCTCCTCCCGATACTCTCCCTTCTCCCAGACCCACAAGCCCTGTTGAAAGGTCCCAATCCATACCCGGTCCCGGTGGTCGGCGAACACACTTTGCACGTACATCGATCGCGCCCGGTAGGGCCATTCCACCGACTCCAACTTCCCATCCGGTTCGATTCGGAAAACTCCTTTGCCATAGGTCCCAATCCACACCCGTCCCACAGAATCGGTGTCGACCGACTTCACCACCCGCTGGGTCAACCCTTCCGCTTCTCCCCACGACACAAACCGCCGCGGCTTCAGTCGGGCGAGTCCACCGCCACTGGTTCCGATCCACACGTTGTCCTCCCGATCCTGAAAAGCCGTGCGAACTCCCCGATAGGACAACTCCGGGGTGGTCCACCGATACATCCGTCCGTCCGGAGCCACCTCACAAACGCCCTGCTCGTAGGTGCAAATCCAGACGTGCCGATTCCGATCCTCCGACAAGGACCAGAATCCCCCGGGGTGCTCGGGGAGCGTCCGGGTTTCCCTCAACTGCCCCTCCTGCCAGCGGGTCAGTTCCCGCCCGCGCACCAACCAGAATCCGCCCCCGTGGGCCGGACCACAGCTCATTTCCTCGGTCGCCTTCCCCGCGCTCGATTCCGGGATCTCCACCCGTTCCCACCCCTGCCCCTCCCATCGAAACAAACGAGTGTCCTGGGTCACCCACCAGCGCCCGTCCCGATCGACCACGCCCAGAGAACCCCGACGGGCGTCCTCCGAAACCGGAGGTAGAACCCGAAATCCCGCCGCAGTGTATTCCAGGATGGGCCCGCCAAACATGGTCAGGAGCAACTCGCCGTTGGCGCGTTCCGAAAACGTGCGCACCACCGCCGCCATTTCTCCCAGAACCTCCGGCGGCAAGACCACCCGCTGCCACGTCCCATTCTCCAGCCAGACCAGCCCCTTGAGGGTGCTGATCCACAGGCGTCCGCGCTGATCGAGATGAAGATTGACCACACCGTCACTGGGCAACTCCGGCGTCGTGGCGGGGTTGAAAATTGTGAAGGTGGCGCCATCAAACCGCACCACTCCGGCGAACGTGGCGAACCACAAATACCCATCGGACGTCTGAACCACCGCGTTGGCGGAATTCTCCGGCAATCCGTGCTCGGTTTCCCAGGTTCGGACCAACCACGCGCGAGGCCCCAGCAGATCCTGCCCCCAGGCCATGCAAACCCATCCCAACCCCAGCAACAAGGCCAGCCAACCCCGGCACCAAGGCGCTGACGAATCGAACCCCAGGCGCCCTTTGCCCTGGAAGTCGGTCACGCGTGAGAATTGCACGGCCGTTCCCTGACGGAGATTCGGCAATTTTCCAGCACGAATTAACCCGGGCTGGCCTGTTCGCTCATCCGCCGACCCTGGTGGGGCCAGGATTTACCAAGTCACATCGCCTTCCGCTTTACCCTTCAGCTCTCAATTCCGGCGGCGGGGCGAAGCTCCGCCGAGCCGTCCACACGTGGACTCCCTACCCGCCACTTCGCTCTGCGCCGTCCTTACCCCTTACCGGGTCCCCCGCCCGAACCCAGGACAAACCCCAACCCGCCAGCGCCAGACCCGCCAGAACCCAGCACGCATGACGCGAACCGGCAATCCAATGCTCCGAGGCAGGCGTTCCGACCGCCGACGCCACGTGGGATCCGAGAAACACCGCCGCCAGCGAAACCCCCAGACTCATCCCGAGGGACCGCATCAAGTTGACCAGTCCTCCCGCCTCGCCGGTTTCACTGGGACCTGCCGCGCTCAACACGGAACTGTTGTTGGGTGCAATGAAGAACCCCTGTCCCGCCCCCAACAACACCAGTCCGGCCATCGCCCAGGGCAAGTCTTCGGGCGAACCGTTCAAACTCAACGCGAGCACGACCAGTCCCAGCCCCAAGCCCACCATGCCGGTCAGAGTTGGACCCCGGCTTCCGCGCCGATCCGACCAGGCCCCGCCCACGGGTGCGCCCAGAGCCAGCGCCACCGGAATCACGGCCAAGCGCAACCCGGATTCCCAGGCCGGAAGGTGATACACTCGGCTGAACAGAAACGGCAGCAGCAGGAACGCGCCAAACAGAATCGCGTAGGAAATCAGCCCGGCCACGCAGCCCGCTGCAAAGATCGGATTCCGAGCGAGGGAGAGGTTCAGCAGCGGATACTGCGTGCGGCGTTCCTGACGCACAAATGCCGTCAGGAAGGTCACCGCCAACGCCGCCGGAACCCAGAGCCACGGCGAATCGAATCCCTTCCGTCCCCCTTCGTTGACTGCCAACAAAAGCGCCGCCAAGCCCGGAACCAGCCAAAAAGTCCCGGCCCAATCGAAGGGTACTCGGGGGCCCTGAGGCGTTTGGGGGAGAATGATCCACCCCGCGAAAATTCCCAGCGCACCCACGGGAACGTTGATCCAAAACACCCACCGCCAGCCCAGCGTGTCGATTAGAAATCCTCCCAACACCGGCCCCACACAAAGTCCGAGGGCCTGCGCCGCCGATTGAATTCCCAGCGCCCGTCCCCGCCGCAGCGGTCCGGCCGCCGCCACGATCAAGGCCACGCTGTTGGCCGACAAAAGAGCGCCCCCCAAGGCCTGTACCAACCGCGCGGCGATCAGTGCCGACAAATCCGGCGCCCAACCGCAGCCGGCCGATCCCAGCACGAACACGAGAAATCCGCCGCAGTACAGCCGCTTCCGACCCGCCAAATCCGCCCAGCGCCCGAACACCGGCAGCATCGCCGCCATCACCAGCAGATATCCCACCGCCACCCAGGCGACCGACCCCAGGGACGCCTGAAAGTCACGTTCCAAGCTGGGGAGGATCAGTTGCGCGATGCTCGCGTCCACCTGCCCCATGAACGCCCCGATGCAAACCGTCCCGACCACCCACCACACGTAATCGGCCCGCCGTGCCACCGCCGGCCAAGGCGCTGGTTCTCCCGGCACCAGCGGAGTGGAAGCAGGAATCTTCATCGGCGTGTTTCGGTGATCCTGCGCCAATCCCGGTCCCAACCCAATCCCTCAGTGGAACCTGGGGAAAGTTGAGCTGAGAGCTGAGAGCTGAGAGGTCGGAAGAGAGATTCTGGTGGGGCGACGCTCCGCGGAGCCGTCCGTGGGTGGACTGGTCACGCGTCATTCGCCGGGTCGCGAACGGCTCGGTGGAACCTCGCCCCACCGGACGGCGTAGCCGCCGACGGAAGGAGGCGCCCTTCAGTTTCATGACGCGTTGATCGGAAAGCGATGCGTGAAGTCGACCAATCGAATCAGCGCCTCGTCCCCTCAGCTACGGTGGGGCGACGCTCCGCGGAGCCGTCCGTGGGTGGACTGGTCACGCGTGAAGTCGACCAATCGAATCAGCGCCTCGTCCCCTCGGCTAGCGGCGACCCGTGTTCTGGCTCGCACCCGAAAGTCCCACGGTGAATGCTGTCCCGTCAGTCAGTTATGTCTGGAGGCCACCATTCACCGGTTTCATCACCCGCTTCGCGTTGTTGGCGCGGGAACGGATGGGCTTGGGTGCGGGTCTTCTGGGGGGCGGTTTTGGCTATCGGAATACTGACCCTCCAGGCCGCGGAACCCGCGGAGCAACTGGCCTTCGACGCCGCCATCAGGGACTTTGAACTGGGGCAATGGGAACGGGCTGTTCGCAGCCTGGAGGAGTTCGGAACCAAGTTCCCCCAGTCGACCTTCAAGCTGGAGGCCCTCCAGCGACGTCAGTTCGCGGCCGCAGAACTGGCCCTGTCCAAGGCGGAGTACGCCGCCGCCGCCGCCGCGTTTGCGGACTATGCCAAGACGTATCCCGCCGGCGGCCGGGCGGGAGTCGCTGCCATTCGCGAAGCCCAAGCCCATTTGAAATTGGGAAACGGAGCGGCTGCCTTGGCGGTCTTGGAGGCCCCGGAAGGCCCCTTCGCCCAACAACTCGCTCAAGGAACCCATCCGGCCACCCTATTCGGCGGATTGCTGGTCAAAGCCGAAGCGTTACGCGCCGCCCAACGCTGGGCTGATGCCATCGCGGCGCTGACTCAGGCGGATCCCCTGGCCACCACCCCGTCGGAAAAGGCTGCGCGTTGGCAGATGCTGGCTGGGGTTCAGGAAGCGGCAGGACAACTCGAAGCGGCTGCCCAAGCCGCCGAGGAATGGAGCCGCAGCCTGGGTCAGGATTCGCCCATCGAACACCGCGCGGAAGCGTCCGCCCTCGCTGGCCGGCTGTGGCGCCGGGCCGGGAAGAAAGAGGCCGCCGAAGCCGCGTTTGGGCGTAATCTGGCGGCCGGGGTTCCGCTGGATCGCCAGCGCGAGGCCGTTCTGGAACTGGCTGATTCCGCCCTTTCCCGCGGAGACTGGGCCACTGCCCGGGAGCGTCTGCAGAGTTTTCTAAACAGCCAGCCGGCCGACTCCCAAGCCGCCCGGTTGCGGCTGCAATTGGGCCAGACCTTGTTCCGTCAGTTCCTCGCGGGCGGGGGCGCCACCAATCCCACTCCGGAACTGCTCGCCCTGCTGCCCTTGGCATCGGCCCAATTTGGCGACGGTCTGACCAATTCCCCCCCGGCGGAGATTGCCGGCCCGCTGCGCTTGGGACTTGGCTGGTCGCTCTGGCAGGAGGGCGTTTTGGCCAATCAAGTGGAGCGGATCCGGGAAGCCGAAACGAATTTCGCCGCCGCCGCCGCTTTGCTGCCACCCGGACCAGAACAAGCCACAGCCCGGTTCAAGTGGGCTGACAGTCAGCTGCGACTGGGCCAACCCGCCGCGGCGCTAACCAATTTCTGGTGGGTGATTCGGGAGTACACCAATAACGCGACGGTCGATACGACCCTCGTTACTCCGGCCCTGCTGCAGGCCGCCCAAGCCGGTGTGGCCGCCGGAAAGCCCCTCGAATCCGCGACCGCGGTCGAGCAACTCCTGACTCGGAAGCCGGCGGAATCCGAAGCCGGCAATATCACCTTGGTGGTGGCCCAGGCCCTGGGCGATCCCACCCGGGGCAAGGCGCTTCTGGATCGCTTCCTAGCTCTCTATCCCGCCGGCAGTCTGGCGCCCGACGCCGAACTGGGGCTCGCGACCATCGAATTGCGTTCGCGCCAATGGACCAATGCCTTGGCCACCCTTGACGCGTGGGTCAATCGCCACACCAACCACGCCCTGCTTCCCAAGGCGGAATTCGACCGGGCCTGGGCCGCGGTTCAGGCCGGACTTCTGACCAATGCCGTCAACCAGTTTGCCGCCCTCTCGGTCAGGTTCCCGACCAATCCTATTTCCCAAACCGCTTCGCTCTGGCTGGCCGATTATTACTTTTCCGAGGGAGATTACCTCCGTTCCGCCCAAGCCTGCGTCAATGTCCTCACCAACACCGCCTGGCGAGGCAATCCCCTATGGCATCAGGCCCGGCTAAAGGCCGCTGAATCGGCCCGTCGCCGGCAGAGTTTCAGCGATGCCCAGGAACAGTTGGTAGAGATTCTGAACGACCGCAGCACCCCCACCAACTTGGTTCCGTCCGCCCTCTTCGCCCTCGGAGAAACCCAACTGGAACAACCGCCCACCGCCGAGGCTCCCCCCCTCGACAACTATCGGAAAGCCCTCGAAGCCTTTACCGCGGCCGCCCAGTTCACCAACTCGTTGGTCTCGGTGGCGGCCCTGGGAAAAATGGCGGACTGCCATCTGCAGATGGCCACGCGGTCGACCAACAGCTACGCCAAGGCCGACGAACTCTACCGCCGGGTGTTGCAGTCGCCGCGGGCCGACCTCGCCGCCCGCTGCAAGGCCTCGGTCGGTTTGGGATTGGTCGCCGAGAAACTGGCCGAACTGCAACCCGCCCTCGCTCCCGAGCTATTGAAAGCGGCGCTAAATGCCTATCTCGACGTCGTGAACGGGACCCTTCTTCGGCCCGGAGACAAATTGGATCCCTGGTGGGTGAAGGAAGCGGGCCGTCAAGCGGGTGAACTGCTGGAACGGGGCAAGCGCTGGTCCGAAGCGGCGGCGCTGTACGATCAACTGGCCCGGGAACTTCCCGCCAGCCAGATCGCCTGGTCCGCCCGCGCCGCGGAAGCCCGGAAACGGATTGTTCCGTGACTCGGCCTAGAAAGCTGAGAGCTGAGAGCTGAGAGGAATTCACGATCCACCCGCGCACGGCTCCGCAGCGCGTCGCCCTACCGTACCGCCTAGGGGACGAGGCGCTGATTCGATTGGTCGACTTCACCCGTCACTTTCCGATCAACGCGTCACGGGACTGAAGGGCGCCTCCTTCCGTCGGCGGCTACTCCCCCCGGTGGGGCGAGGTTCCACCGAGCCGTTCGCGTCCCGACGAATGTCGCATCACCACCCCACCCGCGCACGGCTCCGCAGCGCGTCGCCCTATCGTATCTGCCGAGGGGACGAGGCGCTGATTCGATTGGTCGACTTCACCCGTCACTTTCCGATCAACGCGTCACGAGACTGAATGGCGCCTCCTTCCGTCGGCGGCTACGCCGCCCGGTAGGGCGAGGTTCCACCGAGCCGTTCACGTCCCGGCGAATGTCGCGTCACCACCCCACCCGCGCTCGGCTTCGCAAAGCGTCGCCCTACCGCTTCCCCCTGGCTGCGTTCTGACCAACAAAAAGGGCCGGTGGATGACTCCACCGGCCCGCCTTTGAAAACTTTTCGCTCAGCTGTGCTTCACAGCGGCTTCCACCGACGGTGGCGGTAATTTTCCCACACCCAACGGAAGTCGGGATTGTTGGGTCCGCCGCCGGCCCAGTTGAAGCTGGAGATACCAACCGCCGAATCTTTGGCGGCCTTGATCGTGCGGGGATCCACCCACTTGTGACCTTCGTAGTGGCCGTCCTGGAAGGAGAAGGTGCTGAAATTGCCGTGGAAGATTGCGAACGGATCGATCCAGCCCCGCGAATCCGTGCTCAACACCCAGGTTCCCAGGTTGGAATTCCGGGGATCAGACTCCTCGATGAAAATGAAGGCGTTGGAAGGCTGTTCGACTTCGGTCGCCTTGAGGTACGGCGGCTGTGACGATTCCCACTGGAGAATTCCGTTCATACCATTGGCCTTCGAATAGCTGTCGAAGGCCCATCCAGCACCCGGCTTACGCTTGGCCCGCAAATCGCCCGGACAGTGATAAGCGTTGAGCACTCCCACGTAGTCCCACATCGGTGAGTTGGTGAAGCCTTTGGCCACCCGTTGCATGGCGACGGCCAACGAAATTCCCGCGGAAATATCCGGCGAAGGTCCCTGCCAGTAGCCGCCGCCGGTCAAAGGAACCTCCACACCCACCTTGTTGCGCCACTTTTCCGTGGGCGCCAGGTTGTCGTTGAAGTCGCCGGAATACATGATCCAGCCCAGCGCCAACTGCTTTTGATTGTTCGCACACGCCGCGCCCGTGGCCTTGAGCTTCGCCTTGGCCAACGCCGGAAGCAGCATTCCTGCGAGAATGGCGATGATCGCGATCACCACCAACAACTCAATCAACGTAAAGCCACGCGCTCCCCGAGCCGTGGCCGACCGCGCGAACCTCGCGCTTGGGGCAATGGAAGTTGTCATATCAGCACTAAAAAGAGTGTGGGAGTTCCCGTACAGCTACCTTCGACCAAAACCTACCAATTTCCAAGCCGAGATTTGCAAGATACCCCATTTCAGTTGGTCGGTTCCGACTCGTCCTCTTCCGTTGGCGGCCTGACCGGGAATTGCCGATCAATGATCCATGTCGCGGGTGTAATACAGGATTCGCGTGCAGTTCGGACAGTATACCAACTCCTGCTGCGCCTTGGCCTGAAGAAACACCTGCTGGGTCAGCTTCATGTGGCAACCCCCACAAATGCCGCCGGAAACTCCGACCACGACATTGTCCCCCCGCTTCTCAATCAAGCGATTGTACCGCGAGAGTGTGGTCGGATCGACCGCTTCGGACAACCGGTCCAAATCCACCAAAATCTTCTCCAAATCCGCCTTCAGGTTGATCTCCCGGGCGCTCAAATCCGAAATCTGCTTCTCCGCCATCGTCCGATCATTGGCCGCCGCCTTCTCCGCCGCCGCCAGTTCTTTGGCCGCCACTTCCGCCTGTTCCATCAGCACCAGTTCCTGATCCTCCAGTCCCGAAATCTCCGCCTTGGTCGTCTCAATCTGGTGGGTGCAGCGTTTGTATTCGTCGTTGCTCTTGGTGGTACCCTGCTGAGTTTCGATTTTCCGGATGAAGTCTTCCTTGGTTCGCACCTCCAGTTCCAGGCGCTTCCGCTCGCTTTCCAAGTGTCGGGTCCGCTGTTTCTGCTGGTCCGCGGCGGCCGCCGCCTGGGCCACTTTCTCCTGCAGCCTCTGTCGCTGTCGGGGAATATCCGCCAATTCCTCCTGGAGCCGGAGGCGTTTGCGGTCGCGGTCCTGCAACACCAAAAGCTGCTCAATCACGGGAAGCATGGAGCGCAAAGCTATCGGCCGGGCCGGTCAGGGGTCAATGGCGCCGGCGCAGAGTTGCAGGACTGAGAGACCCCTTTACCCTCGACCCATGATCTGGACGGGCAGATGGGTGGCGGCCGCCGCAGTCGCGGGAATGTTAACCACCGGCTGGGCTGAGGACGCCAAACCGCGCAGCCCAGCGCGCGAAATGGCCCGTCTGCTCAACCAGGCCTTCATCGAAGTCGCCGAAGAGGTTTCCCCCGCCGTGGTGGTCATCGACGTCGCCCAGCGCGAAGAAGAAGTCACCGTTCCGCCCAGTCACCCCTGGTTCGATCTGCTCCCAGAACGCTTTCGTCGCAAGGAATCCGAGGAAAACCCCAAGCGTCCGCCCGAGTTCAATGGCCAAGGATCCGGGATCATCATGGATTCCGAAGGCCATATCCTCACCAACCATCACGTGGTCGAAGGAGCCGAACGGATTCGTATTCGCCTGCGCGACGGCCGTCAGTTCGACGCGACAGTCCGAGGTTCCGACGAGCAATCCGACCTCGCTGTCGTGCAAATCCAAAACTTCCCCGCCGACCTGCCGGTCGCTCGCTTGGGCGATTCCGACCGGGTGCGGGTCGGCGAGTTTGCGATCGCGATCGGCGCCCCCTTCCGACTCGATTACTCCGTGACCTACGGCCACGTCAGCGCCAAAGGCCGCAATTCCGTTGTTCCAATGGGCATGGGGGGCGCCTTGATGGACCAGGATTTCCTCCAGACCGATGCCAGCATCAACCCGGGCAATTCCGGAGGCCCGCTGGTCAATATCGACGGGGAGGTCATCGGGATTAACTCGATGATTCGGGGCCTGAATTCGGGAATCAGCTTTTCGATTCCGATCAACCTCGCCCGGGAGATCAGCACCCGCCTGATCAAAGACGGCCGCTTCGTCCGCTCGTGGTTGGGCATTGGCATTGATGCCCTTCGGGAAAACGAGAAGGTTCAGGCGCTGGTTCCCGGCCTGGCCGACGGGGTGGTCGTCACACGGATTGTTCCGACCGGTCCCGCCAGCGGTGCCGTCCCCGCCCTTCGGCCCAACGACGTCATCACTGCGGTGGACGGGAAACCGGTCAAGACACCTACCGAGTTGCGCGCCTTGGTCACCCGAAAGCTTCCGGGAACCTCGGTAAGCCTGGATGTGAGGCGCGCGGAAACGACTTTCGTGGCCAAGGTGGAACCTCAAGCCATGCCGGATGACCTGGACCAAATCGGCCGCCCCGAGCCCAAACCCCAACCCGAACCGGCCCTATTGGGAATGCGACTGAAGCCGCTCTCGCCGGCCGAGGCGGACGAAAAGAATCTCGAGGGAGGACTGGTGGTCGTCGACCTGCCGGAAAAAGGTCCCGTGGTCGAGGCCGGCGTTCGCCCGGGGGACATCATCACCGAAGTCAATCATCAGTCGGTCGACAATCCGCTGAAACTGGCCGAAGTGGCCGAGACCATTGATGGCAAGAAGGACGTGGTCCTCGTGGTGAACCGTAAAGGTGAGGAAGTGATTCTGGTGATCAAAAGCCCGAAATGACCCTAGAGGGCTGCCGCACTCCAAACGCTTCGCGTTCGCCACACCCTGGGGCAATTGCCGGGCGTCCAGTCCCAGTCACCAGAACGGCTCGGTGAAACCTCACCCCACCGCGCTTACCGCTTACCGCTTACCGCTTACCGCTTACCCCTCAGCTCTCACCTTTCCGGTCACCACGGAAGACTAAAGGTCTTCACGTAGCTGTAGGCCTTCATGGCTTCGATGACGCCTTCCTTGATGCCCAAGCCACTGTCCTTGATGCCGCCAAAGGGGCTGTTCTCAACCCGGAATCCAGGCACTTCATTGATGTTCACCGTCCCGCACCGCAAGGTTCGAATGGCCTTCAAGGCACTCTCGAGGTTGTTCGTCACCACGCCGGAGCTCAGCCCGTAGGCGGTGGAATTGGCCAGAGTCAAGGCGTCCTCCAAATCACGCACCCGAAGAATGGGCGCCAAGGGACCGAAGCTTTCGCACACCACCATCCGGCAATCCCGGGGGACATCGGCAATCACCGTCGGACTCAACAAAGCACCCCGCCGTTCACCACCCACCAGAACCTTTGCGCCGGCCGCCACTGCTTCGCGGACCACCGTCTCCAGATACACGGCGTTGGGTTCGTCAATGACCGTTCCCACCTTGGTGGCTTCGTTCATCGGATCCCCGCACACATACTCGCGGGTCCGTTCCACCAAGCGCCGGGTGAACTCCGCCGCAATACCCTCTTGCACCAGGATGCGCTTCACCGCGGTGCAGCGTTGTCCGGAGTTTCGATAACTGCCTTCGGCCGCCAGGGTCACGGCCAGATCCAGATTGGCATCATCGAGAACAATCAGCGGATCGTTGCCACCCAGCTCCAGAACCAACTTCTTGTAGCCAGCCGTCGCGGCAATCTTCTTGCCCACGGGCACACTGCCGGTGAACGCCACCAACTCAACCTCCGGATGTTTCACCAGCAATTCCGCGACCTCCGCCGTCGGCCCGAGCAGCACACTCAGCATGGCGGGTGGCAGTCCGGCGCTGTAAAGCAGTTCGGCAAACTTCAGCGCCACCAAGGGCGTCTTCTCGGACGGCTTGAGAATAATCGGTGTGCCCGACGCAATCGCCGGACCCACTTTGTGCGCCACTTGATTCAGCGGGTGGTTGAACGGCGTAATCGCCACCGCACACCGCAAGGGTTCCCGGGTGGTGAAGATTTTGCGCGCCTTGCCCTGTGCCGAGATGTCGCAGGAAAAAATCTGACCGTCATCGCGCAGGGTCTCCAGGGCGGCGAAGCGGAGAACGTCAATGGTCCGTCCCACTTCATAGCGCGCCTCACGCAGAGCCAACCCAGCCTCAGAGGTGATCGTGCGGGCAAATTCTTCCCGGCGACTCTCCAGCGCCACTCGAGTCTTCTCCAGAATCTCTGACCGCTGATATCGGGTCGGGGTGTCGCGGAACGCCAACGCCGCGGCAATCGCCGCTTCGGTGTCGGCCCGGGTGGCCAGGGTCACCGTGCCCGAAACGGAGCCATCGAAGGGACTACGAATCGTCAGGAGGTCAGTACCAGCGACCGGCGAACCGGCCACGAGAGAGCGGAGTTGAATCATGCGGGCAAAAAAGGGTCCGTTGACGCGTTGAACCTATCAGCGGCCGTTCCGAGGAGCACTCGCCATTATCGGGCATCCCTCTCACGGACCGGTGGCTTCGACCACCAGCCAGGTTCGGCCGCGAGCCGGGATGCTCACCGGCACCTGCGCCCGTTGTCGGTCATCCAGCGGATACTTCTTCAGTTCGCCGTTCTGTTCCCGAATCCAGGCGAAGTCTTTCAGCCCCGTGTAGTACAGCGGTAGCACCACCGTTCGCTCCACCGGTTCGGGCAACGGATTGTGAACCATCGTCAAGGCACGCTGCGGCAGCTTCGGATTGACCAGCACCACATAATCCACGTCCCGGCCATCTGCCCGCCGACCGTGAATGAGGTCTGATTCCAGGATATCCCGATACTCCTTGAACCACGCCACCCACCGCTTCACCAACGCCTTCGTTTCCTCGGTGTCGTACAGCCGAGGTCCGCGCCAGCATGCCTGGACCCCAGAGCCCAACGTGTTGGCCAGGTGCCCTTCGTAGTCGGGCAGATGTTCGCTCAAAGGTTCCAGCGTCGCCGCTGCCCCGCCGCCATGGTACTCGGTCAACGGAACAAACATCCAACCGGCCGTCTGCGGCTTCGTCCAGGTCCCGTCATAAATGTTCTGTCGGGCATGAATCATCTGCTGCGCCCGGGGCAGCGACCAGTTGGACTCCCGATAGCCCATCGCCGTCTTGTTCCCACCCGCGAGGAAGTAGTAATCAGGCTGGTTCAAATACGCCCCGCGAGCCCGGAGCCACGCGTAGAGATCCGCCGACATCCGCCAGTTCACCCACTGGGAATCCGCCAGACCACGGTGTCCGGGATGATTCGTCGAAGCACACAGATCGCCCGGATACGGACCGTCGTGTTCCAGCAAATCCAGACCAGTCTTCTCGATGAATTCGGTCACCTGGCGGTAGTAATTCGTGCCCCAGACGCTGCCGAAACAGGGGGCATTGCCAAAGATGGCGCCGCCGGGCTTACCGGTCTGCGGGTTGATGGCATCATTGGCATCATCGATCCGGCGGCTGCTGAACAACGAATAGGCGCCGACGTGCAGACCCTTTGCGTGGGCGTAGTCGACGTCGGCCTTGATCTTCGCCAAGTACTCCGGAGAGGTGTTCTCCATGTTGAGCCCGCTGCCGAAGGTGTAGATGATCATTTCGAACCCGACTTCCGCGCACTGATCGACCGCCAAGCGGAAGGATTTCGAATCAGAGTTCCGCACGTGCATCATGAGCGGGCTCTCGGTGCTCCAAGGCGCCAGGGTTCGGTGAGCCCGGCGCAAAGTCAGTCCTTGCCGCTCGCGCTCGGTGGAATCATGGACCACCAGATAACTCCGGAACGTCGTGAAGGTCTGCCCGGGCTCCAGCCGGTATCCCGGCCCCACCGTCGGTTCCACGACCAGCACGCTGGGTGTTTTCAGGTTGTAGCTGACCTGAGTCGCGTAGTCGGGATCAGCCTGCCAGCTGGACACCTGGTTTCCGGTGACGAAATCCATTCCCTTGAACATGTAGTCGCTGAAGACATCGATCGCCGGCGTACGCCAATGGATCGAGGCGCGTTCGTCCACGGCCGATTCCGCCTCCACAATGGCCAAGCGCTCCAAGGCGAAGCGATCCACGGTCACCGCGCGGCTCGTGCCGTTGCTCACCGTCAGCCATTTCCCCAACACCGGAACGCCATCGTAGAGTTCGTAGTGCACCGTGACGGCCAAGCCCTGGAGAGTGCCAGGCCCCACAAAATCAAGGTCCAGTCCGACCCCGCGCGGCGGCCAAGGCAGGTCCGCGGCCCGACGGGTGCGTTTCCAGGCGAACGGGGTTTGCACCGGAACCGCGCGACCTCCCACAAACTGGAAGGCCTGGGGATCATTGGTCATTCCCGCCACCCATTCCGGTAGCAGATACGCCCGGTTGGGCTGACCCTTGAGTCCCCCCACCGAAAACAGCTGCCCATCCAGGGTCAACGTCGCTTCCGGCCCCACCGCCCGCAGTAGACTCTCGCCGGTCAGACGATTATCGAACGCCACCGTGGCGGCATTGGGCGACGTCTGTAGAACGCGCCGGATCAGGCCGTTGTCCAACACCCAGGTGGTTCCCTCCGGCTGCACGGTGGCCCGAGCCCAGTCTGCATTGATCAGCCAATCCTGGCTGACCCCAGTAGGGTGCAACAGAGGACTCGCGGCGGATAGTGAGAGCAGCAAGACGGCCCAACACGTGCCACCAAGCCAAACCAACCCACACCGGAACAACTTCATACGGCGGGAGCGGTGGCCCGCAGCGAGTCCACCAACCGTTCGCCAAACTCCTGCAGGAGCCGATCATCGTGGGCGAGGGAGAGGTACAATTTGGTTCCCATGGGATTGAGGAAGACGCCCCGGCGCAGCAGTTCGAGCATCAGCGCCCGACCGCGAGCCCGGTTGCTCGCCAGCCACGAGCGCTGATCGGTCACCGGCTGAGCCGAGAAGGCAATCTGTGCCAGCGGACCGTCTCCCAGGACCTGACCGACGGTCCGGGTGGTGGCCAAGGCGTCAGCTAGGAGACCGCGGAATCGGCGACCGGCGGAATGCAAACGGCTATAGCAGTCAGGCTCGGAATAAAGATCCAACGCCGCCAGCGAGGCCGCACAGGAGACCGGGTTACCCCCGGTGGTGGAGGCTGACCAGGCGTAATTGGGTCCCGGCAATCGATGTTCATTCACCACTTCCATCAACTCCGCCTTGCCGGCGTAGGCACCCAGCGGCAGTCCGCCTCCCAGCGCCTTGCCGAACGCCGCGAGATCCGGCGTCACCCCGTAATACTGCTGCGCGCCGCCCAATCCAAAGCGGAAGCCGGTAACAACTTCGTCAAACACCAGAACCACCCCCAAACGCCGGGTCACCGCCCGCAGGCCCTCCAAAAATCCTGGAGCCGGGGCCAGACACCGGTGCAACGGCTCCACAATAACTGCTGCGATTTCCGAGGCGTGCTGGGTGAGAATTCGTTCCGTGGCGGCGAGATCATTGAACGGAGCCACGAGAACGTCGTGTTCCACCCAGGACGCCCCGGCCCCGCTGGGATCCGACTGCGGCAGGACCGTGGGCCGACCATTCAACATGCTGGTGATGCCCACCGGATGCTGACCGTGGTAAGCCCCTTCAAACTTCAAGACCTTCGGCCGCCCCGTTGCCGCCTGCGCCACGCGCAGACACATCATCGTCGCCTCCGTACCCGACGCCACAAAGCGAACCCGCTCCGCGCAGGGAATCAGGTCCTGGAGCCGTTCGGCCAATTCGACGCTTCGTCGGTGGATGCCGGCGAAGTTGTAGCCATCCGGCAGGGCCCGGGTCACGGCCTCGCGAATCTTCGGATGTCCATGCCCGACCAAGGCCGATCCCCAGGCCATGGTGTAGTCCAAGAACTGACGTCCTTCGGTATCCCACACGCGCCCGCCTTCGCCGCGCTCCAAGACCGGAATCAGTTCGGCGGGTATGCCAAATTCACCATTCGAGCCGGCGGGAAACACCGCCAGAGCCCGGGCGGCCCACGCCGGCCCGGCTGAGGTCAACAAATCGGTGGTCATGAGTTATCGGTCGGAAGGCTTGGTCAGTTCAAAAGTGTCGAACAGGCGACCGTCCACGTCGTAGGCCTTGAACTGGATGGTCCGATCGTACACTGCGGCAAATCCGTAGTGATGTCCGCGCTGGACATGAATGCTGAACCAGGAGCGCTGCGGTGCCGCCTGCTCCAGGCCGCCGCCGCCACCACCGGAAACGATGTAGCGCACACCCTTCTTCTGGTTGATCGACATCTGCAAAATCGGCCAGGTGCGTTCGTAGCTGTGGATGTGCCCGGTGAAGTTGATGTCCACGCCGTACTTCTCATAGAGCGGCACCAGGCGGCGGACATTGGTGTCACCCCACTCAAACGGTTCGCCCGGCTTACCCTTCAGATGATCGCCGTAGTCGTCCTCGTCGGAGCTGAAGCACGGGTGATGGTGCGCCGTGAACTTCCAGGTGGCTTTCGATTCCGACAGCGCCTTCTCCAACCATTTGTATTGGTCGCTGCCTGGGCCGCAGTCCTTGTTGGAATCGATCATGAAGAACTCCGCATTGCCGCACTTGAAGGTGTAGAAATATTCCGGCTCTGGCAGATCGAAGTAGTCGTAGTACCAGTGCGAATTCTTCTCGTGGTTGCCGATCACCGGGAACACCGGCACCTGCGAAAACAGCTTGGTGCTGGGCACGAGCAAATCGTAGACCCATTGCTGCTTGGCGAAGCCGTCGTCCACCACATCGCCGCAGTGAATCAGCATGTTGGGACGCAGGGCAAAAATGCCCTCCGCACACCGCCGGGTGATCTCGGGATTGCGCTGAGTGTCGCCAATCACGCCGAACGCCCAGGCTTGATCGGACCCTGGCAACGTTTGAAACGACGTAATCTCACTGCGGGCCACGTTGTTCGAAGCGTCGACAGCGATGACGCGGTAGAAGTACTGCGTGAACGGCTTCAATCCGGTCAGGCGCACTTCGTTGATCAGTTTGGAGGAAGCGCTGACGACCTTCTGCTTGAGCGGCTGCCATTCGCCGTACTCGACGGTCATTTGGGCCGGTTGCGCCGTCTCGGCCATGATCGTGATGCCATTGGACGACGCCCGTTGCAGATAAGGCGGGACCAAAAACGTCAACTGCCGGTTAACCGGGGAACGCCAGGCGAGGAAGTCGGCATTGCGTTGCGCGGTGGCGGCAATCTCTGCCGCGGTCAGCACTCGGTTGTAGGTCTTCACCTCGTACAAGGCGCCCTCGAACGGGTTCACTTCGTTGTCATCCACGAAGGCCCCGATCGCGTAGCGGCCCTGTTCCGGATACAGGATGTCGCCCGATTGCGTGGTGGACTCGGCTTCGGCAGCACCGTCCACGTAAAGGCGCATGGTGGTTCCATCGTAAGTTCCCACAACGTAATGCCAGCGGCCTGGTTCAATCGCGGCCTTGGCGGGAATGCGGGTCAGTTTGCCGTTGCCATCGTTGGCACCCACCGAGGCCAGGGAGAAGGTGAACGAACGGCGGTTGTAGCCGAGCGCCCAGCCTGATTCGACATCCCCGTTGTCCTGCACGAAGCCAATCAACGCGCCATCCGGTCGCGTGTCGTTCACCAGCACCCAGGCCGCGACGGTGAAGTCGCGCGTCGGCAGCAAAGCCTTGGCCGTGGCGGCGTTGGTGGCGACGAGGAGATAATCCGTGAAGCCATCGAACACGAGCGCCTGCGCCGGACCCATATTGGTCAGGATGGGCTCACCCACGACCTGAGCGGTCGCCTTCCCCGTCAAATCGGGCCAGCGCTGGAATTCGATCGGCTTGGTGCCGGTGGCGAAGTGGGTGAGGACCCCGGTGTCGGGAATGTTCTGATGTCCGAACGCGAGGAGCGGCAGGAACGACAGCAGCAGGAGGAATGGACGCATGGAGAAAAAGTCAGCTCAGCGGGGACGGGTGGCGGGCGGGACGTAATCCCGATGCCAGAACTGGTCCCAAAGTTGATCCAGCTTCACGGTGGCGGCGTGGCCATCCATGTAAACGAGGTTGACCGCACCGGGCAGCCGTTCGCCGGCGGTCACCCGACGGGGCGCGCTGCGGGCGCTGGTGACGCCGTGACGAGCGATGCAATAGCGGCCGATACCGCCAGAGACGCCATCGCCTTCATAGAGATTCCGAGCGGGCAGATTGCGGGCTTCCGGCCAGGCGTCGACCCACATGGCATCGCCAAAGCTCGGGGTCTGGACGGGTGACGTTACGCCGGCTTCGCCGTTAAACGCCTTGTCGGGACGGGGATTGGTCTTGGATTCATAGAGCCAACCGTTGAACGAGTAACTGCCTTGGTAGCCCGCATTTGAGGCGGCCGAATTGGTTCGCCAAATCCAAGTCTCGTCTGCGGTGCCGTAGTCCGGATTAGCGGAATTTCGGACGATTCGCTTGCGCGGCTCGGGAGCCGACGGGCAATAACGAATCTTGTGGACCTGAGCCTGATTCGCCATCAGCAGGGACATCCACAGATGTGGATCTCCCGGCGTCGTATACGGCAGCGTCTTGCCGGTATCATTGACGTAATTGAACAGCGCCAAGCCCATCTGCCGCAGATTGCTGGTGCACAAGACCTGTTGCGCCTTGGTCTTGGCCCGGGCCAACGCCGGCAGGAGCATACCGGCCAAAATCGCGATAATCGCGATCAC
Organism: Verrucomicrobiota bacterium; assembly: GCA_017309115.1. GTDB lineage: Bacteria > Verrucomicrobiota > Verrucomicrobiia > Limisphaerales > UBA9464 > UBA9464. The sequence goes on along the minus strand of JAFLEF010000008.1, from coordinate 24,480 downwards.
CACCAGCAGTTCAATCAGCGTAAAGCCAGCGATTCGGCGCGGCGCAGAACGCCGGTTCGAGAAATTCTTCGACATTCCCAACCCCAAGCAGCCTCCGCGCCGGGGTCGCAACCACCCCCTCGTTCGGTCCTCCCAAACGCCAAAAACACCCCGCCCTGGCCGCGAACTCCTCAAGTTGGGGGAGTTCACTTCCATTCCCGCACCCGGACGACTGTTTATGAATGACATCGGTGGTCGAAAGAGAACAGCTCAGGACGCCGTGGTTCCGTTGGCCACGAAGTCGAACAGATCGAAGTTCCGGACATCTGCCCGGGCCCGCGCCAGATAGGTCGGCTTGAGCGGCTCGCTGAAGAAAAAGGGCACGATTTCCTCGTACCTACCGCCATGGGATCGCAAGCCGCCTTCGATGGCCTTCAAATCATGATACTGCGGTGTCCGTCCGAGCACGACATCCCGACCCGCACAGACTACCAGATCCCCCATGCGATCCGCCGGCAGTTCCATCCGCTGCGCGGCGATCGCCCGTTCGAGCACTTCGGTGACTCCCGGCAGTCCGGCAATGAACTCCACCACCTTGGCCTGCGACACCGAGCCGTCGACCGGCAGATGCACCTGCGCAAAGGAACCCAGGGCGCCGTGGTGAACCACATAGGGATCCGTGATCGGCAGGATCACCCGGAAGCCCGGGCCCCACTGACGTTCCAATTCCGATTCCAGATAGACCACGTTGGGGGAGCCGTCGGCCTTTTGCTTGGCGTTCATGCCATGGTCGGCCGTGACGCCCACCACGGCGTTCAGGGCAAGCAACCGACCGATCTCGACGTCGATGGCCGCATAAAAATCCAGTGCTTCCGGGGCTTCCGGAGCAAACTTGTGCTGCATGAAGTCGGTCGTGCTCAGATACAGGAAATCGGCGCGCCCGGCGGCGATCAGCTCCACTCCGGCTCGCAGCACATAGAGTGACGCTTCCCCGGAGTAAATCGGCGGCGTGGGTCCAACCAACGCTTCGACGTTCTCGATTCCATGGCTAGCCAACTGGGCCTGACTGGCCTTCTCCGAGGAAAAGGCGATCCCGCCTAGCCCGGGTCCAACCAAGCCACTGGCGAAAATGTCCCGGAGCTTCTCCTTGGCGGTGACCACCGCGACCTTGCGCCCGGCTTTCTGGGCGGCGGCGAAGATTGTTCCCACTCGCAGGAACTTGGCCGAGTTCATCATCACTTCCTGTCCGATCGACGTGTCGAAGAAGAAGTTACCCCCAATGCCGTGAACCGACGGTGGAACCCCAGTGACGATGGAAGAATTGTTGACGTTGGTGAAGCTGGGCATGGCGCCGCGGGCCAGACCCCGCCAGCCATCCACACTGATCCGTTGCAAGTGGGGCATTCGACCGCGGGCCATCGCGGCGTCGAAGTAATCATCGGCCGAGCCATCGAGGCAGATGCCGACCACGGGGCGGGCCGGCGGTTGATAGGTCCGTCCATTGACGGTGAATGAAGGGGTCGTCATGCGCGTAACCTGGCTATCGTGACGGTTTACCCTCCCGCCACCAATCCCCGAAACAGGAGGGGCCTGCCGGAGACTGAATCTTACCTCAGAAGTCCGGCCACTGGTAAACGATCCACTCGTGACAAGTTGGCAACGGAATCCTCCTTGAAGACGAGCTGAGAGCTGAGAGCTGAGAGGCCGGAAAGGGGCAGGGCCGGTAGGGCGACGCTTTGCGGAGCCGTTCGCGGTTGGAGTCCCAGACGCGTTACTCGCCGGGACGCGTACGACTCGGCGGAGCCTCGCCCTACCTGCCTTCCCGCTTCCCGCCTACCCCTCCGCGGGAATCTTCCCGGACTGGGCGATACGGAGTCACATTCCGTTCGTCCTACGCCAACCAGCGAACGCCGGTTGGCCTGGCTTCCCTGGCCCACCGGGGACGGCCCAGCGGTCCATTCCTACAATCTTCCTGCTTTGCCTCTCAGCTCTCAGCTCTCAGCTCTCAGCTTTTCCCGCCCCGCCTCCTTGGCCATTGTTCCTCCGAAGGGGTTTCCGTAGGCTTCCCGCCGACATGCCGTCCACGTTGCGCCCCTCTCCTTCCGCCCGCACCCGACTCGTCGGGGTTCTGGGCTCTCCGGTGCGGCATTCCGCGTCGCCGGCCATGCACAACGCCGCCCTAGCCGACCTGGGTGTGGATTGGTCCTACGTCGCCTGCGAAGTCTCTCCAGATCGATTGGCCACAGCCCTCAACGGCGCCCGGGATCTTGGCTTTGTCGGCTTGAATCTGACCGTTCCCCACAAGCAATTGGCCGTTCCCCTGATGGATGTGCTCGACGATTCGGCTCGGGAATACGGGGCGGTGAATACCGTGGTGTTTGAAGCGGAGGACGCCGAAGGAATTTGGCGGCCGGTCGGGTGTTTGCGTGAGGTACGCGGACCCGTTCGCAGCCGCGGATGCAATACCGACGCCGATGCCCTCTTGCGCGCCCTGGGGGAAGACCTGGGCATTGAACCCCGGGCCGCGCGAATTCTGCTGCTCGGAGCCGGCGGAGCCGCGCGAGCCGCAGCGCTGCGATTGGCCGACGAGGGCGTGGGCGAATTGTGGTTGGTCAACCGAACGGAAGCGAAGGCCACAGAACTCGCCGAAGAGATTCTGGCCCGCACGCCCATCGTGGACGTCCAAGTCGGGTATCCTCCCGGCGATGTCGAAATCATTCTCAACGCCACGTCCCTGGGACTCAAAGAAAGCGATCCCTTGCCACTGGACCTGACCGCCTTTCCCGTGAGTCGGGCGGACGGGGTTTTCGACATGATCTATCGGCCAGCGGAGACGCCGTTGCTCCGGCACGCCCGGGAAGCCGGCTGCCGGACCGCCAATGGACTGGGCATGCTCTTGTATCAGGGAGCGGCGGCGCTGGAGTTGTGGACCGAGCGAACGGCCCCGCTGGAGGTCATGCGCCGCGCGTTGTGGAACGAAGTGTACGGAGCCGCGTAATGACCGAGTATTTTCTCGGGCTCCCGCTGGATTGGTGGCAGCCCATTGTCTGGGGACTTCCCTTCGTGATCTGGACCGTGGCCTGGGTCGTCCTGGGACTTATCGTCGGCAGCTTCCTCAACGTGGTGATCCACCGGCTGCCCCGCAACGAGAGCGTCGTCCAGCCGCCGTCACATTGTCCCAACTGCAACCAGCGCATTCCGCTGAAGGATAATCTGCCGGTGTTCTCCTGGCTCTGGCTCAAGGGCCGCTGCCGGTTCTGCGCCACGCCCATCAGCCCGCGCTACCTCGGAGTGGAAGTGCTCACCGCCATCATCTTTCTGGTGACCTGGCTGCGCTTCGGCGCGGAACAACCGTGGGTGGCCTTCGCTCTGTGCGTGCTCTTCGCCGGTTTCATTGCCGCCACCTTCATTGACCTCGAACACCTCATCATTCCCGATGAAATCACGTTGGGCGGGACCGTGGTGGGCTTTTTGTTGTCGATCGCCATTCCCGCCCTGCACGGGGCGGAAACGGCGGCTCAATCACTGAAGCAAAGCGGACTCGGCATCCTGATCGGGGCGGGCGTGGTGTACGCGGTGTTGCGGGGTGGGAAACTGTTATTCGGTCGGCAACGAATCCCGCTGGAAGGAACTCAGCGGGTGGTCTTTCACGAAACCGGCGTGATTCTGCCCAAGGAGGAGATTCCCTACGAGGAGCTGTTCTATCGGGCGTCGGATGCCATCCGGCTCCAGGGTCAGCGAATTGAACTCGCCGACCGGTGTTACTGGAATCAGCCGGTGGAACTGCGTCTGGCGGCGCAACCCGCCCGGATCCGGATTGGCGCCGAAGAGTTGCCGGCGGAGGGCGAACCGTACCTGTCCGTGGAGACCGATCGAATCGAGCTTCCCCGGGAGGCCATGGGGCTGGGGGACGTGAAGTTTATGGCCGCCATTGGCGCGTTCCTCGGCTGGCAAGCCACCGTATTTTCCCTCTTCTTCAGCGCGGTGTTGGGAACCCTGGTGGCCTTGGTCCTGATCGCCCTGGGCCGGCAGAAGTGGTCGGGTCGGTTGGGGTACGGTCCGTACTTGGCGATGGCGGCCCTAGTGTGGGCGTGGGGTGGCAAGACGTGGTTTCAGGCTTGGTTCGGCGGTGCCGCTGGCCCCTTTTGACAAGTTTGGAATTCCCGAAACACGAAGCCTTTGATACGGTGCCACTATGCGAGTTGGTACCTGTGTGGGCAGAGTCTGGGCCGCCGTTGTTTTGGTGTTCTTGCTTGTGGGAGGGACGGTTATGTCCGCCGATGCGGCAATCCTTCGGGTTAAGCCGGGTGCCACCAACGAACCCGCCGACGGTTCGAGTTGGGCCAACGCCTTCCGGTCGATCACCAACGCCCTGCCCACCGCAGTCGCCGGCGATGAAATCTGGGTCGCGGCCGGAACGTATCCCGCCGGGATTCTGATGAAGTCCGGCGTGGCGCTCTACGGAGGCTTCGCCGGCACCGAACTCGAGCGGGCAGAACGCAATCCCGAGGCAAACCGGAGCATCATTGACGGCCGCAACACTCTGACCGGCTTCCTCTTCACCAACACAGCGCTCAACTCCACCCGCGTCGATGGCTTCATGGTTCGTAATTGCGTCGGAACCTCCGGCGCCGCCTTTCGTGCCCAAGTGGGTTCCCCCACCATTGCCAATAATCTGATCGTTAACAGCTTCGCCAGCCAGTTTGGATCTGCGGTCTATTTGGAAAACTCGGCCGCCGTCATCACCAACAACTTGTTCTCCTTCAACGGCGGGGACACCACCGTGGCTGGAGGTGCCATTTTCGTCTCCAACTCCACCCCGCGCATCGAAGGCAATACCTTCAGCGCCAATCGCGCCCGCGACGGTGGGGCGGTCGTCTTCGCCCAGTCCTCCGGCTTTCTCGAACGAAATCAGTTCATCGCCAACCGCTCTGTCCGCGACGGTGGTGGCGTTAGCCTGCTCAATGCGTCCCCGCGAACTGCCTACAACCGGTTTTCCGGCAACGTCAGCGGTTCCCGCGGCGGTGGCTTGGCCATTAATGGCGGCGGCAGTTCTCCGTTGGTGTTCAACAACGTCCTGATCCGCAACCAGGCCTCGACCGCGACCAACGGCGATCCTCGCGGCGGCGGTGCCATCTTCAGCGACTCGTTCAGCCTGCCGTCCCTGGTAAACAACACGCTCATCAGCAACACCGCGCCGATCGGCGGGATTCTGTGTTCGAACGCCGCTGTGACCCTCGCCAACAACTTGGTGGTCTTCGGTTCCTCCGGAATCGGGGGAGCCCCCTCGCTCCAGTTCTTTAATAACAACGTGTTCGGCAATAGCGGATCCAATTACGTGGGGTTAGCCGATCCCACCGGTTCCGCCGGGAATTTGTCCGCCGATCCGCAGTTCGGAGGCGATACCGCCTTGGGAGTCGTCAATTTGTTGCCCACCTCGCCCAGTCGGGACGCCGGGAACACCACCTACCTTCCGGCCGGCACGACGGTGGATATCTACGGCCAACCCCGCGTCCAAGGCGCCACCTTGGACATGGGCGCCGCCGAGTCCGACGGCGTGACGACGTTCTTCCTGCCCCCGGTGGTGCGGGTGAGCCCCGACGGCAACGACACCGCCACTGGTGACTCCTGGGCCACGGCCAAAAAGACGGTTCAATCGGCGCTCGAACTGGCTTCCCGCACCGGCGGCGAAGTCTGGGCCCGCCAGGGAACGTACCAGGAAACCATTCAAGTCCGACCCTTCACCTATCTCTACGGCGGGTTCGCCGGGGATGAAACCAATCGGCTCCAGCGCAACTGGGTGACGAACGTGACCATTCTGGACGCCGCCCAGGAAGGCAGCGTGGTTTCGATGCAATTGCTCAGCTTGGGTGAAACCTTGGATGGATTCACGATTCAAAATGGGCGGGCCATCGCCGGCGGCGGGATCTTTACCGACAGCTCAGTGGTCATTGCGCGCAACCGCTTCGCCAACAATTCCGTGGAAACCACCACGCCAGCCTCGGCCGTGCGCGGCGGCGGAGCGATCTACGTCGGGGGCGGATCGCCTCAGATCCTGAACAATCAGTTTTCCCGCAACCTATCCGTCTCTTTTGATCGAAATCAGCCGGCCGAAGGTGGGGCCATCAAGGTGAACGACGGTACGCCGATCATCGCCAACAACCTGTTCCGCCAAAACTTCGTCACCAACGTCGCCGCCGCCGGTGAAGCCCGCGGCGGCGCCATCGCCACCGTTCTGCGCGGTACCGCGTCCATCATCAACAACACCGTCCTGCAAAACACCGCCACCGTCGGCGCCGGCACCACCGCCGTCGATCAAGGATCCATCTACCTGGGCAACACCAACGCCGCCGCCGTCGTCGGGAACAATCTGATCGCCTATAATTCCTCCGGAATCTCCGCCCCCGGCCGACCGCCCGAGCTCAGGAACAATCTGGTCTTCGCCAATCTGCGGGCCAATTACGACCGCATCCCGGATCAAACCGGCACCAACGGCAATTTGAGCGTCTCCCCACGCCTTTCCGGTCCTTACGGCGATCCGCACCTACAACCGACTTCACCCGCCATCAACGCCGGCAATACCAATCTGATCCAACCCGGCTGGACCGATCTCGACGGTCAGCCCCGCCTCAGCGGGGATTCCGTGGATATCGGCGCCGATGAGTTCGACGGGACGATTTACACCATTGCCGACCGGGTCTTCTACGTCCGCATGGATGGCGATGACACCAAGGACGGACGCAGCTGGGCCAATGCTCGCAAAAACCTGGCCGCCGTTCTGGCCGACGCCGCCGTGGAGGGCGGTGAGGTTTGGGTCAAATCCGGCAGCTACACCAACCGCTTCTTCGCCGATGTCTTTACCTACCTGTACGGCGGGTTCAATGGCAGTGAGACCAACCGCTCTGACCGCAACTGGGGCCTGAATCCCACTATTCTCGACGGCAACGTCTCCACCAACGCCACGATCCTCCTGGGACCCGCCGTGGTGACAACCTTCGGCTTGGACGGCTACGGCACCGTCTCCGGGTTCATCATCCAAAACGGCGCGGGACGCCAAGGCGGCGGCGTTTTTGCCGTGGGATCGCCCACCATTTCCGACAATCAGATTCGCAGCAACCTTGTCTCCAATGTCACCGGGTTCATCGCGAACGGTGGGGGCATTTACAGCCAGGGCGGATCACCGCTGATCCTCAACAATCTGTTGATGGCCAACCGAACCCTAAGCGCCGTCGGACAAAACGGTCGGGGCGGGGCCATCTACCTCGATCCCGCGGGCGGTCTGCCCCTGCTGTACAACAACACCATTCTCAACAACGGAGCCACCAATGGCGGCGCGGCGGTCTACATCAACACCAACGGAGCAGCCCGCCTGTTTAACAACCTGATTGCCTTCAATCAGACCGGCATTGCCGCGGCCTCGCCGGCGCAATCCGCGCTGATCACCCTGAAGAACAATCTGGTCTTCGGCAGTTCCGCCAACGAGCTGGTGAACGTCACCCTCGACAGTAGCAATGTAACGGCGGATCCCCGACTGGTGGATTGGCCCGCGGGCAACATCCATCTGCGCGCTGACTCGCCGGCACTGGATTCCGCAGACGCCTCGGTCATCCAAAGTCCCTACGACATCAACGGCGAGCCTCGGATCGCCCACGGCGGATTGGACATCGGTGCCGAGGAATTCAACGGCCCGCTCGAAGCCGACTTCTCGATCGCCCTCACCCAACCGGTCCAAGGCGGCGCGTTCTTCGCTCCGGCGACCATTCCCGTGGGTGCGGAGGTGACCGGTGGCACCGGCGCCCCGGCGTACGTGGAGTTTTCCGCCAATGGCAAAGTCGTGGCGAATTCGACCACGGCACCCTTCTCCTCCTTCGCGACCGGCCTGCTCTTCGACAACTATGAGATCATCGCCAAGGTGATTTCCTCGAGTGGCGCTGTGAAGACGTCAGCGCCGGTTTCAATCTCCGTACTGCTGCCCCCGGGCAATATACCCCCCAACGTCAATTTCGCGTCACCCACCAACACCCAAACGATTCTCGCCGACACGACGGCCAACGTCCGGGCCAACTTGACCTTCACCAAACCCAACGGTCGGATTCTCTCCTGGGTCCTCTTCGACGGTGCAACCAAACTGGCGGAGAACCTGAACGTTCCGGTGGGCCAGGTTGCGGCCAACGTCACCATTTCGAACCTGGTCCAGGGTCAGTACACGTGGACAGCGGTGGTTCAGAGTTCGATTGGCGATCGGGCGACCAATTCCGTCACCTTCTCCATCGGACAGCGCCCGCCGGTCACCGACCCGGTGCTGCTAATGCCTGTAGTTCTGGCCGACGGCAGCATTCGGCTGGAAATGACCCGCCCCACCGCGGGTGCGGTCTATCGACTTGAAAGCAGCACCAACCTCACCGCCTGGACTCTGGTGACCAGCGGCAATGGCGGCGCGAACCTAGTGACCAACCTACCCGGAACCAATGTGCTGATGCACTTCCGCGGCGCCGGCGCCTACCCGTAAGTTCCTCTCCCGGTAGGGCGAGGTTCCCACCGAGCCGTCCGCGTCACCCACCCACGTCCGACGTCCGCCGCCTGGGAGCGCTGGCGTCTCGCCGGCGAGTGTGTGAAGTAGGAGAGGGGGGGAAATGCCGGCGAGACGCTTTACCTCTCAGCTCTCAGCTCTCAGCTTTCCCACCCGGTAGGGCGAGGTTACCACCGAGCCGTCCGCGTCACCTCGCACCAACGCGTTAGACCCCCACCCACGCCCGGCTCCGCAGAGCGTCGCCCTTCCCGCTTCCCGCTTACCGCTTACCGGCTTTACCTCTCAGCTCTCAGCTCTCAGCTCTCAGCTTTTCCGCCACCCCTTGTGGCATTGTGAACAACTTACCACCAGTAATGGTGGGTTTGACCTTGCCGACGCCGGCTGAGGATCGTTCACTTCTAACGAAATGTACCTGAAAAACCTGACTGTTCTCGGGTTCAAGTCGTTCGCCGACAAGACGTCCTTGAACTTCCAGCCGGGGATGACTGCCATCGTCGGCCCGAACGGCTGCGGCAAGTCCAACGTCAGTGACGCCATTCGGTGGGTGTTGGGCGAACAGTCCGCCAAGGCGCTCCGCGGCGGCGAGATGGCCGACGTGATCTTCAACGGCACCGACAGCCGAAAACCCCTGGGTCTGGCCGAAGTGAGCCTGACGCTGGGCGACGTGGATGCCGAACACCTCCGTTCGTCCGGGGTTCCGGTGGAGTTCAATGAGGTCACCGTCACCCGGCGGGTCTTTCGGGACGGCGGTTCGGAGTACTTTATCAATAAAGTCAGCTGCCGACTCCGGGATATCCAGCAGCTCTTCGCCGGCACGGGCGTCGGCAAGACGAGTTACTCGGTGATGGCCCAGGGCAACATCACCCAGATTCTTTCCAGCAAGCCCGACGATCGACGCCTCGTCTTCGAGGAAGCCGCCGGCATCACGCGGTTCAAACAGCAGAAGAAGGAAGCGCTGCGCAAACTGGAGAACACCGACCAAAACCTCCTTCGGGTCGAAGACCTCATCAAAGAGGTCAAACGCCAGATCGGTTCCCTCCAACGGCAGGCCGGCAAGGCTCGGCGGTATCAGTCGCTGGCCAATGACCTCCAATTGCTGGACACCCAGTTGGCACGCCATCAGTTCGATGTGTTGCAGGAAGAAATTCAGGTCCGCGATGAGGAACTGGCCCGGACCAAACTCGAGTTCGAGGTGGGTCAGGAAACCGTCCTGCGGCTGGACGACGAGATTCTTCAACTGCGCCAGCAACTGTCCGCCCTGGAACATTCGATTTCTGCCCAGCAGCAGCACGGCTTGGAACTCAAGGCCGAAGTCGATCGGCACGAGAACAAGATCGAGTTCAATCAGCAGCGGCTCCAGGAACTTCAGGATCAAAACGCCCGGGCGCTGCATGACATCACTCAGGCGGAGGAACGGCAGGAGATCGCGACGCAAGAACTCGCCCTGATCGAACAACGTCTGACGGAATCCCAGGAGCGTGTTCAAAGTCTGCGGTCCGCCCTTCAGGAAAAGCAGGCCCACCTCAATTCCGTCGAACGGGAAGTGGCCGACCGTCAGGAAGCGTTGCGACAGGCCCAATCCCGGGCCTTCGGTGCCGCGCAGCAACTAGGCCGGACGCGCAATGAGCTCAATCAGCTCGACGTGCAGAAGCAGGGCAACGTGGTTCGGCTCGAAAAACTGCATTCCGAGCGTACCTCCCTGAGCGAGGAAAGTGTCCGCTTGGAAGCTCGCCTTGGAGAGTTCCGGGCTCAGGTCGAGACCGAACGGCTGCAGGTGCAAACCAGCCGGGGAACCTTGGAAGAGCGCCAGGCCCGCCTCCGGGAACTCCAGCAGGAGATCAGCGAAGCCCAAAGTGACCTCGACGCCATCCTGCGTCAGCAGGCGGAGAAACGCAGCCGACTGAACGTCCTGGAGCAGTTGGACACCCAGCACGAAGGCTTCAGTTCCGGCACCCTGGCTGCCCTGAAGCAGTCGCAGCATGTTCTGGGTTCGTTGGCCGACAAAATCCGGGTGCCCTCGGAGTATGTCATCGCCATCGAAGCCGCGCTCGGACACCACCTGCAATTGGTCCTCACCGAACAGCCGCAGGCTGCCGCCGAGATTCTGACCGATCTGCACGCGCAGAAGAAAGGTCGGGCCAGCATTGCCGCCCTGGCCCTCGGACGCCGATTCGCCTCCCCCGCCCCGACGGACGTCGTGGTTTCCGCTCCCGTGGAAGCCACGCCCAGCGCCCCCTCGGACGCTGCTCTTCCGCTCGATACGTCCCTTCCGGCCGAGGCCAGCGTGGCCACCGATGTTTCCGCTCCCGCTCCGGAACCCGATCCCGCGCCCGCTCCGCCGGCACCCGTCTCGGTTCGGCGCGCACTGGACTGCGTGGAAGCCGATCCTTCCGTCCAGCCGCTGGTTTCCGCGCTGCTGGAGGGAACGATGCTGGTCGCGGATCTGGCCGCCGCCACCGCCGCGTTCGAGGCCGATGGCGGCCGATTTGATTACGTCACGTTGGGCGGCGATCTGCTGACCCGGAACGGCATCTTTACCGGCGGTTCGGCCAACGCATCGGGCAAGGCTCCGGCCAGCATCCTGGGTCGCAAGAATCAGATTGCGGAGTTGCAGGCTGAACTGGCGCTCCTGACCGAACAGGTCGCCGAAGCCAGCCGGCGCAAAGGTGCGCTTCAATCGGAACAGACCACCCTCCAGGCCAGCCTCGAGCAGGCCCGCAGCGATCTGCGCCAGGTGGAAGTCACCATCGCTTCCCGCGAAGGTGAGTTTCGGGCGTTGGAAGGATCCCGTCGGGCACTCTCCCAGAAATTGGAGACTGTGGTTTACGAACTCAATTCGTTGACCGCGCATGAGGCCGAAGGCAACGAACGCCGCAATGCCTTGGCTGCCCAAACCCTGGAACTCGAGCAGGCCGAATCCGAAGCGTCCACCGCGGTCAGTCAGTTCTCCGCCGACCTCGAGGATTCCCGCCAGTTGCGCGACACCGCCAATCAAGCGGTTTCTGAAGCCCGCGTGCTCCTCGCCACCGAAGAGCAATTGCTGGCGAGCCATGGCCGTCAGCGTCCGCCACTGGAGACGCGAATTCGGGAACTGGCCGCCCTGATTGTTCGGTTGCGCCAGGAAATGGGTTCGTTCGACGACCGTCGCGGCAACTTCGAAGCCGGCATCGTCCAGAGCGAACGGGAGATTCAGCGTCTCACCCAGGAGCGGGAAGTGCTCTCGGCGCAGTTGGCCGAACTCGCCGGTGAAAAGCGCTTTCAGGAAGGGGAAATCCAAGCCCGCGAAGAGCAGCTGCGCGAACGGCGGCAACAAGTCACCACGCTCCAGTCGCGGCGCGGAACGCTGGAGGTCGAGCTCGCCCAGAAAAACATGGCCGTGCAACACTTGCGCGAGCGGATTCAGTCAAAGTATCAGCTGACGCTCGAATCCATCCGCAGCGAAGCCATCAAGATCACCTTCGCCGAGGAAGGTCCCGCCAAAGTCGAAACGGTCACGCCCGAAGAAATGGCCGCTGCGGGTCTGAGCACGGACTGGGACGCGGTCGCCACCCAGGTCGCCGCCCTGCAACGCCGGCTCGACGACATCGGCCCAGTCAATCTGGTAGCCATCGAGGAGTACGAGGAAACCGAACAGCGCTACAACTTCCTCACCACCCAGTTCGATGATTTGGTCAAGGCCAAGCAGGAACTCGTCGAGGTGATCAACAAGATCAACGGCGAAACCAAGACGATGTTCCTCGAGACGTTCGAAAAGATTCGGGACAACTTCCGCCTCATGTTCGTCGAGCTGTTCGGCGGCGGCAAAGCGGACATTGTGCTCGTGGAAGGCGAAGATCCGTTGGAAGCCGGCATCGACATCATGGCCCGTCCGCCCGGCAAACAGCTGCAGTCGATCACGCTGCTCTCCGGCGGTGAGCAGACCATGACCGCCGTCGCGCTGCTCTTCTCGATCTATCAGGTCAAGCCGTCGCCGTTCTGCGTGCTCGACGAATTGGACGCGCCACTCGACGAGTCAAACATCAACCGGTTCGTCCGCGTGCTGCAGCGGTTTCTGACCCAAAGCCAGTTCGTCGTGATCACCCACAACAAGCGCACCATCTCGATGGCCAGCGTGCTTTACGGCGTCACGATGCAGGAGCAAGGCGTCAGCCGCATCGTCTCGGTAAAGTTTGATCAGGAGGAAAAGCCGGTGAAGTCGGTGACCGAGCCGGCGCCAACTCCCGAACCGGAGCCGCTCACCGACTCCCCCGCCCCCGCTCCGGTCACTTCCTCGGAAGTGCCCGAAGAGACCGAAATGGTGTTGGTGAAGTAGTCCCGATTTGGAACCGTTCGCGCGTCCGCTTCAAACGCCTTCAATCATGCCTGGCTCCCTTCCCCCGCCTATTCTTCCCGGAGCCACCCTCGGAGTTCTGGGCAGCGGTCAACTGGGCCGGATGTTCACCATCGCGGCCCGTCAGTTGGGCTATCGGGTACAGATCTATTCTCCCGACACCGACACGCCCGCCGGTCAGGTGGGCGATGTGGAGGTGGCCGCCCCTTACGAGGATCTGGAGCGGGTCCGGGAGTTCGCCCGGGCGGTACAGGTCGTCACCTTCGAATTCGAGAACGTGCCCAGTGCGACCAGCCGGGCCTGCGCCGAAGTCGTGCCGGTTCGACCCGATGGCGAAGTGCTCCACATCACCCAGCATCGGTTGCGGGAGAAAACCTTTCTCGCCGAAAACGGGTTCCCGGTGACTCCGTTTCGGCGGATCACGTCGCTCGCCGATCTCGAAGCTGCCGCCCGCGATCTCGGTCTACCCGCAGTGCTCAAGACCGCCAGTTTCGGCTACGACGGCAAGGGTCAGCAGATGATTCGCCGCCCGGAGGATTTGCCGTCTGCTTGGTCGGGGCTGAACGGCGCTGAAGGGATTTTCGAAGCGTTCGTCGACTTCGCGAAGGAAGTCAGTGTCGTGGCCGCGCGCACCGCGGAAGGTCAGTTCGCCGCGTTCCCGGTCTTCGAGAACACCCACGCGCACCACATCCTCGACGTCACGTTCGCCCCGGCGCATCTGACTGAAGCGCAGACGCAGGAAGCCGTCCGGTTGGCGCAGGGGATTCTCGAAGCGTTGAAGGTGGTCGGCTTGCTCACCGTGGAACTGTTCGTCGCCCGGGACGGCCGGTTGTTGGTCAACGAACTCGCGCCGCGAACGCACAACTCCGGACACCTGACCCTCGACGCTTGCGCCACCAGCCAATTTGAGCAGCAGTTGCGGGCCGTGTGCGGACTGCCGCTCGGCCAAACCCAGCTGCGACAACCCGCCGCCATGGCCAATCTGCTCGGAGACGTCTGGCTGCAAGCCGGCGGCACGCCGAATTGGGCGGCCGCGCTGGAGGATCCCGACATCAAGCTGCACCTGTACGGCAAGGCCGAAGCCCGCCGAGGTCGCAAGATGGGACACCTCACCGCCGTGGCTGCCACGCCGGAGGAAGCCGTCGCCAAGGTTCGGCAGGCCCGGGACCGCCTGCTCCGCGCGCTCTAGCCCAACTCGGCATGAGTGCTGACGGCGCGCTGGTGGTCTTCGCCGCCGTACCCACTCACCCGGCTTGCGCCAAACGGAATCCCCGGCGTTCAATCCGGCCTTGCGCTCCCGGCTCCGGGACGCCTTCATGAAGACCGTTCAGCAGTACCTTGATGAAACTCCGTTCTGGAGCGATGGCACGTCGCTGACCGAAGCCCCGATGACCCGGATGCAATGGCGCATCTGGTGGCTCGCCAGCGCCGGTAAGTTTTTTGAAGGCATGGTGGTCTTCATGACCGGAGTCGCCCTGCCTCTCCTCGTGCTCGAGTTCGGTCTCAGCGCTCTTCAGAAAGGACTGGTAGGCGCGTCAATACTGGCGGGCATTCTGGTCGGCGCCACCGCCCTCGGCGGACTCGCCGATCGCGTCGGACGGAAGCAGATGTTCATTCTGGAAATGGCCCTGTTCACCGTCTTCCTGACGCTCGTGTCGTTGGCGCCGAATTTTCCGTCCCTGGTCGTCTTTCTCTTCGGCATGGGGCTCGCCCTGGGCTGTGATTATCCCACCGCGCATCTGGTCATCTCGGAAAGCATCCCTAGTTCGCTACGCGGACGGCTGGTGTTAAGCGCTTTTGGATTCCAGGCCGTTGGGGCGCTCGCGGGAACTGCGCTCGGCTTGCTCATCCTGAATTCCCGCGAATCCCTGGCGGATTGGCGTCTGATGTTTGCCTGCGCGATTCTGCCGGCGGCGCTGGTCGTGATCGGCCGCCTCTTCACCACTCAGAGTGGACATTGGCTGATGTCCCAGGGACGAGTCGCCGAAGCGGAAGCCGCGCTTCGCCGTCTGCTACACCGGGAGCCCAGCTACCCCCAGGTCATCCAACTCAAACCCGCACATCCGCATCCTCCGTCCGGCCCCAAGCCCTCCTTCCTCAGCCTGTTTCGCGGTCGTACCCGGCGGGCCACCATTTTGGCCTCCATTCCCTGGTTCCTGCAGGACCTGGGCACCTACGGAATCGGCATCTTCACCCCCACCATTCTCGCTGCGACCATTGGCGTGGAGAACGCCCATCCTCGCTCGCTGTCCGAAGTCATCCACAACGAACTCATGGCCACCAAAGGCGCCGCGCTGATCGACGCGCTCCTCATCGTGGGGATTATTGCCGCGGTACTGTTGGCCGACCGACTTGGCCGGATTCGCCTGCAAGTGCTCGGTTTCCTCGGATGCGCCGCTGGACTGCTGCTGGCGGCAGTCGGCACCCGGCTCGAAGGTTCGCTGCAACTGGTCCTCATTTTTGCCGGGTTTATGCTCTTCAACTTCATGACCAATCTTGGTCCCAACGCGATGACCTATCTGATCGCCGGGGAAGTCTTCCCCACGCCGGTGCGCGGACTGGGCTCCGGATTTGCCGCGTCGATCGGCAAAGTGGGTGCCGTGCTGACCTCCTTTCTCTTCCCCATCCTGCTGGTGAAATTCGGAACCGCAGCCCTGCTCGGCGGACTCGTGGGGGCCTGTCTGCTGGGCGCGTGGGTCACCGCGCGTTTCGCCATCGAAACCACGGGACTCAATCTCGAGTCCATCCCGCACGAATGAGGATCGCTTCCCGGAATTCCGCACTGTCCAGACCTGCCCTTGTGGGCTCAAGATCCGGATGCGTTCCGTCCTCCATGAACTTGTCCACGGCGCCTCTTGTTTCGCAGGGATCCCCGCGGTCACGGCTTCGACTGGCGATCATCCTGCCTATCCTGCTGTTGGGCGTGCTGCTCTCCGGCTGCGCCCTGCTCCAACGCGAAGGCTCTGAGTCCTCCTCGATCTTCCGCTCATTCTACGGATCTTCCGGATCTTCCCGAACCAACGCCGGCGCCGCTCTGCAGATCGAAGTGATGCGCGAGGCGGATGAATACGTGGCGGCGGTCTCCCAAGCCACTGACGAATTCCGGGAACAAGTGAACACCCGGGAAGCGCGCGAGGCGGCCCTCCATTGGAAGCTGATGGAAGCCACGGCCGCCTACGTTAATGCGTCCGGCGAAAACCCGCTGTTGAACGCGGTCGACATGGTTGTTCTTTCGACGCTCGCCCGGGACGTCATCGAAAGCTATTGGGTCGGCAAGAAGTTCGGCGCTCCCGCCCGTCCACTGCTGGAGGTTCACAAACGTTTGGAGACGAATTGTTGGGCGCTGGCCAGCACCGTCCTGACGCCTTCGCAACAGGAGGAACTGCGCGGATTGCTGAAGGAGTATCGCGACAAAAATCGCGACGTCCGCTACGTCGGCGCGGGCCGACTGCCCGAACTTGCCGCCACCATGGGCCGCGCCATTCCCACCTCCCAGTCAACGAAGGCCGGCAACATTTTCTCCCTGCTGTACCTCAATCCGCTGGCCGGACTCGACCCCGCCACCGTCGCCATCGAACAAACGCGCAACCTGGCCCAACGCGCCATGTACTACGCCCAGCGCGCACCCATGCTGTTAGGCTGGCAGGTGGAATTGACGACGTATCAACTCGCTGACCAACCCGAGACCCAACAACTGCTCACCGACGTCACCGATGTCGCCGATGCCAGTCAGGCCTTCGCCAAAACGGCGATCGATTTCCCGCAACTGGTGAATGACCAACGGGAAGCGGCCATCAACCAACTGCTCGCCGGTGTGGCGCGAGAAAGTTCGAATCTGGTGGCCAACCTGAACGCACAGGAATCGCAGCTTCGCACCCTCCTTCCTGAGTTCCGCCAGACGTTCACCGCTGGAGGCAACATGGCTGGCTCCGTCGAGAGCGCGGTCAAATCGCTCGACGCGTTCATCCGGTATGTGGCCCCTCCGGACAATCCCAACCAGCCCACCACGCCTTCCGACAGTCCGCCCTTCAACGTTCTGGATTACGGCGTCGCCGCCGAGAAGATCGGCGTGACCGCCCAGCAACTGAACACGCTGCTGACGTCCCTCAACCAGTCCCTGCCGCAGGTCAGCCACGTCGGCGCCGAACTCCAGGGCAACGCCCGCTCCGTGGTCGATCACGCCTTTCGCCGAGCACTCATACTTGTGTTCCTCGCTGGAGCCATCGCCTTCGGTGTCGTCTGGTTCCACCACCGCCTGCGCCGAGCCGACCCAGGCCCCCGGTAGGGCGAGGTTTCCACCGAGCCGTAGCCGCCGACGGCAGGAGGCGCCATTCCACTCCCCCACGCGTAACCGAGGAACCCACGCGTAAAGTTCCTCCCCTTCAGTCAGCGCCTCGTTCCCTCACCGAGCCGTAGCCGCCGACGGCAGGAGGCGCCAATCCACTCCCCCACGCGTAACCGCAGAACTCACGCGTGAAGTTCCTCCCCTTCAGTCAGCGCCTCGTTCCCTCGGCGGCTACCGAGCCGACCGGGCCTACCGCTTCCCGCTTCCCGCTTACCGGCTTTACCTCTCAGCTCTCAGCTCTCAGCTCTCAGCTTTCCCCCAGCTTTCCCCCAGCTTTCCCCGCCCCAGACTGGCCGCTCGTCCGCCTCTCCGACACACTCGCGCGGTGAAGATTGCCCGCATCCTCGCCTATCGTGTCGAACTTCCCCTGCACGAAACCACTTACAAGTGGTCCGGCGGAAAATCCGTCACGGTCTTTGACAGCACGGTCGTCTGCGTCGAGACCGACACCGGGCATCGCGGATGGTCGGAAGTTTGCCCACTCGGTCCCTTCTACCTGCCCGCCTACGCGGAAGGCGTTCGCGCCGGGTTACGGGAACTGGGCCCGCACCTGATCGGCGAAGATCCCCGCCAACTCAACCGACTGAACCGGCGCATGGATGCCGCGCTCAAGGGCCATCCCTACGTGAAGACGGGCATCGACATCGCCTGTTGGGATCTTCTCGGCCAATTCGCCGGATTGCCCGTCTGCGAACTGCTCGGCGGACGCTATGGCGACGACTTCCCGCTCTATCGCGCCATTTCCCAAGAAACGCCGGACCTCATGGCCAGCCGCGTCGCCGAGTATCGGGCCCAAGGCTATCGGCGTTTCCAGTTAAAGGTCGGCGGCGATCCCGATGTCGACATCCAACGAATCCGCGCCGTCGCAGCCCAATTGCAGTCTGGTGACCGCCTCGTGGCCGACGCCAACACCGGCTGGGTACAACACGAAGCCGTCCGCCTGGCCCACGCCGTCCGCGACGTGGATGTCTACTTGGAACAACCCTGCCTCACCTACGAGGAATGCCTCGCCGTGCGCCAACAACGCACCCATCCGTTCATCCTGGACGAGAACATCGACGGACTCGACGTCCTGCTCCGCGCACTCTCTGACCGCGCCATGGATGTCGTGAACCTGAAGATCAGCAAGCTGGGCGGCCTGACCAAGATTCGCCAAGCCCGCGATCTCTGCGTGAGCCTGGGAATTGCCATGACCCTGGAAGACTCCTGGGGTGGCGACCTAGCCACCGCCGCGATTGCGCACCTCGCCCACAGCACGCCCCCGGAGCTGTTGTTCAGCACCACCGACTTCAACAGTTACGTGACCGTCAGCACCGCCGAAGGCGCCCCGCAGCGTCAGAATGGCCGCATGGCCGCCTCCCGCGAACCCGGCCTCGGCGTCCACCCTCGGATGGAGATCCTGGGCAACCCGGTGTTGGAGGTGAAGTAGGCCAGTAAGCCGGGTCCAAGTAGTGGATGAACCGCCATCGGCGACCCCAACCACCGTTTCCACGGACTACTTCCGCTTGCCGATCAGCTCGATGAAATTTCCATCGGGATCCTGGAAGGCGACCAGCAACGTCCCGCCGCCCAGATCCACCGGCGACTCACCGAGCAGCGTCACCTTCTCCGCCTTGAGCCGCTCCAAGGCTCGGGTCATGTCGGTGACGTACAGAGTCAGGTAACGAAGACCATACGTGGACTCCAGGAACTTCTGATTGGGCTTCTGGCCTTCCACCTTGGGAATGCTGATCACCTTCAGCCGGGTGGCATCTTCGCCTTCGCCCAGAGTGAACATCCGAATCACAAACGGATGATTGTTCACCAACCCAATCTTCTTCCCCAACTCGGCCGACACCGCAAAGCTCGGCAACTCCCGAAACCCAATCGCGTTGGTCAGGAACGCCGCCGTGCGATCCGGATCCTGGGCAAACATACCAATGTCGATGGTCGGCTTGGTGAACTCCTTGGCAGTGTCCGCCGCCTGAGCCACCCCACCCCAGGACAGGTACGCCAGAGCCACGACCAGACCACTCATGCCCAAACCCATTCGCCGAAGAAGTGTCATCATGGATCAACGCTATCGGGAACCGTCCGCACAGGAACCCAAAAAAACGGGTGCTAAGCTCGGAAATGGTCAACCGAACCTTCGTCCCTCGCTCCACGCGAGCCAGCCGACTACTCTTCCAGACCCGGGCGCATCCGGTCGCCACCCGCCGAGAATTCGAGGAGGGAATCTCAGGTCGCCTGGACGCCGCACTGCCGCCTGCGGGCTACAATAAGGCCAAGCCTATTTCAGCCTAGGAAAAGGCCCAGATGGAGCCGGATAGCGTGGCGGAGGTGGAAAGAGAAGAAGTGGGCGCAAACGCGCCTACGGAAGGGAAACCAGATCCATTTTTCTGAGTAGGTAGGGGACTATTGGAACCACCCTCTCAGACGGGGTTGGACAATGACGGATCGCCCGATAAAACACTTCGGAAAAACTCACGATCATGACCTACAAGCTGTGGCACAATGGGACCGAGTACGGCCCCTACACCTGCCAGGAAATTGCCGAGATGCACGGACGGGGAGAGTTGGATGAGATCCTTTGGCGACGCGTGGGCAATGGCGACTATAAGCCCTATACCGATCTTGCCGCCGAACTTGCTGCTTCCATCCCTCCTAAACTCAAAGCAACAACCTCGAAGGAGCTGAGAGGCGGATCGCGCCTTGGCGGGGTTATCATGTTCTTTGGTGTACTTTGGGGATTGTTCGCATTGGCGAGCAGCACGAGCTCTGGCAACGTCCACAACATCGGTCTGATTTCCGATAGAGAGGTCGGAGCGCTGGCGGCTTTGGGGTGCATCATCATTGGCTGCACGTTAGAGATCACATCCTGGCTCCGTCGCATCGCCAACAGTATCGCCAGGGATCAATATGATTTTCGATGAAGCCGGCCCGCTCCACAAAGTGGTCCAAGGCTACGTGGCGGTAGTCGACGTCGAAGGGTTCTCCGAGTTTTGCGCCCAGTCCGATGGGTCAAATCTGCCGCAAACGGTTGCGAGAACGTTGGTCCAGCTAACGGACTTCAAGCTGAACCTTTGGAACGAACTTTTTTTGTCCGACGGTACAGCTTTGCGGTTCCCGGACTTTCGGAAATTCACCGGCGATGGACTAATCATCATCTGGAAGGAAAAACCCGAAGACGGAACGGATTTCGGGGAGCGCATCGTCAGGGCATTGAGACTACTTCAGGAGAGGTTTTCGGAGTTTATTCGGGCTCTTCACACTGAGAATGACGCAACGCTACCGAATCGGATCAGGGTTGGAATTTCGAGGGGAGGCCTATTCCCCGTCAAAACAACAGGAGGAAGCGGCGACCCTGATGATTTTGTTGGGTACGTAATCAACCTGGCGTGCCGGATCCAAACGCTGCGATGCGGATTTGTGGTCACCGAGCATGTTCTAGCACCACTTGCGCCGGAACGACTCGGAATGAGCCGGATCCTTCTGCCCGAACTAAAGGGATGTCGGGCCAGGACTGCGTATGTGTTCCCGGAGGATGTTTAGGCCGTAAGTCGAAAGAACCATGAATTCGCCGACAGTCAGCCCGGCTGAAGAAGCTCACCAAGAGCTAAAGTCCCGGTTTTCAAATCCAATCGTTTCAGCGTTCGCCATCTCTTGGGCCCTGTGGAATTGGAAGCCCCTCGTTGTGCTTTTCCTGGGCGAAGAGAAACCGTCAGCTCGAATAGCTGAGGCGGTTGTATATTTTGGCTGGGGTCGAGGTTTTTGGGCACCGCTTGCCACCGCCTCTCTGTTCCTTTTTGTAATCAGTCCAGTTGGGGGGATGCTTCCTCGCATCATCACCATCCTCTGGGCAAAATTGAATGCCCGAATCGAGAACTGGCAGGCCCAAGAGCAGAACCGAATCTTGGACAGTAGAATCGAGAGTTGGGTTAAGGATACCCCAAAAGGCATGGAGGAATGGGCTTCAACCCTTCAGGAGAGGGAGAAAAAAGTACGAGAAGAGACGGCCTGGTGTGAAAAAAGAAGGCGAGAGCTGGAGATACAGAAGGGAGAAGTGGATGGATTGGTTGCAGTCGGCAAGAGACTGAAACAGGACGCGGAGAGAGCTCAAATTGACCTGGTGATGCGGATCGCTCGGGAGATAACTGGCGACCCTGTTTTTAGGACCATAGCTGGATCAGCCAAGGCAGAGAGTATGTACAAAGAACTTACCTCAGATGCCGGGTTGGCGAAGCTCGTGAAAAGAGTTTAGGGGGAGAGAATCGCGTGCCCCGCGTACCGAGTAGGGGATTCCTGTCGATACAGAACACCCGACCTCGGTTTCGATCTCGACGGACTCTCAGATCGTTGATTCTCGGCTTCATCTGCCGAAATCCGGCGTTGTCCTCCCGTACCCCTCCTCGCGCAGCAGCGCCCACCGGCACTTCCTGGTCAGCCCCAAAACGCCCCACGCCTCACCTTCGCCCCGACGCGTCACCACCCTCGACCCTGACCACCCATTTCCCGCGTCCCAGCGCTCCGAGCGGGTGCGCGGGGACGTCGCCGCGCAACGTCCCTACCGACGAACGTTCGCCTTACAGCGAGCTCGGCCGACCAATACGCCACAACTTGCCGTCGCTGCGGATGAACAACGAATTCGCCGCAATTGACGGCGTGCCAATGACGGTCTGACCCAGATCCAGTTCGCTGACCACTTCGCCCTCCGGCTTGGACGGATCCACCACCTGCACGAGACCCTTCTCGTTCACACAATACAGCAGCCCACCCGCGACCACCGGCGTCGCACTGAACGGACCCTTCAGCCGCAGTTGCCACAATCGCTTGCCATCGGCCGCATCACCACAGCTCAGAATGCCGCCATCGTTCATCGTCAGCACCCGGTTGCCTAAGACCAGCGGACTCGGTGTCCCCGGACGCAACTGCGCGGAACGCCAGATCTGTTTGGGCGCCGCACCCGGGACCTGCTCCAAGACGGTCAGACCCTGGGACGGAACATAAAGACGTCCGCCGGCCGCCGTGGTCGACGGAACCGTGGACGCCTTGTCGTCATAACTCCACAGCACCGCGCCCGTCGCCGGATTCACCGCCGCCACGCCCTTGAACGACTGCAACAACACGACCGGCTTGCCGTCCGGACCGGTCGTCACCACCGGCGATGTCCAGTTCGAGTTTCGCGGCCGTTCCATCCGCCACTTGTTTTTCCCAGTCGCCGGATCCAAGCCCGCCGTGAACGACTCGCTCTCACTCTCGACCTGCGCGATCACCGTTCCGTCCGCCACCACCAGCGAGGAGGCCATCCCCAGGGAGTTGTTGGCGTTTGGATAATCCCGACCCAGACCGCGGAACCACAGGAGATTTCCGTCCAAATCCAGGGCAAACAGGTCGTTGGAGGAGAACAAGGCGAAGAGACGTTTCCCGTCGCTAACCGGAGTCGGCGTCGCCCCGCTAATCTTCTCGTGGGTCATGGTCCGGCCGGTGGCCCAGAACTGTCGTTCCCAGCGCAGCTGACCATCGGTCAGATTGAAACACAGCACGCGCAATCGATCGTGCTTGGGTCCGCTGGAACTGGTCACGAACACCCGGTCGCCCACGATGATCGGAGAGGACACGCCGCGTCCGGGAAGGTCCACCGCCCAGGCCACGGACTGGGCATCCAACTTCGCCGGCAGTTTGGCATCCGGCGCGATGCCGTTGCCCTGCGGACCCCGGAACTGCGGCCAGTCGGCAGCCGTCAGCGAGCCGAGTCCGAGGGTCAAGCTGACCAGAACAGAGAGGAGTTTCATGAAGTGAAGAGAGGTCGGGGTTGGTAATCAGCGGGTGGACATGATCGGCGTGCCCTGGGCGTCAGTAACGCGGAGTTGAAACTCCCATTCCTTGGTCCAGTCCTCGGTTTGCTCGTTCTGAGTGCACTTCACGAGAATGACATTCTTCCCGGCCTTCAGTTCCACCGGTAGCCGGAACTGATCGATCTCCGCGCCGGTGTGATACTCGTCCCGACCGAACAGATACTGACCGTTGAACCACACCTTCCAGCCGTTCTTGCAGCCGAGCCGAATCTCCGCCGGGCGGGCTTGGTCCGACCAAAACTCCGCCGTCGCGTAGCCGGCAACTTCCTTCAAGGGTTCGAAGGGTTTGTTGAAATCCACCAAGCCGTAGTCACTGCGGAACTCCTGCTCCACCCACTTCACTTTGCCCTTTTTGCCGTCGTACTCGGCGGTGAAATCCAGCGTCTCCTCCGGCGGATAGGCCTTCACAAAGCCGGCGTTGTCCGTGTTGTCGAACGGACCAATCATCTTCCAGCGGGTCACCCAGCCGAAGGTCTGCGCCAAATCCACCTTCTGCCCCAGGTCCCCCAGGGTCTTGGCAATGGCTTCGATCTGATCCGCCTCGCGGGCCGCGCCCAGCGCCTGCTGGTAAGTGGTGATGGCAGCGGCCTTGTTGCTGGAAATCTGATTCGTGGCCTGAAGCATCAACCGGTCCACCGCGTCGCGTCGCAATTCGTTGCTGGGATCATTCAAAAATCCGGGCACCAACGCCTGCGCTCGATCGGGCGCGGCTTGGACAATGAGGTCGTACGCCAAGCGCCTAGCTTTGGGATGATGCTGAGTCTGGCTAAGGTAGGCTTCCAACTCAGCGACCGGCACCTTGCGACCGGCGGCGGCTTCGCGTTGCACGATGGCTTCTACGGCGGCGCGCAGCCAGTTCAGGGCGTAGTCATTGGCACCATCCATGGCCACGAGCAGGACGGGTACGGATTGGACGGGTGCCGCGGCCACGGTGGGCCAGGCCTTCTGGGCGGCTTCATTCCCCTGACCTTCCGGGCCCACCGCGCGCAAGGCGGCCACTGCGGCGTCCGGCGCAGCTCCCCACGCTGAAATTGAGATGCCGCCCACCAACCAACTTAGACCAAAGATCCGAGGGAGTTTCATGACCGCCCGCACCCTACCCAGGGTTCACAGCCCGACAAGCCCCGGATGCGATTCTGTGCGTTGGAACAGCTGAGAGCTGAGAGCTGAGAGAGCGAAGACGGAAGACTCCCGCCGTCTGGTGGGGCGACGCTCCGCGGAGCCGGTCCCTCGTGGACTCCCCACGGGTCATATTCTATGGACTGCGGTACCCCTCTACCGTTTTTCGTCCCGTGGAGTGACGCGTCGAGTGTTGCTAACCTCCCTCCGACCACTGACGCGCCCCAAAGCGCCAGAGGGCTGGCGCAGTCCGTGCGTTTGTGAAACTGATGAGACTAACCAGTGAAAGACTGAGTACGATGCCGACAGGGCGTCGTGTAGCTGAAGGCAACTGCGTCGCCGC
>JAFLEF010000079.1 GCA_017309115.1 Verrucomicrobiota bacterium | reverse complement strand
AGTCCCAGACTCCTCTCTCAGGACTTCACCCCCAGAGTGAGCACCCAGAATCGCATTCAACGGCGCCATGCCTCATCGCACCAATCACTTCCCAAAAAATCCACCTTCTTCAACTGCCGTTTCCAGGTTCATCGCCCGCCACCCCACGACAATCTGATCCCGGCCCAGACCCAACAGATCCCCACAGGCCACCGCATGGCCGTCCACCAGGGATTCATCCAAAACCTGTCGGTGCCCACCGACCCGGTACACCGCCAAAGTGTGGCCATGCATTGGTTCCACCGCCGCGAAGAACTCGGTTTGCGGCAATTGGCCCCGACGAACCTCGCCCGCTCCGCCAATCGAGTTGGTGCCCAGCTTCTCCAGACCCGGTGATCCTGGCTGGAACCGAAACAATCCCTCCTTCGCCGCCACCACCAGGGAGTCACCCGGAACTCCGGGTGAAGGAACCGGGTCAAAATTGTGGGTTTTGTGCAGCGCTCGCCATTCCTTGCGATTCAACTCCGTCACCTTCCACGGGGTCTTGGGATCTGCTGGACGTCGGTACTGCAAAATCTTCACGCCGTCGCCTTCGCCGGTTCCCGCATTGTTGCCCCGGCCATGCAAGGGAACCACCACCAAGGAAAACTGGCCCATAGAGTCCCGAATCCAGCGCATCCGATGCACCGTGGGTTCATGAGGCAGGCGAACCGGTTCCCAGCGTTGGGTTCGATCGGCCGGGGGAATCAAATAGAACACCGCCCCGGAATTGACCGTATCGCCCGGATTCCAGCCGGCGCCGACCGCGATCTCGGCCTTTCCGTCGCGGTCAATGTCCGCCGCGGCGACACAGACGTGGTCTTGTTCAGTTAGTTTCTCGGCGATCACGAACTTCTCCCACCCGGGATTCCGGTACCAGGCGATCTGGGACTTGTCACATAGGACCACGTCCGGCCGACGATCCCCATCCACGTCGGCCACCGCTACGCCGTAGCCAATTGCGACGTTGGTATCGAGATTGACCGGACGGAATTTGACCTCCGGCGGGAGACTGACCGACCGTAACTGAACTTCCGGCAACTGTGCCCACACTGCCGAACCCATCAACCAGCCCCAGAGAACCCAAAATGCCTTCATGGTGAGTCCTCAAGCCTGCGCTCCGAGAGGCTCAGGGGCAAGTCCGCGGTCCGGCAAGCCTCCCGGGATTTCCTCTTTGAGCCCCGACCGTTTGCCTTCATTAGTTCCTCTGTGCCGCGGGTGATTCTCCACCTCGACATGGATGCGTTCTACGCCTCCATCGAACAACGCGATCGTCCCGAACTCCTGGGGCGACCGGTGATCGTCGGTTCGCCGCCCGATCAACGCGGCGTCGTCTGCGCCGCCAGTTACGAAGCCCGCAAATTCGGGGTCCGCTCCGCCATGCCCAGTCGCACAGCCGGTCGCTTGTGCCCCACCGGGGTGTTCGTCCGACCCCGAATATCCCACTATCAGGAGGAGTCCCGGGCGATCTTCCAACTGGTGCAAGCTACCGGAGTCACGGTGGAACAGGTCTCCGTCGATGAAGCCTATTTGGAGGCAACCGAACTGCTCTCCGTTCGGCTGGGCGGAAGGGAGGCCCCCTTGGAAGCGGCCTTACCCCTGGCCCGCACCCTGAAGGATCAGATCCGCTCCACCCGGCGTCTCACCGCCAGTATCGGCGTCGCCTCCAACAAACTCCTCGCCAAGCTGGGCAGCGACTTCCGCAAACCCGACGGACTCACGTTGATCACCGACGCCGAGCGGGCCGCCTTCCTCCGACCTCTGCCCTGCCGCGTCCTGCATGGCGTCGGCACCGTGACCTCCGAAATCCTCGCTAAAGCCGGGCTGCACACGATTGGCGATCTCCAGGATTACCCCGGAGATCTGCGTTCCCTGGCAGGGTCCTTCGGTCCAATCCTCAAGCGCTACGCCTTTGGAGAAGACGACCGGCCGCTCGAACTCGGCGACGCCATCAAGAGCATTAGCAGCGAAAACACCTTCCTGCACGACACCGCCGACCGCCCCACCCTGCGCCGGTGCCTGCGCGAACAAGCCGACGAGATCGCCACCAAACTGAAACGTCGCCGCCTCGCTGCCCGCACGGTTCAGGTCAAGGTCCGCTATGGCGACTTCACCACGCTTACCCGCCAGATCAGCGTGGAGGAACCCCTGACCGAAGCGCGGGATCTGTATCGCTTGGGCTGCTGGTTGCTCGGGCGGGAAAAGCTGGTCGCGCGACCGCTTCGACTTTTGGGACTGGGCGCCAGCGGCTTGCTGGAAGTTCAGTCCATTCAGTTGACCCTACCCTTATCCCCCTGAACCCATGGAACCCGCCCAAAATGTGCATCGCGTGTTGCCCCATGTCCGCCGTTGGTCCGCTTATTCGCCCGCACATCGGGTGGAGCTGACTTCCCACGCCGTCCAAACCGCCCAAGGCTGGTGGATCTTCGACCCCATTCCCTTGCGGTCCGCCCCGTTCTCCCCGGGAGAGATCGCCGGAATCCTGCTGACCAGCGACAACCACGAACGGGACTCGGCCGCCTGGGCCACTCTGTACGGAGTGGATTGCTGGGCAGCCGCGGAGGCCGTGGATCTGCCAGCGTGGGTGCGCCGCTGGAATCGACCGGGACCGTTTCTGGGCTGGCAGTGGATCGCGCTGCCCGGAGGAGCGCCCGGCGAAACCGCGTTTCATGATCCCGACCGATCCCTGCTGATTCTGGGGGACGCCGTGGTCAACCTGAACGGACGTCCCCTCGAGATTCTGCCGGACAAGTACTGTCGGGATCCTCGGCAGCTTCGGGAATCACTCCGTCACCTTCCCTCCGTCGAAGTCGCCTTGTTCGCCCACGGCGAGCCGATTCTCAAGGACGCCAGTCGCCGCATTCAGGGCCTACTCGGGGTCTGAAAATCCGCACCGCGTTCCCTCGGTGGCTACGGTGGGGCGACGCTCTGCGAAGCCGTTCGTGAGTGGACTCCTGACGTATCACTTCGTCGGGACGCGAACGGTTCAAGATCGCGTCCCGGCCCAAAGATTCTCCGTTTCCTCTCCCGGACTTAGCCTTTAGCGTCCCGCCCACGACATGTCCGGCCTTCCCTACGAATTCGCTCTGGCCCTGCGGTATCTGCGCCCCAAGCGAACGTTCGTATCCATCATCACCCTGATTTGCATTCTGGGCGTCACCCTGGGAGTGGCGGTGCTGATCATTGTCATTTCGGTGATGACTGGATTCGGCATTCAAATCCGGGAACGCCTGATTGGCTTCAATGCGCACGTGACGGTGGAAAGCGCCCGATCACCGGAACTCACCGACTGGCGCGCGTTGTCGGCACGCATCGAGACCAACACCTGGGTGAAGGGGGTATCGCCCTATGTGAACACCCAGGTGATGATTAAGACCCAGCCGAATGACGGGCGCGCTTCTTCGGTGTTCGGAACGATTGCGCGCGGTATCGATCCCGTGCTGGAGGGCAAGGTCTCCAAACTAACCAACACCCTCACCGCCGGTGAATTTCGCCTGAGCCCGAACAGCCTCTTGGTTCCCTTCGTGATCGCCCGCGCCCACGGCTTGCACGTGGGCGACCGGGTGGCGGTTTACTCTATTCCCGCCATCGAGCGGATGGTCGAAGCACTGCGCAAAGGCGAGGACGAAGCCCGGTATGCCGACGACTACACCGTCAAAGGCATCGTCGACCTGGGCATGAACGACCTCAACGCCAACCTGCTCCTGACCTCCCTGGCCGATGCCCAGGACTTGTGGGGACAGGGCGACCGGGAGGGAGTCCAGGGACTGAGCGTCATGCTCTATACCTTCGACGATTCCGCCACGTTGAAAGCCACTCGGGAACTGCGGCAGCAACTGGGCACCAACTTCATGGTCGGCAGTTGGCTCACCACCAATGCCGACTTCCTCGACGCCATCACCACCGAGAAGCGGGTCATGTTCTACATCCTGTTCTTCATCGTGATCGTGGCGGCCTTCGGCATTATGAGCGCGCTGATCACGTTCGTGGTGCAGAAGACCCGGGAGATTGGCGTGCTCAAGGCGCTCGGCGCCACGCCGGGATCGGTGGCCCTGCTCTTCCTCGGACAGAGCGTGGTGGTCGGCGTGCTGGGCGTTTTGAGCGGTCTGGGTACCGGCATGCTGGCCTTGCGCTATCGCAATGAATTCCTTGGCGCCATGAATCGGCTGACCGGCTACGACCTCTTTCCCGCGTCCATTTACCAGTTCACCGCCCTGCCGGCTAAAGTCGTCCCCAGCGATGTGGCCATCATCTGCGTCATGTCCCTGATCATTTGCGTGCTCGCCGGTGTCCTGCCCGCGCTCCGCGCCGCCTGGCTGCAACCTGTGGAAGCTCTGCGCAATGAATGATTCCGGCATCCGGGCCACGGGCCTGACCAAATCTTACGCCCTCGGTCGGCGCACCTTGGAGGTGCTCCGCAGTGTGGATCTGGAGGTTCCCAAAGGAGACTTCGTGGCACTGCGCGGGGCTTCTGGCGCGGGTAAGAGCACTTTGCTCCATCTGTTGGGCGGACTCGACCGACCCGACCGCGGCGAAGTCTGGGTGGGCCAACAACGCCTCGCCGGTTTCTCCGCTGCCGAACTCACCCGCTTCCGCAATCTGCAGGTCGGCTTCATCTTCCAATCCTATCACCTGCTGCCCGAACTGGACGCCCTGGAGAACGTCATGCTGCCTGCCCGCATGGCGCGGATCTCCGTCGCCGACGCCCGTGAGCGGGCCACCCGCTTACTGCAACGCGTCGGCCTCGGAGAACGTCTTGAGCATCTGCCCGCGGAACTTTCCGGCGGCGAACAACAGCGCGTCGCCCTGGCGCGCTGTCTGGTCAACGATCCCCCACTCATCCTGGCCGATGAACCGACTGGCAACCTCGATTCCCGCACCGGCACCGCCGTCCTCGAACTGTTGCTGGAATTGCGGGCTGAACGCGGCCGAACCTTGGTGATTGCTACCCACGACTCCGCCGTCGCCGCCCGCGCCCAACGCGTCGTAGAAATGGTCGACGGCCGCCTCGCGGATCTGGCTCCTAGTTCGGAGTCCCGCCTTTAGGCGGCCGCAAGTTTCATCGCTGCAACGCCCGGACTTGCTCAGCGACACCTTCCCCAAGACGGCGACGCTCTCGCTGAAAGACCGGCGCCCAATCGACCACTTTGGGCAGCGGCGCGGGCTCAGGAATCAACTGCCGGCGTACATAGGAGCTTCGTTGCAGCCCCTGGCCCGAAGCGGCAAGGTCAATCACCGCTAGTTCGGCAGCAGTAAGACGAACCGTGAGTACTGGCATACGCGATGTATGACACGAGGAATGCCGAACTCAAGCGGTTAGTGTGTTGACCTCTAAAGCAGCAGACTGGGCCTTCAGCGTGTCGACGTTGCACCGCTTACCGCAATCCCCTTACCCCTCCGCAACTGGCGTCTCTAGCTCCGAAAGACACGAAAAATTCTCGCGAATCACCCGATTATTGCCAACAACCCGCAGCCAGATCCCTCTTCCTGGTGATGGTTCAGTGGCCGCCGTAACTTCGCTCGCCGGCGGTCACCGGGAACGGCAGCCAGTTGCGGCGCGGCGGGATCGGACAGGTCGCGAACGGCGTGAAGGCGCAGGGGGGATTGTAGGCGAAATTGAAGTCGATCCAGACTCGGCCCGTCGCGTCCTCCCGGGCGACGTGCAGGAAACGGCCGGAGCCATAGGTGGTTTGGCCCGCAGTCGCATCCCGAAACAGAACGAAGTAATCCTGCGTTTCCTCATCCCACAGGGTCTCGAGCACATACTCGACCCCGCTGACTGCAAAACGGAACCGACCCGGACTACGTTCCTGTTTTGAAGCTCCCGTGACATCGGCAATCGTCAGCCAGACCGGTTCTGACGCCGGCTCAAATCGACCCTCCATCCGCCAGGCCGGATCGTACGCAAACCAGCTGAGTCCGTGAAAAGTCCGGCGGGCCTCCGCCTGGGGATCCTTGAATCGAAGGCCCAACCGTTCCCCGCGGGCGATGACAAAAAAGCGGACCGTGCCCCACTGCAAAACATCCGGCTCGACCAATCCTTCCTGGTCCGAGCGAAGTTCACCCTGACTCCACACCTGACCTCGGTGTCGGACTCCCAGTTCGGGAGAGACCTCATAGCGAACAGTCCCGCCAGAACGAATCATGATTCCGGCCGGCTTGGACCCGGCCGTCGTCGGGATCTCCACCGCATTGGTCCCCTCGTGGAGCCATTGCAGGCCCACAACTGTGGCCCACCCGTTGGTCCCGGCGAACGATTCTCGGCGTTTGGCCTGCCAGTCCGTCCACTCGGTGGGAACGTCGCTCGGACCCGTCGACGCACAGCCCCCGGCGACCAGGAGGGCCATCAGGGCCAACCCGACGGCAAACGAACTCCAAACCCGTCCTGCCAACGTCACGGCGCCGGAATCTCGTTCAACCAGTAGTACGCCACCGCATGCAGCAGCGGTTCGCCCTTCGCTGAACGAACGCCGGGCAGCTTGAGTTCATGCACATGACCCGGGGTCAGCTTCACCTTCAGCCGCACACTGCGATTATCCGGAGCCACCTTGACGCTCTCGATCGGCGGCTTGGCTCCGTCCACTTCCGGCGAGCCGTAGCTGGCCTGATAGATGTACGTGTAGTTCTCGAACCGATACGACTCGACCTGGCCCGCCGTGGCGGGATCCACCGGCTGGGTAAACGTCAGCTCAAATCCATCCGGCTTGGCGCGCATTTCGTGAACTTCAAACGGCATCTTGCCGCTCCAGCGCAGTCGTTCCAGGGAGAAGGGCTTGCCGCCCCGAGCCCCCCAGCCCCGATCGGTTCCGCCGACAAACATCGACCCGTCTGGCGCGAGCTCCAGGCTCAACGTTCCCGAAGCCTGACCTTCCCGGAACGGAAAGCACGCGCCCTGATAAACGCCGTTCACTTGTTCCAGGAAGACGCGCATCACCAGACTCCACGTCTGGTCACCCACGAAGAGTTGATTGGTGAAGGGCCCGAACTTGCCGCCGGTGTAGTCGTTGGCGATGCCCGAGGCGCTCTGACCAAGCTTGTTGTATGGAAACGCAATGGCGGGCGGAATCAGCTCCGGAATCTTGGTCCGTTCCACCGCGATACGGCTGCCGCTCAACGGTTCCTTCGGAGCCGCTCCCAAATTGGTCGCTTGGGCATACCACTTGAATCCCCCCGGATGTCCCACAAACCCGCCCGGCTTGAGCGGCTTCAACCAACAGGTGCCATTCCACGGACCCTGGTTGTCGGTGTAGAACATGTCGCCCAGCCAGTTGGTCCCCACCCCGCCCGGGGACCGCAAGCCGCTGGTGGTCGGAATCACCTGACCATCCGGAGTCACCCGCAAGGCCCAGCCCCGAAACAGGCTCTCGCTGTTGAAGGAACCCGTCAGACACAGCACCACCCAAATGTTCCCGTCTCGGTCGGGCTTCGAGCCAAAGGCGTATTCGTGGTAATCGCCATTGATGCCCCAGCCGTCGGCCACGGTCTCGATCAGGTCGGCGCGGTCATCGCCATCCGTATCCTTGAGCCGGGTGACTTCGCCGCGCTGGGTGGCATAAACCCATCCGTCCCCCCGAGACCACAGGCCCAGGACTTCATGCAATCCGGACGCAAACCGGGTGAACTTCACCCGACTCGGATCCCCCCAGGCGCCGTCCACCAGATAAATGTCCCCCAAGCGGGTGGACACCGCGAGGCGCTGACCCGGCAGAATCTGGATGGCACCCGCTTCCAGCACGATTCCCTCGGGGATGGGAAAGGTCACCAGCGGATAATACTCCGCCTCCCGATCGGATTGCGGTGAGGCCAGCGCACTGACCCACAGCAGAGTCGCCAGCAGGCCTCCCACTGTCTGCCACATCCACCCACGCACTGTGTGCCCCATAACGTTCAGCTGAGTTACCACGTCAATTCCTCCACCAGTTGGCCGGGCACCGTCACCGGCACCCGAAGTTCATCGCCCACCATCCGGGGTTCGCCACCACCGCGGAACCGAATCTGCACCTTGTCGTCCACCCGGAACGAGCCGTCGGCCTGACGCACAATCTGGCCCTTGGCCGCGCGGAACCACAGCGTGCCCGCCGGTCCCTCCAGAGTGAAGGTGCGAACCAACGTCACGTCGAGTTCGCCCGCCTTCGGCACTAGGGCATCCGTCACCGTCACCGACCCCACCGAATACTGGAACACCGGACGGCGCGCGGCATCGAATCGATAGCCCCGGAATCGCTGGGCTACTTTCGTCGGCCAAGGCGCCTCGGCCGACGCCAAGGCCGCCCACGCCGGTCCCGTCGGGAACTCTACCCGATGATCACCCAACGGCGGCTCGAAGCCCTCGCCCCGGTCCGTACTGTGCCGGGAGGCATCGATAAAGCTGCCCTGCCAGATCAGCGCCAACCGCAGGTTTTCGGCGTCGAACGCCAGATTGGCCCGCTCCGGATAGCCCACGCCAATGGCCCGGCTGCCGCCGCCGGCAATGAAGTTGCGGTAGATCACCGGTTCCTTCTCCACCACCAATTCCTTGCGGCCCCGAATCAATCCCGCCGGCACTTCCGCCTTGGGCCCGCCGGCGAGATAAGCCCAGATCGCCTGGATCTGCGCCCCGGTGTCGCCCTGCAAAATGTCGCGATTTACCGCGTGACCCTCCGGCCAGAACGTCGGCATGCGCGTTCCGGGACGCAGCGCCGCCGGATCCGGCAGATACCGACGGAACCAATCCCACTCCAACCGGTGGTACATGGAATCCAGGCTCAACGCCGGAATGCCCATGGACCCGTACGTCGTGAACGTGTGACAGGCGATGCAACTGAGTCCTTCGCGTCCCACCAACTTCCAGCCGAGCTTGGCGTCCCGCTCGGTCAGGGCCGGCTCGGGCAAGGGATTGGCCGAACGGTCGGTGGCCAGGAACGCCGGTTGCAATCGATCCGCCGCCGGCACCCCGAACTGCGGCATGCGCGTCGCCATGTACGGACGCACCTTGGTTCCCTTCAGCAACACTTCGGACAGCCACTTCGGCTTCAGCTTCGCGCCCACGCCGGTCAGCAACGGCGGGATCCGGCCCTCGTCGCCGAGGTCCGCCTCGCCCAGCACTCGAAACCAATCCGCATGTCCCGAAGCCCCGGGGCCGCCCACGCCGTCCCGCTGATGGCACGCGTAACAGTTCAGCCGGGAAAGGGTGTGCGAAACCTGCTGGGCGGGGGTGAGCGGTTCCTCCACCACCCGCTGCGACAGGGTCAGGCGCAGGGCATTCCGTTGTTCCGGGGACAGGTCGAATCTCACCGCCGCGGTGGGCACTTTCTCCGCCAGACATCCGCCCATCACGTTCTCAGCCAAATCAATGAGCGGACGGGACGGAACCCCGGTCTGTCCGGGAACGGTGTGGCAGGAGGCACAGTTCAGTCGGCTGAACCAAACCTTGCCGGTGTCCGCGAGGTCCGGTCGGCTCACCCAGTTGGTTTGCCCCAACGGAACCAGAGGACGCGCTTCATGCGAGAAAGCAGACGAGGGAATTGGCCCGCGGGTTCCTCCTGGCGGCTGCCATTCGACACCCAGTTCAAAGCCCCCGCCGCTCTGGAAGAACAACACCTCGAACGCATGCCGACCTGGCTTCAGCGCAATCGTTCCGGAGCGGGTCACCGCCCCGTGGTCGCCGTCGTTGTCCACCACCTTCTGACCGTTGACCCACACCTGCGACCCGTCGTCGGAGGTCGACCAAAACCGATACTCTCCTTCCGCACCCACTTCGATCTGACCGCGGAAGCGCAGTCCGAAATTGGAGTCCCGCCCCGCCACCTACGTGTTCAGAGAATCCGTGACGCCGGACGTGGTTGGCGTGGCCTCGGCCAACTGGGCGCACCGTTCGAAGCGTTGTTCAAAGTAATCCCACTTCAGTCCCGGAACCGGCGCCACCTGCGTCTCGGCCGCCGCCGTCAACTGATCTCGCAGCAGATAGGTGGCGAGGTCGATCGCTTCGGCTTCGGTCAGCTCGATCTTGGGCATCCGACCGCCCAACCGATGGGTCAGTGGATTCTGCAGAAAGCGCACCAGCTCCCCGGCCGGATACTTGTAGGCCAATTCGCCCAACGGCACGGCGTTGGTCTGGGCCCGAGCGAACGCTTCTTCACCGGCCTCGCCCCGTTCCATCGGCGCATGACACGCCACGCAGCCGACCGTGTGATACAGGACCCGCCCCTTCTCCGCCCGCTGCGGATCCGCACTCAAGCGGGCGGAAGGTCCGGGGGACTGCAAGGAGACCAGATACTGGGTCAGCGCCTCCACCACCTGGGCCCGCTGGGTGTCGGGTAGATCCGCCAAAACGTGGGGCATGGTGGTGCCGGGTTTGGTGGCGCTGGGATCCGCTAGCCAGCGGCGCAGCCACTGAGGAGTCAGACGAAGTCCGTCGGGACCCAGAATGGGCGCCGGCCGCGAATCGAGGCGTTGCCGGATCGTCTCGGTAGCGATGTGACAGGCGACGCAATTGAGTTCGCCCAATAGAATCTCTCCCTCCGTAACATTGGTCGCCCGCGGGGCCGGCAGGGAAATGGCCGACCAGACCGGCGACACCACAAGAATTCCCGCCAGGAAAGCGATCCAACGCCGCCACACCGGGCGGCCAAAACCGGAGCTAGAAACAGGACTCGGACCACGCACAGACGGATCCTATTCCGCCCCCCGTTCCACCGTCCAGCAGAGTGCGGGAAAACTCCGCGTGTCGTGCATCCTTATGGAGTGCGGAAGCGAAGCCTGCGAAGCTGCCGCTTTCCCATTTTCCCCCGTACGCTTGTGGACTCCTAACGCATCCTTCGCCAGGACGCGAACGGCTCGGCGGAGCCTCGCCCCACCGGTTACGGCTTACCGCTTACCGCTTACCGCTTACCGCCTCTCGCTTACCGCGGCGGCAGCTTCTTCTCCACCGGGCTCTTTACGAGCGTCACGTAGGCGGGAAGTCCATTCACCATCGGCGGCTTCACTTCACCTACGACCAGCGGGGCGGCGTACTCGACGAACTTTTCGTTCGGCATCATGCCATCTTCGCTGATCCACTCGCGGGGAATGAAATGCTCGACGTTGGCGATGTGGGCCAGGTCTTCCAGTTCAATGGTCCACTTGTAAGGGTTACTTCCCAACCGGACGATCTTGGGCATGAAGCCCGACTTGCCTTCGACCGCCGCGCGAACCGCCGCGCCACCGCAGGCGAACGCTTCGTCGGCATCGGTCTGGCTGGCGAAATGGGCCGCCGCGCGTTGGGCATAGCCGAGCTTCACCGTGCGGGTCTTCAGATTCAGCCGACCCTGAACAATCGTCGCCAGGGCATCGGCCGCACCGGATAGCACCGGATGTCCGAAGGCGTCCAAACGGGTCTTGTCAGCTCCGATCTCCTCGCCGGCGGCGTTCTTCAAGCCTTCGCCCACTACCACGATGCAGTACTTCAACTCGGCGACGGTTGCTTTGACCTTGGCTAGGAAGGCGTCTTCGTTGAGCGGAATCTCGGGCAGCAAAATGATGTGCGGCGGATTGGCTGCATGGCCCTGCTTGGCCAGCACGGTGCCGGCGGCAATCCAACCGGCCGCGCGTCCCATGACTTCCACGATGCAGCAGGAGCCGTCGTCGGTCGCCATCGAGCCGACATCCAAACCGACCTCCATGACCGTGGCCGAGTTGTACTTGATCACCGATCCGTAGCCCGGGCAGTGGTCAGTGTGCGGCAAGTCGTTGTCGATCGTCTTGGGCACGCCCATGACCCGCATTTCGTAGCCGCGCTTGACGGCTTCCAGATGAATCTTGTGGGCGGTGTCTTGGGAGTCGTTACCACCAGCGTAGAAGAAATAACGGATGTTGTGCGCCTGGAAGACTTCGAAGAGCCGATCCATGTCGCGCGCGGCGGCTTCCGGCTTCTTGTCGAAGTTGATCTTGTACCGGCAAGTGCCCAGAGCTGCCGCCGGGGTGTAGCGCAAGCCCTCGATCGTGTTGCGCTTTTCGTCCAGGATATCGATCAACTCCTCGTTCAGGATTCCCAGAATCCCGTTGAGACCGCCGTAGATCTCTTCGATCTGCTCGTGGCGTCCCGCCTCGGTGATGACCCCGGCGACCGAGGCATTGATGACACAGGTAGGACCGCCGGATTGGGCGACCAATAAGTTGCCGTTGAGTTCAGCCATACGCGTAGAAAACGGGGCGCACCTTGCCCATCGGGGGAAGCCTCAGGCAAGCGGCGAATGCAGCAGAATGTTGGATCGGGCACTTCGACTCGTGCATTTCCGTTCGTAAACCTTCAGACTCTGACCGGTGAACGTCGCTCCGGTCGCCCAACGAGAATTGTTGGTTGCCTCCCGGCGTCCCAGCACCCGCTGGGTCCGGGTGGGTGCGGGCGCGGCGGCGATGGTCCTCCTGACCATTGGCCTGACGCTCGGAGCCGCCGGACTCGGTAACCGGGGGACAATGTTGTTCGATGGTCTGGTGTTCCTGGTGGGGCTGACGACGGCCTGCGCCGGGTTTCTCCTGACCGCCGATTCCATCAGCTCGGAACGGCGCGAAGGGACGTTGGGGTTTCTGTTCCTCACCGACCTCAGCGGCTTCGAGGTGCTCACGGGCAAGCTGCTCGCCTCGGGTCTCAACGCTCTGGGTGCGCTGCTGGCCGCCCTCCCTCTGATGGGGATTTGTCTGCTGCTCGGCGGGATCACGGCCGGTGATTTCTGGCGCAGCGGTCTCGCCTTGGTGAATTTGCTGTGGGTTTCCCTGGCCATCGGCTTGGCCATGTCTGTGCGAACCACGCAGGCGGGCCGGGCCGTGGCTGCCTCGTTTATCTGGGTGCTATTCCTGTTCGTCGGCTTTCCCTTTGCGGCCCAGCTCGCACGCACCTTCAGCCAGTCCGCCCTGGCGATGGTGTTCGAAGCCTCCCCCGCTTGGGCGGTGATGACCGCCCGTGCGACCTATACCACCCTGCCCGAAGCATTCTGGCGTTCGCTCCTCACGTCGCACTTGATCGGCTGGGTCTTCATTCTGGTGGCGTCCTATCGAGTCTCTCGATTTTGGCGCCAGGACCTCTCGGACCAGGACTCATCTGTCTCCCGAGGTCGGCGGCGGAATTGGCGACCGGCGTCTGTCGAGAATCCCGCCGCTGCCCTCACCCGACCCACCCGCCGCGAAGAAGCGCTGGCGTGGACCATTGTGGTTCTCACCGTGGCCGTGACGGGACTGCTCTGGTCCGTCGACTTTATCGGCCAAGCTCTTCCGGTGTACGGAGCCTGGCCCTTTACCCCAGCCTACTTCCTGCTCAAGTGCGTCTTTGCCTGGAAATGCTGTGAGTACTTCGCCGGGTTACGGGCGGGCGGCGGGGAATTGTTACTGACCACGCCGCTTCACGAATGGCAGGTCCTCGGCGGAGGCTGGGCCGGGGCGCGAAGTTGGGTCCAAGCGCCTCTGCTCACCTTGCTGGCGGTACAATTCCTGGCCTCCGCAATTCGACAGTGGAAAGGGAATCTACCCTCAGAATTCGGCCAGATTCCCTGGGTCATGATCAATGGCTACACGGTCGCCACTCAAATCGCCGACCTCGTCGCCCTCGCCTGGGTCTCCGCTCGCTTCGGCCTGAAGTCCAAAGGTCCACTGCCGGCCTTCGGTCTGTGCCTCGCCACGGTGTTCCTGCTCCGCTTGCCGTTCTTCTGCGTTCCCGACCTGTTGTTCAGCGTGCTGCTCATGGCCTGGGCCCGCCAAGGCGTCGCCCAGAGCATTCGCGGCTGGATCACCGGGGACCGACTGCCTCCCATCTCTTCCCGCGAGGAGGCTTCCCGCCAAGGTCGTATCCCTCCCGAAACGCTGTAATCAACCGGCCCCCGTAGCCGCTGACGGCAGGAAGCGCCAACTTCCTCCCACGCGTCACGGTCTGGCCCACCCGGGACATTGTTCCAAACAGTCAGCGCCTCCTCCCGTCGGCGGCTACGGCCAGACACCCCGCCCCGCTTCCCCCTTCCCCGCCTTTATCCCTTGGCGCCTAGCACGGCGCGTGGTGCGCTGAGCCCGTGAACGATCTGCTGCCCACCCGACTCTCCACTCTGCTCGGCCGAACGCCCGAGCTGGCCGAGGCGTATCTGGTCGGCGGATGCGTCCGGGACTGGCTGCTGAAAACTCCCGTGAAGGACTTCGACATCGAGGTCTTCGGAGTCACCTACGATCAACTCGTCCAGGGCTTGAATCGCTGGGGCCGCGTGGATGTCGTCGGACGGTCGTTCGGCGTCATCAAGCTGACCGTGGCTCCCGGCGAAACCTACGACTTCGCCCTGCCCCGCCGCGATTCCAAGGTCGCCCCCGGACACCAGGGATTCCGGGTGGAGTTCGATCCGCACTTGGATCCGCGCGCCGCGGCCGCCCGTCGGGACTTCACGATCAATGCCCTGATGTGGAGTCCGCGGCGCCAGGAACTACTCGACTTCTATGGCGGTCAGCAGGACCTCCAATCCCGGGTGCTTCGGCACACCAGTCCGGCCTTCGCGGAAGATCCGTTGCGTGTCCTGCGCGGTCTCCAGTTCGCCGGTCGCTTCCAACTCACCGCCGCCGCAGACACTCTTGCGTTGTGCCGCTCCATTGCCGGCACCTATTCCGAACTGGCGGGGGAACGCGTGCGTGAAGAGTGGTTCAAGTGGGCCGCTCAATCGGTGCAACCCTCCGCCGGTCTTCGCTTCCTGCAGGATTCCGGGTGGCTAATTCATTATCCCGAACTGGCCGCCCTTCCCGGAGTCCCGCAGGATCCCGAATGGCATCCGGAAGGCGACGTCTGGACCCACACGCTACTCTGCTTGGATGCCCTCGTGGCGTTGCCGAAGTGGCGTCAGGCCGATCGGGAAACACGGCTTGCCCTGACCTTCGCCACCCTGGCCCATGACTTTGCCAAACCGGCCTGCACCCGTCGGGAAGAACGCGACGGTCGGGAACGCGTCATTTCCCCCGGCCACGAAGCCGCGGGTGGTCCGCTGGCGGAAGCGTTCCTTCAGCGTCTGCATGCTTCGACGGGACTCGTGGCGCGCGTCGTTCCGCTGGTGGTGAATCATCTGGCCCACTTGCAGGAACCCACTCCCCGAGCCATCCGACGCCTCGCCCTGCGACTCGCGCCGGCCACGATCGAGGAACTAACCTGGCTGATGACGGCCGACGCTTCCGGCCGTCCACCCAAGCCCGCTGGAGAACCACCTGGCGCCACTCGCCTCCGGGTCGCGGCCCAGGATCTCGCGTTGGTAACCGCGGCGCCCAAGCCCCTCTTGTTGGGCCGCCACCTCGTGCAACGCGGCTTCGCACCGGGCCGGCAATTCGGCCCCATTCTCACCGCCGCCTTCGAAGCGCAATTGGACGGTCAATTCATCAACGAAGCCGGCGCCGAAGCTTGGTTGGATCGGAACCTGCCCTTCACTCCGGGACATCACCCATGAAGTTCGCCCTGCTCAACGGACAGCGCGTGCCCGAAGCCGAAGCGCGGATCTCGATCTTCGACCGCTCCTTTCTCTACGGCGATGGACTGTTTGAGACCCTACGCGTTTATCGCGGACGTCCCTTCGCCTGGGCCGCCCACTGGGATCGTCTGCAAGCAGGTGCCGACCGACTGACCTTGCGCCTCCCGGTTTCAGCGGAACAGGCCTGGCACCAGGCTTTGGATCTGCTCCGCAGCAATGGCGAATCGGAAGCTCTGCTGAGGCTGCACGTGTCGCGAGGACTAGGGCGTCGCGGTTACTCTCCGGCTGGAGCCGACCAACCGACCTGGATCCTGAGCACGCATCCCGCCCAACCGCAGGATCCCGCCCAGCCCACCCGCTGGAGACTCAGCACGTCATCCTGGCGCCTGCCGGCCGCCGACCCGCTGACGTCGGTTAAGTCCGCCAACAAACTCCTCCAAGTTCTCGCCAAGGCCGAAGCAGAAGCCCGGGACTGCGATGAAGCGTTGCTTTTGAACACCACCCAGCACGTCGTCGAAGGCACCAGCAGCAATCTCTTTTGGATCGACCGCGGCGTGCTGTGTACTCCGCCGCTTTCCACCGGTGCCCTCCCGGGAGTTACCCGGGCCAAAGTGCTCGAACTTGCCCGTGAACTCGGCATCGCGGCGGAGGAACGAAAGATCCGCAGCCACCAACTTCCGGCCTGCGACGGAGTCTTCCTGACGCTCAGTTCACTGGAACTCGTTCCTGCGATCCGGCTGGACGGCCAAGCCCTGCCCGAATCCCCTATGACGCGTCAGCTTCACGAAGCCTACCAGGCTGCAACCCGGTCTGCCGACGATCACTGAGTGCCAGACATCGGTTGGACGACGCTTCCATGAACCGTACCGCACCGTCCCTCGTTCCCCCGGTTAACTCCCGGCCCGCATCCTTCAATACACCCGTCGCAGGTGACTGGGCAGAACACCTAACTCCGCCCGGTACTTCGCCACCGTCCGCCGGGCAATCATGGTGCCCTGAGCCTTCAAACGGGCGACCAATTCCTCATCCGAGAGCGGCGATGACTTCGACTCGTTGGCTATCAGTTCGGCCAAGGCCGTCTTCACGCTCTTGTTTGAGACCTGTTCGCCGTTAGCCGTGGCCAGGCCCGAGGTGAAGAAATACTTCATTTCGAACACTCCCTGGGGCGTGGTCATGTACTTCCCGGAGACAGCCCGGCTCACCGTGGTCTCATGGACGCCCACCACCTCGGCGACCTGCAGCATGGTCATGGGCTTGAGATGCGTCACCCCGTGTTCCATGAATTCCCGCTGACGCTTCACGATTTCCTGGGCGATGCTCAGGATCGTGCTCTGTCGCTGGTGCAGACTCTTAATGAGAAACTTCCCGGCTTTGATTTTTTCCCGGATATACTCGCGCACTTCCCCTGACGTCTCGGCTTGGGAGAGAAGATCTTTGTAGGTATTGCTGATCCGGACGTGAGGCAGGAAATCATTGGACGTGGTGACTGACAACTCGCCGTCGGCCAACTGGGTCACGGTCACTTCCGGAACCACGTACTGTTCGGGTTCCGAGGAAAAGCTGCGTCCAGGCCGCGGGTCCAACCGGGCGATCCGCTTGGCCAACTCCTGGGCTTCGGTGGCGGTAATGCCCAAATGCCGCGCAATCTCCGGGAACCGCCGTTTTCCCAGTGCTTCCATGTGATCCCGCAGAATCTGATATTCCTTGGAGTCAGTCATCCCGATGCGCTCCAACTGGAGCATCAGGCACTCCCGCAGATCCCGCGCACCCACTCCGGCGGGCGTAAACGACTGCACCAGCTTAACCGCCTGCTCCAGATCTTCGACGGGAATGCCGGTGGAGAAGGACAACTCCGGCACCGACGATTGCAGGAAACCATTGTCGTCAATGTTCCCTACCACCAATTCGGCGATCTGACGCTCAGTGTCATCAATCTCGGCGGTGCGCACCTGATCCAGCAATTCCTCCTGCAGGGAGGATTCTACTGTCAGGGAATCGAGCATGAACTGGCGTCGCTCCTCCTCCTCGGGATTGGACCGGGCCGGGCCGTTCGTGCTGCTGAAGAAATCGCGCCACTCCTGATCCAGCTGAAGGACACGTTGCAGGTCGGCATCGAACTGATCGACGGGTTCCGCACTGGGAGCTTCCGTAGCCGG
This sequence comes from Verrucomicrobiota bacterium, assembly GCA_017309115.1. Taxonomy (GTDB): domain Bacteria; phylum Verrucomicrobiota; class Verrucomicrobiia; order Limisphaerales; family UBA9464; genus UBA9464. Next base: position 8,275 of record JAFLEF010000079.1, on the reverse strand, counting down.
ATCGTACCGGGTGTCCGGGGGAGGTTCGGCCGGATCAGCCAGACTCGCTGCCGTCCCTTCTCGATCTTCCCGATCCTCAGCTTCGGCATCCATCGTGGGCGCCTCTTCGAGAACCGGATTCTGCTGCAACTCCTGCTCGACCATCGCCTTCAGCTCCAGCACCGGAGCTTGCAGCAGCGCCAGTGATTGCTGGAGCTGCGGGGACAACACCATCTGCTGCGAAAGTCGCTGCGAGAGGTGTAATCCTTGTGACATGGAGGGCGAGCGTAGGGAGGAGCCCCACGAGAAACAAGTGCAGGACGCAAGAAAAGGGCCAGAAACCTTCTCTCCAGGTCGCGATGTGGCGAACAGCCGCAAATTTTCTCCGGCCCCGACGTTCGCTCCGGCGATCAGCCGGCCCCCGAGCATTGCTCTACTTGATTTTACCTAGTTGAGAATCGGGTGTTTGCGGACTTGGCAGCGGGGATTCCTCTCGCCAGTTTGATGGCGCAGCAGATTCCTGAACACCGTTTCCTCGCATGGTCCCCACCTCCTCTCAGGCCTTCTGGCGTCAACCTTGGTGTCCCCAGACGGAAGGAGTCCTAATCCGCGCCCTGCACGGGCTGGGTCTGGACTTGGCCGAACTGTCTTCCCAGAATTTCGACCTGGCCACCGGCACCGTTGGGGGGCTGCCCTTAAGCGAATGCGCGTTCTGGGCTTCAGCCGGCCCCACCTGGTCTTGCCTCCATCTCCCAGGCGGGACCAACCGAAGCGAGGAACTGGGCAGAAACCTCGCCGAACTCACCGGCGAACCGACACTTATTCTGACCGAATATCAGCAAATCGCCTGGGGATTCGTTCTGATTCACCGAAGAGATCCCATCCAGCGCTTCCTCAGTCTCTCTACCATGTGGGAGGACACCCCGACGCCCGGCACAGTGGATCCGCTTCTGATGTCCCGACTCCTCGACATTCCCACCTCGCGCTTTGCGCCCTACTTGAAGGTCCAGTCCGCCGATGAAGTCTCGCAGCAGCGGGCGCACCCGGAAGACCGCTACATTCTGAGCAACCCGTGGGTCCGGGTGGATTTCCTGCGGGCACTCGGGATCAGTTACCCCGCTCCGACCAGCGCCACCGACGGTCGGTTCTGCCGACTGATCGGATTTAACCCGTCCAAATCCGCGATCCCGCCCGTGTCGCCCGAGATTCGAATTGATCCCGAGAATCCGTCTCCGTGGCTGTCCAATTGAAGTTGGGAGTTACCTCGAGCACCTCGAGCCACCACCGCGCTCGACGCGCCCCAAGGCGCCCGAAGCGGTTCTGAACCGGGCCGTACGCCGACAGACTGTCCGGCGAAGAACCCGAAGCCAACGCCGCCCGACGGGCTGGCCGCCAACCGCAGCAGAAAGATTGCGCTTCCGCCCTGCCTACTTCCCGCGCACCGGAGGCCGCAGTTCCACCTGGGGCGCCGACTTTACCGCCGGCAACCCGAGCAGATACGCCTGCCTCTGCTCGACGAAATCCTTCAAACTCCCGCTGCGTTGGGGGCCGCGAAAACCCGACTCTTCCGTCTCTTCCACCACCGCTTTGCTAAAGGCCTCGGTGGAATACAACTTGTGCGTGTCACCCGGAATGTCCGCCGCGATCAGCGCCTGATGTCGCTCGATGATCGGCGCGAGTTTCTTCCAATCCAGCCACGTTTCCGCCAGCGCCCGGACATAACTCAAGTACTGCTGACGCCACGCCGGCACCGCCAGCAACCGGCTGAGCAGCGGCTTGTCAGGATCATCCGCTCCAGTGAAGGGATCCAACGCCACGCCTTCCCCCGACGCCCCCGGTCCCATCGGCGCCCGAAACGTTTCGTTGGAGTCGTGCGGAATCAGGTGAAACCGACCGTTCACATCCCGATACAAATTGTAGTCGCTGGTGCGAATCCAATAGCCGTCGCTGTTGATGAACACATTCTCCAAGGCCAAAAACCGCAGCGCCCCATCCACATTCAAGTAGGTCGGCAACGTTGATTCCAGTTTCGCGATCGGAGTTTCGTTCAACACCCGACAGAGCTCGATCAACGCTGACCAGGATTCCGGTTTGTCCTTGGTCTTGATCTCGTAAATGCGCTGGTACTCCGCCGGGTCGCTGCCCAGGTAGGTCAGGCCACCCCGGCCGCGCGGACTTCCCGGAACTTTCCAACGCGCTCCGTCCGTGGTTCCGAACCAGTCCCGGACAAAATCCTTGTTGAACTGTTGCACGTTCACATACGGCCCCCAGCTCTCGCCATTGATCACCACCCGCACGTAATTCGCCTGGGGAGCCGGCAGCAACTGCCGGGCAATCTGATCGTACAAAATCGTGCGAACAAACGTGGGGTCGGTGTGGGAATTGAGGAGGTTCAACGTGCGGTACCCACCCAACCGCTGATCGTCATGCACGGAATCCAGAGACAGGTTCAGCGACCGCTTCCGCCCCTCGCCCACCGTGAAGAACGAGGAGGCACCCCGGAAATGGACTCCCACGTCGGCAAGCTTGCGACCGTCCACGGTCACGGTCGCAGGAACATCGACATCAGTATGATAAAAGTCGGCCAACTCCCGCTCCCAATCCGGCGCGGAGAATTCCAGAAACAACGTGCGAACCACCGTCGGATCGTACAGCGGCGCGTCCGGATACGACTTCACATCGGCTGGGGTGAGTTTGGGTCCGGGAGCCGGTTTCTCCGAGGCGGGACCCCGACCCCGAGGTCCGGGACGTCGGGGTCCTCGACCCGCCGCCTTTTCCGCCGCCAAAAACTCCCGGGCTGCCTGACGCTCCGCCGCGTCCAGACGCTGGTCTCCATTCCGATCAAACTGGGGAACCAACTTCACATCCTGGCTTGGGCCAAAAGGTCCTTGAGCCAAGGTCGGGACAACACCCACCAGTAGAGACAGCAGTATGAGTCCCACCCGAGCCCAACGCGACGCGTTCATGGAACCAGAAAACTGCGAAAGGAACCGGAGGAACAGGGCAGAGATTCGTTGGCAGGACATGGCGTTCGTAGGCAGACCGGAAGACCCCTCCGCAGGTTACCGTCGATTCGCCTCTCTTGACGTCGCCCTCCTTCGGTCTTGTTCCACTCGCCCGACCGTGCGTGCATCTCGCTGTCCCGTTCACGAAATCATGAAGGCCTTTCGAATCGTCCTGACGTTCCTGGCGTTGTTCTCTCTTTCTGCTGCCGAGAATCCTTACCCGCCCGGACCAGACAGCCAGAAGCAGGAAGGTGTGCCCCAAGGTGAAGTCATCAAAGGCGTCTTCACCGCCGGAACCAATAGCGTGTTTCCCGGGACCGTCCGCGACTATTCAGTGTACATCCCCACCCAATTGGACCGAGCCCAACGCGCTCCAGTCATGGTCCTGCAGGACGGCGGCGGGTATCAGGCGGTGAACGTGTTCAACAACCTCATCGCGAAGAAGGAAATCCCGCCGTTGGTCGGACTGTTCATTATGCACGGTCGGGTCAAGGCACCGTCCACCAATGCTCTGGACCGCTTCAACCGCAGCTACGAGTACGATGGTCTGGGCGACAATTATGCGCGCTTCCTTCTGGAGGAATTCTTCCCCTACGTCGAACGCCAACACGGCCTCAAACTCACCACCAACGGCAACGAGCGGGCCATCGGCGGCGCCAGCAGCGGTGCAATTTGTGCGTTCACCACGGCGTGGGAACGGCCGCAGGAATTCCGCCGGGTGTTCAGCAGCATCGGCACGTATGTCGGACTGCGCGGAGGTAACGAATATCCGACGCTGATTCGCAAAACGGAACCCAAGCCGATTCGGATCTTCCTCCAGGACGGCGAGAACGACCTGAACATTTACGGCGGCGATTGGTGGATGGCCAATCAGGCGATGCAACGCGCCTTGGTCTTCGCCGGCTACGATGTCCGCCACGTGTGGGGCACCGGAGCCCATGACGGATTCCAAGCGACCCAGGTGTTCCCGGACGCGCTGCGCTGGCTCTGGCGGGACTACCCCGCGCCGATCGTGGCCAATCCGGAAAAGAAGTCCCGTCAGCCCGTCGTCCGCGAGGTGCTCGCCGACGGCTCGGAATGGAAGCTCGTGGCCGACGGCTTTCAGTTCACCGAAGGACCGACCGCGAATGCCCAGGGAGAAGTGTTCTTCACCGACATTCCCAACCAACGAATCCATCGGATCGGTCTCGATGGTCGAGTCACGGTCTTCGCCGAGAATACCGGCGCGGTCACCAGCCTGAAGTTCGGGCCCGATGGTCGACTCTACGCCGCGGCCAATGGTAAGAAACAGATCGTCGCCTACGACCCTTCCGGCCAGGCCACGGTGATTGCCGAAGGTCTGGAATCCAATGACCTCTGCGTGACCAGCACCGGCCGAATCTATGTCACCGACCCCGGACAGAAGCAAGTGTGGCTGATCCTCCCGGACGGTTCCAAACGCGTCGTGGACCAGGGCGTCCGGTTCCCGAACGGCGTGCAACTTTCGCCCGATGAATCCCTGCTCTACGTCTCGGACACGCAGGGTCAGTTCATCTGGTCGTACCAGATCGCCGACGACGGCTCCCTTCAGTTCAAGCAGCGATACTACCATCTGCACTTGGCCGATGGCTCCACCGGAAGTGGAGCTGATGGAATGACCGTGGATCGCGACGGCCGGCTCTACGTCACCACTGAACTGGGCGTGCAATTCTGCGATCAAGCCGGCCGGGTTAACGGCATCATTCCCAAGCCGCAGGCCAAGTGGCTTTCGAACGTCACCCTGGGCGGACCCGACTTCAGCGATCTGTACGTCACCTGCGGCGACAAAGTCTTCAAGCGCACCACCCGGGTGAAGGGCGTCCGCAGCGGTCAGGCCCCCATCAAGCCTGCGGCGCCTCGACTTTAACTCGCCCGTAGCCGCCGACGGCAGAAGGCGCCATTCATTCTCCCACGCGTCACGGGACAAGCCTCCCAAGGAGCCGCCAAAAACGCTTGAAACGCGCTGACGAGCCGGTCGGCATTTTCGCGGGAAACGACAACCCAGACATCCAGATCTTGCGGGCCATAAGCGTACTGGCGGGCGAGCTCAAGCTGGCGCAGCCGGTCAAGCGGAGTCAGAGAGCGTTGCCAAGCGCGATCCGCGGCCTCCGCTTTGGCGAAGGACGCAAATCGGCTAACCCTCGGTTCAATGTTCCGGCGTTTGCTGACCACGCGCCAGGTTGGCCCGGAACTGCCCGCCGGTTAAAACTCCATTCCAGACTGGGGTTGTGCCTATACGCACCCTGACCGCGGCCATGGACACGACGACGAGAGCCGAAGTCTACTCCATGAATTTACCGGCGGGCTCTCCAAAAATCCGCCCAATCAGTTCATCGGCAATCTCCGGCGGATCCGCGTAGGTGTGGAAAAAGGTGTTCTTGAACTCGGCCGAACCTAGGAGAGACCGCGTTGCCACCTCGTAAATCGAAATCTTCACCTGAGCGGGGTACATCACCATGTCCCAATTCCAGCGATCCTCGTAGAGCAGATAGAGCTGAACATCCGCTCCCCACTGATTCATCGGTCCTGACGAGACCGTGAATCCGCGTCCCGTCAGGTTCCGCACAATCTCCGCCCGAAATCCGCGGTCCTTCCGCGTGCTGTCGACGATGTAGAGGTATTTCTTGCCCGCCAGCGCTTGAGGATCTGCCACCTTAGCTGGAGGAACCGTATGGCAACCCGTGGAAGTCAAAACCAAGACCGCCAGCACGGTTTTCCAAAGTGCGTTCTTCGACTGACTCATTACCAAATGAGTATCAAGGGCCGCCAGGCAGTGCAGCAAGAACCACCCTTAGTTCGCGTCCGAGGCTCCACCAGTTCTTCTAAGTCCCTTCGGCGTCGGAGAACAGGCGGGGCAGCCAAGCCTGCAGCCATCCGCGCACCCGCCGGAATACCCAACGGGCTCCGTGCCACGCGGCGACCGCGACACCCAGGGTGACGAGAATGTCCAGGAACTGCGATCCGCTCCCGACCCCAGCTCCCGGGCGTTCCGATAATCCCAACCACACCGGAACTGACAGGATCCAAACGAACACGTTCAGAGCCACAAAGACGGCAACCAAGGCTGCCATCCGACTGTACTGACGAAAACAGGCGAAGTAGGCGATCGCCCACAGAGCGGCCACATCGACAACCACCGCGAGCGCCAATACGAACCAGCTGAAAGGTGTTCCCTCCTGCTGCAACTCCCGAAGTCCATCCACCAGCGCCGCAATGCCACCCACGGCGAACCCCACGATGACCAGCCAGCGGACCCAATTCCTGTTCTTCACCGGTAGACCTCCGGTTCGATGCGGTTTACCTCCCGGCCGCGAGTGCGGATGATGGCCTCCACAACAGGCGCGTATGGCACCAGGCTCAGCACAATCCAAATAGTGTAGCTGTACGTCACTCGATCCGACCAGCCGCTGACTCGGTTCAGGCGAACCACGTCCTGGTCCGAAGCCATTCTCGAAGTGTCATTGTTACACATCTGACCTCATTGCTCTCTCTTCGACGTTTAAAGAAGCCGACGCGCCAACTTGACGACGTTAGTTTCATTCCCGACTTCGATGCAGGTGATCTCTAGAACACCCGATTTGATAAGCCATTTCTGCGTGCCACCCGTATTCCACTCCCAGTCGCCATCGGTTTTTTGGAAATATGAACCAAGGCTAGTTCTTCCTCCAAAGTTCTCAATTGTAACAACACCATCACGAAACAATATGTAAGCATCAGACGAAAGGTATCCGACAATTTCTGTGGAGTAATGTCCGTCAATGGTCGACCTACGAGCAACTACGAGAATGGCGACTACTGCGATCAGGCCGCAAACCACAACTAACAATCGTAGTCTTTTCATTTGTGTGTAAGAGCTACTTGACCCATCTCCGTTGATCCAGCCAGCCTCTCCGAACACACACGACTAGGCTAGTCAACCAGAGCAGTGCGCCCACCGGCGTGGCGACGTAATAGACCACCAGATTGGTGCTGAGGCGCAGGTCCAAGGCGAGTGCCAGAAAGTATACTGCGACGGCCACGGCCGGAATCGCGAAGAGGAACAGATAATTGACCGGGGCCACCCGACCCGAAAACGCCACCAAGACGTTCGGTCGCGTTTCGACCCGTCGATTGTGAAACAGCGCCCAGAGGGTCGGGCCCAGCAGCAGGGGTAAAATCCACAGGGCCTTGGGCGCCGCCGGCACTGTGACGAACGCGAAGTAGAGCACGGTCAACACGCCGAAGAGCCCCAACTCCACCTTCGAAGGTTGGAACTCCGTTATCTGCACGCGCTGATACACCGCATAGGCCAGCACCAAGAGCGCCGTCGTTCCGAACGCGAAGCCGGCAAAGTGAAGGAGCACCAGATCCTTCCGCCCCGCATCCAGCAACGCCTTCATGGGTTCCGGAGGTTCGTTCCACCAAAAGACGGCCCACAGTCCGTAAAAGAAACCGACGCCGCTCGCCCACGCGAAAATCTTCCACCGATGATTCTCCGCCAGCAGTCGCCGCAGCAGATACCAGCCGATCCAGATATCGAGCGGCGCGTGCCAGGCCAGGGCCGTGAACGAAAGGGACATCGGAAACGGCGTGTCCGGGCCGCCGTAGGTCGTCTGGACGACGAGGCCTTCTTCAAACCAACCGTAAAACGCTCCCGCCAAAAACACGGCCCAGGGATCCCGCACTCGGAAGTAACTCACAACGCAGAGGAACGGGTAGGCCATGACGGAATACATCAGCCAGACCCCGATCAACCCGCCGGCACTCATGCCCTCCCGATCCGGCGTGGCCCAGAACACAAACTCCCCAAAGAACACGATGACGTAGCCACTACAAAACGTCACCACTAGGCGTTCCCAGAACCGTTTCATGGGTGAGGATCGACTGGGGGGAGCGGAAACCGATAACACGTGAAGGCTACCGTTGCTCCCACCGCCACCACGCGACTCAGCGTGGATGGCTGGAGGGAGACCTGCACCGCCTTGTCCCCTTCGGCGAGGCTATACCCCACATCAAACGTGCGGCTCAGCGCCCGCTCCCAGAGCCGGCGTTCGCTCGGACCCAGGCGTTCCACCGCGTCACATAGCCGCCTGATTCCCACGTCGGCATTCCTGGGATACGAATTGCATTCGAGAGAAAGCAGGAAGACTCCCCGCCGCAACGGGCCTAGCCCGACTTCCGCTACTGGGGGTAGTTGAAGAATGAGAGGGGTGGTTTTGTGGGGGTTTGGAAGGGTGGCGGGCCCAAAGTCGCCACTACAATGGCTGGATTGGGCGAGGGTGATCAGTTCGGTT
>JAFLEF010000078.1:5558-25906 GCA_017309115.1 Verrucomicrobiota bacterium | reverse complement strand
CCAGCTTCCGCATGAAGGACCGCGATACCACACCCTGAAATCCCACCTGAATCCCCCAAACCGCCTCCTCCACTCACCGGATTTTCAAACCGCCACTTTCACACCACTTTCACGCCGCCGCTGACACGGGTGGATTCCCCACGCGTCTTTTCGCCGGGACGCGAACGGCTCGGTGGAACCTCGCCCTACCATCGCTTTCCTTCCGGCCTCTCAGCTCTCAGCTTCCTCGGCCCCCGGTGGGGCGACGCTCCGCGGAGCCGTACGCGGGTGGATTCCCCAAGCGTCATTTCGCCGAGACGCGAACGGCTCGGTGGAACCTCGCCCTACCGTCGCTTCCCTTCCGGCCTCTCAGCTCTCAGGTTCGTCCGCCCCCGGTGGGGCGACGCTCCGCGGAGCCGTACGCGGGTGGACACCCGACGCGTCACCCGCCGAGACGCAAACGGCTCGGCGGAACCTCGCCCTACCATCGTTTCCCTTCCGGCCTCTCAGCTCTCAGCTTCCTCCGCCCCCGGTGGGGCGACGCTCCGCGGAGCCGTACGCGGGTGGACTCCCGACGCGTCATTTCGCCGGGACGCGAACGGCTCGGTGGAACCTCGCCCTACCATCGCTTTCCTTCCGGCCTCTCAGCTCTCAGCTTCCTCCGCCCCCGGTGGGGCGACGCTCCGCGGAGCCGTACGCGGGTGGACTCCCGACGCGTCATTTCGCCGAGACGCAAACGGCTCGGTGAAACCTCGCCCTACCATCGCTTCCCTTCAGCTTCCCTAAATCCCGAGCCGCTTGCGCTTGCGGTACAAGGTCGCTTGGTCAATCCCGAGCACGATCGCTGCTTCAGTAAGACTCCGGGTGCTGTCCAGAATCATGCGCAAATGGGCCTCCTCCAACTGATCCAGCGTCACGCGGGCGCCCAGTTCCACCGGCGGCCCCTGCGTTCCATCGGGCAGTCGAACCGGTCGCGCTCGCAACTCAGCCGACAGATCCGTCGCCTCCACCAAATCCCCGCGCGCCATGATCACCGCCCGTTCAATGGTATTGCGCAGTTCCCGCAGATTCCCGGGCCAAGAGTGATTGCGAATCAATTCGGCGGCCTGGGGGGAGAACCCCCGGACCTTGCGGCCACACGAGGCAGCGAAATGGTTGAGGTAGTGTTGCGCAAACCGCTCCACATCTCCCACGCGGGCCCGCAACGGGGGCATCTCCACGGCAATGACGTTGAGGCGATAGAAGAGATCCTCGCGGAACGCGCCCTCAGCCACGCGCTGCTTCAGATCGCGATTGGTTGCCGCAATGACTCGCAATTGGGCGGTTCGTGTAACGTTTTCCCCGAGGCGTTCGTACTCCCGTTCCTGGAGCAGCCGGAGCAGCTTCGGTTGAATCTCCATGGGCAGATCGCCGATTTCATCCAGGAACAGGGTACCTCCTTCGGCCGCCCGAACTTTGCCCCAATGATCCTTTACGGCTCCGGTGAAGGCGCCTTTCACATGTCCAAACAGTTCACTCTCGAGCAACTCCTTGGAGAGACTGGGACAACTCACGGTCACAAACGGTTTGTCCGCGAGATGACTGCGCTGGTGAACGGCGCGGGCGGTGAGGCTTTTGCCCGTCCCACTCTCTCCGAGAATCAGAATCGAGGCCGGGGTTGTCGCCGCGCGAAACAACGTCTCCATCGTTTCCTGCATCACCGGAGTGGAGTGATCAAACAACGCTTCTGGGCTTTGACTTCGCGTTTCCCGGACCTCCTCCTCCAGTCGCTCCACCTTCTGGCCGAGCTGACGAAACCGCTGAAGCCGCGCCAGCACGGTATGGAATTGCTCTCGGGTAAAGGGTTTCTCCAGGTAATCCTGGGCTCCACGCCGCATGGCCTCCACCGCGGTGCGAACCGAACCGGCTGCGGTGAACATGACCACCGGCAAGGTCGGATGCGCCTTGCCCAGTTCCTCCAGCACATCCAGCCCGCTCTCGCTGCCAAGATTCAGGTCCAGAAGCGCCACGTCGAACTTGTCCTCCTTCAAGCGTTGGCGGGCCAACTGACCGGACTCCACGCCCTCGGCATAATGTCCGTCGTCCTCGATGAGAAAGCAGGTGGCCTCGCGAAAGGCCTTATCGTCGTCTATGACCAGGAAGTCCATGTGAGTAGTGTGTTGTTGAATCCAGTAAATCCAGTTTGCGGTTACGACTGGGTCTTCATTCCTCTGCCCGCGGCCTTGCTTCCATGCCGCCCGACGGGCTTTGCGGGGAATCCGCAAACGGAAGTCGAACCCGGAAAGTAGCGCCTGCTCCCGGGGTGCTAATGCAGTCGAGATGCCCTCCCAGGAGTCCCATCAGCTTTTGAGCAATGCTTAATCCCAGCCCTGTGCTGGGTTCGCCCGCAGTGGGACGGGCGGAAAGTCGTTGGTACCGGCGGAACATTTGGGCGAGGTCTTCCACGGTGAAACCCGGGCCTTGATCCCGAACCTCGATGCGCACGCCTTCCGGCTCGGCGGCGAGGGTCACTTCGATCGGACGCTGCGGTGGCGAGAACTTGACCGCGTTGCTGATCAGGTTCTCCAGCACCTGCCGCAGCGCTCCGGCATCCGTAAAGACCACCAGCGGATTGGGAAGGTCCGAAGCGGTCTTAAGTTCCAACTGCTGCTGCTTACGAGCCGCAGCCGCCTGATGTTGGTCGAGGACATCTTCGACCAGACTTCGCACGGCCACCCGCTGACGCTCGATCCGAAGACTATGATCGGCCGCACTGTTGGCCAAAAACTGTCGGACGAACGCCAGTGTTCGGTCAGTTGAATCCACGATTTGGGTGCTGAGTTGGTTCAGCCGGGTGTCGCCTTCGGTGCGCCGCTGCAGCAGTTGGGAATTCATCAAGACACTTCCCAACGCGTTCTTTAGGTCGTGAGCCAGAATTCCAATCAACTCATCCTTGTCGCGCGCCAATTGCTGTAACCGGTCCCGCGCCTGTTTGAGCGCCAGATGGGTCTGAACCCGACGCATCAATTCGGCCTGGTTGAAAGGCTTGGTGACAAAGTCCACGCCCCCGCAATCCAGAGCCCGCACAATCAGACTCTTCTCGTCCGCCGCGGAAAGAAAGATAACTGGCAGGTCGGTAAATTCATGCATTTCTCGGATCCGCCGGCACACTTCGAATCCATCCATTCCCGGCATCAATAGGTCGAGTAACACCAGGTCCGGAGGCCGCAGCACCAGCCGCTTCAACGCCGTTGGTCCGTCCGAGGCGGCCACAATCTCGTAGCCCAACTGCCCCAGCATGCTGCCGAGAACGCGTAGGTTGGCAGGCTGATCGTCCACGATCAGAATCCGCGTCACAGAGGCATTCGGATCGAAATTCATGCGGGCGTGATCGGTTGGGCAGCGAGGCCAACGGTTCGGCTTTCAATGGTGGAAACAACCTGAGGAAAACGCTGCAATTCCGCCTCCAAGGCCGCCGCGTCATATCCTTCGATGGCCAGCAAAAGCGTGTCGCTGTAGGACACCAGCAGCGGACACTGGGCTTGGGAACCCAGGTCCCGGATTCGCTCAGCAAAGGACCGGGCTTCGTTGAAGGCCCCACCATCCCGGACCACGGGCCACTCGGAGGACTCCAGTCCGTGCAGTTCCACACTCAGCTCAGCCCAATCCTGAGTATGCCCCACCGTTGTGCTCGGCGGAAGTGGCTCAGAAACCGGGGCCGCCGGAGCAACCTCGGGCAAAAAGGCGGCCAGTTCGTCGTACAGTTTTCGCTGGGTAAATGGCTTCCGGAGATATCCGCTAAACTGCAGGCGAAGTTCCCGCTCATCTTCCACCTGACTCGAAGCCGTCACGGCGATGACTGGCAGCAATTCACATCCCGGGACCGCGCGAATCTGGGCCAGCGCCTGACGTCCATCCAAACGGGGCATGCGAATGTCGAGCAACACGAGATCTGGACGGTGCTGCCGGACCAGTTCCACCGCGGCATTCCCGTCCGCGCCGAGAAACAGTTGATGGTGTGAACCGGCCAGAATGTCGGCGATCAATTGTCGGTTCATTTCCTGATCATCCACCACCACCAACGTGGCCGGTCGCAGCCGGTTGAAATCCACCACCCCTACTTCTTTCACCTCCATTGGGGCGAATTCCTGGTTGGAGAGCTCGACCCGGGGAATGCGCAGATGAAAGGTCGTTCCTTGCCCGGGCACGCTTGCGACCACGACTGATCCTCCAAGCATTTCGGTGAGCCGCTTGACGATCGCCAGCCCGAGTCCTGTGCCTTGCTTTTCCTGAGGCCGCCGCGAATCCGCCTGGACAAAGGGTTTGAAGATTGCGTCGAGCCGATCACGGGCAATCCCCACACCGGTGTCCTCCACCTCAATCAACAGCAAGATCGAGCCCGGCACTTCGCGATCCGGCTCCGAGTGAACCTCAAGTCGAATGGAACCCCGCTCGGTAAACTTCACGGCGTTCCCCACCAGATTCACCAGAATCTGCCGAAGACGGGTGCGGTCGAGCAGAAGTACCCGGGGAACCTCGTCACCAATCCGGCAGGTCAGGGTCAGACCTTTGCGAGTGGCTTGTTCGACAAAGACGGTTTGAATGAACTCGCAGATCTCCCGAGGATCGGTCGGCTCGGGATTCAACTCGACCACCCCGGCCTCAATTTTCGACATGTCGAGGACGTCATTAATCAGCTGCAGCAGGGATTCGGCGGCCGTGCGGATCGAGAGCAGGTAGCGTTGCTGCCGGGATGACTTCAGCTCTGACACCAACAGCTCCGTGAATCCCAGGATTGCATTCATGGGTGTGCGAATCTCGTGGCTTACGTTGGCGAGAAAGGCGCTTTTCTGTTCGCTGTGGTGTTCCGCCCGCAATTTCCCCTCCGCCAGTTCTCGTTCGCGTCGTTCATGCTCGAGGCCGACCCGAGCCAGATAGAGGGAGAAGAATCCCGCGCCGACGCCGATCAACCCGGCCACCAGGCTGGTGACGTTGGCCCGATTGAGCTGGCGCCGGGTCTGTTCTCCATTGCTCGTGAAGATATCCAGACGCTCTCGCCGCATGCGTCCGACCAACGCCCGAATTTCGTCCATGGTTCTCTTGCCCCGCCGACTTGAAATCACGGCCGCAGCCGCGGACAAGCCCTGCTCCCGACGAGTTTTCACTACTTCCCCTAATTGAGTCAGTCGTCGATCAAGGAGAACTCTGAGTTCGGCCAAATCCGGCTGAATGGAGTTGTCAGCCCGCCCAAGTTCAGCAAGGACGTTCAACTCCCCCGGCAAACGCCGCCGCGCTTCCTCGTAAGGCTCCAGATAATCCTGGAGTCCTGTAATGGTGAACCCTCGTTGCCCCGTCTCGGCATCGAGAACCAGCGAGAACACGCGATCCAGAGCGTCGTTCAACCCACTCATTTGGACGGCGTCATCGACCGAGTGCGCGAGACGGTTCCAAGTTAGAGCGGCCATGACCACGCTGGCGATCGACAGGGTCAGCCAAAGGGTCACGAGAACGCTGTGCAGTTGTGATCGCAAAACCCTCAGCCCCATAAAGCCCCTCGCAACATCCGAGTCGAAACTACGGTCGGTCAAAATTCATTACTCCTTTCGAGGTAATTGCAGCACGCCTGATGCAAGACGCTTCATCGTCCCATGAACGCCGCGTATGGCCGGATCGCCGGCACCTGTTCGCCAACAATTCGCGCCACGACCATCAGGGGTACGGCCACAAAGGCTCCCGGCAGCCCCCAGAGCCAGCCAAAGAACATCAGCGAGACAAACACCACCACCGGATTGAGAATCACCCGACGACCGACGACGAACGGTGTCAGCAGATTCGCCTCCACTAGATGAATCGCGAGGTAGAGGACCATCGGCACCAAACCGCGGCCCAAGGAGTCGAACGAAAGAAGTCCCGCCACTCCGATCAGGATGACTCCTAAAACCGGTCCGAAGTAGGGAATGAAGTTGAGCAACGCCGCCACCAAACCCCACATCACGGGCTGGGGCATTCCCGCGAGGGCCAAAGCGCCGGTGACCACCACGCCGAAGCCGAGATTGATCACACCGACCGAAAACAAGTAGGTGGAGATCCCTTGTTGAACTTCCCGCGCCACCGTGACGATCCGCCGTTTGTCGGCCCACGTGGGCATCAGGCGAACCAGCTTGTGCAGAAACGACTCACTCGAAGCGAGGAGGAGAAACAGAAGCGCAATCATTTCCGCAAATCCCACCAAGGCGCTGCCCGTCCAGGTGAACACCGTGCTGGCGAGGGACAAATCCTTCACCTCCACCGGAGCCGGTACGCGGGTTCCCGGACTATCGATCCGGCCCACGCTGGCAGCGGCTTCGCTGAGTTTCAGCGCCGGTTGCAAGACCCCCATCAGCCGAACTTTGAGTCTTGCGATGTGCTTGGGCGCTTCCTCAAACCACTCCACGGCGGGTGACGCAAACTGGGAAAACCCCACAGCTACCGGCACCAGGAGCATCAGCATGACGACCAGCGCCGCCACCGGTGCCGGAACGCGCGCTCGGACCAACCAACGTACCGGCGGCCGCAGAGCCAAAGCGAAAACACCGGCCAGAACCACCGGTAGGACGACCGCTTCCGCAAAATCCAAAAAGGCCGTTCCAACGGCTACCAAAACGGTGAGACGAAACAGACGCAACAGAAGGTCGCCTCCCCTTACCCTAGGCGACGGCGCGGTACTCGCGATCGTCGGTATCCAAGAGGAATCCGTCTCGTCCCGCAGTTCCGTAGCAGCGGTGTCCATAAGGCGCTTGTCTCCTCCTTTCGAAAGAGACGTTTTCAGGTTTCCCCCCTCCACCTAGGGCGAGCGTCCGCGAATCAGGCGAACCAAAACCGCCACAATCGCCACCACCAGCAAGACGTGGATGAATCCACCCATGGTGTAGGACGACACAAGGCCAAGGAGCCAGAGAACAACGAGAACGATGGCAATGGTTTCCAACATGGTAGTTTCCTCGAATTAGGTCTTCCGGTTGCCGCGAATCAGAGACACCAGAAAAAACACTAGGAAGATCACGAACAGGATCTTGGCAAAGTACGCGGCCGAACCGGCGATACCGGTGAAGCCCAAAGCCCCGGCAATCAGCGCCACGAGCAGAAACATCAAGGCCCAGTTCAACATGATTCAACACACCGCAAGTTGAGCGGAGAAGGAAGGACCGTCCGCGCGCACGGTTGGCCCCTGGGAGAGCGCTCCGCACCGTCGCTCGTCCGAGGCCCCTCTGCGGACTTCATGCCAACACGCTAACCCACCAATTCCCCGTTGTTTCCCACGCTGGGAGAAAGCCAACGGGGTTTCAGGCAGGCACTTTGCAGGAGAACGAATGTCGCACCATGCGTTTTGCAACTTCTGGACCGGGTCAACGTCCTGCATCTGTCGGTCCCAGCGATGGCCTCGGCTTCATCCATCCGTGCCGCGCTCGACCCGGCGCCCGTCCGGCAAATCGCCCGGAGACTCCTTCAGGCACCGTGCACGACGCCGGGCACCTGCTGGGCTCGGCAGACGACCAAACGCCAAAAACGGCCGATTTTCAGCCGATTTGACGCCCGCTCCGAATTGGCCGTCCACCTGCAATAACCGCCGCAGACGACCCTGAGGTCTAACATTCAAAACCAAAACATATGAACACACTGACCGTGAAAGGCGACTGGAACGTCGCCAAAGGCAAACTGAAACAGAAATGGGCCCAACTCACGGAGGACGACCTGCAATACCTCGAGGGAAAACAGGACGAACTCGTGGGTCGTATCCAGAAGCGAACCGGCGAGACCAAGGATGCCGTCGAGTCCGCCATCAGGAAGGCCTGCGACTGTCCGTGACCTACTACCTCGACGGACAATCAGGTCTCGCTCCCCAACTCCCCGGGGTGTCGGAGACGGCGACCCGGGGTAATCCCGGGTCGTCAACCGCCTGACTCTCCATCGTTCAATCCTTCACTCCGTTCCTCATTCCTGAACCTGCATGAAAACTTCGATTAAACCCGCCTTGGTCTCACTGTTTCTACTAACCGCTCTGCTGCTTGCTTCCGGCTGCCGTAACACCGCCAATGGATTCGGCAAGGATGTCGAGAATGCCGGAGAAAAGATTCAGGAGAAGACTGACTGAGCCTGCTGGCCCACTCTTCGTTCTCCGCGCCCGCGCAGCAGGCATGACCTCTCGCGGGCGTCTGCGAATGCTTAGTTGCGAGAACTGACTCGTCGGCACCACCGTTACGGCTGGGGCAATTCCACTTTCATTGTCCGGAGTACGCCGTCGCGAAACTCCTGTTGTTTTTGCCGATGAATCGCCCGTTGTTCCGGCGTCAGCACCGGATCAATCCGGCCCCACGCTGCCACCAAATTCGTGCCTGACTCGCGAATGGCGAACCCAAAACTGTTCTTGAACTGAAGAACGGTCTCCCGGGTGATGGTCCGTATCGGCTCCTGCTGTTCCGCCGTGAGTTTGAGATCCTGGTTCATCGCCTTCATGGCTTCGTCGACCCAGTGCTCCACTCGAAGACTCCGGATAAAGGATGATCGGAAGTGAACCACGGTGGCGGCCGACCCGGCGGCCCCGCCCGCGGCAAAAACCAGGAGCAACACAAGAATGGCCTTCCAGTGTTTGACGAACTTCATGGAGAAAGCTGGTTGGCGGCAAAGCTCAGCGCGGTGGGCAGTCCAGAAGCCGGATGGGGAGCCTTGGGCCAGCCCAGGAAGACCGCCAGGCCAGCCACGATCACGGCCACGGCCAGACAACTGGAGAGCCGGGCGTGACGTTGGATGTCGCCCAGTACGGAAACCGGCGGCGCGGGAGACCAAGCCGCCACTACGCGGGAGGCGAATCCGAACGGCGCCTCCACGGGGAACTCTTCTGCGGGCGCCTGCGACTGCCGGGAGTGCGCCAGCAGCCGCTTCAAGTCCGGATCCAAGGGGCTCATAGCATTCCTTTCTTTCGCAACGCTCCAAAGCGCCGGTTCAGCTTGCGGCGGGCGCGAAACGCGCGAACTCGGATGTAGGGAACCGACCATCCGGTCACCGCTCGAACCTCCTCCACCGGCAATTCCTCCACTTCCAGCATTTGAATCAACAGCCGATCCTCGGGTTCGAGTGAATTAAGTAACAGGTCCACGAGCTCCCGAGCACCCATCGACTGCGCCGGCGTAAGGTCGGAGGTCGGTCCGGCCGTCACGGCCTCAATGGCGGCCGCCTGCTCCTCCGAGAAATCGGCCATGCGCCACTCCGGCCGCACTCGTTGGGAACGGATGGCGTTGAGGCAGTGGTTCACCGCGATGCGGGAGACCCAATGTTCCAGCGGCACATCACCCCGGAAAAACTCCAGCTTCTCAAACATCTTCGCAAAGATCTCCTGGGCGAGATCCTCCTCCAAGATGCGCCGGGGCAGATTCTTCCGGACAATCTTGATCACTGTGGGGAACAAATGCTCCACGAGCGATCGGGCGGCGTCCTGGTCCCCCTTCTGGATCCGGCTCAGACAGGCGGTGACGTCTAGTTCCAAGTCCGACCTCCCGGCCCTATCCGGCCGATGGCCGGAATCCACGATCCCCGGTCCTTTCGCCGCCTCCCTGGGGGGCAGCTCTGAACCGGGCACCCAGTCGAGACGCAGCTGCGCTTCATCCACCCAGATCATTCGCACGGGAGAGTCGACCCACCCGGGAACACCGGACCCGTTGGCGCCGCCCTTCGGGCAGACGCTCTAAATGATGGAATCTCCGCCCGGACGGAACGGGGAGCGATCGGCCAAAGAATCGGCGGCTTCATAGGTGTGGGCCAAGCGACGACGAATGACCTTTACCCAAAAGTAGACCCGCCACCAGTCCGGCGATTTCAGAAATCTTCATCCCACCCAGGCTGGACTCAGGATTGCCGCCGGCGTTGATTGCGGCACCCTCTAGGCCGTGACCATTGACACTCCAGAGCTGCGGCTGCAGGCCGTTCGGGATGCTCTTCTGGCCCTCCACAAGGCGCTCGTGGATTCCGAGCGGATTGGCTACGAGGAAGCGATGGGACCAATTCCATCGCCGAACCATTTTCTCAAGCTTCTGACGAGCGATCCCTGGTTTGCCTGGCTCCAACCGTTGGCCCGGCTGATTGTGTCCATGGATACGGCTTTGGATGCGAAGGAACCTCTGACGCCGGACAAGGTGCAGCAATTTCTCCAGAAAACCCGCGAAATCCTGGTGGTTTCTGAGGAAGGCGACGGTTTTCCGCGGAGCTATTTTGAAGCTTTACAACGCGATCCCGACGTCGTGTTCGCCCACGCTCGGGTCGCGTCGCTCCTTCGCTAAAGTGCGCCGTAGGTCCGACAGAAGCTGTCATTCACGTTCGCTGAGAGGCCACTGCTGATCGGAACGCTTTCCACGCCGAGAAGAGCAGCGGGAGCATCTGGGCCAGCCGTCCAATTCGGGTTCGCGGTCGGGGTTCTCGGCGGGCGCTTCGCCCCCGGAACAACTTGAGTAAGGACCAACCGACCACCGTAACCAGGGCCACATTTCGCGTCTGCTTCGCCCCGCCCCTCCAGGTTAGCCGGAGGAATTCCAGATCGGCGCGGAGTTGCCGCCGACGAAGTTCGGTCTCCGCCAAAAGCAGCCGTTTTCGAAGTTGCAAGGCGGTCATCGGAGTCGGCGGGTTACGGCGGCGAAATCCCGGCGCACCTGATTGACGGTCTCCGGGAAGGATTGCCATTGCTCCAGTTGAAGGCGAAGCCGGCGGTACACAGCCACACCCACACCGGCCCAGAGCAGCGTCAGGAGGCAAACCGGCCAGATCCGCGACACATCCCACAGCAAAACCACCACGGCCAGGGTGAGGGTGCCGCCCGCCAGCGTCAGGAACGCCGCCAGACTCAGCAACAGACCCACGATATGGAATGTGTGCTCCCGCTCCTCCTGAAGTTCGACCAACAACAGTTCTAGGCGATTCTCACCGGTGGCCAGGACTTGCCCAGCCAACCGGCGCGAACCGGTCGTGAGGCCGGAGATCAGTCGTTCGGTTTCGCTCATGGGAACGGTGGGAGTGGCGCGAGGTCGCGTCCGTAGCCTTACTGACGCCGGGCCAGGAGCAGTCCGAGGAGGGTTCCGACACCCACCGCGACGGCAATGGATTCGTAGGGATGTCTCCGGATGACCTGGTCTGCCTGACGGGCCTTGGCGACGGCCTGCTCTTCTACCCGATGGTAGGTATCGACAGCGCATTCCTTGGCGGATTCGAGGGCCTCGGTGAGCCGGCGGCGGGCTTCGGTAACTTTTTCATCGGCCACGCCGGCGGTGGCATCGAGTAGGGCCTTAGCATCGTCGGCCAACGTTTGGGAGTCGTGACGGAGGGCGTCGGGAGTTTCGTAGGTGCTCATGATTTGGAACGGTTCTTTGGTGGTCTCCAGGTCCCGTCGGGGAGCCTGCGATTTCTTGGATGCTGCTCTGCCAAAAGTGTGCCGAATCGTTTCCCGGCAAATTCTCTTGGAAATGAAGGTGAATCCCGCCAGCGCTTCCGCCCAATGCCCGACGACATCATGCACGACGCAACCGCCACCCGTCCCTCTCCCCGAATTCTGCAATCGTCGGCTGGGCCCTGGAATCAAGTGGTGAGCCGGCTTTGACGAGGATTTCGACAACTTGATCGGCTCCCAGGAAGGGTGAGCGACATGGGCTGGCCGGTTCCCTGATATCCGCCAATGGATTCCCTCGGTCCTTCCGGCGAGGTACCGCCTTCGACAAAATAGATCCATTCCAGCGCCGTAGGAAACTCGAGGCGCAGCCCGCCCTCGGCCTCCGGACCGTGGATGCCCAAGGCGAGTTGCGGGCCGAGTCCGTCGGCAGTCACCGTGGCTCGATTGTTCTTCGGGTCCGGATCCGCGGCGGCCGACCCCACCCAGGCGGCGGCGTGCAATTGGCCGCTGAACGCCGCGCGGAGATCCGCGGTGACTTCTACCGCCGCCCCGGGTGACAAGTCACCGAGCGCATAACTCGTGCCCCCCAGACCATTGGTTCCGGGCGTGGCGTTGGTGGAGATCGCGGTAACGACCACTGCCGCCGGGCCGCGCTCTCGGCTCTCGGGAAAGCCGAACATCAAGCGGACCTCTGGAGCTGAATTGGACCCCCATCTGTCGGCGTGTGACATTTCCCACGCGGTGGCAACAACCCTGCGATGAATGACGAATCACTCTTAAGGGCATTTCGGGACGAAGGAGCCCAGGATGCGTTTGCGGAACTGGTCCGCCGGCATGTGGGGTTGGTCTTTGCCACTGCTCTCCGGTTGCTTCGAAATCAGGCCGAAGCTCAGGAGGTGGCTCAGAAAACCTTCTGCACCCTGGCCCAAAAGGCACACACGATCCGCAATCCCGCGCTAACCGTCGCTTGGCTTCACCGAACCTCCCATCAACTGGCTCTCCTCCATCTACGCACCGAAAAACGCCGTCAACTCCGCGAACACGCCGCCGCCATGGACCTGGCCACCCCCGACTCCAGCCCTCGTTGGGACGAACTGGAACCCCTGTTGGATGACGCCTTGGAATCCTTGGATGCACCGGACCGGACGGCCATTCTCCTGCGGTATTTCGAAGGCCGTTCGATGGCGGACGTCGGCTCCAACCTGGGCGTCAGTGAAGGGGCCGCGCGAATGCGGGTGGGACGGGCCATCGAGCGACTGCGAACCCGCTTCGCCCAGGGCGGCATTGTCGTCACGGCGGCCGCACTTGGTCTGGCTTTCGAAGAGAACGCCCACGCCGCCGCCCCCGATTCCCTGATTGCTTCGGTCCTTTCCGCAGCTTCCCCCGGGAGCTTGTTGATCAAAGCAGGCTCCCCAGAAAGAGCGTCGTGGTCCCGACTGCTCAACCCGTGGTTGTTGATTCCATCCCTCCTGTTGATCGGTCTGATCGGCCTAGCAACTCAACTTTATCGCTCGGCTCCCGCCAGCGATCCGGTCATTTCCCCGACCGTCCCAACGACCACCTCGACTGCTGCGGCCAAAATCTCGGGACTCCCGAACACCGCCCAACTTGAGGTCTCGGTGATCGACCAAAGCACGGGTTTTCCTTTGGCCGGCGTGGAAATCGTTTCGTCCGATCGGGTCAATTGGGTTGATTTGGAGCATACGCAAACGGACCAGGCTGGACGGTGTCGGCTGACCAAGCCCAAGGACGCACCCGATTTCCATTTTGCGATCACCGCCCGCCGGGAAGGTTACGCCACTCAAAGGGTCAGCTGGTCCCGAAATCAGCGGGACCGAATATCCGACCTTCCCGACCAATTCGAGATCTACCTGGCGCCCGGAACTCGAGTGGGTGGAGTGGTGACCGATCCGGCCGGAAATCCCCTGCCCGGCGTCACCATCGAACTGCACGACGACAGCAATTGGAGCCAGCCGACGGCCCGCTCCCGGCCGTTGTTGGAGGATCACGGCCGGGAAACAACGATCACCGACGCGGACGGCCGGTGGAGTTTCCGAGGGATGCCATCGGAATGGTCTCGCGTCGAGTTTACCTTTCGGTCCCCACGATACCAGGAGGCCCGCTTCGTCACCCAGGAAGCCGACCGGAACTACAACGGAATTCGTCGTCTACCCACGGACGCCCTCGTGGCTGGCCAGGCTCACGTCATTCTGTCCCCCGGTTCCCCCCTGACCGGTCGCGTACTGGATTTCCAAGGGAATCCCGTCTCGGGCGCCGTTGTGACCCAAGATCGGCGATGGAATGACGCTTCCCGTCAAACCAAGTCAGATCCGAACGGCGATTTTCAGATTCTGAATCTGGGGCCCGGCGAACACACGCTGACCGCTCAGGCTCCCGGGCTGGCCCCGGCGTCGATCACCCTCAATCTTCCCCGGGAGGAACCTGTCTCGATTCGCCTGAAACCGGGACGTCTCATTCGGGGTCAGATTGTGGATCAGGAAGGAAATCCCATCCCCGGGGCGACGCTCCAATACGATGATGAAGTCCCGCCGGGAGATCCTTACCGTCTCCGCCTGCAAAGCGACGACGACGGACGATTCGAGTGGGATCAGGCACCTACCGGGGCAATCCCCATCCGCCTGTCCAAGACGGGGCACCTGACTCAACGCCGGACGATTGAAGTCGATGATCTTCCCCTTGCCCTGCTTCTGCCCCGGGCCACGAATACTCCGGGCGGCACTCTGACGGGCCGGGTCGTCAATGATGAGACAGGACAACCGCTCGAACACTTCGAGGTCACTTTCAATGGCTTCGATCCGGGTGTCGCCATTACTGCGCCTCAGGGCGTTTTTTCGCTCGAACTGGACGGAACGGACCGTGAAATTGAGGTCAAGGCGGACGGATATCGGTCCGTTTCACAACCCCTGTCGTTCACGAATTCTTCGGAACTGACCCTTGAATTCCGGCTCGTTCCCGGCGGCCTATATGGATTCATATTCGAACCCAACGGTCAGCCTGCCCAACGAGCCGAGGTAGCCCTCTACTCCCCCCCACACGAATTTGCCACCTTGTCCGACCGCCGGTTCCTAAACCGCGATTTCAGCCATGTGGTGCTGACCGACCGAGACGGACTGTTCCGGCGGGAGCTACCCGGAGAACCTCAACTTTCGGAAGCCATTTTGGTGGTAGTCCATGCCTCCGGTTATGCCGAGCAAGAAGCCGCTCAATTCACCCCCGGCTCCGCCCTTCGGCTCAAACCGTGGGGGCGTGTTGTCGGACGAATCGAACGACGACAGGACCTGCCCGAGGCCTGCAAAGTTTACCTGCTTCATCGGGGTTGGACTCCTTGGCTTCAGCTCATGGTCGAATTCGATGTCGCTTCAACCCGGCCAAACGCCCAAGGAGAGTTCGTGATTGAGGGAGTTCCTCCGGGTCTATGGAGTCTGGGTCTGCTGCCGACCGGCACGGGTGCCATCGGAAAAGTGGTCACCTTGGACGTCCGACCAGGGGAAACGACGACTACCGTGATCCCAACCGACGGAATCAACGTGAGAGGTCAATTGACCGTTCCCGACCTGCCCAGTGGCTTTGAGTTCACCCATTCCTCGGCCTCCGTCCGACGAATTCAGTCCATCCCCACCGATCTTTCGCCGCTGCCCTATCGCAAGGATGTTCCCGCCGAGGCGTTCCAGAAACTGGTCAAACAAAGGAACCAAGAACGCCTAGCTCACTGGAAGTCGGCCGAAGGGATTCAGGCCTGGAGGGAGGAACGAATCTATCCGGTAGAACTGGGTGTCAACGGATCCTTCACTGTTCGTCGCCTTCCTCCAGGCGAGTACGAACTGAGCGTGCTGCTCCGAACCGACCCGATCGGGTGGGCGTATCCGGTTCCTGGGGGAACGCGCTTTCTTAAGAGTTCCCTACCTTTGGTCATCCCGACGGCTCCCGGAGGCGTGTCTGAAGAGGCGGCCTTCGACCTGGGATCGGTTCGGCTCCAACCTTAAAACGAACCCCATAAAAAAAGGGAACGCACCGCATTCAGTCTACGGATCGCTGATACTCAACCGCCAAAAGCGGGTGGCGCTGTCTCGGGAGGGCAGCGTGAGGGAAATCGGTTGCCCGGTCCCGCGATAACCGGCCGCACCTTCCCAAGTTCCGTTGGGGGTAAGAGCGTAGTCGAGATGGTAATTCCAGCCCGGTCGGGTGGGGAACTCCACGCGCAGCAGTTGCTCCGCATCCGGAGAACTGATGGACAGCGTCAACTGCGGATCCAGCCCTTCGGCGGTCACGGCCGCTCGATTGTTGCTCGGGTCGGGATCGGCGGCGGCGGAACCGACCCAGGCGGCGGCATCCAGCCGACCATTCAAGGCCGCCCGCAGATCGGCGGTGACTTCCACCGAGGCCCCCGGGGCCAGATCGCCGAGCAGATAATTGGTGCCGCCGAGCCCATTGGTCCCGGGCACGGCGTTTGTAGACATGGCCGTGATCAGCAAGGCGGCCGGACCGCGATCCCGCGCTTCGGGAAACGCCACCATCAGCCGCACGTCCGGCGCCGGATTCGTGCCCCGATTCTCGATTCGCCACTGCACTACGGCAGAACTGGTGGCCGGTTGGCGGGTCACTGACGCGACGCGGATGGCCAGATCCGTGGCTGGCGCCGGATCCGGTGCTTCGTCGGTTTCCAACTGCAGCTGACCGTTGACCAGCACCGCCCAGCGATGCGGACCAGCGGACACCAGGGAACCGGGATATTGCGAGGGCTTGTCGAGTCGAGTCCGTCGCCACACTTCGCGGAGGGTCAAGGGATCGAAGACCCGGAACACGACCTGGCCGTCCCAATCGCTCTGGTACCACGCAAGCCGACCTGTGTGCGGGTCTGTTGCAAAAGCGTTGGGGCGGAAGTCAGCTGAGTTGTTGCCGAGCCGACCCGGCAGGTTCGGATCCAACAGCTCCCCTTGCCCGGTCAACACCTGCCCCTGGCTGATGACACTGTCCCCGGGCCGGGCGTTTCGATCGTAATTCAATCGCAGGGACCAGAGCTTCGTCACCCGTTGAATGCCTTCGGGCGAAACGGCGAATTCCTCGACCCGATCCGGTGTTACGGCGAAGACTTGGCCCGGCGATTGTCCATACAGCAACGACAAAGCCTGCTCCGAGTCGAATCGGGCGATGAGCGGCCGAGCGTTGGTCCCGTCGAAGACGGCCAACTCGGTCCCGGGTACGCCCTCACGCCCCACAATCAAGCTGTCAGGCTGTCCGGGTAGCGGCAGGAAATGCCGCAGGGAACGCGGTATACCAGAAGACAGCGTGCCAACCGGCCAAGTCACGCCGGGCTCGAAGCTGGGCAGATGAATACGGGCCAATTCGCGGTTCTCCATCCAGCTGGCATACAGGGTGTCACCGCCTGCCCAGACGGCCTGGGCTACCCCAGGCAAGGCGGGCGTCAGCGGCCGACGGGCACCCGTAGTGAGATCCAACGCGACGAGCGGTTGCTGCGGGCTGATCGCCAGCAGGCGATTACGGGGCTCATCAAACACAAGGGACGACAGGTTCAGCGCGGTTGGGACGTTCCAGACCGCCACAGGCACAGACTCGCCGACCACCAGACCCACCGGGGAATTGGCCTCCACCAGGAACCGCACCGCCCCACCCCCTTGCGTCAGCGTGACCGGAATCTGCATCCCCTCCCCGTTGACGAAGGTTGGCCCGACTTGTGTGCCGAACGCTGGACCTCCCGCGTCGCGGGCCGTGATCTGCACGTCCGGCAACCAGAGATTGGGTAGCGCCAAGCCGTCCACCGACTCAGGCAGAGCCGTGATCATGAAGGGCTGATCCAGCGGCAGCGGACCTGGTGGTAGCTGAACGCGAAACCGCACCGGTTCGTTGTCGAGCACCGGCAAGGTGAACGCCGCGTCTTGCCAACCGGGCGCACTGATCCTCACGGTCACTAACGTGCGTCCATTCTTCAGTTCGTCGTCGACCGCCTGCAGCGGCAGCGTAATGGAGCTGATGCCCGGAGGAATGACCAACTCAGGCGCCGGATGAATGCGACCGGGCGGATCAAACGCGACTGCCAGCGATACCGAATTCGTCACCAGACCACCGAGCAGAACCTGAAACGAAGTTGCGGGCTGCCCCTCTCGGAGCGATTCGGAACCCAACCACTGCACCGTAAGGGTGTTGGCTTCATTGTCAGCGATCTCAACGTCAACCTGCACCGAGGTCCAGTCGGCGAACCCGGCTAGGACAGTCAGAGGAACCGGTCCTTCGAGGTGAGGATTATCAATGGCCACCGCCGCAATCGGTATCTCCCGAGTCCCCGGTTCGACCGTCACGGAGTCAGTTCCGCTGGAGACTGCCGCCAAACGAAGTCGATTTGGATCGCTGGACAACAGCCGCAAGGAAATCGGGCGGTCAAGCGGTGGGTCCATAAAGAGCGTACCGAAAGTCTGGCTCAACTCGGGGATGACCGAGGGCAGGACCAACCGAAGCGTGGTCGTTTCGTCATCGTTGATCCGAATGA
Source organism: Verrucomicrobiota bacterium (assembly GCA_017309115.1). GTDB lineage: Bacteria > Verrucomicrobiota > Verrucomicrobiia > Limisphaerales > UBA9464 > UBA9464. The sequence goes on along the minus strand of JAFLEF010000078.1, from coordinate 8,018 downwards.
CGAGCTGCGTGGGCGCGTAGCCGACAGCCTCGCCTCGGACGTTCACTTGTCGCGGACCGGTCAGTTCCACGTTGTCTGTTAAGGTGAGATCCCCCATGGCTTCAGTGGCGCCTGCGGGAATCAAAATTTCGGCCGGTATTGTGATGCCTTCCCCTGCGGCGTCGGGCGACCGCAGACGCACCACCACGTTAGTGTCACGCGGCACTAGAATCCGCACTCGGAGCGCACCCGACAACGTTCCAGCCATCTCACTCACAGAGGGTGGAAACTCGACGGTCAGGCAAATCTCGTTCGCCAAGCTGAATGGTTCCGACTTGCCGCTATAACTCAAAAGGTTGGTCGGGAATAGGGAGGCGGTCGCGTACAAAACAACATTAGAAACAGGTGCGGCGAACTGCACAGGCAGGGTAAAGTACCCATTGCTGTCGGTAGTAAGGGAGTTCGTCGGTACAGTCACCGGTATTGGGCCAAATCCGGGGACAAACGGCGTCACGAGATTCGGGTTGGGACCAAAGAGCGAATTCGGGGCAAACACCCAGTCGCTGGCCGAGTTCAGATCCCGGTTGCCCGCGCGCTGGAGAGTCCAGCCCGCCGGTATGGCGTTGGTCACTGCGGCGCCGCGCCACTGGCCAATGCCCACCGTCCGAGTCTGGCCTGGTCGTGGATCCCCGGGGGAAGGCACGCGCCCGTTCTGGTCGTAGAACACGCAGTCCACAACGGTGCCCCCCGGCTGGCGGAGGATGACCCCGGCGCGGCGCGAGAGAAACCAGTTCGCACTCCGCGGTGTGGTGAGCCGGGGCCAAGCGCTGAGGCTGATGCGGTTCATCTGGAGATCGAAGCGCGCACCGGGCTCCAAGATGGAACCAGGCGGCAGCGTGATGCGCACCACGTTCGTAGCCGTCGCCGGACTTCCCTGCAGCGCATCCACCATCCAGCCCGAGAGGTCGAGGGATTGAGCGCTCAGGTTCTGAAACTCGAGGGTCTCGTTCATGAGGCTTAACTCCGTCACCACCACCGGCGGCGGGGGCCGGTCCTCGGCGATGGCCTCCACCACCGGCCACACCTTCCGGGAGGAATTCGAAGATGGACCCGGAAAGCCAGACTCGTCGGCCAACTGGAGGCCGAGCATTACCGTTTGTTGGGCACACAGGACCGGCGGCAGCGGATCCACCAACAACTGCGACAGGATGAGGAATCGCTTGGATCGGAATTGCCACACCGAGCCGAGATTGGTCTGGCCGCCTTGGATGGTATCCACCCGCCAAAAGAACCGGCGATCGGGTGGCAGGAACCGCAGTGGCCACGCCGGCACAGAGGTGCGCCCCAACTGGGTCAGCTGGGAGACTTCGTTGGTGCTGAACCACACCTCGAACTCGGTACCCATCGGCACGGGCGTCAACCGCACGTCGTCCAATCCCCACCGTACGTTGTCATTCGAAATAAACCGCCAGGTGAGCCGCACCGACCGACCAGCAAAGGCCGAAAGATCTGCCCCATAGGTCTGCCATTCGTTGCCCAGACTGGGCACCGTAGGCAACGACAGGGGCGGTCCGGGTTCATCGGTCAGTTCCAAGGTCAGGTTCGGAGTAACAAAGCTTCCCAGCACCTTGTACGCGAGACGCAGCCCGCCGTGACCGAGGGGCAGCACCAAGTCGCGTTGGACCATGCCGCCAACTCCGAGCAACAGAAAAGAGCCTTCGGCCGCGGAGATGTTCAGCGACTGATTCGCCCGTTGCGCTGAACCGATCGACCACCCATTGGTGCCATCCTCAAAGCCGCCGTTGGAGAGCAAATTCGTCTCGCTGTAACTCCACGTCAGCGTGGGGTGCGCCGGCACCCCTTCAGACTTATCGCTCGGCGCCGGCAGGACGGCAATCTGGGCTCGGCCCACCAAGGCGGTGAGTAGGTATAGTAGAACGATAAGACCGCGTCCGTGGTCGTGAACGCCAAGACGATTTCCCGCGGAATCTGATATAGGCCAGAAAGCGAAGACAGGGCTCATGATGTAGAGGGCTGGAGAATCTGAGGGCTTACTCGGTTGTCGGAATCCAGAAGGTTATTAGGTTAGGGACTGAAACCAAGGCCTCATTCGGTACAGTAGATTTTGGACTCCATCGGGTTAGCAGGTGCAATGCCTAAACTTACTTAAGGTCGGCCCACACCCCACGATGCTTCTTCAAATGCCTTCGTTTCCAGTGCTTCTCCCCCATTCCCTATTCGCGTTCATTCGCGTCCATTTGCGGTTCGTCTGCATGCTTCCGGCTGAGTCAGTTCACGGATCGCTGACACTCAGTCGCCAAAACCGGCTGGCGCTGTCCCGGGAGGGCAGCGTCAGGGAAATCGGTTGCCCGGTCCCGCGATAACCGGCCGCACCTTCCCAAGTTCCGTTGGGGGTAAGAGCGTAGTCGAGATGGTAATTCCAGCCCGGTCGGGTGGGGAACTCCACGCGCAGCAGTTGCT
>JAFLEF010000078.1:0-5458 GCA_017309115.1 Verrucomicrobiota bacterium | reverse complement strand
CCGACCCAGGCGGCGGCATCCAGCCGACCATTCAAGGCCGCCCGCAGATCGGCGGTGACTTCCACCGAGGCCCCCGGGGCCAGATCGCCGAGCAGATAATTGGTGCCGCCGAGCCCATTGGTCCCGGTCACGGCGTTTGTAGACATGGCCGTGATCAGCAAGGCGGCCGGACCGCGATCCCGCGCTTCGGGAAACGCCACCATCAACCGCACGTCCGGCGCCGGATTCGTGCCCCGATTCTCGATTCGCCACTGCACCACGGCCGAACTGGTGGCCGGATGGCGTGTCACCGCCGCGACGCTGATGGCCAGATCCGTGGACGGTGCTGGATCCGGTGCTTCGTCGGTTTCCAGTTGAAGCCGACCGTTTACCAGCAACGCCCAGCGATGCGGACCGGCGGACACCAGGGCGCTGGGATTCTGTGAGGGTTTATCGAAGCGGGTCCGACGCCACACTTCGCGGAGCGTCAACGGATCAAACACCCGGAAGAGCACCCGACCTTCCGAGTCGATTTGGTACGACGCCAACCGGCCGGTGTGGGGATCGGCAGCGAAGGTGTTGGGACGGAAGTCGGGCGGGTTTTCGCCCAACCGACCCGGCAAGCCCGGGTCCAACAGTTCACCCTGACGGGTGATCACCTGCCCCTGACTGATGACGTGGTCCCCAGGCCGGGCGTGCCAATCATAGTTCAACCGCAGCGACCAGAGCTTCGTCACCCGTTGAATGCCCTCGGGCGTGACGGCGAACTCTTCGATCCGGTCCGGTGTGACCGCGAAGACTTGGTCGGGTGACTGACCAGGCAGAAGCGTCAACGCCTGATCCGTATCCAGGCGGGCGGTGACCGGCCGGGTGTTGGTCCCCTCGAAGACCACGAACTCGGTCCCGGGCGCGCCTTCACGCGCCACGATCAGGGCGTCGGGCTGTCCAGGAAGCGGAAGCGAATGACGCAGGTAAAGCGGCGAACCGGAGAACAGCGTGCCGACCGGCCAGGTGATGCCGGACTCCAGGGTCGTCAGGTTGATCCGCGCCAATTCGCGATTCCCCAACCAACCGGCATACAGAATGTCGCCACCCGCCCAAACAGCCTGCTCCACCCACGGCAGGTCGGGCGTGGGGGACCGTCGGGCACCTGAGGCGAGATCCAACGCGACCAGCGGTTGCTGTGGGCTGAGAGCGAGCAGGCGGTTGCGGGCCTCGTCAAACACCAGTGACGACAGGTTCTGCGCCGTCGGCACGTTCCAGACGGCTTCGGGCGCGGATTCCCCGACCACCGGACCCACCTGCGAATTGGCCTCGACCCGGAACCGCATCATCCCGCCGCCTTGCGTCAGCGTGACCGGGATTTGCATGCCCTCCTCGTTGGCGAAGGTGGGTCCGACTTGCCCGACGAAGCCGCGACCTTCGGTGTCCCGGGCGACCACGTTCACGTCGGGAAACCATAGAAAGGGCAGCGCGAAGCCGTCCACCGACTCCGGCGCGGCCGTGATCGTAAAGGGCTGATTCAGCGGCAGTGGACCGGGCGGCAGTTGCACCCGGAACCGCGCCGGTTCGTTGTCGAACACCGGCAGCGTGAACACCGCGCTCTGCCAGTCAGGCGCACTGATTCGAACGGTCACGAACGTGCGTCCGTTTTTAAGTGAGTCGTCAACCGCCTCCAGCGGGAGGGCGACGGCCCCGGCTCCCGGCAGAATGACCTGCGAGAGCGGCGGCCGGATGCGGCCGGGCGGATCGAACGTGACCGTGAGCGGAACCACCGCATTCGTCACCAAACCACCGAGTACAACTTGAAACTCAGTGGCGGGCTGTCCCTCCTTCAGCGACTCGGAACCGTCCCCCAGCACCGTGATCGTGTTGGTTTCGTTGTCGGTGATCTCCACGACGACCTGCGCCGGGGTCCAGTTGGCGAACTCTGCCCGCACCACCGTACGGGTCGATCGTTCGAGGTTCGGGTTGTCGATGGCCACAGCGGCGAAGGGCGTCTCCCGAGCCCCGGGTCCGATGGTGACCACTTCCAGTTCATTGGACAGGGACGCCAACTGCAGGCGGGCCGGGTCATTCGAGAACAGCCGAACGGACACTGGTCGGGCGGGCGGTGGCTCCACGAGGAGCGTACCAGTGACTTGGCTGGACTCGGCAATGACCGACGCCAGCTCCAGCCGCAGAGTGGCCGTCTCGTTGTCTTCAATGACCCAAGCAACCTGGGTTCCCACGTACCCATCCGCCTCGGCGAACAGCCTTAATCCACGGGGACCGGTAAGCTCCGTATCGTCCGTTACCGTCAAGTCCCCCACGGACTCTGTCGCGCCCGCGGGAATCATCAATTCGGCAGGCGACACGACCCCCTCCGCGGCGGCCCCGGGCGAGCGAAGACGAACCAGGACGTTGGTGTCCCGAGGCGCGGGAATCCGCACCCGCAGCCCGCCCGACAGCGTCCCGGCGGTCTCGACGACGGATGGGGGCAACTCGACGGTCATGCAGATCTCGTCCGCCAGGGTAAGCGGCTCGGTCCTACCGCTCAGCCCCGTGGGATTGGAGGGGGACGGATACACGGTGGCGTAGACCACCACATTAGAGTCAGGACCCGTGAACTGCACAGGCAGGGTGAAGTACCCGTTCCGGTCGGTGGTGAAAGGACCCGTCGGGGCCGTCACCGGCACGGGACCGACGCCCGGGACAAACGGCGTTACCAGATTCGCATTGCGGGCAAAGGGCGAAGCGGGAGCAAACACCCAGTCACTGGCGGAGTTCAGGTCCCGGTTTCCAGCCCGTTGAACCGTCCAACCAAAAGGGATGGCATTGGTCACTGCGGCGCCCCGCCACTGGGCGATGCCCACCGCTCGGGTCTGACCCGGGCGTGTGCCCAGGGAGGCTGAAACGCTAGCCTGATCGTAGAAGACGCAGTCGACGACGGCGCCCGTGGGGTCCCGGAGAATGACCGACGCCCGGCGCGAACTGGACCAGAAGAGGTTCGTCGCGGAAGTGAGTCGCGGCCACGAGCCACCTTCGAACCGACCCATCTGGAGTTCGAAGCGCGCACCTGGTTGTAGGAGGGAACCCGGCGGCACCGTCACGCGCACGGCATTTGTGGACGTGGGGACTGCTCCCGGTAGCGCGTCCACCGACCACCCGGAGAGGTCGAGTGCTTGGGAACTGAGGTTCTGAAACTCGATGGTCTCCGTAGTGAGGCTGAGCTCAGTGATCACGACCGGCGGCGGCGGCCGGTCTTCGGCGACGGCTTCCACGACCGGCCACACTTTGCGGGAGGAATCCAACGTGCGTCCGGGGAAACCACCTTCGTCGACCAGCTGCAGTCCGAGCGTCACGGACTGCTGCGCACAGAGCAACGGCGGCAAGGGATCCACCAACAGTTGCGATAGATTCAGAAAGCGCCTGGTGCGAAATTCCCAGACCGGGCCGCGGTTGGTCACGCCGCTCTGAATGGTATCCACCCGCCAAAAAAGGCGGCGGTCGGCCGGCAGAAACCGCAGAGGCCACGAGGGAACCGACGTGCGCCCCAACGGGGTCAGCTCCGCCAGTTGATTCGTACCGAACCAAACCTCGAACTCAGTGCCCACCGGCACGGCGGTCAACCGAACATCATCCAGTCCCCACGCCGTGGTGTCATTGGTGACAATCTGCCACGTCAGGCGCACCGGCCGGCCCGCCCAAGGCGAGAGATCGGCTCCATAGGTGCGCCAACTGTTGCCAGTGTTGGCCACGGTTCCCACCCGGAGCGGGGGTCCGGATTCATCGGTTAGTTCCACCATCAGGTTCGGTGCTCCGGAGCCTCCCAGCGCCTTAAAGGAAAGCCGCAACCCGCCCGGCCCGGCCGGTAGCATGAGATCACGCCGAATGACGCCGCCGACTCCACGAAGCAGGAAGGAACCTTCGGCGGGGGGCAAATTGACAAACCGGGCCACCCTTTGGGCCGCGGCGATGTCCCAGCCATTGGTGCCGTCCTCAAAGCCACCGTTGGACAGCAAGTTCGTCTCGCTATAGCTCCAGGTCAGCATGGGATTCGCCGGCACTCCCTCGCTCCGGTCACTCGGTGCCGGCAGGACGGCCGTCTGGGCCCGGCTGATCAATGTGGTGAGGAGAAACAGCAGGAAGCAGCCGACGGGCAGACGAAGACCGAGCCAACTCCTGGAGTGATCTGAGGGGCGCCAGCAAACGAAGGCGAAGTTCATGAGGTTGGAGTGCCGAGGGGGGTCTTTCGGGAGTCAGAAGGCAACTTAGCATGCGCAATGCCGAAAACTTATTGAAGACCGGAAACCAGGGACTGCCGCTCCGGGGGTAGGCCGCTCCCGGGGGTAGGGACCTTGCTGGCCCTGCTGACCTTATTGGCCCGGCAAGAAATTAGGTCGACGAGGTCACCCCGGTCCTATACCGGCCGGGTTCCTTTGCATTCCGGGAATCCGGAACAGCCCCAGAAGTCCCCTTTCGCCGACCTCCTTTGGCGCATGGGCTGGCCGCACAACGGGCACTCCGGAGAGGGGCCCCGGTCCTTTTCCCGGGACTCAAGGCGCTTGGCGGTGAGGCGCTCGCTGAACCCACCCGTCTCCACGAAGGCCTTGCCTTGCGCTTCAATCTGGCTCTTTAGCATGTTCAGCGTCCGCCCGATGATCACGAGCATCGCATTGGCCACCACGACCGCGTCGTGGGCATCGAGCCAGCGCGCGTATTTCTGCCGCTGAACCAGCGCATGTTTCGCCGACTCGTGGACCATGTCGTCCGCAAACGGCGCGGGATCCAGCGAGATGGCATTCACGGCCTTCGCTTCCGGCGAATGAACCGACCACGGCAGTTGGTTCCGATCGAGAATCACGATCTCGTAGTCGCCTCTCAGTTCACTTAGGCTCGCCCGCGCCACGTCGGTGAGCTTCATCTCGGTGTCCTTCGAGGTCGAGGAACGCTCCGACCCTTCGATAATGTTCTGTCGACCGCTGCGGGCTGCTTGGGTCATCTGGTCATACTGCCGACCCTTCGGATCGTAGAACTTCGTACCCGCCTCCCGATGATCGAATGTCAGGAAGCGGCGACAGAACCGGAGCGTCTCGACCTGTACGATCGTCGCCAGCGTGAAGGAGTGCAGACGCCGGAAACCGCCGTGTTTGTCGAAGAGTTCGGGCATGAAGAGGGTCCTCCGGCGCCAGGCCGGTACCGGAGTATCGCCACCCGAGTGGCCGCCGGAAAAGCCCGAAACCCACCCCGCCTAGGCCCGAGCCTCTGATCCCGTGGTCGATTAGGTCAACCACGTCATCCCACAGTTTTCGGGAAACACCCAAGCCAGCAGCGGGAAAACTGGGGAGCAACCTAAAGGGTCGAACGAAGAATGGTGCACGGGGCGGGGGTCGAACCCCCAAACGGGCTCCCAAATTTCTCAGGAATAGCGGTTTTGTTGGTGTTTAGGGTCGCGGTGCGGGAAAAACCCGGACAATTTGGGAACGACTTTTGTCCA
>JAFLEF010000077.1 GCA_017309115.1 Verrucomicrobiota bacterium | reverse complement strand
CTCTTAAACGCAACTTTCGGAGTCACCGTTTGGTGTCCCGGGCGTGTGTCCGCTGTTTGATCGGTTTCTTTCACAAAAACAATCAATCCACCAAACGGTGACAACCGCCAACTGCATTGTTACGGCTGAGAGGTAAGGCAGGGAAGCGGGAAGGGATGGCGCCTTCTGCCGTCGGCGGCTACGGGAGGGGGGCGACGGATCGGTGGAACCTCGCCCTACCGGGAAATCTGTTGAGAGCTGAAAGCTGAGAGCTGTTCGAATCGTGGGTTCCTTGTCCTCCGCGCTCTCTCTGCCCTCCGCGGGAGATCTTCGGGCGTTTTTTTGGCGTATTGATGGCGGGTGAACGGTTGGGTTGGTCGACACGTCAGCAGCCGGGACGAAAAGCGGTAGCTCCACTGCGTTACGCGACCGCACTCCAAACGCTTCGCGACTCCTTTACCGCTTCTCCAAGTCTCCCACTCCCGCTTTCTCCCCCTCTTCCGTTCCCTTTCCTGTTTTCCTGTGTTCCAGATTAATCCCTTCGGAAGTTGAAGCAGGTAAGGGGTAAGCGGGAAGCGGGAGGAGGGAAGAGGGGGGCGGCTCAGTGGGAACTTCGCCCTACCGGGGAAAGCTGAGAGCTGAGAGCTGAGAGGTTAGGCAGAGAAGCGGGATGGGATGGCGCCTTCTGCCGTCGGCGGCTACGGGCGGGCGGCTTGGTTCTGACGCAATCGTGACTTGCTGACGCACTTGGGACCGGATTGGCTGTCGGGGTTATGTCGGATGTCCCCCCAGCCCCGGAGAAGGTTCGTCGCCGTTCCTCCGTGAATCGTGACGAGTTGGCGTCGCGGTTGGCCTATTGGCCGTTGCTGCGGTTGCTGCTGCTCGATTGGCGGTTTCGCGTGGCTCTGGCCCTGATGGTCGTGGTGTTTCTGGCAGCGGCAGTGGGGTTGCCTCGGATTTGGAAAGTGACTCCGGAGGGCTTCAATCCGGAGATTTACATCAGCGCCTTGGATTACTGGCAGGCGGGCCATTACGGGCGCGAGGCCCGGCGGTTGGATCAGGCCCAGTCCTACGACCAGGCCGCCCGGGTGTGGAAACAGGCGGTGGCCAACAATCCGGGAGATCCCAGCTGGATCCGGGGTTCGCTGGAGAATTTGATGGACCAGCCGCCCCGGAACCTCAGTCGGTTTCATCAGGCGTTGCAGCAAACGTTTTGGCTGCTGCAGATCACCGGGACGAATCGGCAGGATCGGGTCTTGGCCGTTCAAGTCCTGGAACATTTTGGAGTGGATGACTTGTTGGTGACCTTGGTTCGTCAAGCCGCGCCGCCGGTGACCCCGGAGGAGAAGGCGGCTCAGTTGAAGGCGCTGATCCGGTTGGGTCAGTCCGACGAGTATCAGCGCGAACGTCGGGCGTGGACGGGGACGTTTCCGCCGGACTCGGATCTACTGCTATATCAGGCCGCCTGGCAGGCCGCTTGGGGAACAACTGACGAACGGGCCGCGGGTTGGGCTTCCCTGGAGGCCTCGGCGGTGATCCCGGCGACCCGACTCTCCGCCCTCCGGTTGATGTTGTTGGCCGCCTCGGTTCGCGGGGACCTGACGCGTTACGAGTCAACGATTCATCAGTTGCGGGACGAACACGCGGATGAACCGCTGCATCATGTTCGCCTCTGGTCCCTGCTTCGAGCGGCGGGTCGGACTCAAGACGCGATCGCGGCCGCCCAAGCCTACAATGATCCGCCACTGACGGCGCATGAGGTGACGGCGCAAGCCCAGGGGTTGTTGGCCTTGGGACTTCGGGAGGATGCCACCCAGTTCCTGGAGCGCTATGCGGCTCAGTTGGGCAGTTCCGGCAACATTTGGGCGTCCTATGCCCAGTTGTTGATTGAGGAAGCGCGATGGCCGGAACTGCGCGCCCTGGCGGGGCAGATTCGGCAGAGTGAGGCGGCGCGGTTAAGTCTCGGGGGGTACTCGTGGTTTCTCGAAGGTTTGGCGCTCCATCACTTGGGCAACGAAGTCGAGTCCGCGGCGGCCTTGGCGTCGGTCCCGCAGTATCCGCTGCGCGATGCCGGACTGGCCTTCGACACGGCCCGCCGACTCATGACGCTCAATGCCTGGGCGCCGGCCCGGGATTTGTTGCTCACCCAGGAGGCCACGCTCGGACAGTTCCCGGATTTCTGGCGTCAGTTGGTCCGGGCGGGTTGGGAGATGCGGGATCTGGATCTGATTCGGCGGGCGGCGGAGAAACAGTACGCCTTGGCCCCGACTTTGCCGGCGGCACAGAATGATTTGGCGGCCGTGTTGCTGATCCAAAGCGTGGAGAACGAGCGGGCGCTGGAGCTGACCTCGCGGTTGGTCCGGTCCAACCCAACCTCGTTGCCGGCGCGGGTGAATCATGCCTGCGCCCTCATTCGCAACGGTCAGCCGACGGCGGCCAAACCGTTAATCCTGTCGGTGGACGAAGCGCAGTTGGATCCCGTGTCATTGACGGCATTGAACTGTGTCCGCGCGGAATTGGCGGCCACCTTGGGGCAGGCACCGGAAACCCTGCGAGCCCTCGGCCAGATCAATACCAATCTGCTCCTGGAACCTCAGCGGCTCCGGTACCAGAAATTGCGTCAGCGCGCCGAAGCGGGCTTCCCGACCGAGACAGCCGAGGTTTCAAATCCGCGCTGACACCCGGCTGATCCCGACTATGGTCGCCTCGTGGCGCCGGTGACATTTCTCAACTTCTTGCAGCGCTGGGTGGTGACCACCCTGGCTGTGTTGGTCGCGGCCTGGATGGTTCCCGGTCTGCGGTACGACACTGCGTCGGCGGTGATTCTGGCCTCCCTGATGTTGGGATTCCTCAATGCCTTTGTGCGACCGCTGCTGCTGCTGTTCTCGATTCCGTTGCTGGTGTTGTCGCTCGGCCTCTTTGTGCCGGTGTTGAATGCGTTGCTCCTGATGCTGGTGGACAAGTTCGTGAAGGGTTTCCATGTGGCGGGATTCTGGCCGGCCTTTTGGGGCGGGCTGGTGATCAGTGTGGTGTCCATCGTCATCAATCTGATGCTGGGGCAGGGGCCGCAGGTGCAGATTCGACGGGGACCGCGACCTCCGCGGAACAAGGACGGCGGACCGGGAGGCGGCGGACCGATCATTGACGTCTGATTCGCTGTCATGCCGCGACCTTCCTCCAAGCGCTCTGAACGCCGCCGGCGCACCCGGCCGGTTTGGATTTGGCCGACGGTTTTCGGAGTCCTGGTCCTCCTGGGTGTGCTGACCTGGTTTTGGAGGAGCGGAGGCTTCCGGGCAACCGAACCGAAAGAACCCGTTCGGATCGCCCCCGTCCCTACTCAGGATTCGCTCCCGCCGCCGGTGACCAATCCGGTGGTGGTGGTCCCGGAACCGGTCTCGCCCGTGGTCGAGCAGCCGGTGCTTCCTCCGGCCCAACCGAAACCCCAGCCGCCACCGGTGGTCGAAACGCCCCCGCCCACCAATGCGCCGGCAGTCCCGACTCCCCGCCCGCCCGCAGTCGATCTCACTACGATTCCGCAGCGGCCTCCCACTAACATTCTTGAAGCGCAGATTGCCCTGACCGCTTACGGGATCGCCTCGGGTTCCTTGGATGGCGTCGGGGGATATCAAACCGCCCTGGCCTTGAAAGCGTTCCAGTATTCCCGCGGCCTGGAAGAGACGGGCCGGTTGGATCGAGACACGCTAAAAGAACTGAAGTTCCAACGGCCGTTATTCCGCGAGATCACCGTGACGGCGGAGGATCTGGCGGGATTGGCGCCGGTGCCGTCAGGTTGGTTGGAGAAGGCAGCACGCAAGCAGTTGGGCTACGAAAGTGTCCTGGAGTTGGTGGCGGAGCGCAGCCATGCCAATCCCTCGCTGGTTCGGCGCCTCAATCCCGGCGTCCAGTGGCAGGCCATGTCTCCGGGCACCACTGTGATCGTGCCCAACGCCGAGTACCCTCCGGCGCGCAAGGCGGCCCTGGTGCGGATCAGCTTGGCGAACCGATATCTGCGGGCCTTCGATTCCCGCGGGGGCCTACTGGCGCACTTCCCCTGCAGCATTGGACGTATCGCCGAGAAGCGTCCCGTGGGTGAACTCAAGGCCGCCGTGGTGGTGAAGGATCCCAACTACACCTTTGATCCGGCGGTCTTCGCGGAATCTGCCGAAGCCCGCAAGATCGGCCGCAAGCTGATCATTCCTCCCGGGCCGAACAATCCGGTAGGGGTGGCCTGGATCGGTCTGAGCCGGGCGGGCTACGGCATACACGGAACCCCTGGCCCTGAGCAGGTGGGCCGGACCGAGAGCCATGGGTGTTTCCGTCTGGCCAACTGGAATGCTGATTATCTCCGGCGGATGATGGCGGTGGGGACACCGGTGTGGATTGATCCCTGAAGCTGGAGCGAGGTGGTTGGAACCGCGGGGAGAAGATAAATCTGGAACACAGGAAAACAGGAAAAAGACGGGGAGAAGGGGAGAAAGTGGGAGGGGGAGACTTGGAGAAACGGTGGAGGGATCGCGAAGCGTTTGGAGTGCGGCGGCCCTCTAGCATGGCGACCGCTTCATAGAAAGTCCCGGCCCACGTCCGGGGAGCGAGTGGAATCTGGAAAGCCGGAAAAAGACGGTGAATCTCCCGCGGAGGGCGCGGAGGGCGCGGAGGGAGAGAGATTGAATCTGGAACGCCGGAAAACAGGAAAGGGAACGGGAGAGGGGGAGAAAGGGGGAGGGGGAGACTTGGAGAGACGGTGAAGGGATCGTTGCCACGTCGAATCAGTCCACGGGCTCACTTGCCGGCCGGCCCGGTCGCCCGTAGCGTCGGCCCATGCGTTCGCCGTTTGTGCGCGGAATCTTGGGAGCCACCTTGCTTATCCCGGTGTGGGTCGGGGGCGATACGATTCAACTCAAGGATCAGGCGGCCCTGACCGGCAAGATTCTCACCGAGAAGAAGGACACGGTGTACCTGGATGTCGGCTACACGGTGCTCAGCATTCCGAAGAATCAAATCGTAAAGGTGGTTCGCAGCTCCGATTCCGAGCCAGAGGTACCCGCCAAGGCGGCAACCCGGGGAGCGACGGCCACCCCCGCTCCGGTTCCGGCTCCCACCACCGATCCAGGCGCACTCTACGCTGTGGCGACGGGGCAGGAGGCGGAACGATCGGTGCGGGATCTGGTGGCCTCCTTAGGTGAGGCGGTTGTGCAGGTTCGGACCCCGGGTGGCTTGGGCAGCGGCTTCTTCCTTCATGAAGACGGCTTCCTCATCACCAATTTCCACGTGATTGAGGGCGAAACGAAGATCTCCATCGAGGTGTACCACCAGAAGGACGGGCAGCTGGAACGGCGGAGCTACAAGGACGTGCGGATTGTGGCGATGAACAAGTTTGGCGATCTCGCGCTGCTCAAGGTCGACGACAAGGACGCTCCCAAGTTCAAGACTGTGCCGCTGGGCAACGCCGATACCTTGGCGCAGGGCGACCGCGTTTTTGCCATTGGTAGTCCGCAGGGGCTCGAGCGGACGGTCACCGAGGGCATCGTCAGCACGACCGCGCGGCAGGTGAATGGCGATCTGTATTTGCAGACCACCGCCCAGATCAATCCGGGCAATTCCGGTGGACCACTCTTTAATCTCAGCGGGGCGGTCGTGGGCGTCACCAACATGAAGCTGACCTTTGGTGAGGGGCTCGGCTTCGCGATTCCAGTGGAGATGGTGAAGTTCTTCCTGCAGCACCGGGACGCCTATGCCTACGACAATGACAATCCGAGCAACGCGTTCCGCTATCTCGAGCCGCCCAGCCGACTGAAGGCTCCGACGGCTCTGCCGCAATAGATCCGCGATGGGTTTTGCACGATCCGTTCCTTTCGCATTGCCGTAATGGCTGCGGATTTGCACGGTGTCGTCATGTACGAGATTGCTGACCTGTTCGACCTGACGCAGACCGAACACGCCGCCCTGTTCGAAGGCTGTCAGTATCCCTGGGAAGTCCTGAAGAAACTGGGTGACTACTGCCGGTCCCGGCCCAATCAAGGTCAGCATCACAAGGCTCTGGGGACGGTCTATATCGGGGAAAATGTGCAGATCGGCGAAGGAACGATTCTGGAACCCGGCGTGACCATTCTCGGGCCCGCCATTATTGGTCGGAACTGCGTGCTCCGGCACAATGCCTATCTGCGCGAGAACTGCGTCATTGGCGACAACTGCACCGTGGGCAACGCCTGCGAAGTGAAGAATTCCCTCTTCTTCAACAAGGCCTCCGCCCCGCACTTCAATTACGTCGGCGATTGCGTTCTGGGCTACCACGCTCACCTGGGGGCCGGCGCCGCCCTTTCGAATCTCAAATTGGACGGCGGCAATGTCTGGGTCGAAGGCGACAACGGCGTGCCCCTCGACACCGGTTTGCGCAAGTTTGGCTCGCTGCTGGGGGACGACACCGACATTGGCTGCAACGCGGTGCTGAACCCAGGTTCCATCATCGGCCGAAACTCGATGGTCTATCCCAACCTGTCGTGGCGGGGCTATCTGCCGGCCAACATGATCGCCAAGCACAAGGCCCGACCCGAAGTCGTGGTTCGTCGGCCGCGCGGCGTGGTGTAAACAAGTGCTTGGCCTAGGGCTGAAGCGTCACGGCCAGCCGGACCCAAGTCGCTCCCGGGGCCGTGGGCGTGTTCAATCGATACGACTGACGCACTGGACCCGCTGCGGTTCGCTGCTCGCGAATCAACGTGAAGTCGGCCGGTTCCGAGCGCCACGGTCCGGCCAACGATTCCGCGGTCTCTAGGCTGACCCGCGCGTCCTCGGCGGCCAGCATTCGTGGGAACGTGATGACTAGGTGTTCCTGGGAGGACAACCCCTGCGGGACGGCTTCCAGCGTCAGCGTGATTCCTTGGACCGGGTCGGAAAGAACGCCACCGAACGCGTAATCGAACAGATCCACCTGACCGTTCCCGTTGGCATCGGCCGCGGCGGTTCCGGCGAAGCGGGTGGTGTCGGCCGCTCCCGGACTCCCACCGGGCTGCACGCTGGCCCGCCAGTTGCCGGGATCGGCATGATCCGGCCGCGTGGTGGGTTGCTGGAGCACGAGGGAGTAGCCATTGGCATTCGCGCTGGGGGGCCAGGGCGAGCGATCCGAATACGAGAAGCGACGGAGGGGCTGGCCGGTGGCATCCACCAGAATGAGTTCCTCGCCGCTGTTGGACAGATTTCCCTCAAACTCACCGCCGGGGACCGGAGTCGCGCCGTACCGGGCCGCAAAGGCTTCAGTGCGCTTCACCAAAACTACCCGCTCGCCCGGCGCCAGGGCTCGCTGAGCCGGGAAGGTGAACAGAATACCGCCGACAAACCGGACGCCCGTGAGATCAATGGCCTGCGTCGACGCGTTGAGCAGTTCGATGAATTCGAAGTCGTCCCGGTCGGTGGTGACGGCTTGTTCGGCCGGCGTGGCGGCATCCGCCGGACGGTAACAGAATTCGGAGATCACCAGGTGATTGGAGGTGGCCGGGACCAGTTCCAGATTGAAGTAAGTCTCATTCAAAGCGCTCCACTCGGCGCCCTGTTTAGCCCGGGCTTTGACCCACGTCGGGCCATCGAGAAAGAAGGGTGGGGAGGTGTGGGTGGTGCCGGTGTTGGACACCACGCCGGTCAGCGTGAGGTCGAAACTGACATCGGAGCTGCCGGGGTCGCTCTGATGAACCTCCACCGCGATCACATTGATTCCGGCGCGCAGGGTGGAGCTGGGCAGGTCTTCCCGCACGAGGATTGCGTTGTCGGCGCTGGCTCCGTTGGCGTAGGTGGTGTGGCTGGCCCCGACCGGCAGATTCTCCGACCGCAGGACTTCGACGCCATTGAGGTACACCGCGACGGCATCATCGAAGGTGACCGCGAGGCTCAGCCGTTCGAAGGCGGCGGGATCGGCCACGGTGATGCTGCGGCGGAAGTGACTGGTGGCATTTTTCTGGACGCCCGAAGTGGCGGGATCGGCATCCACGAACGGAATAACCGTCGCTTCATCGCCATCGCCGTACCCCAGAGGCGAGGGACCGGACGCCCAGGAATCATCTGTGAAGTTCAGTTCCTTCCAGGCGCTGCTGGGATTGGTCCCGTCGCTCAGATACTTCCAGGAAGCGCCGCTGCGGATGAGTTCAGGTTCCACGGTCGGCCCGCCGGTGTTGGAGAAGACCAGCTTGATCGCGTCGGGTCGGATCGCGCCACCGGGCAGCCGTGGGTCCAGGCCGTTCGTGGTGTAGTACAACTCTGCGGCGGTGGTGCGCAGCGTGATCGGGGTGGTGCGGGTGATGGAACCGCCGGCGGGTTGAAACTCGGGCGCGGCCGTCTGCGGGAACAGTCCGGCGCTGCGCAGTTGGTTGAGCACGACACCGGTGCGCTGGGGCAGGTAGGTGCCAAGCAACCAGTCGCGTTCACGCTGCCAGTCGGTCAGATCTTGGGGGATGCTCCAGTTGTCATCCCCCCAGCGGGCGGTCTCGGCAATAATCGCCGGTTCCACTCGCTCGGCGAGTTCGCGATAGCGGGCAATCAGGGTAGGCGGCGACAATGGTCCGCCGTTGAAGAAGTGGCGTTGCACGCGATCGGCGAACTCCATTCGGTACTCGGAGAACGCCTTGAGCCGGTGGTGGGGTTCGCCCACCCAGGAACTCGCGATGTCGGCCCGCGGGGACACCATGTTCAGCGGGGAACGGTCCCGGTTGTTGCCCATCGTGTTCTCGAAATCCCAGAGGTAGAACTTGAAGCCACCCGCCAAACCACCGCGATGCCGACCGAACCAGAAGTTCTTGTTGGGCCAGTCCCAATTGCCGCCCCAGATGTTGGCTAGCATGTAGTCCATGTAATTGGGGCCGTCGAAGTACTCCGGGAACGCCGCGTTCCGGCTGCCGTCGGCGTTGAGGCCTTTCAACCGTTGGTAATCCGCCAAGGTCGAGACCGAGCGCACGCCGGTCAGGAACGCGTTCCAGGCTTCCAGGCTGCCGTTCTTGACGTCCCCGGAGTTGATGGCGTCCCAGTCTTCCGGTTCGCCACCCAGGTAAGTAGCGGAGAAGTCCTCGGCGGGACGTTCCGTGAGGTTGTACAACCCCCAGTAGAGTCCGTTGAGGTACAGATGCACGAAGCGTCCCCGGGCGGTCGGTTGGCCCATGGCCAGCAGCGTGCGGCGCCCGAATTCATCACGAATGAACTGCTCGGTATCCCGGGCGTCATTCCAGGCGTAGCCGTCGTTCGCTCCGGCTCGCAGGACCAGGGTGTCGAACTCCCGGGCGGCGCCGAATTCGCCGAACAGATTCTGATTCAGCCGGCCCGTTCCATAGATCTCCTTGAACAGCACGCGCAGCGAATGCTTTTGGGTCACGCTGCGCTGACGGAAGTAGCCGCCCTGAATTCGCAAACCGCAGTCGACCTGAAATCCGTTGGTTCCGTCCTGTTCGATCCATTCGAACGAGACCGGACGTTCCCAATCCACGCCGCCACGTTCAGGATTGGCGTAGATGCCCCGGCTGGAGGCGAAGAGATTGTCGTTGGCGGTGGTCAGGGCGAGGGAAGGCAGGGAGACGAGTGACTCCGGCAGCCGATTGGCGTAGGCCGGCGCCTGGGTGATGCGCGGGTCCATGGCGTAGTCAGCCGGGACGCCTGCCCAGGAGGTGGGAAAACCGGGCGGTTGGTTGGGTTGGGCGATGACATTCGCCAGGAACAGATAGGTGTGGGTATCAACGTTCGTGGGCCGGTATCCGGGTTGGAACGCCGCCGCGCGCACCACGGTGGAACGATCCACGCGAATCGGACCGGTGTAGATCAACCCGGTGGTCTCGGTGGGGGCAGTACCGTCGAGCGTGTAGCGGATTTGCGCACCGACCGAAGCGGTGGTGATCACCAGATCAAACCCGGCGGTATAGCGACCGCGATTGTGGCTGAAGCGGGTGTCAGCCACGCGGCCCAAGGTTCCGGAGACTCCATTGGAGGCGCCGGGGGTGGCGCGATCCAGATACAGGGCAGCGAGAGAAGTGCCGCCTTCGCCGACGATCAACTGGGCATCGAGGAAGAACTCCGCGTCGTTGGTGGAGGCGTTGAGTCCTTGGAAGGCGAGCCAGTTGGTTCCTGGTTGCAGCAAAGAGGCGAAGGGCAGCAGGTCCGTCAACTGAGGTTGGAGCACGTCGTTCTTGTCCCGCTTTTGCAGGGCGACGGAGTTCCAGGCTGGTGCCAGGGGGCTGTTGAGCAGGTTGAGTTGTTCCCCGTTCAGGTAGGTGACGACCCCGTCATCATGCCGCTGCACCAATTGCAGCGACGACACGGACTGAGGATCGGTCACCACGAAGGGCACCCGGACCATGGCGGACGCGGCCAAGCCCTGCATCGCCGACGTGAGATCGGTGTTGAGCAGACCCGCGTAGGAGAGCGAGCCCACGCCGTAGACTTCGACTTCGCCCAGGGACAGCACGTTGTCCTCGTCTTCGTTGCCCGTGCCACCCGAGCCCGACAGGTCCGGATCCGGGGTACGGACCACTTGAATCCAGCGGGCTTCGATGCTGCCCACGTTGAGTTCGAACAGATCCAGCGTGAGCGACGCCGGACCGTTGAGTGAATTCTCGGGATTCAGCAATCCGGAGGTCCAGACCACCGTTTTGCCATCGGCGCCGAGGAGATTCACCGTGAGGTCGCGGAAGCGGCTCTGACAGCAACTGTCCCGATTGCGTAAGACCAGCCGACCTACCTCGGTCAAGGATCCGAGATCGAGGGTCCAACTGGAGAGAACGTCATCGCTGGCGGTGTGGGTGAAGGTGGATGGATTCCCATCTATCGCCAGTTCCGGCCCCAGGGAGTAGCCCGTGGTGCTTTGGGTGGCGGTGCCGGCGAGGGCGAGGTTGGTTTCGGGTCCGGGACCGCCGGGAGTGCCGTCGAATCCCATCGGGAAACCGCGGGTGGAACTCCATTCCGGTCCCATCAGCAGGTTGGGGGCGAACCAGTCGACTGGAAGTTGGGCCGCCGAACGGGGCACCAGCACCCGGGCCGCGGAGCCAGTCAGCAAATCCCGGGTGCGGTTTCCCTGGGGAATTCCGTAGGACAAATCCGTCTCCTGCGGCGGGAAAATCGGGGCGAACGAGGAGACCGGGAGGACTTGTCCCGGGCGATGGAGCGCCAGGTATTCCCCAGCGGCTTCGAGACGGAAATTGGTGTGCAGCGTTCCGGGACCGGTCCGGTTCTTGCCGGAGGCGAAGACCACCAGGAATCCGCCGGGTTCGATGAACCGCTCGGGAAAACGCCATTTGGTCGGAGCGGTGGAGTCGTCGGTCAGTGACCATCCGGCGAGATTCACCCGAGCCGACGTCGGATTGTGGAGTTCAATCCAGTCCGAGGCGTCGCCGTCCTCATCGGTCAGCGTGGCCCGATTGGCGGCCACGAACTCGCTGATGAAGGGGTTCTCAGCTCCCCAGACGCCCGGCGCGAAAGGGACCATTAGCCAAGCGTACAGCGTGACCCAAAGCCACGGGCAACGTCCCAACGGATTACTGACAACCATGATGCCGAACACTAACAGCACTTATGCCAAGGGTCGATGCCGAGCTGGGAGTTCCTCGGAAAATCCGGTCGTACGGGTTAAGCCCGTCCGGCCTGAGGTCCACTTGGGACAATGCGGCTAATCGGAATGGCAATGACTCATCATGGAAGAACTTGGGGTTGTTGAACCGATTGGCCGTATGGTAAGAGCCGGAGATGATTCGGAAACATGTGTCACGGCAATCGTTGGGGCGCTGGCTGGAGATCCTGTTCGGCGACGGTCGTTGGGTGCTCCTCCTGGTTCTGTTGCCAATGAAACTGGCGGGGTCCTGGTCTCCGGAGTTTTTTTTACCGGTTTTTGGTGGTCCGGCTACTGGAGCCAAAGTAGCCGCCGTCACATGGGCAGGAACGAATCTCTACGTGGCGGGGGATTTCCGTCGGGTGGGAGCCATTCTGGCCGGTGCGGGCGGCCTCGAGGTGAACGGTGTTGCGCGGTGGGATGGTCACCGCTGGCACCCGCTCGGAACAGGGCTCGACGGATTCACCGGGACTCCGACGGATGGCGCAGTTAACGTCGTGGCCGTTGACGGGACGAATGTCTACGTCGGCGGCACGTTCACCCTCGCTGGCGGTCAACCAGCCAGCCGAATTGCCCGTTGGGACGGTACCCGGTGGTGGCCGTTGGGGCTGGGGCTCAATGGGGCGGTGCACTCCTTGTTGGTGCACGACGGAGTCGTGTACGCTGGCGGCAGCTTCGTTGGGTCCGGTGAGGTGGTGTTGAATGGCGTTGGCCGATGGGACGGCGTCCAGTGGACGGCTCTCGGCTCCGGCTTGGCACCCAACTTCCGCATCCGCTCCTTAGTGGCGCATGCCGATCGACTGTATGCGGCCGGGAATTTCATTTCGGTCCGCCCCGGCGGCAGCCTCTTGCGGGGGGTGGCACAATGGGACGGTACGACTTGGAGTTCCCTAGGCAGCGGGGTGAATCAAGAAGTGAATGCTTTGACTGTACATCAGGGATCCCTTATCGCCGGCGGAACCTTTTCTCAGGCGGGCGGATTGCCCGCCAATCGAATAGCGCGATGGGATGGCGCGACGTGGCAGCCCCTGGGGTCGGGTGTTTCCGGGGGGATTCTCTCTGGCGTATCCGCGCTGGTGAGCCGGGGGGACGAGTTGCTGGTGGGCGGAACGTTTACGACCGCTGGTGTGGCGACGGTGTCGGGTCTGGCCCGGTGGGACGGATCCGAGTGGTCCTCCTTGGCGGCACCACTCCAGACTGCTTTGGGAATGTCCGGCAGCGTGACGACGCTGGCGGTTTCCGGATCGGTGTTGACGGCAGCCGGTGACTTCGGGGCGGCAGAAGGTGTTACCCTTCCAGGATTGGGCGAATGGAATGGCACCCGCTGGTCGGCGTTGGGCAAGGGTGTGAGCGGACCTGTCCAGGCGGTGGCAACCTCTTCGGAGGGAGTTTATCTTGGCGGGCAATTTCCCGAGGCGGGCGGGGTCCGGGTCAACAGTGTGGCCCGCTATCGAGACGGCCATTGGGAAGCGCTCGGCTCAGGCGTGTTGTCATTTGGTGTTCCTGGCCTGGTCCGGTCGCTGGTCGTTCGCGGTCAGGAGGTGTTCATCGGCGGCGCGTTTACCGTGGCGGGCGGACTTCCAGCCACCAACGTCGCGCGTTGGACGGGAGAGTCGTGGCAACCTTTGGGGGGTGGACTCCGGGGTGGACCTGGAGCGGTCGTTCAGACGTTAGTCTTCGCCCCCAATGGCGATCTAATCGCCGGGGGTGTGTTCAACCAGGCAGACGGTATAACGGTGCGCCACGTCGCCCGCTGGAATGGATCTGGTTGGAGTGCCTTGGGCGATGGCTTGGGCACTGCCTCGGCCGGAGCGGTCAATGCCTTGGTTTTCCGGGACGACGTCTTGATTGCCGGCGGCTCCTTCAATCAACCGGTTCCGTTCCTGGCCCGCTGGCAGGACGGCACCTGGAGCTCCCTAGGAGCGGCCCCCAACGCCTCCGTGCTCTGTCTCGCGGTCCACGATCGGTTGCTCTATGCCGGTGGTTTCTTCACGGCGGTCGGAGCGGTTGCCGCCGACCGGATCGCCCGCTGGGAGGAAGTGGGCTGGTCACCGGTGGGATCAGGTCTGGGAACCCATTCGCCTCGCGACTATGTGGCGGCGTTGGCCGTCTCGGAGCGCGGTCTGGTGGCTGGCGGTGTCTTCACAAACGCCGGACCCACGGCCGTGACCCGAATCGCCCGGTTTGACGGCGAGAATTGGACGGCGTTGGGCGAGGGGGTCAACGCCGGTCCGCTGGGAACCGACCCCTTCGTCAACACGTTGGCGTGGCAAGGGCCGACTCTGTGGGTGGGTGGGGCGTTTGCGGAAGTGGGTGGTCTGCCTGCATCCGGCGTCACCCAATGGAGCACGCCCGCGTCGGAAACACTACGACTGGGAATCGCTGGCCAACCCGACGGACGACTTACGCTGAGCTGGGAATCGGTCCCGGGCCGCGAGTATCAGTTAGAAGCTTCCCCCACGGCGGACGGGTTGTGGCTGCCGCAAGGCAATGTCCTGACCGCTACCGGCGATCGCGTGGAGATAAGTTTGGGCGAGCCCACAGAAAACTCGCGGTGGTTCCGCCTTCGCACGAGCGATGACTAACGCTTCCTATGTTCCAACACGTATGAAATGGGTGGGAAGTGAGGCGCTGCTGAGTCCTCGCCCGTGGGAAAGCGGTAAAGAGTTTAAAGAGTTTACCGCACTCCATAGAAGGGCGCGGCCCGTCTGCTTCCGGCTTTCTTGTTTTCCAGATTACCCCTTCTGCCGGGATGGTGACATCAGACCCCGTAGTAGGTCTCGTACACGTGGGCGGATTGGCGGCGGGCTTCGTCCCAGGGGGTGGTCAGTTGCAGAAACCGATCCGGGCTCAGGCTCTGGACGTAGGGGCTGGGCGTGGGATCGAAGAGCGATTCCACCAAGAGTTTGCCAATGCCCCCCGACCCGGAGATTCCGTGGGCGTTGCAGCCGGCGGCCATCACGAATCCAGGAACCAGTTTGCTCTCGCCGATCAGGAAGCGGCCGTCCGGGGTGAACGTCGGCCAGCCCTTGCCGACCCAGCTTTTCTGAGCGGGCTGGGCGGTGGGAAACAGCTGCGAAAAGCTCTGCTCGAAGGAATCCAGCACGGGCCAGTCGGTCACCACCGGGGGCGGTTCGTTGTCCGGGGTAAAGCTGCGCGGATCCTGGCTCAGGGACTTGGGTTCCCAACCACCTAGCAGCAGACCCGCTTCCCGGACTCGGCCATAAAGAGTGAGCTCCGGAATGCGGAAACAGGGCAGATCCGGCGTCAGGCCGTCCATCGGGACGGTGACGTAGTACTCGTGCCGCACCGGGAAAATCGGCAGTTCCAGACCCGCCAACCGGGCGACGTGGTAGGCGTTGGCCCCAGCGGAATTGATCAGGTACTGGCATTCCACCAAACCGCGGTTGGTCCGGGCGCCGACCACCCGGCCCTGGCGCAGTTCGATGCCTTCCAAGGCAGTTCCGGTGGCGAACTTCACGCCGAGCCGGGCGGCGTTGTGTCGATATGAAGCAGCCACCCAACGGGGGGTCATATAGCCGTCGCTCGGACACCACAGCACAGCGCGCGTCGAACTGAAATCCATCAGCGGCCAGCGCCGTTTGGCCTCGGCCGCGTCGATCAACTCCGCCTCCAGCCCAGCTTCGTCCGCCGCCGCCTTAAGTCGGCGGAATTCTTCCGCGCGCCGATCACTCAAAGCGATGCGAATGGATCCCACTTCGTTCCAGTCCGGCTTCACGTCCGTTTGCTGGAGCTCCCGGAAAATCTTCACGGAATGCATGGCCAGGCGGATACGTTCGGCCGAGTCCCGCACCTGACCGCACAGTCCGGCGCCCTGGGACGTGGTGACGGCGCCGACGTCATCGGCGCGTTCCAGCACGAGGACGTCGGTATGGCCGGCCCGGGCCAGCGCGTAGGCGCAACCCACGCCAACGGCACCGCCGCCAACGATGACAATCTGGGATCGAGAAGGGAGAGGGGAGAGCAACATCATGGAAGTCTGGGAGAGAGACGGAAATGGAGCGGAGAAGTCAGGGAAACGCGGCGAGAGCCTGGCGGGATTGGCCCGGACGGCTCAAGCCGAACGCTTCAACATCTCGAGATACCAACGAACGAAGCCTTCGACATTGTACTCCTTGAAGCTCGAATACGGTCCGGGTTGGTAGGCCGACGAGTTGATCCCCTTCTGCTGACGTTCGCAGATCACCCAGTCCTGTTCGCTGGTGAGTTGCCAGAAGGGCATCAGTTTGGAGAGCTCGTAGTCGCGACCTTCTTCCGCCTTTTCGTCCACGAGCCACCAGACCCGGATGCGGGTGAGCTGCGGTCCGGCGGGCAGCAGGCGGGTGCTGACGCCGTGATCGCAGCTGGAGTGATTCCAGAAGTTGGGCAGGGCGCGCATGCGCAGGGTGCCGACGTCGGTGTCGCGATAATCGCCCATCAGCGGGGCCACCTGCCGGCCGTCCATGGTTTCGCTGACCCAACCATCCACCAAGGGGGTGCGATTGGCGCTGAACCAGATTCCGTGTTCGGCGTCGGGAAAACGGGTCATGCCGGTTTCCGTGTGCGTCGCGGCGAGCCCGTCGGCCGACCATTTCTCCTCACTGCGCCGGACGACGGTTGACATCTCCTGCCGGATCTTCGGAGTTGTATCGTCGGCGTTGAAGTGGTCGAAGTTAGCCTTGATGTACTGCGGATGATTGACGTTGCAGTGGTAGCACTCGCGGTTGTTTTCCCAGACCACCTTCCAATTGGCTTTTACCTCGTAGTCCACGCACTTGGCCACCTTGGCGCGGCGAAATCCCTGCGGCCGGGCCAACGGACCAAAGCAGGCGCGGGCGGCGTCGAAGGGTAGGGGACGGGCAGCGAGACTGATGAAGATCAGTCCTTCCACTTCCTCGACGTGAACGGCGAGGAGCGGGAAATCCTCCTTCTTCACGTCGGGCTGCATGCCGCGCCAGGCGAGTAGGCGTCCGTCGAGTCCGTAGGCCCATTGATGATACGGACAGACCAGTTTGGCCACGTGACCGCAGGGCTCGTCACAGATCAGGGACCCCCGATGCCGGCAGACATTGTGCATCGCGTGGATGGCACCGGACTCCCCGCGCACCACCAGGATGGAATCCACGTCCACCTCCACCAGGAAGTAATCTCCCGTCCGGGGAATCTCGCAGCTGTGTCCGGCGAAGAGCCAGCCGGTCCGCCAAAGGCGTTCCACATCGAGCCGATAGATCTCCGGGGAGTTGAAGTATGGCTGCGGAAGGGTCCATCCCAGCGAACGCGCGGGCAGATCCGTAGGCAGAATGGATTCACCAATCGAGGGTCCAGCCTCTGGAGTAACCGACATGCCGGTGACGGTATCGCGCACTTCCGCCGACTCAATAACCCGTTTTCGGGGGAGGAAGTTGGGGTCGGCAGACCGGCTACTTTTGCAGGTATTTGACTGCGGCCTCGGTTCGGGAATGCACCCCCAGCTTTTCGTAAATGTTCTTCGCGTGCCCGTGGACGGTCCACACGCTGATCCGGAGGGACTGGGCGATTTCCTTATCAACGAATCCCTTGCTCAGGAGGGCTAGGATCTCGAGTTCGCGGCCGGTGAGGCGGGACAATTCCCCAGCCGAGCGGTCGGGAGCGGGCGCGCCCAACACCCGTTGGAACCAGGAGCGGGCCCGGGACGCGAGGGAGGATTGATCCAAGACTTCGTCATTGCTGAGCGGCAGTAGCGGTTCCAGGAATCGGTCGGGCGGGGAACGCTTGAGGAGATATCCGCTGGCTCCCCCGGGAGTGGCGGCAAAGAGATGGTCGCTGTCGGGATAGGTCGTGTAAATCAGGCCGGGAAGGGACGGGTCGATAACGCGAAGGCGGTCGAGGAAGCCAGCGCCGGAGAGTCCTTCGAGGGATTGATTGATCAGCACGAGGGTGAATCGGCCGGCTTCCAGACCGGCGAGGGCTTCGGAGGCGTGGGCGAAGCCGGCCGTGCCCGCAAAGTCCGGACTTTGATTTAGGGCCAGGAGCAGGGCCTGGCGCACACCCAATTCGGGTTCCACCACGGCCACGGCCCGTCGCGGACCCCGATGGCCGGTGGCGGGCGACGGGTTGGCCGCTTCGGAATGGGGTCGGGAATGGAAGGTGAAGTAGGTCCACACCACGGGATTGCTGCACCATTCGAGCGCAACGGTGAGTTCCCGGGGAACCCGGGCGCGGGTGTTGAGCGGATCCTGGATTAGTTGTCCGTGAAGACGGCGGGCCCGGCGACCGGCGACCGCCGAATTGGCGGTGCCCAGAGGGTAATAATCGGCCGGACCGTCTCCGGACCAATGGAGCGAGAGTTCCCCCAGGGGAGCGCCCGGGGCGGGATGTGGTCGGCGGACTATTCGGAGGCGTTGGTCGGGATCCGGGTTGGACGAACTCAGCGGTTCCCGAGCGGCCAGGAACCGCTTTCGGGCCTCGGCGGCGGCGGCCTCGCGAGACGTCGCCTGGAGGCGCCACGTCTGCCGGTGACCCGCCAGTTGGATCTTCACGCACCAACCCCGGACCCGGAATTGGTGACCACCCCGGGTGTAGGAGTTGCGGTACACCCGCTGCCGCCAATACGCGAGGGAGGCCTTCGAATCAGAGGCTGGGCTGATTTGCTTGGACACTGCTTGGACAGTCTGATGGGTTGGGATGCGTCGGGCAAGCTGGGGAATTTGAAGCGGTAATCCGGTCGGTCGGGACGGGGCAAAACGATGTTACTTCGTCGCCTCGCAACAAACGGGTGACAACGATTCCACGATTTCCGGGGAATTCGCCCCCAATTCAGGCAATGGCTGACCGACGCAGACCGGACAATGTTTAACCAGAACTTGCCAAGATTGGTGTAGCTCAATTGCGGATGAACCTTCGTTCCACCTCCACTCCGCTACGGAAGACGGTCGGTGCCGCCCCCGTAGCCCGGGCCTTTACCTTGATTGAGCTGTTGGTGGTGATTGCCATCATCGCCGTGCTGGCGTCCATGCTGCTCCCGTCGCTTTCCAAGGCCAAGAGCCGGGCGGTTGGGATCTCCTGCCTCAGCAACGCCCGGCAGTTGGCTCTGGCGACGCATCTTTACTCCTCGGACAACTCTGACTGGCTGCCGCCCATTCAGTCTCAGATCGCCGGGGGTGAGGTCAGTTGGCGTCCTTACCTGTTCGTATCGGCGGGCAGGAATCCCAAGATCTACGACTGCCCAGCGGAACGGGAAGAGGTGTACTCCTCCGGCCGCGCTGCTGGGATGAAGAAAGGCAACGGCAATCGCGCGTTGATTGGTGCCTTTGTCCCGGCGGAGATCGACATCCCGAGCGGCTTGGGGGCGGTCAATGTGCATTGGACCGCTGGGGGACTTCAGCCGCCGTTCGGTCGGCCGCGAGGTTACGAAGACAATGTCTGTCGTTGGAACCAGATCGAGGCGCCTTCCCGATTGATCCTGTTCGGGGACGGGCACAGCGATGTGAATGGTGTCTGGCCGCGGGATCGCTGGTGGATCTGGAAGGAAACGGGTGACGCCCGAAGCGCCGGATTCAATCGGGTGGCCCAGGGGGACAAGGGAGCCGTGCGCCATGATCGCAAATCGAACTACGCTTTTGCGGACGGTTCCGGTCAGTTGCTCAATGCTGGCCGCATTCCTTGCAACACCAACGAGTGTGCCTGGTCGGCGCGGTTCGATCCGGCGAAGCACCGATGACTCCGGCCCGTTCCAACCTTCTCAAGATCGTCGCGGCTGTGGCTCTTTTGGCGTTGGCCGGGTTGCAAACGTGGCGCTGGCTAAGCCAGGGCAGTGGCGTTTCCGAGAGCGCCTATTTCTATGACCTCAGCGAAGGAAAGCTCTTTGTGGCGCAACGGGGGTTGATCCCGCCGATCCGGGGAATCAATGATTCTACCGAGGACGGAGTGCGCGCGGTGGTGGTCTCGACCAATGGCCAACCCGAGGCGGCCTCGACTCGGGTGATCGCCTATCTGGAGATGTATGCTCCCGAGTTGAAACAGCAGTTGCAGTCCGCCCAGGCCGCCGGAACGCCTCCAGAGATCAGCCGGACGGCTGCCCAATCACTTCGTCTGGTGAAGCGACCCCAGGATTCTGGCTGGGTCTCGCTGGCTACGCCCGAGGGTGAGCGCATCGTTGGTGAATGGGTCCACTGGGGTACGGATTCTGCCCCGCCCGTGATATGCACTCCTTGAATCCCTTTTCTCCCTAGTCTCTATTCCCAAGTAATTCCTATGAACTTGTCCCTTGTTTCTTCCCTCCTGGGATCGGCCAGCCGGGGTCTGGCCGCGGCAGCGCTAACTCTGGCTCTGGGCGGGTCAGCTCTGGCGCAGTCTCCCAAGGTCCTGACCTCCCATGACGCCTACCTCATCGACGAACCCATTTCGGTCCAGTTCTTCAACGGACCCGGCAATCCCAAGGATTGGGTGGGGATCTATCCGTCTGATGCTACGCCGGGCGGCCCGCCATCGACCGTGTGGCGGTATACCGATGCAGGAGGCGGGACGACCGGATTGAAGGAGGGCGTCCTGGAATTTCCCGCCGGCTTAAGTTTCTCGGGCGATTGGAAGGTAGTCTTTCTGGAGAACGATGGTTACACCATCCTGTCCGAGATGCCCTTCCGGGTGGTCGAGTTGGGAACCCCGCTGGCCCGCGTTGACAAGCGAATCTATGCCCCGGGGGAGAACATTGTGGTGACCTTCAGCTCCGGTCCCGCCAACGCCAAGGATTGGATCGGCGTGTATCCGGCCGGCGAGATTCCGGATGGCAATCCGCAGTCCGTCATCTGGAACTATGTCGATGGCACGCAGTCCGGAGCGACTGGGGTGGCCGAGGGAGCCATCACCTTTACCGGCGGCATTACCGCTCCCGGCGACTACGTGGTGTGGTTCCTCGTGAACGATGGCTACGACACCATTGCCTCCGAAGCTTTCTCCGTGGTGGCACCGACCGAGAAGCCTCGTCTCCTCACGGTTTCCCCGGCCAATGGTGCGACCGGGACCACGCCGCTGGCGTCCTTCTCGGCCAGCATCACCAATGGATCGTCGAAGGTCGTGGTTTCGAGCGTGGTGCTCAAGATCGATGGTCAAACTGTTCCGGCTGCCGTGCAGTCGGTCGAGGGCCTCACGACGGTCAGTTACACCGGCACGGCGTTGCAGGCACCGCTATCCAATCATACATATGTACTGACCTTCCAGGATGACGCCTCCCCGGCCAACACCGTGGAAGTCACTGGCACGTACACGGTGGCGCAGTACGAGAACATCCAGTTGCCCGCCCCGATCGTCCTGGAGACGTTCGATTCGACCGCGGAAGGTCAGGTGCCTGCGGGCTGGACACTCAAGAGCTACACCGAGGTGCTGAATCCTGATCTGGATCTGGGAAATCTGGACTCGGCTTCGTTCGCCAATTGGCTCGTGCTGGATGTCAGCCGCTTCACCGGCTCATTCGTGACGTACAGCGATCCCGAGAATCCGGACGGCTGGGAAACTGACTACCAGCGCGTGTTGACGCCAAACTTGTTGAACGTGATCAACAATCAGGTGATTACCAATCTGGCCAACGGTCGCATGCTCTTTGGCAACTCCGGTTATCGCAACGGCGCCAGTCAGGTTCTGTATGCCTTCTCACCCGACTACGACCTCACCGGTAAGACCGACGTGCACCTCGTGTTCAACAGCCTCTACGAGCAGAACCAGGATTCGATGGGCGCCTTGGAGTATTCCATCGACGGCGGGGCCAACTGGCTTCCGATCGTTTATCTCCTCGATCGCAATGACATTCTGCAAACCGATGGCGTGGTGGATGCGGAGTTGACCTTCAACGAACCGTCCAGCGGCGTGGCCGTCTTCACCAACGACAACGGCGAGACGGTCGGCGGCAACTATGGTGCCTTCATTGCGGCTCCCATCTCTCCGGCTTTGGCGCCGTATCTTTCGGCTCGAGTGGATGACAACCGCACGGAGTCCAAGCGGGTGGAGAAGTTCCGGCTCACCCAGGCGGACAACCAGAAGACCGTTCGCCTGCGCTTTGCCTATGCCGGCACGGACAGCTGGTACTGGGGCGTCGACAACCTCGGGTTCTACAGCATCAGCACGACGGTGACGCCGCCCGCGCTGAGCTTCAGCGCCGGAGCCAACGGATTGACCTTGTCCTGGCCGGCGGGAACCACCGGATACGTTCTGGAATCGGCGGGTGGACTGGGTCAGACGGCTTGGACCCCGGTGCCGGGTGTGACCGGGAATTCAGTCACTGTGCCGTTCGCCAGCGGGGCCGAGTATTTCCGTTTGCGTCAACCGTAAGAAGCAGAAGTCAGAATTGAAGCCAGGGCCGGGAGCAATCCCGGCCCTTTTTTATGGAGTTCGGTAGCCAAGCTTCTGCTTTCCCATGGGCGAGGCGTCAGCAAGAACTGACGCGTCACCACTCCGCCAGGGGAACGTCTCCCGCGGAGTACGCGGAGGTCGCGGAGGTCGCGGAGGGGGAGAGAACGAATCTGGAACACAGGAAAACTGGAAAGGGAGCTAGACCTTTTACCGCTTTCCCATGGGCGAGGCAGCAGCGGGAACTGACGCGTCACCCTTCCACCGGCGCTTGGGAAAATGGGAAAGCGGTAGCAGGGCTAGCAGGGCTACTGCACGCCATTGGTGACGCCGTTACTGACCCCTCCGTTTCTGCGAGTTGTCGCAGGAGTGAGATGGCCCGGAGGCTGCATTCTGACTCTTGAAATGACGAAAATGACACAACTCGGGATCGCCGGACTGCTGGGGCTGTCGGCGTTGACTCTTTCAGCGGACACGTTGTCGGGGACGGCCACGTTGACCGCGGACAACCACTACGGTTTGTACACCGGTCTGAGCGATGCTTCAGACCTGACCTTCATCGGCCGCAACGAAAAGGGCGGCAGCGGCAGCACGGGCGGCTACAACTGGTCCAAACCCGAGACCTGGTCGGTTTCGCTTGAGGCGGGTCAGCATCTCTATGTTCTCGCTTGGGATGATGGCGGTCCGCAGTCGTGGATTGGCGAATTCAATTTTGGAAGCTCAACCTTGTACTCCGGAGCGACGACTTGGGAGTACACGATCGCGACCGGGGCGAACCCCGGAACGAATGGCGATGTGCCCAACTTGGCGGCCGTCATGGAAGCCATCGAAACCGGTCTGTGGAACCCGGTGACCTTTGAAGTCGCGAACGGAACGAGCCCCTGGGGCATGATCCCCGACATCGACGCGGGCTCGAAGTTCATCGCGGCCGATGGATTCGGGAACAACGTTCCCAGCGATACGCATTATGTGATTTACCGCAACGTAGATCCGTTGGTGGCTGCTACGTCCGCTCCGGTTCCTGAAGCAGGAACCGCAGTGGCTGGCTTGGCGTTGGCGTTGCTTGCCGGAGCAACCGCCCGTCGCCGCCGATTGGCCGCGAGGCAGTAAGCATGCAGTTAGTGTGTAGTGTAGATAGAGTAGGCAACAGTTAGGAGTAGGGTGTGGGCGAAGACGATGGCGTCTTCGCCCTTTTTCCTGCCCGAACGGGACCGGCGGCTTGACGTTTGGGCCAACTTTCCGCTTGTTCGGGCTGGATGATCCACCGCTTCAATTCCTGTATCGGTCTGGCTTGGCTGGGCCTGATGCTGTCGGGATGGGTCGCCTCGGCTGCGCCAACCGCATCCCTCCAATGGGAATTGACGCCTCTGACGACGAATGAAGTTCGCCAGGTGTTTCGGCCCGCTCCCAAAACTCGGGCGGTGGTATTCCAGTTTCTGGGAACCGAGTGCCCGATTGCGAATCGGGTGCTTCCCGAATTAGACCGGCTCGCCCGGGAGTACCAGTCCCAGGGAATCCAGTTTGTGGCGGTCTATTCCAATTTTACTGAGACGGCCGAGGGCGTGCGGCAGCAGCGGGCCGAAGCCGGAGTGTCCGGAGCTGCTGGACTCGACCCCAATCAAGCCTTGGCGGATCAACTGGGGGTGACCGTGACTCCGGAATTGGTGGTCCTCACTCCGGACGGCAAACTGATCTACCGCGGTCGGGTGAATGACCAGTATGCTGGGCTGGGTCAGGGAAAGCCCGCGCCGCAACGTCATGATCTCGCCGAAGCGCTGGCTGAGTTCGTGAAGTCGGGTCAGCCGGCCGGAATCCAAACCAAGCCCGCCGGCTGCCGCATTCAACGCCGGCCATGAGAGTGTTGCTGAGTTTGCTTCTGGGGCTTGTCGGGTGGAGCGGCTTCGGAGCCGATTCCCCCGTCACCTTTCACCGGGACATCGCCCCAATCCTCTATCAGCACTGCGCTCCGTGCCATCGGTCGGGTGGGGCGGGGCCTTTCCCGTTGTTGACCTATGCTGACGCAGCCAAGCGCGCGTCGGACTTGGCTGATGTCACTGCCCGGCGGTTCATGCCGCCGTGGCTGCCGGCAGCAGGTCCTCATCCGTTTGTGGATGAGCGGCGCCTGACCGACGCCGAGATCGCCCTGTTCCGCCGCTGGGCCGATACCGGAGCCCTTGCGGGTGATCCCGCTCAGGGCCCGCCCGTGCCGACGTTTTCGTCGGAGTGGCAACTCGGACCGCCGGACCTCATCGTTAAGTTGCCGGAGGTTTACACCGTTCCCGCCGAGGGGCGGGATGTGTACCGGAACTTTGTGCTGCCGCTGAATCTGAAGGAACGTCGTTACATTCGGGCGTGGGAACTACGTCCGCATTCCCGCGCGGCGCACCACGCCTTTGTGCGCGTGGATCAGGCCGGTGAAGGCCGTCGACGTGATGCCTTGGATCCTGAGATTGGGTTTCCCGGAATGGATTTGCCCGCCGTGATTCGGCCGCCCAGCGGACATTTCGCCAGTTGGCAGCCGGGCGCGGCCCCGGCGCAGAATCCGCCGGGGCTGGCGTGGACTCTCGAACCCGATACCGACCTGGTCTTGCAGGTGCATTTGCAGACGACGGGGAAGCCGGAGCCATTTCAGCCGGAACTCGGGTTGTACTTCACCGATCAACCGCCGACCAACCAGCCCATCAAACTAGGACTGGGCACCTTCGCAATCGATCTGCCGCCGGGCCGCACCAACGTGGTCGTTCGGGATGAGTTTGTACTGCCGGCCGAGGCGGATCTGCTCGGCGTGTTGCCGCACACGCACTATTTGGGTCGGAGGATCGAAGGAAAGGCGGTGTTGCCCGATGGTCGGGTCGAACCATTGCTGCTCATTCCGGATTGGGATTTCAACTGGCAGGGAGCCTACCGCTTTCGGGAGCCGGTTCGGTTGCCGGCCGGGACCAAAATCACGATGTCGCTGCAGTTCGACAATTCGACCAACAACGTGCGCAACCCGTTTTCGCCGCCGCGTCAGGTGCGGTACGGTCCGAACACCACGGATGAAATGGCGGAGCTGTGGCTCCAGCTGTTGCCTAGGTCAGCGGAGGGTTCGGCCCGATTCCAGCAGGCGCTGGTGCAGCGGATTGCCGCCGACACCATCGCCTACAATGAGGCGCGTCTGCGGATGGATCCCAACGATGGTATGGCCCTGGTGAATTTGGGTCGGGCGCGGCTGGCCCAGCAGCGAATCCCCGAGGCGCAGGCGTTCTTTAAACACGCCGTCCGGGTCGCGCCGAATCTGGACGAGGCGCATTACTACTGGGGCTTGATTTGTCGTCTGCAAAACAAGCGGGCGGAAGCGGCCGCGGCGTTTCGAAGGACCCTGGAACTCAATCCGAATCATGCCCGGGCTCACGGCAATCTGGGATTCCTCGAACTGGAGGCGGGCCGGATCCCGGAGGCTGCGGGCCACCTGAGTGAAGCGGTGCGCTTGGATCCGCGCGATGCCCTGGCGTTGGGGACCCTGGGGACCATCCGAGCTCAGCAGGGTCAGCGTGCCGAGGCAGTGAAGTTGTTCCGATTGGCCCTGGCGGTGGATCCCCAAAATGCCGATGCCCGAAATGGCCTAAAGGCGCTCGGCGAATGACATGGGGGTAGGGTGGACCGCTGGGCCGTCCCCGCGCTTCCGAGTGGAGCGAAGGAACGCGGCCTTTGGTGGTCAGCGTCGAAGGGACACCGGCATTGAGAACGTCCCAGGGGGAGGGCAGGTAAGGGGCAAGGGGTAAGGGCGAAGGAAAGGTTAGGCGTGGTCGAATGGGGGCGCTGGCGTCTCGCCGGCCCGGGTCAGGAAGTGGGAAGGAATACAAAACACGCCGGCGAGACGCCAGCGCTCCGGTAGGGCGAGGCTCCGCCGAGCCGTTCGCGTCCCGGCGAAAGGGCGCGTACGAAGTCCATACGCGAGCGGCTCCGCGAAGCGTCGCCCTACGTGCGTTTGTGAAACTGATGAGACTAACCAGTGAAAGACTGAGTACGACGTCGACAGGGCGTCGTGTAGCTGAAGGCAACTGCGTCGCCGCAAGGCGGGGTGGAGAGCAGCCGGAAGC
>JAFLEF010000076.1 GCA_017309115.1 Verrucomicrobiota bacterium | reverse complement strand
TCGGACAGCGCGTGCCATCGGCAGCCAATCTTCGTCGTGCGAATGTCTCTTGGCGTGGAACTCCTCATACCACTCGGCGTGTCTTGGATGTTGGAGTGCTCCCCACATGCGCGATGATGGCTAACGATTGAGCTCACCGACCGCCGCCGGAACCGGGCACTGGCAGCGAATCCAGCGTCCGATGAACCGGCCCGACCAATCTCGAAACGGGCAGCGGCGGTTCGGGTGGAGCGATCTTGTTCGGCCCCTAATCATAATGCTTCAAAATCCTCGCACCTTCCCACAAACCTCTCGTCCTTTCGTTTTGGCGCATCGCGTCACGAAGTGAACGGCATACAGCGTCGTAGGCTGGATTCGAGAGTCGATAAAGATTAACGATAACTCGCCTTCCGTCATAATAGCGCACGACAACCCAGCTAACATTACGAAACTTCAAAGCTGCGATCTCGTCGCGACGTACCTCAACCCACTCCCTCCGCTGCCGCAGCCACACTGATGTCGGCGTAATCCAATAGCGTCGGAAATGCCCCAACAATTTTTTGGTGGTGGAGAGCATTGCGGGAATCGAGTGGCCGAACAGTTGATTCACCGACAGGGCCTCTGTCGGACGATTATTCGTACCGCAGCTTTCAAAAGTTGTAAACGGGCTTCCCTCATAGAGTTGTAAAAACAGGCTGTCGGACGATTACCAATCGTCCGACAAACGAGCGAAGGGGTCCTTAATTCTGACGAGAGACTGCGGGTGGAGTTGAGAGTTGAAGGTTGAGAGTTGAGAGGTAATGCAGGGAAGCGGGAAGCGGGAAGGGGATCAATGAAGTAGCTGAGAGCTGAGAGCTGAGAGCTGAGAGGTAAAACCGGTAAGCGGTAAGGATTCCGGTGCTTCTCCGCGCCTCCGCCCTTCTGCGGGAGGTTCACCGTCTTTTTCCTGTTTTCCTGTGTTCCAGATTAATCCCTGCGGGATTGGGGGAAAAGGTAGGGGGAAAACAGTTGAGAGTTGAAGGTTGAGAGTTGAGAGATGAAGCAGCGAAGCGGTAAGCGGGAAGGAAGGGGGAAGCGGGTGCGGCTCAGTGGGAACTTCGCCCTACCGGGGGCAGGGGCATCTGGAAGTGGGGCGCGTGGGGGATTAGATGGCGCCTCCTGCCGTCGGCGGCTACCGCGGGAGTTCCGTTCTCTCAGCTCTCAGCTCTCAGCTCTCAGCTCTCAGCTAGTCTTAGGGCTTGCGGGCGTAGGTGAGGGGGCCGACCCAGCGGGTGTTGTAGCGCTCGTGCAGGACGTCGCTGGGGAAGGCGGGGCGCAGCTCGATTCCGTGGCGCTGGTCGTCCATGCCGCGCCAGGGGAGCGGGGTGATGGTCGTGCCGGCGGCCACGTGGTAGTCGGCGTCCTTGTCCCAGCCGATGGTGAACAGGAAGTAGTCGCGTTCCTGACCCGCTGGCGGTGGCGACGGGCGGGCGGCAAACTTCAGACTCAGGGCGTCGCCACCGGCGATGATGGCCAGACCGTCGTCGGCTTGGGTGATCAGTTCGTCCACGGAGCCGTAGCGGGTGGCCCAGCCGGAAGGCGTGATTCGCCAGGGCGGATTGGAACGCACTTGGGAGTAGATCGGGCTTAGCGGCTCCGTCCATAGCAGGTTGGCGAACTCGCTGTAGCCCCGCCACCGCAGCTCGGATTGGGTCAGGGGTAGTTCCTGTTCTACGGCGGGCGCGACTTGGGTGAAGAGCGCGGCGCGGTCCCAGTGGATTTCAAACGCCTGGGTTAAGCGGAGGCGACGGGTGTCCGGGGGAAGCTGACCCGTCAGATCGACCAAAATGGTTTTCGTTTTTCCCGCCGGAGCGCCGACGGTGAGGTTCAGCTTCTGCCAGCCTTGGGCAGTTTCCGCTTCCAGCACCGGGAAGGGGAAGGGGAACTCGGGCTGATGCGATCCGGCGATGTTCGCCATGCCGCCGCCGAACCGCAGCCACCCACTCAAGGCCAGCATCAGGGGTCCGTCCTTCGGCAGAGGACCGAAGTCCAAAACGACGCTGTAGGGTTCGGCGAGGCCGCGATAGTGGGATCCGCGCAATTGGGGCGGCGACACCTTGGTGCCGTCGTTGTCGCGGAGGGATGTGGTCACGTCGCGGGTGACGCCGTTGGCTTCGAGTTGCGCCTGGCGCAGCGGAATGCGTCCGCCGACTTGGAGTAGGCGGTGGGGCGGGAAGGGACGTCCGGGAACCAGCTTGCTGGTCGGGTGAATCTCGGTGTCGGCGGGATGATCCACAGCGACGAGGCGGGCTTGATCGAGATACAGGATCTCGCGCAGTTCCTCGGTGATCTCCAAGACGTGTTCGCCGCTTTTCGCCGGGAAGGTGCGGCTGTTTCCAACCCACGCCCATTCCTCGGGATCGGCTTCAATGTAACGACCGGGAGCCACCGGCAGTCCCACCGGGGCGGCGCCCAGCAGATCCGTGATGAACCGGAATTCCGTGCCGTCCCAAGCGTAGAGGTAGGGACAGGAACCGGTGGGCATCACCAACTCAAAGATGGTCAGGGCCTCCTTCGAATCCGGAACCACTTCGGTGGTGTCCAGCTTGGTGTCGAACCAGCGGGTGCTGACCAGGTCTAGTTGCTTGCGTTGGCCTACACCAATTTCCACGGGCAGTTGCTGAACGGTCCGGATTGTGTGCCAGCCGCCGGAGGCCAGTTCGATCTTCACGCCCAGTGCGCTGGCGTTGGAGCGATTGCCCAGAAGGCGGAGCTTCAACAGTCCATTGGCATTGCCGCCGTCATTGCGCAGGAAGCGCAGTCCGCCGGCTTCGTTGGCGGCAATCAGATCCAGGTCTCCGTCCTGATCGAAGTCGGCGACGGCCAGATCGGAAATGGCGGATGACTTGAGAGGATCAAGTCCGAGTTCGGTCGTGACGAAATGGAATCCGGCGCTGCCTCGATTGCGCCAGACCCAGAGTCCGTCGCGACCCCAGGCCACCACATCGAGCCAGCCGTCGTTGTCATAGTCCACGGCACGGACCCGCTGGATCTGATTTCCCCGGGCGGGCAATCGGCGCGGTTCCCGCAGGGTGCTGAAGTGAATCTCGACGGCACTCGGCGTGACCAGGGCGACGTCCGCGCGCAGGTCGTTGTTGAAGTCTCCTGTGGCCACGGCGCGGGCGGGGGACCAGCCGGCGGGTTGGTTGGTTGTGCTCAGGCCGCCGCCGCGTTGATTGATCAGCAGGAACGGCGGCAGGTTGCTTCGGGTGAGCAGCACGTCGGGCAGATCGTCGTTGGTGAGGTCGTCCACGGTGATTTGCGTGACGTCGGTGATGGCGAGTGGATCGGGTCCGGGACCGGCGGACTTGCGTTCGCGGAACAGTCCTGAACCCAGGTTGGTGAAGCTGCGGAAGGTTCCGTTGGGCGTGCTGAGCAGCAGGCCCAGCTTGCCGGTGAAATCGAGGTCGGCGAGGGCGCCGGCGACTCCGGCGGCTTTGGCTTGGGCGAGTCCGGAAAAGGGCGTGGCATCGGTGAAATTGCCGTTGGTGGCGAAGCGCAGAACGGTCAGGCCGGCGGGCGAGATCAGGACGGCATCTTCGAAGCGGTCGTTCTGCAAATCGCCGATGAGGATCTGTCGCGGCGCGTTCGTGTCGCCCAGAGGCAGGGGCGGACTCATCGACGTGAAGACGCCGTTGGAATTCCAGAGCACCTGGGCGCCTTCCGGTCCCACTAGGAGCAGGTCGTTCCAGCCGCGTCGATTGATGTCGAGCAGACCGATGGGTCCTTGGAGCGAACTGGCCTCGGCTCCGAAGGCCTGCGCCGTGGCGTCGACAAACTTCACCGGAACGCCTTGTTCGGTGGGTTGTTCCAGCGAGAAGGGCACCCGGATGGCGGTGTATTTGGAACGTTCGAAGAGGGTGGGATCATCGGCGCCGCCGACCTTGCCGGTGTTGATGCGCTGATGTTCCTGGAGGGCTTGTTGGGCGGCGTCGCGTTGACCCAGGCGGAGCAGCGCCTGACTGAGCAGGTAATGGGCGGAGGTGTGATTCGTTTCGAACTGGATCACTTCCTGAAACTGCGCGGCGGCATCCTCATATTTGCCCCAGCCCAGATAGGCCCGGCCCAGTTGGAAGCTCACTGGGTTTTCGGTGGGATCGACGTTCTTGGCTTCGGTGAGGGACTGGACCGCGTTGGAATACTGGTTCTGACGAAGTAAGGCGCAGCCGAGCACGTAAGCGGCGGCGGCATTGCCGGGTTCGTAACGGAGAACTTCCCGGGCGTGGCCTTCGGATTGCGTGGGTTGACCGGCGCGGAGGTGGGCGTTGGCGAGGTTCAGGTGAACATCCGGATTGGCCGGATTGAGGACCAAGGCGCGTTGAAAGGCTTCGATCGATTTGGAGGCATCCCCGCGTTCGTACAGGGTTCCTCCGGTGGCCATCGCATTGGCGAACGCGGCGTTGGCGTCGCCGCCCCGGCCGCTTTGCCCTGACCACCACCAGGCCCCGCCGGCCATGGCTCCCACAAGAATCAGAATCCCCAAGACCAGGGGCGTACCTCCGAGGCGACCGGGAGCGGCGGATTGGCTCATAGCAATGTCGGAAAGATTAGCGCAGAACCGCGGAACAGGCGCGGGAAATCTGGCGGCCGCGGGGCTTGAGATTCCTGCTGGGGGTGGTTGGTGGGTTGCCAACGACGGACCGGACCGGTACATCCCGACCGCCGAATGGAACCTTTACCCGTCATCCTGCTGACCGGCTTTCTCGGAGCCGGGAAGACGACCCTACTGCTCCGTTGGCTTTCCGAGTCTCCGGCCACGGGTCGGCGGCTCGGCGTGGTCATGAACGAGTTCGGGGCGGAGAGTGTGGATTCCCAGTTGATCCAACGGCCCGGACTGCCGTTGCAGCAGGTGGCGGGCGGTTGCGTGTGTTGCGCTCCGGACAACGAACTGCCCAACGCAATCGAACGGCTCGTGAAGGAAGGTCAGTGTGACTATCTCGTCGTGGAGACGAGTGGTCTGGCGGATCCGGACAACGTCATTGATGTGCTGACCGATGTTGATCTGTTGCCGCACGTCCGCTTGCAGGCGGTGGTCACCGTTGTGGACGCGGCGTGGTATGCCCGACCAGCGGGTGGTCCTGGGGAACGGGTGCTGGCGCGGAAGCAGATTCAGTACGCGCATGTCCTGGCCCTTTCGAAGTGCGACCGAATCACGGCGGATCAGGTGGACTTCGTTATGACGGAACTGAAGCGGCTGAATCCCGGCGCCGATTTGGTGAAGCTTCCGTTTGGCTTGCCGGAGTTGGGTCCGCTGCTGGCGCGTCCGGCGGCGCAGGCGGTGGCGACGGATTCCACGGAGTCGACAGATGCCCCGGCGGAACCGCATTTACACACGAGCTATCGGAGTCTGACGTGGCGGGTGCCGGTGCCGGTGGAGCGCAGTCGGTTCGAGGCGTTCCTCAGCGGACTGGATGGCCGGGAAGTAGTTCGGGCGAAGGGATTCCTGCGCTTCGTCCGATCGCCGGACAAGCTGCACCTCTTCCAGACCGTGTGGGGACACCATCTGATCGAAGAGTTCTCCGGCACTTGGAATCCGGATCCGGTGGTGGTGTTGATCGGGCCGAATCTGGACGTGGAGCGATACCGAACCCAGTTGCGGGCCTTGGCCTTTGGTTCCCGGCCGGCCCTGTCGGTTTCTTCCAGCTAAATGCCGATCGCGGCGCGCACGGCCTCCTGAGTGGCGGCGGTGACGATGGGTTCGAATCCCGCGACGCGGATGGCGGTGTCGGGATCCTTCAATCCGTGGCCGGTCATCGTGGCGGTGACGAGCGAGCCTTCCGGGATTTCGCCGGCGGCGACGGACTTGATCAAGCCGGCCAGCGGGGCGGCGCAGGCGGGTTCGACCATCAGGCCTTCGGTGCGGGCCAGCAGTTTGTAGGCGGCCAGAATTTCCTCATCGGTGACGCTGCGGATGGCGCCTTGGGATTCCTGGGCGGCGTTGATGGCGCCGTGCCAGCTGGCGGGATTGCCGATCCGGATGGCGGTGGCCACGGTTTCGGGATGTTCGACCGGATGTCCGAGGACCAGGGGCGCCGCGCCGGCGGCCTGCCAACCCATGAGCCGCGGCAACGTGTCGGAGAGGCCGGCGGCGTGGTATTCTTTGAAGCCCTTCCAGTAGGCGGTGATGTTGCCGGCATTGCCGACCGGGAGGTAATGGAAGTCGGGCGCGTCGCCGAGGGAATCGCAGATTTCGAAGGCGGCGGTCTTCTGACCTTCGATGCGAACGGGGTTCACCGAGTTCACGACCTCGACCAGGCCGGTTTCGCCCAGTTCGCGAACAATCTGCAGCGCTTCGTCGAAGTTGCCTTCGATGCTGACCGTGACGGCTCCGTAGAGCAGCGCCTGGGAGAGTTTGCCTTGGGCGATTTTGCCCTTGGGCAGCAGCACGACGCATTTGAGTCCGGCGCGGGCGGCGTAGGCGGCGGCGCTGGCGCTGGTGTTGCCGGTGCTGGCGCACACGACGATTTTCGCGCCGCGTTCCTTGGCCTTGGTGATGGCCATGGTCATCCCGCGGTCCTTGAAGGAACACGTGGGGTTCATGGCCTCGTACTTGAGGCGCAGGTCGAAGTTACCGCCGATGGCCGCCACGAAGTTGGGCACCGGGATCAGGGGAGTGTTGCCCTCCAACAGGGTCACCACCGGCGTTTCCGGGGTGACAGGCAGGAAGGCGGCGTAACGGCGAATGACGCCGGGCCAATTGGCAAGCGTTGAACTCATGGGCAAACCGGGCGCCGGTTGTAGCGGGAACCGGCGGGAAAGCACGCGGGAAATCGGGAGAAACCAGCGGGCACCCGCCTCAGAAGGAGAAGATGTAGGAAAACCGGTACACCCGCTCGAACGGTTTGGGGTCGGTCACCGGGAAGTCCACCCCGGCGATAAACGCATGCCGCCGATGGTAGTTGAAGCGGATGCCAGGGGTCAGGGTGAGGTAGGACTGTCCTTCGTTTTTTCCGTCCAGCTCCGTGCGGGCGTAGTTCTCCAGAAAGGTCGTCAGGTTTCCGAATGTGCTGTTGGGCGACGTCCAGGTTTTCGCCAGATCCAAGCCATAGGTCAGCTGGTTCTGCCGCGCGCCCGGGGCGTGGGGGCCGAGATACGTCTCTTCCTGGACGTGCCAGTAGAGGCCCACCCGGGGCAGGGAGAAGGGCGTGAGATCGTGCCATCCGGCCAGCGCAAATCCCAGCGGGGTCTGGGTTTCGCCGATCCCTTCGCGGGGAGCCACGGCGCGGATATTGAAGGCGTAGGACATTTGGGGGAGGTCCACCAGTTGGAGTCGGGCAAAGCCGCCGTAGGAAACTCCCCGGCGACTGTCTCCGTCCTTGTCGAGAATCCACTGGTAGTTGGCCAGGGCCGCCAACATCAGACGCCGATTGAAACTGTATTCGACAAGCTGGCTGACGAATTGGGTGCGCTCCCGGGAACTCGTGTCCGTGGCTTTCTCAAACGAGTAATCGGTGCGGGCGGCTCGGAGCAGCAGGTTGCCTTGGACTCGCAGCAGGGTCAGATCCGGCGCGCCGTTGGTCCGCTGGCGTCGGGCAAACGGTTCGTTCCAGCCGGCGGAAAAGAAGTTGTGGAACGAGAGATCGGTCAGCGGAGCCGGGGGAGGGTTGGCTTGGGCCCGGGCGGACGTGGCGGAGAGACATGCTGCAATCAGCACGATGACGATGGCTACCCCGGTCCGGAAGGGGACGA
This sequence comes from Verrucomicrobiota bacterium, assembly GCA_017309115.1. Lineage (GTDB taxonomy): Bacteria > Verrucomicrobiota > Verrucomicrobiia > Limisphaerales > UBA9464 > UBA9464. Next base: position 18,299 of record JAFLEF010000076.1, on the reverse strand, counting down.
GGCAACGTCTCATGTCGGCGGCAGTGTGATCGGAGCCGCGGAACATGACTCAACCAAAATTGGCCAAACTTGGTCCGCCAGGGTTGCGTCCTGACCTGGGTCGGGGCAGAACGGGTTTATGCGTTTCCCGGAGTTTTGCCTGCTCGTGGCCGTGGCGGGGTTGGCTGGTTTCATTCAGGCTGAAACCGTGAAGGATCGCGAGGGCGCGGTCCGGAACGATCAGGCCGCGATGGCCCAGGATTCCCGCTGGATCTACAACGACGTGGTCCGCGGATTTCGCGAAGCCAAGGAATCCGGCAAACCGCTGCTGGTGGTGCTGCGCTGCGTGCCCTGCCTCGCCTGCGGCGGATTGGACGGTCGGGTGATCGATCGGGCCTCGGACCTGGGACCGCTGCTCGACCGCTTTGTCTGCGTTCGGGTGATTAACGCCAACACCCTGGATCTCACCCGCTTTCAGTTCGATTTCGACCTCTCCTTCTCCACGCTGATTTTCAACGGGGACGGGACGCTTTACGCGCGGTTTGGATCGTGGGCGCATCAGAAGAATGCCCAGGACCGCAGTGTGGACAGTTTCCGCCAAACCCTGGAAGGCGCCTTGGAAGTGCATCAAGGGTATCCGGCCAACCGGGCGACGCTGCTCGGAAAGCAGGCTCCGCCAGTGGCGTACCGGACGCCGATTGACCTGCCAACGCTGACGGGCAAGTACCGGGCGGAACTGGACTGGCAGGGCAAGGTGGTGCCGAGCTGCGTGCATTGTCATCAGATTGGAGACGCCTTCCGCGCGACATTTCGAGAACGGGGCGAAGCGATTCCGGCACCGTGGATTTTCCCGCAACCCCCGCCGGAGACCATTGGACTGAAGCTGGTGTCCGGCGAACGGGCGCGCGTGGAAGCAGTGGCCCCGGATTCAATTGCGGCGCGCGGCGGCCTGCGACCGGGCGACGAATTGATTCGCGGGGCGGGGCAGCGAATTCTTTCGCAGGCTGATTTGAGCTGGGTTCTGCACGGAGCTCCGGAGGCGGGGACTGTGGAGTGGGTGATTCGCCGGGACGGTCAGGAGAAGGTCCTGACTTTTGAGCTGCCGGCCGGTTGGCGCAGTCGTTCGGATATCTCGAGAAGGGTTGGCACCTGGGGAATGAGGGCGATGGCGCTGGGTGGACTGAAACTCGTGGAGTTGACCGAGGCGGAACGTCAGCAGTTCGGGCTTTCGCCCCAGACGCTGGGTCTGCGGGCGGAACATGTCGGCGAATACGGTCAGCATGCCGTCGCCAAGAAAGCGGGCTTTCGAAAGAACGACGTGATTGTTGAAGTGGAGGGACAGGCGCAGCCTCGGACCGAGGGGCAATTGATCGGCGACTTGTTGCAGCGGCACCGGCCGGGAGAGCTGATTCCGGTGGTGGTTCAACGAGGGAGTGAGCGGGTCAAGTTGGAGCTGCTTCAGCAGTGAATGGAGAAGCTGAGAGCTGAGAGAAAGACCAGTTGAGAGTTGAGAGTTGAGAGACAAATGCCGGTAGGGGGAGGCTTTGCCCGAGCCGGGCGCGTTTCGGCGAAATGACGGGTGGGGAGTCCACGAGCGTACGGCTCCGCGGAGCGTCGCCCCACCGGGGGGGAAGCTGAGAGCTGAGAGCTGAGAGGCAAGGCGAGAAGCGGTAAGCGGGAAGCGGCCTCACCCTACCGGGGGCGATCATGGATCCGAGGTAAGTGCTCTGGGATTCGAGTGATTTCTGATTCCCATTCTGACTCCGTGCCCTCTGCGGGCGATTCACCGTCGTTTTCCTGTTTTCCGGCTTTCCAGATTCATCCGCATTCGCGTCCTTCCGTCTGCGGCTACGGGGACAGGTTACTTCGGGAATCGTTTGTCGGGATAACTCGGGCGGGGCGGCACGGGACGCGGGTCGCGCGCGATGAGTTCCTGAAGGTGCTTGAGGGCAGCCTCCAACTGGGAGTCTTGGCCCAGGAAGGTGGCGTGCGGGAGGTTGTCCACCACGAGGTCGGGATCCACGCCGTGGCCTTCGATGAGCCACTGACCTTCGGGTCCGTAGACCCCGAGTTCTGCGGCTGAGGCCATACCGCTGTCCACCAGCCAGCGGCGGGCGCTCAGCCAGATTTCGCCGCCCCAGGTGCGGGTGCCGATGACTTTGCCCAAACCCAATCGTTTGAAGCCTTCGGCAAACGCTTCGCCATCGCTGGCGGTGCGTTCATTGCACAACACCACGAGATGGCCGCGGAAGGCGTACTGCATGTTCCAGGTCGGATTGCCCACGCGCGGTTGCCAGTAGAACCAGGCTTTGCGGAGGAGCTTGCCGAGGATCCAGGAGTCGATGTTGCCGCCGCGATTGTTGCGAACGTCGATGATCAGACCCTGGCGGTTGAAGACCGGATAAAAATCGCGCGCCCATTCCGCGATGTTCTCGGTGCCCATCGCCCGGAGATGCACATAGCCGATCTGACCTTTGCCCTCCGTTTCGACCCGCTTGCGCCGAGTGTATTCCCAGTCGTCGTAGCGGAGGTCGGCTTCCTGATCGGCGGTGATGGGTTTGACGATCACCTCTCGGGGCGCGTTGGTGCCGCCGTCCTTCACTTCGAGCAGGACTTGGCGTCCGGCCTGATTGCGCAGCAAGGAATCCAGGTGGGGCAGGTTGGTGGTGGCGCGGCCGTTGAAGCGAGTGATGACGTCGCCGACCTGTAGGTTCACCGAGGGCCGATGAAGCGGCGACAGTGTCTCCGGGTAATTGGGATCGCTCTGGAAAATGGAGTTCACCCGCCAGCCGCCGGCTGCCGGGTCGGGTGTGAGGCGTCCGCCTAGGGATGCCGGTTTAACCTGGTCGGGACCGTCGCGTTCATCACCGTAGCGAACGAAGACGTGCAGCGTGGAAAGCTCCGCCACCATCTCGGCGATCACTTCGCTGAGTTCAGCCCGATCGCTGACGCGGTTCACCAGCGGGAGATATTTGTCGCGCAGCGCGGGCCAATCGAGGCGGTGGAGATTTCGGTCGTAGAAGTAGTCGCGCATCATGCGCCACGACTCGACGAAGATTTGGCGCCATTCCTCCTGGGGAACCAGGGCGAAGGTCCAGCCGTCGAGGTTGAACTTGTCCTCGAGCTTGGCGTTGGCCCCGGCGTCGCTGGCGATCACATAGAAGTTGTCACCTTTGCGGATTAGGATCTTTTTTCCGTCGCCGGAGAATTCGTAGCCGGTCAGATCTTCCACCACCGTTTTGGGCTTGGGATTGTCTCGGGAAATCTCGATCTGACGCAATTGGGACTTGGCGTCGAAACCGGTGTCGGTCGCGATCCAGAAGAGATGCTTGCGGGTGACGGACAGCTGACGGTAATTCCCCGCAGGAACCGGAACTTCGAACAGGCGCGTTTCGATTCCGGCGAGCTCGATGACCACCGGATCCACCTTCGGCTTCTCGGACTCCGGCTTGGGTTTCTCGTCGGTCTTGCCGGTGTCCTTGGCGGCCCCTTCCGGAGCCGGTTCCTTGGCGGGTTCATCCTTGGTTTTCTCGTCCTTGGGCTTTTCCTCCTTCTTCGGCTTCTCGGAGGTGAGTTCGTTGGGACTGCGGAACGGCCATTCCAGATCGCGTTGTAGTGCGAGGGCAAAGATCAGGGTGGTCTCGGTGAAGAAGGGATCGGGCTGCCGCGGTCCCCAGGGACTACCCACCAGCGAACGGAGCTGACGGTCGCTGAGGAAATACAGCCGCTTTCCATCCGGCGACCACGCGGGCGAATAACTGTCCAAGCGGTCACTGGTGACGGCAGTCGACTTGCCGGTGGCGACTTCGCAGAGGTGGATCCGGGGGAAATCGTTGGTGGCGGCGGCGACGTAGGCGAGCCAGCGCGAGTCGGGTGACCACGCGAAGTCGTTGATCTCGTCGTTGCCATTCTCGGCGATCAGGGTGGTCACGCCGGTGGCCAGTTCGAGCATCCAAAACTTCCGATCCTTGTCGCCCCAGGCCACGCGGAGTCCGTCCGGAGACGGTTGCGCGGGAAATCGGAACACTGTGCCGTTGGTGGTGATTTGCTGGGCGGCGCCAACGCCGTTGGCGGGGAGCGTCCAGAATTCGAGTTCCTGGGATTCGTCGGATTGCGTCAGCAGATTGGTGCCGCCGGGAAGAAATTGAGCATCGCGGTAACGGACGCCACTGCGGCGCGGTACTTCTACGAGACGTCCCAGTTCGAGCGGCGCCACGAAGACTTGTCCGCGGGCGGTGAGCGCCAAACGGTCCCCGGTGGGGGAAATGTGGGCGGAGGTGAGGAAGTCGAGGGGCCGTTTGACCCAGCGTTCCCGGGTCTGATCGAAATCGGACACCAGCGTGATGTTGAGTCGGGTATCGGTTCCGGTCGCGAGGTCGTACAGATGGATATCCCCGGCGCGAGCGTAGACGATTCGGCCGCCTTGCAGGTTGGCAGTTTGGAGATCGAACGCGGTGTGGCGGGTGAGTTGTCGGAGATCGGCGCCTTCGGGGTTCATCGACCACAGGTTCATCGTGCCGTCGCGATCGCTGATGAAGTAGATCCGACCCTGCCACCACATTGGGTTGCGACTGGTTCCTTGGAAATCGGTGGTCAGCGGGACCGCCTCAGGTCCGTTCAAGGGGAACCGCCACAGATTCTCAATCCAGCCACCCTGATACCGTTTCGTGCTGCTACTTTGTTTGGGCAGGCGGGTGAAGAACAGCGTTTGGTTGTCGTCGGCCATCACGCCTTCGGCCGCCTGGGCCAGAGGCAACAGTTCCCGAACGCCGGTCTGCGGATTCAGCCGGACCAACTGGGAATTGGGCAGAGTGGAATGCTTGGTGGTGCGGAAGAGGATTTGCTGATCGGGCGTCCAACTCGCGATGGAGGGTTCGCTGCCGTCAAAGGTGTGGCGCGTGGGCAGACCGCCGGCGGCGGGCATCGTGTACACCTCGTTGGGACCTTCGTATTCGGCGACAAAGGCGAGCGTGGTTCCGTCGGGAGAAAAGACCGCGTCCTGTTCGGTGCCGGGATGCGAGGTCAGGCGTTGGGCGGCCCCGCCTTGAGTGCTCACCCGCCACAGATCGCCCTCGGACGTGAAGACCACATTGGTCCCGTGGAGGGTGGGGAACCGGTAGTATCCCAGTGGGGTTTGGGCCGCTGCCGAGAAACTGATCCAGCCCAGGAGAAACAGGGTGAGACGCCGCACCTCGAAACGGTATCGCAGGGGAGGGGGGTGGGGAAGCTGAGAGCTGAGAGCTGAGAGCTGAGAGGTCGGAATTGGGGGGACACGACGGGTCGGCGGAACGTCGCACTACTGGGAGCGCCGGCGTCTCGCCGGCTACGGTACGAAGAAGGGAGGGGGAGGAAATACACGCCGGCGAGACGCCAGCGCTCCCAGGCGATAATGGGAAAGCGGTAGCTTCGCAGGCTTCGCTACCGCACTCCATATTACTGGGCGCGGAAGAATTGGGCGCTGGTCTGATTGGCGGCGGGAACTCGGTAGGTTCCCTGCGGATTGCCCGGAACTGCTTCAAAGGGTCCGTTGAGGCTGGACGCTGATTGCAGGGTGCCGCCGAAGGTCACGACCACGTCGCCGTTGGATTCTTGGAGAATCGCCAAAGTTGGCGTCGTGGCCGGGGTCGCGGAAACGACCACTTCTCCAATAATGACGTAGGAGAACCTCAATTCGGGCGAGAGCAGATACGTGGACTCAACTCCCAGCCGAAAGTAACGCCCCTGCGCCGGTGTCGGCAGCGTGATCAGGTCGACCCGATAACTGAACGGAAAGGCGGTGTGATCGGTGAGTCGGAAGGAGCCGGCCACGGGAGCCGACGCGAGTTCGGCGGGATCGTTGGCGAAGGCGAGGGTGATGTTCTCGGCGGTGATGCTCCAGATGGCCAGCTTGCTGACGGTTCGCACCGATCCGAGATCAAAGTCGATCCACCCCTGTTGCGGCAGATCAAAGTCGACCGCGCTCTGCCAATTGGCGGCGGGTGAGTTCAGGGCGAACGTCTGATTGGAGGGAGCAAAATAGGAGTCGAAGTCCGTTGTGCCGCTGCTGAACGGAATCTCGATTCCGGACTGGTCAATGAGATGCGTGAGCGGCACTTCCCCACTAAACGTACCTAAATCAGTGCCCACAACGGCCGTGGGACTGAGCATAATCTGACCGTGGGCGAGTCCCAACAGAAGGGCCGCATTCGCCGTTGAGGCGAGCAAAGACCGGGAGGGAAGCTTCATCGGGATATCCCATGATCAGAATTCGGGCGGCTGACAAGGACGCAGTGGCGAACGAGGGGTCCGGGAAAACGGGGATTGGGCCGGCGGGCGGGATCGTGTTACAGCCAGACATGCGTTGGATTTGTTGGCTGTGTGGGGCTTGGCTGGGGGTGATGGCGGCGGTCGCCGGGCCGGCGTCCAAGCCGGGGCCGTGGCCAGCGGGGCAGGAGGACACCTGGCACGGTTATCGGCGGGTGCGCTTCGACGTGGATGGGTGCCGGGCCTGGGTGGTGGAACCCAAGCTGTCGGCCCCGGGGAATCCGTGGACCTGGTGCATGGAATTCCCGGACGCCTTCACCGAACGCACGGGGGTGACGAATCTGTTGGCCCAGGGGTTTCATCACCTGCACTTGGAAGTGGGCAACACCTTTGGATCGCCGCCGGCCCTGAAACACTTCGATGCATTCTATCAGGTCATTACCAATCGCGGACTGGCCCCGAAGGGCGCGCTCATCGGCATCAGTCGTGGCGGGCTTTACGCGTACAACTGGGCGGCCCTGCATCCGAAGCGGGTGACGTGCATCTACGGCGATGCCCCAGTCTGTGACTTCAAGAGCTGGCCGGGCGGGAAGGGCACCGGTAAGGGGAGTCCGTCGGACTGGACGAAATTGATTCAGGACTATGGATTCGCCAACGAAGCCGAGGCGCTGGCGTATCCGGGAAATCCGGTGGACCAACTCAAGCCGCTGGCGCGCGCGGGGGTGCGGTTGATTCACGTGGTTGGGGACACGGATGACGTAGTTCCCGTGGCGGAAAACACCGCCATTGTGGAAAAGCGCTACCGGGAACTGAAAGGTCCGGTTCGCGTCATCCACAAACCCGGCGTGGGGCATCATCCGCACGGGCTCGACGATCCCACTCCGGTGGTGGAATACATCATCCTGGCCGCTGGACTGACCGTGCTGTGAGCTTCAGCGGCGGTGGAGTCGATAGAAGCGGAGCGGTTGATTCAGTGGGGTCTGAAAGTTGTTGCCAACGGGAGCCGGGACGACGGGTTGCCAGCCGGCGGGTTCGGTCAGTTGCGCGGCGAACTCGAGGACATACCCCGTGGCGCTGGCCGGCCAGGTCAGTTTCGCTTCGCCTGTGTCGAGATGTTCAATCGTGAGCAGGACGTCGCCTGGGACGATGATCACTCCGAGCAAGCCACCGCTGAGCTGGTAATTGCCGCCGGTCGAGGTCTGAACTGACGGTTGTCCGGCCGATCCTTCCAACGCGAAGCCCGGGCCGGCGGCTCGACCGCCGCCGGACGTGACGGCGGCGGTGAGGGCAAAGCTGCCTCCCCGGGAGGGTTCGGCGACGGAGGCGGTCGCGAGAATGACCGCCAGGGAAAACGCCCGAACCGGGAAGTTCATCGGGTCCCCTCCGTGCGGGCCGTCGGCTCACTGCTTCCGGCGTTTTGGCGAATCAGGCTCTTGAGTTCCGCCAGTTCGGCCTCCAGACGCTCCAGGCGGTCCGCTTGTTTCCGCACTGTTTCCTCGAGCTTTTGGTTGAGCCCCTGGATGGCCGCCAGCGCGACGCCGTCGGCATCCACCGTGGCGATGTACTTGTCGTCGTCGCCCAGATTGAAGGCCGCGTGGAAGTCCTGGGCCATGGGGCCGACGTGCCGGTTGCCCGGGTCCGCCTTGTAGTTCCAACTGGTGAGCGGCAGGGCTGTGACCTTGTCCAGAATCTCCTGCGGATCGATGGGGCTGAAGTTCTCCTTTTTGTTGCGGTCGGAAGCGGAGACAAAGGTGCCGTTGACGCGGAGTCCGGAGCTGTTGAGACGCATGAGCTGGGTGCCACCTGTGCCGGGGTCGCCACTGGTATTGCTATGGGTTCCGCCCGCGAACCAGGAGAAGTTGGCGTCGGTTCGGAAGTAGCACGTGAAGTCTTGGACGCCGATTCCGTACTCGTCGCTCCACAGGTTCAACATCTGGCGGGTGGTGTTGCCGCAAAATAAGGAGGTCTGGCCGCTCAAATGGAGGCCGCCCTGGGAACGGATGTTGAACGAGTCGTCGGCCGCGGAGGCAAAGCTGGCATTCTGGCTGTCGGCCCAGACGAAGGCCCCGACGTGATTCACCCGGGAGCGCCGGCCGCCGGCGAAGGAGAATCCGGCGTTGTCGGCGACCAGATTGTTGGTCCCGCCGGCGATAAAGGCGTTGGGCGCGTTGGTGCCGATTCGGTTGTTGTCGCCGCCCAGGATGATGGCCCAGCTGCTGCCGCGCCCGCGTCCGATTTCGTTATCCGAACCGCCGATGATGATGGGGGCGATTTGGCGGCTGAAGGGATCGGAGGAGCCGAGAATGTCATTGCGGAAGCCGCCGATCATCAGGGCGCCGTCCACGTTGTTGCCGATGACGTTCTCGCCGCCACCGACCACCAGCGAGATGACGCTGTTGGTGCCGATTCGGTTGTCGCGTCCGCCGCCGATGAAGCCGAAGTCATTGTCGGTGCGGATCTGATTGCGGGCACCGCCGCCAATGAAACTGCCCCGTTGGGTGGACTCAATGAGGTTGGCTTGGCCGCCCGCGATCGTGGATTCTGGGGCGTTTCCGAGGATCTCGTTATCGCGACCACTGAGGATCGACGTATTGGTGGAACTGGGGTCGATCCGGTTGCGGCTGCCAAAGATGGTCCTGAAGCCAGCGGGAATGGCTTCCAGCGTCAGGACGGTCTGGTTGTTGGCCCGCAGGCTGAGTGGGATGGCGTCGGTGGTGCCCAGAAAGTTGACGTTGGGGACGGTTCCGGCGTTGCCGGTGCGACTCCAGGCGTCGGAGGATCCGGGCGGTCCTTGGGGTCCAACGGGACCGGCTGGACCGGCCGGGCCGACGGGGCCTGGAGGACCGACGGAGCCTACAGGGCCGGCCGGACCGGCGGCGCCCTGCGGACCGACACTTCCGGTCGGACCGGCGGCGCCCTGTGCGGCCAGGAGTCCCCAGTCGGTGGATTCAGGGGCCGGCTTAGAGTCGATATTGGCCTGCAAGGCGATCCACGAGTTGCCTTCGAACTGAACTCCCGAGCCGGTCTGATACTCGATGCCTTCCTTCCAGTCGCCTTCCCAGGTTAGGCCCGTAGTCCCATTTTCCCCCGGGTCGCCCTTCGGGCCCGCTGGGCCGACGGCTCCGTCGGGACCGGCGGGGCCGGCTGGCCCTGGATCGCCCTGGGGTCCGGGGATTCCCTGGGGCCCGATGGGTCCCACCTGTCCAGCGATCCCTTGAGGCCCGACCGGTCCAGCTGGCCCGGCGACGCCAGGATCCCCCTTGGCACCAGCTGGTCCGACCGGTCCGGCCACACCGGGATCACCTTTGGCGCCAGCGGGACCAATCGGTCCGATGGGACCAACTGGCCCGGCGTCTCCGGGATCCCCCTTGGCACCGGCCGGACCGACGGGTCCGGCAACCCCTGGGTCACCTTTGGCGCCAGCGGGTCCAACTGGTCCGGCGACTCCGGGATCCCCCTTGGCGCCAGCCGGTCCGACGGGGCCCTGCGGTCCGATGAGACCCGCCGGTCCGGCGGCACCGGGGTCGCCCTTGGGTCCGGCCGGAGTGAGCGCAAATTGGGCATACGGCGCCGGGGTGAGGGCCTGACGCGGAGTGAGGGCGGTGAACGAGGCGGCTCCCACGGGGCGCACGGCCAAATCCAGATAGCGCGCCGGGCCGGTGAACACGCCACTCCCAAAGTCCAAGGCGGCGGTGAACAGACCCTCCACCACTTCGATCGGCACAATCACTGTTGGGCCTACCTGGGTCCCGCCGGATTCCGCGCTGAACAGGGAAGCTCGCAGCTCGAAGTTCCCGTTGGCGCCTCCCGCTCCGTCCTGCAATCGGCCCTGATACGTGAAGGCGGTCTGGGCGAGGGCGAGGCCACCCCACCAAAGTGTCAGCCAGAGGAAAACAAGCGGGCGAAGCTTCATCGGCGCTTGCCTGCCCGAATTGCGGGGTGGGCTCAAGCCTGATGTGGCCGTCTCACCGTAAACGCGCGGAGCGGAGGGCGCGGAAGGGGTCAGAACCACTGCGGATCACCCTCGACTCACTCGGATTCGACCGTCGGCGAGGGCGAGAATTCGTCGGCGTGATACGAACTACGGACCAACGGCCCGCTGGCGACGTGCAGGAATCCCAGTGCCTCCCCTTCGGCTTTCAACTCGGCAAACACCTCGGGCGACACAAACTCCCGCACCGGCAGATGCCGTAGCGTGGGCTGCAAATATTGACCCAACGTGAGGATATCCACCTGGGCGGCGCGCAGATCCCGCATCGTTTCGAGGACTTCTTCTCGAGTTTCGCCCAAGCCCAGCATGAGGCCCGACTTGGTGTGCAGCGGAGTTGCGGCCCGTTCCTTGGCGAGCTTCAGGACCTTCAGGGAACGGTCGTAGGTAGCGCGGTGGCGGACGTCCGGGGTCAGGCGACGCACGGTCTCGAGGTTGTGATTATAGATGTGCGGACGGGCGGCCAGGACCAGGTCGATGGCCCATTCCCGTTCCAGGAAATCCGGCACCAGCACTTCGATCACGATGCCCGGATTGAGCGCCCGAACGGCTTCGATGGTCTGGCGAAAATGTTCTGCGCCGCCATCGGCCAGATCGTCCCGGGCGACGGCGGTGATCACCACGTGTTTGAGTCCGAGCCGGCGCGTGGCTTCGGCGACGCGCTGCGGTTCATCGGCTTCCAGGGCCAGCGGCTTCGCGGTGTCCACGGCGCAGAAACCACAGGCCCGGGTGCAACGATCCCCGGCGATCATGAACGTGGCGGTGCCGCGGCTCCAGCACTCCCAATGGTTTGGGCACTTGGCGCTTTCGCAGACCGTGTGGAGCTTGAGATCGGTCAGCAGCAGGCGCGTTTTGGTGAAGGAACTGGAACTGGGCAGGGCCACCTTCAGCCACTGCGGAAGCCGGGGACGCGAACCCGGAACCGGTGAAGTCAGGGGAGTCGAACCGCGGGGGGAAGTGAGCACAGCGTCCATCGAGCAAGACAACCATTGCGACGGGGATACGGTTTGGCAACCGCCAGGTGTCTGGAACATCGATTGACCCTCTGGCCCGACTGCCTAACCTCTGCGCCGCTGTATGAGCAAACTCGACGAAGTCTACGCCAAGCTGCAGGTCAAAACCGGAGCCAAACTCGCCCTGATCGTTCTGGACGGTCTGGGCGACATTGCCACCCACGCCCAGGGGGGCATGACTCCGCTGGAGGCGGCCCGGACGCCAAATCTGGACGGTTTGGTCGGCCAAGGTTGCGCCCAGGGCCGGATGATTCCGGTGGCTCCCGGCATCACGCCCGGTTCCGGACCCGGCCATTTGGGCCTATTTGGCTACGATCCCATCGAGTGGGAAGTCGGCCGTGGGGTGATTGAGACCCTCGGACTCGGGATCGAACTCAAGAACGGGGACGTGGCCGCCCGCGCCAACTTCTGCACGCTCGACGCCAACGGTCTGGTTACCGATCGACGGGCCGGCCGGATTGCCACGGAAGTTTGCGAACGCCTCTGCGGACTTCTGAGCGCCAAGATCAAGAAGATCGGCACCACCCAGGTGATGATTTATCCCGGCAAGGAACACCGGTTCGTCGTGGTCTTCCGCGGCGCCGGTCTGGAAGGGCCGCTGACTGACACCGATCCGAATCGGGAAGGTCTGCCGATCGCCACGGCCAAGGCGGTCGATCCCAAGAACGCCGGTCAGAAGAAGATGGTGAAGCTGATTGCCGATTTCTACGCGGCCGCCCTGCCGTTGTTGAAGGATCAGCAGCCGGCCAACGGATTCCTCATGCGCGGCGTGGCGCATCAGCCGGACATCCCGACCTTCGAGCAGCGTTATGGCCTGAAGGCGGCGGCGCTGGCGGTGTATCCGATGTACAAGGGGCTAAGCCAGCTCGTGGGCATGACCAAGATTGAGGGGCCGGAGACCATTGCCCAGCAGTTCGAGCGGTATGTCGCCGAGTACGACAACTACGATTACTTCTTCATCCACTACAAATACACCGACAAGGCGGGCGAGGACGGCAACTTCGCGGCCAAGGTGAAGGCGATTGAGGATTTCGATGCCGCGCTGCCGATTCTCCTGGCTCGCAAGCCGGATGTGTTGGCGATCACCGGCGATCATTCGACTCCGTGTGCGGTTTTCGGCCATTCGTGGCATCCCCAGCCGGTGTTGTTGCACTCGGCGTTCAGCGGCTCGGACAAATTGAATCGCTTCACCGAAACGGGCGCCAACATGGGCTCCCTCGGCATCTTCGAGTCGAAGTATCTCATTCGACTCATGCAGGCGAACGCCAAGATGTTCGACAAGTACGGCGCCTAAGGCGACCCGCGGCGGAACCCGAGGCGGCGAGGTCGCCTCGGGTTCGCCAAGCTCCCTCTGGACATGAAAGCAGTCATCTTGGCGGCGGGGAAGGGCACCCGAATGAAGGAGCTCACCCACGAGCTGCCCAAGCCCATGCTGCCGGTGCAGGGCCGGCCGATTCTGGAACACATTTTGGAAGGATTGCTCGCGGCGGGCATTCGGGACGTGTGTCTGATCACCGGTTGGAAAGCGGAGGTCATTGAAGCCCACTTCGGCGACGGCTCCCGCTTTGGGGCCCGCATCCAGTATGCGCGTCAGGTGGTCCAGGACGGCACCGGCAAGGCGCCGGAGTACGCCAAGGAATTTGTCGGTTCGTCGGATTTCCTGCTGACCTACGGCGATATTCTGGTCCGGCCGGAGACGTATCAGCGCATGGTGGATCGCTGGCGCGGCGGGAACTTCGGCGGGTTGCTGACCGTGACGGAAGGGCAAGACGTGACTCAGGGCGGCCTGAACTTTTTTGACGAACAGTTCTGTCTGACCCGTCTCGTGGAGAAGCCGAATGTGGCGCAGTTGGAGGAACTGCGGGCGACGGGTTGGCTTAAGCCCGGGGCTCCGGTGTGGTACAACGCCGGGATTTATTTGTTCCGACCGCTCCTGTTTGAGTTTACCGCTCGACTGCAGAAGTCCCCGCGGAACGAGTACGAGCTGACCGATGCGATCTCCGCGATGGTGGCGGCGGGACACCCGATTGCCGGCCTGAAGATTGAAGGTCGGTGGGTGGATGTGCGGGATCCGGCGGTTTTGGCCTCACTTCAGGGAACCATATGAAGAGCACAATGCATTGGCTGGCGGCAGTGGTGCTGCTGGGGTTGGTGGGATGTTCGTCGGCGCCCTCCGATCGGCCGTGGAATCGGCCGAGCAAGGCGGAGCTCGCGCAGCCCTGGGTCCGGGTGGGCAATCCGGAAACAGAACTACATCGGGCGGAGAATCCGTACCCCTGAACGTCAGCGGCTCCGTTCGCGGCCGGCCCACGAATCACGGCACGATCAGTTCGTCGGGCAAGCGGCCGCAGAGTTCCGCCGGCAATCGTCGGTCTTCACTTTCCGGCGCGGGTTTTTCGGCAGCGACATGGCCGTCGGCGAACGCGATCTGGGAGCGTCGGGAATGTCGGAAGTGAATCGTGGCGCTGAGGCGGTTGGTGTCGAAGTAGTAGAATTCCTCGAGCAGAGGATTCTCTGGGGTGGCGGGAGCTTGGAAGGTGTTGATCTGACCGCCATCGGCAAACACCGCGAGGGAAGTCGGCCGGCGAAAACTGGACGGGGTCAGGCCGGGTTGGCCACGGGGACCCAGTAGGAGATTGTAGGCGTAGCCGTAGGCGGCGCCCCGGGCCTTGGATTTGAAGTGGGGCAGGCTGCGATTGAGGGACGGGCAGTTTTCCACGCCGCGTCCCTGCAGATACGGCCACAGGGCGGCTTCCTGGGGGAGGAATTCGCGTTGACCTTCCGCGCCGTCCCCCAGCCAGCCGAACCAGTAGCGCCAGCCGTTATTGGTTCGGACGGTCCGTTCGGAGAAGGAGCGTCCGTGGTCGTCCCAGTAGAGTTGGGTCGCTAAGCCCAGCTGCCGCAGATTGGAAACACATCGGGCGGCGCTGCCGGCCTTCCGCGCCTGGCTGAGGGCAGGCAGCAGCAGTGTCGCCAGCAGGGCGAGGATCGCGCAGACCACCAGCAACTCCACGAGGGTGAAGCCTCGGGTGCGGTGCCGGGTGGTGGGGCGAGAGTTCACCGAGCGCAAACGCGTCCCGGCGATCAGGCGCGGGCGGGCATCATGCCGGTCTGCCGGGCGTAGTCGAAAATTCCCCCGGCATCGACCACCGGTCGCACTTCGCCCAGCGGCTTGAGGGAATAGACCTTGCCGGTGCCCAAGTGGGTGATGGTGTTGGCGTCGATATCGACCTTGGCGTGGTCTCCGGTCTGGAACACCTCGCACAATCGGTCGACGCACTCGATCGGATACAATTCCCCGGTGGCCACACAGTTACGGAAGAAAATTCGGGCAAAGCTCTCGGCCACGATGCACTGGCATTCGGCGGCGCCGAGGGCGATCGGCGCGTGTTCCCGGGAACTGCCACAACCGAAATTCCGACCGGAAATGACGATCGGATACGGGGTATCCATCTTTCCTTCCGGAACAAACTTAACGGGATAAAGGGAATCAGGCAGACCGCACAGGGCGTAGCTGCCGAGCTTCTCGTACTCCTCCGTGATGGTGGGCACGAGGTTCAGATACTGCGCCGGGATGATTTGATCGGTGTCGATGTTGTCGCGAACGACATAGACCGGTCCGGTGAAGATGCTCATCAGACGGACAGAATGAAGGGTGCTCCCCCCTCGGACAACAGGATTTCCTGACGGAGAAAGCTGAGAGCTGAGAGCTGAGAGCTGAGAGGCAAAACCGGGGGAAAGGGCTCAAGCGGCTCGGACGGAGCCTCGCACTGGGAGCGCCGGCGTCTCGCCGGCATGTTTTTACGCCCCTTCTCCCCTTCGGACACTGGCCGGCGAGACGCCAGCGCTCCCGGTGGGGCGAGGCTCCGCCCGAGCCGTGCGCGTCCCGGCGAAAGGACGCGTGGGGAGTCCACACACGTACGGCTCCGCGGAGCGTCGCCCCACCGCTTACCGCTCCTCATTCCCTCAGTTGCCCCGATGGCAGGAGGTCGGCTAGGGTTGTCTTTCGCGACATGACCGAGATTCCCAAGGCGTATGAGCCCCAGACCGTGGAAGTGAAGTGGTACCAGTTCTGGCTGGACCACGGATGCTTCACCGCCGACCCGGCCCGCGTTTCCGAGAAACGCCCGGCCTATTCCATTGTCATTCCTCCGCCGAATGTCACGGGCGTCCTGACCCTGGGTCACGTTCTCAACAACACGATTCAAGACATCCTGGCCCGCAAGGCGCGGATGGAGGGTAAGGAAGTGCTGTGGCTTCCGGGAACCGATCACGCCGGTATCGCCACGCAGAACGTGGTGGAGAAAACGCTCAAGAAGGCCGGCGAGATCAAGCATCGCGACGACCTCGGACGCGAAGCACTCGTGGCCCGGATCTGGGAGTGGAAGGAAAAGTATGGCGGCATCATCCTGCAGCAGTTGCGGGCGCTCGGTGCGTCCTGCGACTGGAGCCGCACCCGGTTCACGATGGACCCGGAATACTCCCGCTGCGTGCAGAAGGTGTTCGTCGATTTGTATCACAAGGGCCTGATCTATCGGGGTCAGCGCATGGTGAACTGGTGCCCGGTGTCCCTGACCGCGCTGTCCGACGAGGAAGTGATCATGAAGGAGCAGCGCGGCTTCATGTACCATTTCCGGGTGGAAGTGGCGGAGGAGCCGGGAACGTTCCTGACCATTGCCACGACCCGGCCGGAGACCATTCCGGCGGACACGGCGGTGGCGGTGAATCCAAAGGACCCGCGCTACCAGCATCTGATCGGCAAGCACGTGTATCGCGCCCTGCCGTTGGATGTGCCGAAGGAGCAGCGTCGCATTCCCATCATCGCTGATGAGCACGTGGACTTCGAGTTCGGCACGGGTGTGCTGAAGGTCACGCCCGCCCACGACAAGGCGGACTACGAGATCGGCCTACGGCATCGGTTGCCGGTGATCGACGTGCTGACGCCGGACGGCAAACTCACCGCCGCCGCCGGGGCGGATCTGGCCGGGTTGGACCGGTTCGTGGGCCGGAAGAAGTCGGCTGAACTGCTGGAAGCGGCGGGCGCGTTGGACAAGGCGGAGCCGTACGTGAACAACGTGGGCTTCAGCGAGCGCGCCGACGTGCCGATTGAGCCGCGCCTGAGCGAACAATGGTTCCTCAAGTATCCGAGCGTGGAGAAGTCCACGGCGTGTGTGGCGACGGGCGCACTTCAGTTTTTTCCGGATCGCTGGGCGAAGGTCTATGACCACTGGATGAACGGCATTCAGGACTGGTGCATCAGCCGTCAGCTGTGGTGGGGGCATCGGATTCCGGTGTGGTATCGGAAGGCTTCGTTGAAGGACGGACAACCGGATCTTTCCCAGGCGGCGAATGTCCATGTGGGTCTGGAAGCCCCGGCGGATCCGGAGAACTGGGTGCAGGATCCCGACGTGCTCGACACGTGGTTCAGTTCCTGGCTGTGGCCGTTCGCGACGATGGGCTGGACGGGTGACGACGCGGTCGATTCGTCGAACGCCACGTTGAAGGCGTTCTATCCCACGACGGATCTCGTCACCGGACCGGACATCATCTTCTTCTGGGTCGCCCGCATGATCATGGCGGGCTACGAGTACCGCGGCGATCTGCCGTTCCGAAACGTGTACTTCACCGGCATCATTCGCGACAAACAGGGTCGCAAGATGTCGAAGTCGCTGGGTAATTCCCCCGACCCGCTCGACCTCATTGCCAAGTACGGCGCCGACGCGCTGCGGTTTGGCGTGATGCGCGCGGCACCGCTGGGTCAGGACGTGCTCTTTGACGAACAGTCCGTCGAACTCGGCCGCAACTTCTGCAACAAGCTCTGGAACGCCTGCCGGTTCCGTCAGATGCAGGGCGGCGCCTCCGAAGGGGAGATCAATCCGGCCCTGCTCACCACCGACGACCAGTGGGTGTTGCTCCGCTTGGATCAGGCCATTCGGGAAGTCACCCAGGCGTTCGTCGAATACAAGTTCAGTGACGCCACGGCGACGCTTTATCGCTTCTTCTGGAGCGAGTACTGCGACTGGTACGTCGAGGCGTCGAAGGCGGCGATGGGCCGTCCGGAATCCGGCGAACGGTCAGCCGCGGCGGAGGCGCTGGCGGCGAACAAGCTGGCGGTGATGGATTTCGTGCTCGGCCAGTTGCTGCGCTTGTTCCATCCGTTCCTGCCGTTCATCAGCGAGGAGTTGTGGCACGGACTCGGGTTCAACCGGGATCAGCCGAAGGATCAGGGTGGCGAGACCCTGTTGTTCGCGCCTTGGCCCAAGCCCTTCACGGCCGACGAGCGGGAATACTTCGGCTTGGACGACACGGCCGATCGCGCGGCCCAGGCCAAGTACGAGTTGGTCACCCTCGGCCGTGGACTGCGTCGGGACTGCAAGATCGATCCGGCCAAGAAGGTGAAGTTCGTGCTGCGTCCGGCGGAGACCCTGCCGGCGGCGGAGGCGGAAGTCGTCCGCTTGCTGCTCAACGCGGAGACCCTGGTGCTGGATCCGGCGTATGCGCCGGCCAAGGGAACCCCGATGGCGGCGAATGCGCTGGGCGAACTGTTCCTGCCGTTGGAGGGCCTGATTGATGTGGCCGCGGAACGCACGCGGTTGAGCAAGGAGTTGGAAAAGATCCGGGCGGAGATCGGCAAGGTCGAAGCCAAACTCGCGAATCCGGCGTTCACGGAAAAGGTGCCGGCCAAGGTGCTGGACGAACACCGTCAACGCTTGGTCGATTGGCAGGCGAAGGAGAAGCAGGTCTTGGCGGGGCTCGAGAATTTGCCGGAGTGAACGGGGAAGGGTAAGCGGTAAGGGGTAAGCGGTAAGCGGTAAGCGGTAAGGAGTGCGCGAAGCGTTTGGAGTGCGGCAGCCCTCTAGCCCTCTGCCGCTTTGGGGCGCGTCAGTGGCAGGTAGGAGTTCAGCATTACTCAACGTGGCATTTGACGGGACGAAAAGCGGTAGAGTGTTACCGCAGTCCGTGCGTTTGTGAAACTGATGAGACTAACCAGTGAAAGACTGAGTACGATGCCGACAGGGCGTCGTGTAGCTGAAGGCAACTGCGTCGCCGCAAGGCGGGGTGGAGAGCAGCCGGAA
>JAFLEF010000075.1 GCA_017309115.1 Verrucomicrobiota bacterium | reverse complement strand
GCCATTCCAGCCCGCAGCGGCTGAGTCTCGCCCGCAGCGGGATGCCCAAAGCCATTTCCTCCGCTAAACTCGGCTTTCCCAACGCCGAAGGCAGCGGAGCCTCGCCTCCAACCGCCGTTTCTAGGTTCACACAGATTTCTTTTCTGGTTTTAGTGAGTTCGGGGAGAGACGTCCTCGCTGAGCGGTTGGTGACCTACCCGATACGCTCTTTCTGCAGGAAAAAATCTGCGTTCAATCGGTGATTAATCTGCGGTTCACCTCCGTTGCGCGCAGCCCCCTGCTGACGCCCAGCCGGAATCAAGACGGAGGAGCGGCTCCGCAGGGCGTCACCCCACCGGTCGACCACTCGGCGCGGCTTCCTTCGCGCTTACCGCTCTGCCTCTTTAACTGCCTCGCTCAGTATTCGTAGGTAACCGTGACTCCGAGCGCGACGCCAACGGAGAAAGAGGAATAGATCGGACCGCCCGCGGTCTCTCCATAGGAACGGACCTGATCCTGATTCAGTAGGTTGCGGGCGGAGAACCGCATCTTCCAGTGATCGGAGAGCCGCTGGGTCACGATGAAGTTCAGCTGGACCGGCGGAAACTCATAAACATCCGGACCGGCGCGATCCACGATGTACACATACGGACCGGCCGCCCCGAGGGACACGGTGGCCGTGGTACCGGAGGCTTTGTGATCGTAGGTCAGATCGAAGTTCACGATCCAAGGCGATTGATCGTAAAGCGGACGCGTCGCTGAGGCATTCGGAAAGAGCTGGCGTTCGTTCAGGATTTCCGTAGGCGTGAGGTCCACCTGCGACTTGATGTAAGCGAAATTGAAGCCCACCAGGAACTCCTCGAGCGAATCATCGAGGAAATCCAGCTTGCTGTTGGCCTCGAATTCCAAGCCGTAGAGTGTTGCCTCCTCGCGGTTCTCGAAGGTCACGATACCGCCGCCAAAAGTGAGGGCGACCTTCTCGATCGGATCCTTGAGGTATTTGTAGAAGCCGCTGACGGAAATGACGGCGCCAGGCTGTGGAAACCACTCCCAACGAAGATCGTAGTTATCGATTTGGGTCATCTGCAGGCCGGGATTGCCTTCGATGATTTCATCGCCCGCTGTGTCATACGAGCGGTAGGGCGCGATCTCGCGATAGGAAGGACGCGCCACGGTCTGACTAAAGCTCGCCCGCAGATTCATGTTAGTGATGATCGTGAAGGCGCTGCTGATCGCTGGCATGACATCCAGCTGGTCGATAAGAGAATTCGTCGAGCCGGCCGCACCGCCTTCGCCCATCACCGCGAGGTAGGTATTCTCTACCCGAGCCCCGCCCACAAACTTCAGGCGCTCGGAGACCGGCAATTCCGTCATCGCATACCCAGCCGGAATCTGCTGCTGGCCGTTGTAGAACGCGGGTGAAATACCTTCCTGAAACCAGCGCACAAAGTTGTAGTTCGTTCCCCGAGCGGTGACTTGAGTTGTGTAGCGAATGTTCTCCGGCGTGAAGTAGTTGTTAGGGGTGGGCGGTTGGCCCCAACCCGAGGTATCTTGTGTGGAGAACTGAAAAGTCTGCTCCTGAAACTGCCGCTGAGAACCGCTGAAGCCACCACCAAACTTCACAAAGGAATCCAGATCATTCCACTGTTTGAAGGGAATCTGGTTGTTGAGTGCGGCCCAGATGCTGTCTTCGTTAATGTTTCGATAGAATCGGGTGGGGGCGATTGGCTCGGGCAGGGAGTTGGAGAAGAACGGATCGGAGCCGTCGGGCTGGCTGGCGTAATTGAAGTACCGGAGATCCGGTTCGTCCTGGGTTGTGTTGACGATGGACACGAGCCAATCGGTGTTTAGGTCATAGAAATCCTCGAAGCGGTCATCGCCCCGAATCTGGAACGCATGTACCTGCCGTTGGATCCATTGAAGCGTGTTGAGATTAACCACCTGTTCAAAGTTCTCGATGGACCCAACTTGCCGGCGGGTCGTGTCTTCGCCGTTCTGATTCCAATAGAAGGTGAAGCTGACCGAGTGATCTTCGGGCACGATTTCGTAAGCCAAGTTCACAATACTCGCCCAGGTCGCTTCCATTACTGCCCGGGTGTCTTGGAGGTCCCGGTAAGGAGCGAGGGTCTCAATGCCAATCGGACGATAGCGTCCCTGGATCCCATCGTCGTAGAAGAGCCATCGCCGTCGATACACCCCGCTCACGAAGTAACCGAAGTTGTGTCCATTCAGATCGAGCGTTTCGCCAACGGAAAAATTGCCACCGTAGTTGGGGGGCGGGGCCTTTTGAGTACCAGCGAAGGCATAGTCCTGAAAGGATCCCAAGGCCGTCTGAAGCTTGTTGGCTTGGTCCAGACGTTGTTGGGCCTGGGCAGGTGTTTCGTTGACCGGAGCCCGGGGTGGGCGCCGTAGGGTAGCCCCGGTCTGTCCATCCAGAACTGCCGGCAAATCACGGGTGCTCTTACCGAATCCGGCCCAGTCGGTCGGACTGCCGGGATAGGTCAGGAAGTTGTTGTTAAAGGTCGACTGGGAATTGTATTCGAGGCCGACTTCAATCTGGAGAATGAACTTATCGGGAAAGGATTTCGTGACGAGGTTGGCCAAACCGCCGGCGAATCCACCCGGTAGGTCCGGGGTGAACGTTTTGCTCACCGACACTTCCTGGATCATGGACGCCGGAATGATGTCGAGCGGTGCGCCCTGCCGATATGGATCGGCCGTCGGGATCTGGGCGCCGTTCAACAGGGTCAGATTGTACCGGTCACTCAATCCGCGGATGACCGCAAACTTCCCATCGACCACCGTTGTGCCGGGCAATTTTGAAAGGATCTGAGCGGCATCGGTTGCTCCGAGCCGTTTGAACTGTTCCGATCCGATGACATCCAGAAACGAGGTTGACGCCTGCCGCTGTTCCAGGATTTCGATGGCCTGATCCTGAAACTGCTCGGCCGTAACCTCATACTCCTCCAATTCGTAGAATTCCGGGCGCAGTGATCCATCCAGATTGCTGACCAGTCCGGGCGCTACCTTGACACCGCTCACCGCAACCGAGGCGAAACCCGACTTACTAAAGCGCACCGTGTGGTCTCCGGCAGGAACGCCGTCCACCCGATAACGTCCTTGGGAGTCGGTGGTCACAGCCAGGATGGTCCCGCGCACGGTAACAATAGCGCCGGGGATGGGCTTCCCGTCCCAGCTGTTGACTAGGATACCCGCAATGCTGCCGGAATCGGTCTGGGCTTCAGTTCGGATCGGAAACCAGAGGGCAAGACAGATTCCGATCCAAAGCCATAATTGGAGAGCGGAGAACGCCGGGGTCTCCTTTCGGAGACGGACAGCTGAGAATTGTTCCACAGGTGGAAATGGAGTGGGATTAGGAGCGGCGGCCGGCCGTCCTAGCGACCTGTTCCACTCGCTCGAGGTACCGCTGAACATTTTCCTTGGGTCGGACCTTCTGTGCCTTCCGCAACAACTCGAGCGCAGCGTCGTACTTGCGGGCAGTCACGAGCAATTGGGCCTGCTTGACCAACGCATCGGCCTCGAATCCTTCCCGTCGAGCCGCTTGTTCGTAGCGGGACTGGGCCTTCTCGGGTTGGCCACTTCGAGCGTATCCGTCGCCCGCCATGATCAGCGCCTCGCCGTCCAGCGGATCTTTCTCCGCAACTTCATCTAGAATCTGGAGCGCCCGTTCGGTTTCACCGGTTCCCAGCGCCACCCGGGCGGAGACTTTCAACCATTTGAGCTCGGACTGCGGGGACCAAGTGGCACCGGCATTGGCACGAATCGACTCGAGCAGTTTCTTGGAGGAAGCCCAGTCGCCTCGGGCGGCCAGGACTTCCGCCGCGCGGAGAGACTTGGCCAAGGTATCCGTCGCGCCTTTTTCGATTCCCTCCAAATAGGCGGCCAAGGCGAGATCCCGGGCCTCTTGGACCAAGTAAAGATCTCCCAAGAGGAGGAGCTGGGCGGGGGTGGCTCGACCCAATCGCCGCAGAAGCTCGAGCGACAGAGCGGCCTTTAGTGGCTGTTCCTTTTGGATATACACATTGGCCTGAAGAGCCCAAAGCGCATCCCGGTCAGGATATCGTTGGAGCAATTCTTCCAGGAGGGAAAGGGCGAGGTCGTAGTTCCCCAAGGCGAGGGCGCTCTTTACCAATCCGAGCTTGAACTCGACATTGTTGGGTTCGTAGAGGAGGGACATTTTATAGGCGCTCTCGGCGGAGGCGTTCTGTCCCAAACTGAGATGGGCAAACCCGAGCAGGCCGAACAATTTTCCGTCAGAACCTCCCAGTTCGGCCGCTCGTGTCAGAGGGCCGACCGCCTCCTCATACCGGCCCAAGCGGAGCAGAGCGAATCCGAGATTCTTCTGGGCTCTTAGAAAATCAGGAAACTTGGTAATCGCGGCATTGAAGGACTGGACGGCATTAGTGACGTCGTCGTCCTGGAACTGGAGATTGCCCAGCACGAAATCAAACTGCGCACTCGCTCCTGGCTTGGCGGCGCCTTGGATCAAGGCCAGCGCCTGCTGGCTCTCCCCTCGCAGGGCCGGCACAACCTTGTCCCGGTAAAACGCCTGCTCTTCAGGTGTCATGCGAGGTTCTACCTCGGATTTGAGTCCATAGCTGCCGAGCAGGCGTTTCTGGAATTCCGGATCGTTCCAAACCTCTGCCATCGGGTTATCGGGCGACACCGGTGGCAGGCTATCGGACGAATTAGCTCCCAGCGCGAGCCAGGGAATTCCCCAGAAGAAGAGATGCAGCAAACGGAGACGTTTCATGAGCAAATGCGGACGGTTCAGGACGGGGGACGAAACCGGAAGGATTGACGATGGTAGGAACGGACTGGCTTGCCTTCGCGGACACCCGGGCGGAATCGCCACTTGCGGATGGCCTCCAAGGCCGATTTTTCAAACTCCGGGTGCGAGGAGCGATCGACGCGGGCATCCACTACTCGACCAGTTTCTTCCACGACAAAATCGATGACCACCTGGCCTTCCAAACGTGCTTTACGCAGTTCGGGAGGATAGGTTGGGGGCACTTGGGACGTCGGTTGAGCGCGTTGTTCCAGATCTTCATCACTGAACGTTTCGGCTCCCATTCCTTCCCCGGTTGCCAATCCCTTCAGATCGCCGAGTCCGGCCAAGGCACCACCGCTGCCCACTGCCAAATCGAGATCTGCAGACAGCGGAATGGACTGGGGGGTATCCGCCAGCTGCGGCTCCGGTTCCGGTTGGTCTTCTGGCTTCTCCTCCGGCGGCGGGGGCGGAGTCTCGCGTTCCTCGGGAACCGGCGCCGCGACCTCCGCCCGGGTCAGCATGAGCTGGCGACTTCGGGAGGCTGACATGGCGGTCGTAAAAGGCAGGATGACGAAGACGAAGCCCGCGAGTACGAGCGCACCCAGAAGGGGGAGACCCCAACCTTGATCAAATTCCGGAGCCCGGTAGATACGGCGCATGTTCCCTTAATCCTTGGCGTCGTGTCGGGTGGCCCCCGAAGTCACGAGCCCTGCTCCGTCGCGATGCTGACATTCTTGGCCTTGCCAAGTTTGGCTTCGTCAATAACCCGGACCAACAGCCCTGCCGGCGCGGTTTTGTCGGTCTGAACAATGACGGGCAGGGGATCCCTCTCGCACAGTCGGGTGACTAACGGACGGATCCCGCCCAAACCAATTTCCTTGCCACCATAGACCACCTGACCCTGGGAGGTGATCGCGAGAATGATGCTGTTTTTGTCCAGATTGGACGCTGAAGCGGCAGCGGGTTTGTCCACTTCTACTCCGGACTCCTCGACGAAGGTGGTCGTTACGATGAAAAAAATGAGCAGGATAAACACCATGTCGATAAGCGGCGACATGTTGATCTCTGAGGATTCCTCGGAATCCGTGAGGGAGCGGCGGAACTTCATGGGTGGGTAAGGCCAGTGTTCACTTGGGAGGGGGAGGTAGAAGCTGCGACCGGCGCTGGTGCCTTGTCTTTGAAGTCACTGCGGGTGAACACACGCGTCATTCCACGGAATCGGAATTGCCGACGGAAATGCCGCAGGGAAATGCTTTCCAGAGAAGCGAGGAAACCAACGTATTCGTTGCGCCGGCGCCGGATCTGGTAGGCGAGGAACATGCCTGGCAGCGCAATCAACAGACCCATTTCCGTAGTGATTAATGCCTGGGAGATTCCATCGGCCATGGCATCCACCGTCTTCCCGCCACCTTGGGCGATGGCTTTGAAGGTGACCAACATCCCCATCACCGTGCCGAGCAGCCCCAGCAAAGGTGCTGCCGCCACCAACACATTCAAAAAAACGAGTCGCCGGTCCACTTCCGGAATCTTGGCGGCGATCACTTCTTCGAATCGCTTGCTTACATCATTGAGCGAACGGACTCCATCCTGGGTGTAACGGATGATTTCGCCCACTTCCCCTTCCGCCTTTTCGGGATGCGCCACCCATTCGCGCATCTGCGCCTCCGAACTCGGGGTAAAACGACGGCGCTTCAGGTAGGCGAGGAGGTTGAGCCCGCCCGCATAAAGCGCAACGGCGACTAGGGCCAGCGGGATCATGATCGAACCGCCGTCCACCCACGATTTCCAGATTTTCAGGAACATGCTTTCCATGGCTTTGGGCAAGTGGGTTAGACGTGCAC
The DNA here is from genome assembly GCA_017309115.1 of Verrucomicrobiota bacterium. GTDB lineage: Bacteria > Verrucomicrobiota > Verrucomicrobiia > Limisphaerales > UBA9464 > UBA9464. The sequence goes on along the minus strand of JAFLEF010000075.1, from coordinate 19,727 downwards.
TTCGTCGGATTCGGGCAGGGCGTTGATAAAGCCAACGGCCGTCTGCTCCATACTTCCGAGAATGCCTTTGGCTTTCCGGTTGAGAAAGGCGTGAGCCATAACCGCGGGAATCGCGATGTAGAGGCCATATTCCGTGGTGATAAGGGCCTCCGAGATACCTGAAGACATTGTCCGGGGGTCTCCAGTTCCGAAAACACTGATCATTTGGAAGGTGGTGATCATACCGGTGACGGTACCGAGCAATCCTAGGAGCGGAGCAGCGGCGGCCGTAAGGCCCAAAAATGGAATCAAGGATTCCAACTTCGGCTTGGTGTTTAGCATGTGCTCATAGAGCACTTCTTCGAGGTATTCCTTCTTCTCGTCGGCATGCTCGACTGCGGCGACGAGAAGTCCGCCCGCCGGTCCAGGAATGGTGCGGGCATGTGCCAGGGCAGCAGCGGCGTCCCCGGAGTTGATTCGGTCCATCACGGTCTGCAGGTCGGCTCGGGTGGCCAGAGGAATGCGGAACAATTGGACCCACTTGATCACCGCCACCACCGCCGCCGCGAGGGCAAGCAAGAGCATTGGCCACATGACGACGCCGCCCTTGAGGAAGTGTTCGACCAACGTTTCCTGAACGGAGGCGATCTTGATGGCATTCCCCAACGTGGGATCAACTCCTAGTGTTCCTGTTCCGGTGGTGGCCAACTGGCGCACGTCGGATTTCAGGTTCGGGGGAAAGACAAAGACGCTGGGATCGGCCTTGTTGAGTTCTTGTTGGACCACGCCGACCGAGTCTGACTTTTCACTCGCAAAAATCGCGATCGGTCCGATCAGGGCGATGTCACCGGGCTCGATTTGACCGGAGGGAGCCAGAACACCCGCCTTGAATCGGTCCCCTCCGGCGACGTTGCGAATCCGCTCAAGAGAAGCGCGTAGCAACTGGGATTTTGCATCGAATCGTTGCTGGGCCGTCAGGTCAGTCGAGGCCGTGGCCTGATCGAAGCCCTTGAGTATGGGTTCCAGTCGGGCTGATTCTGCGATGTGGGTGCGGGTGCGGAAGGCGCGCCCGTACTCCGCCAACAGCGCATCCAGATATTTGATTTCCTCGGAGCGAGCCTTCAGCTGAGCCTTGAGTTGATTGAGTTCTACCAACTGGTTCTCCTGGAAACGTTCGCGCTTTTGCAACTCGGCGCGGGCCTCCAGCAGCTTCTGCTCTTGGCCATTGATCTGTTGGATCAACGGTACTTTTTCGGTCTCAATTTGTTTCTGCACCGCCGCCAGTTCGGCCAGGGCCTTGGCCAGATCCGACTGGGAAGTGGCGGAGAGCGTTTCAAGCGAAGAGGTTGAGGTTCCGGGCGTCTCCGCAGCCCGGGCTGGCCCGGCGAGAAACACGATCAAAAGACCAAGGTAGATCCGTTTCATCTTTGATTTGTTCGTGTTCATTGCACCGAAATGGGCAGGGAGAGGAATTCCGCGGGTGTTTGATTGCGGTACATAGCCACTGCACGGCGTACGGTGTCGGCCAAGTCGTCTTTCCGGGTCCATTTCCAACCTTCCGGAGTAGGTACGCCAACGCCGGCGAAGTCGCTGTTGGGTGCAACAAAAAATGCCTGCCCCAGTCCCAAGTAAATGATGTCGACCGAGAGTAATTCACCTTTCTCAGTCGGTTGTTTCTCGTTGGAGACGAAGATCGCGTTGTTGAATTTGTCCACTTCATTGAGGATAGCGACTACCGTCTGCATCCGTTCCGAGACGCCGGCCTTGGAGCTTTCGGGAGTTGCAGGGAGCCGATTCAGCAGGGTCTCGATCGTGGCGGTGAGCGGCGCAGGGAAGAGCGGTTTGAGCGCTTTCAGCTGGGCCTCCAAGTCGGCTTCAATTCCTTTGATCGATTCCAGTGCCTCAACCATCGATTTGAGCTCGCTTTCCGTCTTGGCCCGCTCCAGCTCAGCGACAGAGTTGTTGGTGGACAGCTTTCCCAGCTCCTCTTGAACACTCTTTAACTCTCGTTCGAAGAGGGCCTTCGATTGCTGCAACATTTCCCGGTCTGACTCCCAGTCAGCGCGGGTTCGGGAAATCAATTGTTGGGTCTGAACCCATTGGGCAACCGTCTCCCGGGCGGAGGTCAGCGGCGAATCCGCTGCCCCAAGTCCGAACGGGAGCAGCAGCCCGGCAGCCCAAAGGGCAAAGCGGCGAGTCAATGCGGCAATCACGGGCCGGACGCTGGGGAGCCGGAATGTCGCCGCGGTGGCGGGACTGTGACGATTTCGTGACAACCATCCCTGGAATGGTGGAGGCTCGCCGTCACAACTGCGGCTACACCAAGTTTGACTGACTTACGGCGATTTGCCTCAAACGCGGCGAGTCGGTCATGAAATCCTCAATCACTTGTCACCAAACCGTAACCTTCTGGCAATCGAACCGAAACCCAGGAGCCGCTCAGTCGTCCTGCCTATGAACTTCTTAAAACCGTTCGCCGCTATGGCGGCCGCGTGCTGGCTCGGCGCTACCGCCCACGCTGGCGCCATCACCGTCAAGGGCTCCGATACCTTGGTGGTCCTCGCCCAAAAATGGGCCGAGGTTTACATGGGCAACAATCCGCAAACCAAGATCCAAGTTACCGGCGGTGGTACCGGAACCGGCTTTGCCGCACTGCAAAACAAGACCACCGATATCTGCAACGCCTCCCGAAAGATCAAGGCCAAGGAAACTGAGAACTGCATCAAGGCCTTCGGTAAACGTCCCACCGAATACAAAGTGGCCATGGACGGATTGAGTATCTATGTGAATGCAGAAAACCCACTGAAGGCGATTAGCGTGGAGGAGTTGGAAGGCATCTTCACCGGCAAGATCAAGAACTGGCAGGACATCGGAGGGCCGGACGCGCCGATCACGGTGTACAGCCGCGAAAACAGCTCCGGTACGTATGAGTTCTTCAAGGAACATGTGCTCCAGGGCAAGGACTTCGGAGCGGGCGCCCAGACCCTTCAGGGCACCGCCCAGGTATTGCAGGCAGTGGCCAAGGACAAGTTCGGAATCGGCTATGGTGGGGCCGCGTACGGACAGGGCGCCAAACACCTGATGGTCGCCAAGACCAAGGGGGGCGAAGCCATCGAACCTAATGAGGAAAACGTGATCTCCGGCAAGTATCCGATTTCCCGCTATCTCTACTGCTATGTGAATCCCGCTTTGGATAAGGACGAGACCGCTGCCTATCTGAAGTGGATTCGCGGCGAAGAAGGCCAGAAGTTGGTCCAGGATGTAGGGTATTATCCGTTGCCAACGCAATTCCGCGCCAACTGAGCACCGGATGTTTCTGCCCGGTTAAATCGGATGGGTGGGACGGTGTGCCGGCTTGCTTCCCGACGTCCCATCGGCAAAAACGGCTCGTTCCGCCGGTAACGGCCGGCCTAATCCAACCCTGTTGTGCCTCATAGCTATTCCCCTCAAACCGCGCGGTCCATTGGCTGGATGGGGTTGAAGCGCGGCCACAAGGCCCGACCCGTGGAACGCGTGGCGGAGATCCTGATCTTTACGGTCAGCCTGTCCACGATAGCGCTGATTCTGTTGATCTTCATTTTCGTCGGTCGAGAGGCGTTCCCCGTCCTGCTCGGCAAGACCAACAGTGCCCTGATCCAGCCGGTGATCCCGGCAGCGAACTTGGATCAGCTTCGACCCGAGGAGGTGCGCGAGTACCTTGGCCTCACCGCTCAACAGTTTAAGGAAATGGATCGCGAGACGCTGATGGCCCTCATGGAGTCGCGCGAGGAGGCCAGCAATGACATCCCGGAATCTTTTCGCAACGACCCGGACGCGAAGGCCAATACCACACAGTTTCGTTACCTCATCCGACCGCATCAATGGACAGGGTACGACCGGCCCGAATACATCTGGCAACCCGTCGGCACGATCCACAAATACAATCTCATGCCCCTGATCGTCGGCAGTCTGAAGGTTACCCTGATTGGTCTGCTATTTGCCGTTCCGGTCTCGCTGGGTGCAGCCATTTACGTGAGTCAGCTGGCGTCGCCGCGAGTCCGGGAATGGGTCAAGCCCGGCATTGAGCTGCTGGCGGGTATTCCGTCGGTGGTGATGGGCGTGTTTGCGTTGCTGCTGCTGGCTTCACTGCTGCAGCGGATCTTCGGCTATCAGTTCCGGTTGAACGCCTTTGTGGCTGGCATCGCGCTTGGCCTGACGGCGGTTCCACTGATTTTCTCGATTGCCGAGGATGCCCTCACGAGTGTGCCTCGAAGCTATACGCAAGCGGCGCTAGCGCTGGGTGCCTCGCAGTGGCAAGCGTCCTGGCAGGTGGTCCTGCCTGCGGCTCTGCCCGGCGTGTTTGCGGCGGCGGTTCTGGGCTTTGGCCGGTGCATCGGCGAAACCATGGTGGTCCTGATCGCGAGCGGCAACGCGAGTACGATGTCTTGGAGCGTGTTTGACTCCACCCGTTCTCTGACGGCCACCATCGCGGCCGAGATGGCCGAGGCGGTCGCCGGTGGACACCACTATCGGGTTTTGTTCCTTCTGGGCACGATGCTGTTTGCCGTCACGTTCGTGACCAACTTTGTGGGCGAGCTGATAATTCATCGACTCAAGGGTCGAATGGAGGGTCGAGGATGAAGGCTGCCCCCCGTGCCCCGTTCCATAGTCAGGGGAAGGATCCGGTGGCGCTTTTGGGCGTGTCGGTCACTGGATTCGCGACCGCCCTGATTTTGGTGATTCTGGCAGTCATTTTGGGAAGCGTGGTCCTTCAAGGTCTGCCCGCCTTTTCCTGGCGCTTTGTCTCCACCGTACCCAAGAAGGACTTTTTCGATATCGAATCGGCGGCCGTCTTGCCGATGATCGTTGGCACCACCATTCGCGTGTTGGTCATGACGGTCTTCGTCATGCCGATCGGGGTCATTACGGCCGTCTACCTCACGGAGTATGCGCGGGCGGGGTCGCCTTACACCCGGATTGTCCGGGCGGCGATCAACAACCTGGCGGGCGTGCCGTCCATCGTGTTCGGCCTTTTTGGCCTGGGCTTTTTCATCAATTTCATAGGCAAGAATCTCGATGAATTCATGGGAGCAGAGGGTCCGAACTTTGGTCAGCCAGCAGTGATCTGGGCTTCCTTGACCCTGGCGGTAATGACTCTGCCGGTGGTCATTGTCGCGACCGAAGAAGCTCTCAAGGCGATCGCGCCCGGACTGCGGGAAGCGAGTCTCGCCTTGGGAGCGACCAAACTGCAGACCATTCTCCGAATTGTCCTGCCCAACGCCCTGCCGGGCATCCTGACGGGTGGCATTTTGGCCATCAGCCGGGCGGCGGGTGAAGTCGCGCCCATCCTGTTCACCGGAGCCGCCTACTTTATGGCCGATCTGCCCAAGCGTCTCACCGATCAGTTCATGGATCTGGGCTACCACACCTACGTGTTGGCCACCCAGTCGCCCAATATCGAAAAGACGACCCCGATCCTTTACGCGACGGTATTGGTGCTCCTTTTGCTGACCTTTTCATTGAACGCCGTTGCCATCATCGTCCGGGCTCGCATGCGTCAGGCGTTGCGCGCCGGTCATTGACCCATTCCCATGGCTTCCTCTGCTCCCGTTACGTTTCCCTCCGGCGCCGGTCGGGACCTTCCGCCCCCGGCCCAGACCGAATCGCCGATCATCGAGACCAAGGACCTGTCGTTGTTCTACGGTTCTTCCCAAGCGCTGAAGAACATCACGCTGAAGGTTCCGGAGAAGTTGGTGACCGCGTTCATTGGACCGTCGGGCTGCGGCAAGTCCACCTTCCTCCGGTGCTTCAACCGGATGAACGATCTGATCTCCGGGGTGCGGGTCACGGGGACGTGTCTGATTGGCGGTCACAACATTTTCAGTCCGGAGGTGGACGTTATTGAGTTGCGCAAACGGGTGGGCATGGTGTTTCAACGGTCGAACCCATTCCCGAAGTCGATCTACGACAACATCGCCTACGGACTGCGGCTGCACGGCATCAAGCAACGGAGCGAGATCGACGGTATTGTGGAGAAGTCCCTTCGGGGGGCGGCGTTGTGGGATGAGGTGAAGGATCGACTGCATCAGAGCGCGCTGGGGTTGTCCGGCGGCCAACAGCAGCGGTTGTGCATTGCCCGGGCCATTGCGATTGAGCCTCAGATCCTGCTGATGGATGAGCCGGCGTCGGCGCTGGATCCCATTGCCACCATGAAGGTGGAGGAGCTGATCCTTGAGCTGAAGAAGGACTTCACCATCGTGATCGTCACCCACAACATGCAGCAGGCGACCCGCATCTCCGACTACACGGCGTTCTTCTACATCGGTGAGCTGATCGAACACGATCTAACGACCAAGATTTTCACCAATCCGGCGAAGAAGCAGACGGAGGATTATGTGACTGGTCGGTTCGGTTGAACCTTGTCGCCAAGTGATTTTCCAATTGCGATCCCCACCGGCTGAGCGCAGAGCAGAGCGGCCGGGGGGTTGTTGCTCTTCGTTTCTCTTTCCATCATGACCCATTTTGAGTCCGAGATTCAGTCGCTGAAGGACCGTCTGCTGGCGATGGCCAGTCGGGCCGAAAGCGCCGTGACCAATTCCGTCAAGGCCCTGGTGGAGCGGGATGACGACCTGGCGCGAAGCGTGAAGGAGAACGACGACGAGATCGACCTGCTGGAAAAGGAGGTCGATGAACAGGCCATTCGGCTGCTTGCCAAGGCGCCGTTGGCGACTCAGCTCCGGCTGATCGTTAGCGCCACCAAGATCGCCCGGGATCTGGAGCGAGTCGGTGACGAGGCGACGACCATTTCACGGCGATCCATTGAGTTGAGCCAAGAGCCGCAATTGAAGCCGTATGTCGACCTGCCCCGCATGGCGCAGATGGCACTCGAAATGTTGCGGGATGCCCTGGATGCCTTCGTGACCAAAGACACCCAAAAGGCGCGGTCCGTGATTCCTCGGGACAAGGATGTCGATGCGTTGAACAAACAGCTTTATCGGGAACTGGCCAGCTTCATGATTGAGAAGCCCACCACCATCACCCGGTGTTTAAACCTCATGGCGATCAGCAAGGCGCTCGAACGAATCGCTGATCACGCCAAGAACGTGGCGGAAGACGTGGTGTATCTGTACGAGGCGCGCGACATCCGTCACAGCGAAGCCAGCGGCAAGTAATTGGGTCCTTGGGCTGTCACGGCGTCACGAAGGCTCTGCGGTAGTCTCCAGGGTCAAGAAGGGCATACTCGCGGAGCAGGGCTCTTCCCGGTTGATGAACATGGCTTCCTCCTCCAACTCCGATTCTCCGCCGCCATCCGCCCCCAGTTTTGGAGAGGCGTTTCGCTTCTGGCTGAAGCTGGGGTTTATCAGTTTCGGGGGACCAGCCGGCCAGATTTCCATCATGCATGAGGAGTTGGTGGAGCGCCGCCGCTGGATCTCCGAAGACCGATTCCTGCACGCACTTAATTACTGCATGCTGTTGCCCGGTCCCGAGGCCCAGCAGTTGGCCATCTACATCGGTTGGTTGTTGCATCGAACGTTGGGCGGGCTGGTGGCGGGAACGCTGTTTGTTCTGCCGGCTGCCCTCCTGCTGTTTGGCTTGAGCTGGAGTTACGTGGTGTTTGGCAAAGTCGCCTGGGTGTCTGCCGCGTTCTACGGCCTTAAACCGGCCGTCTTGGCTATCGTGGTGGTGGCCGTCCTGCGAATTGGGAACAAGGCGCTTAAGAATCGGGTGATGGGTTCCATCGCCCTGGTAGCCTTCGTCGCGATCGCTTGGCTGAAGGTGCCCTTCCCGCTCATCATTCTTTTCGCCGGGGCGTTGGGCTGGGCGGGGGAACGATGGGCCAAGGATTCTTTTCTGGTGATTCAGGGCCATGGATCCAAAGCTGGAAAAACGTCCGTGCGCTCCGCAGTACTGGATGATTCTGCGGAGATCCCGGGCCACGCCCGACCTTCCTGGGGACGCTCCCTTCGAGTGATCGCGCTGGGCCTCATCCTGTGGTGGGCGCCGGTGGCAGGATTGGCCCTTTGGCTGGGCGCGGACCATGCCACAGTTCAGCAAGGCCTGTTTTTCAGCAAAGCGGCCATGGTGACCTTTGGAGGCGCTTATGCCGTTCTGCCGTATGTGGCGCAGCAGGCGGTCGAGAAGTACGCCTGGCTCGGGCCGACTCAAATGCTGGATGGCTTGGCGTTGGCTGAATCCACTCCCGGTCCGCTGATCATTGTCCTCCAGTTCGTGGGATTTCTCGGAGCGTGGAATCAGCCCGGTCCGCTTAGTCCACTGGGCTCGGCCACTTTGGGCTCATTCATCACCACGTGGACCACCTTTGTTCCCTGCTTCCTCTGGATCTTCCTAGGGGCGCCCTATATCGAACGTATTCGGGGAAATCAGCGCCTGAACTGCATGTTGTCCACGATTACCGCGGCGGTGGTGGGGGTCGTGTTGAACCTCGCGGTGTGGTTTGGACTGCACCTGTTGATGCCTCAACCCGGGCAATTTGAGGTCTATTCCGCAGTGGTGGCGGTGGTGGCGTTCGTTGGCCTGCAGTATCGCAAGTGGCCAATGATCCCCGTGATCCTGGGGAGTGCGCTGCTGGGAATGGTGTATCGGTGGATGACGGCCGGCTGAGCGTGGGCTCGATCGCCCTTACTTGGCGGCCGGAGCCATTTCGACCACGACCTCGGCGCCTTTGCCGGCGGCGATTTCAATCTCCTGCTTCACCACGCCAGCCTTCAGGTGATTGACCTCGAGATCGTACTTTCCGGGAGGCAACCCGTCGGGCAGTTCGAAGGAGCCCTTGTCGTCGGTGACGGCGAAGAAGGGGTTCTCCAGCACGTGCAAATAGGCGACCATCCAGGGATGCACGTTGCAGGCGAACTTCACGGCCAATTCAGGCTTATCAAAGGTCTTTTCGTTGATCTGATCCTTGGCGGCCTGGGCGAAGTTGAAGCCTTTGTTGATCTTGGGAGTGGCGTTCACGTTGTGCATGAACGGATCTGAGTTCTTCACCTTGAAGGTCTCGCCCACCACGACCGCCGAGACGTACGGCTCGTACATGCAACCCAGCTGATCGATAAGAATGGGATCCGGCATTTTGCCCGCGCCGGCGGGGCTCTTGACGATGCGTACCAGGGCGTACCGCAACCCTCCGTCCGCGCCCACGACATAGGCTCGGGTACGGGCGGTGCCGACGGCGACCTTGCCGCAGTTGGCGTCGGCCTTGACTGCGCCAATCACGGATTCTGGGGGCGGGGTTCCCTTGAGAATGACCTTGCCGCGAATTTTGCCGTCGGTCGTCGCAGTGACCTGGGGCGGATTAACGACGACGGCTGCGGGCGCCGCCGGCTTCTCGGCCGGCTTGGTCTCCTCCACTGGTTTGGCTTCCGGAGCTGGAGCCGGAGTAGCAGCCGGCGCTCCGTGGGCGCCGGGTTTGCCGCTGGGAGCCACCTCCTGAACGTTCACGACCACCACCTGATTGGTGATGATCGGACGCGGGCGGGCACCCGGCTCGTGGGCATACTGTTTGCCCGGACTTTTCAGGGCAAAGTAGACGGCGGCGGCGGTGGCGATCACCAGCAGGAGGGCTAGCAGCACCATCAACCAATCAGAGGCAGCGGACTTGCGGTCGGCTTCGGACGACATGACGGCGGGAGCATCCGCCTCCTTGCGTCCCGTGCAAGTCTCGACTCGTCTGTCCGAATCTCGGTCCAATGGATTCGAGGTTTGCCACACCCCTCCCGACTTCCTCACTCTTGCACCGTGGTCACCCCGCAGAAATTGGCAGCCTTGGGCACAGTCCTGCTGGCGTGGAGCGCTTGGGGACAAGCAGTTCCCCGGCTGGATGCGCTTTCTCCCAGCTGGTTCCAACGGGGCACCACCAATGAAATCACACTTTCCGGAGAGGCGCTGGGTCAGCTCACGGAAGTCTTGTTTTCTGGTTCGGGCATCCGCGCTCACCTGCTGGAGCGGCCGACGCCTCCCGTCACGTTGGAGTCTTCGGGCGTCGGTCTGACGGCGGTAGCGGTTGATTTGGTCAAGAATCGTTCGATCCGACTGGAAATCAGCCCCGACGCCGCCCTGGGTTCCCGGGAACTGCGGGTCGCCGGGCCCAGCGGGGTGTCGAATCCGCAAACCTTGCAGCTCAGTGACGTTCCGGAACTGAAGGAAGGCAAACCCGGCGAAGCCACTCCGTTGACACTACCCGCGGGAGTCTCGGGAGTCATCAGTGCCAGCACCGAGTCAGATTCCTTCCGTTTTCCGGCGCGGGCGGGTCAAAAACTGACCTTCGACGTGCAGGCTAATCGAATGGGTTCCCCGCTGGATCCGACGTTGATTCTGTTGAATGCCCAAGGACAGGAGGTGGCCCGAAGCGAAGATGCGCATGGGTTGGATCCCTTCCTGGAGTTCACCGTCCCGGCTGATGGCGAGTACGTGGCCAAGGTGCAGGATTTGCGCTTTCAGGGCGGCGGCGACTACCGCTACCGGATCTTGGCCGGTGAACTCCCGTACCTCGAGTACCTGTTCCCCTTCGGTGGCCGCCGGGGAACCACCGTTCCCGTGCAGCTGTCCGGCTATCAGCTGGCGGGCGCAGACACCATGAACGTGCAGATCGCCACCGACGCGCCGTTGGGCCGGCAAGAGATTCGGGCGCGCACGGCCCGGGGTCTGTCGAATCCGCAGCCCTTTGAAGCCGGGGACTTGCCGGAGTTTCTGGAAGTCGAGCCGAACTCCGCCACCAACACCGCGAATCGCGTCTCCGTGCCGGTGGTGATCAACGGGCGCATAGGCGAAACCAATGATGTGGATTTCTTCCGGTTGACCGTGCCGACGGATCAAAAGGTGGTGCTTGACGTTCAGGCCCGCCGGTTTGGTTCGCCGCTGGACGCGTTGCTGACCCTGCAGGACGCCCAGGGGAACGTGCTCCAACGCAATGACGATTCCGGTGGACCTGACGCCCGGCTAGAGTTCGACGCCAAAAAAGACACGGAATACTTGGTGTCTCTCCGAGACCTGACCGATCGCGGCGGTCCCCGTCTCGGGTATCGGCTGACTGCTCAAGCGCCCAATTTGGCGCCCAATTTTGCAGTGAAATCCCCGGCTGGCCGGATTCGGGTTCATCAGGGAGGCCGTTGGGCGATTCGTTGTAACCTGGAACGTCAGAATGGATTCGACGGTTTGGTTCGGATCGAAGGAGGGAACCTGCCCGCAGGTGTTACGGCCGCTCCGTTGGTGCTCGGTCCGGGCAACAGCTTTGGCTGGCTGGTCCTGACGGCGGCGGAAAACGCTCCGCTAGGATATTCGCCGTTGCAGCTGATCGCCGTGGGCGAGCGTCAGGGCCAGGCCGTCTCCCATCCCGTGCAGTTCGCCGAGGCGGCTTGGCTGACGATTCTCCCGGCCACTCCCGTTACGGTAGACGTCGGGCCCTGGAGCCTGCTCACCGAACAAAACAGCAGCACCACCCTGGAGGTCAGTGTGCTGCGGCGCGTAGGTTTCTCCGGTGAAGTGAGGGTTCTGGCGGAGGATCTGCCCGGGGTCAGCATTCCCGCAGTGACCCTGGCGCCGGGGCAATCCCGGGCCAAGCTCGTCCTTAACCTCGCCAACGGAGCGGAGGTCGGTATCCGTCCGGTCATGGTGCGGGCGGAAGCCATCGCTGAAGCCCGGACCAACGTGTCCTACGCGACCCAGGCCGTTCCCTTGCAGACTCAGGGCATCGCCATGTTCCTGACGGCCATGTTGCCAGGTTCCCCCTTCTTCCGCACCGACGGCTTCCGGTTGTCCGCGGTGGCGTTGCCGACCAATTCGACCTCCTCTGCGAATCAAACGGAGTTCGTCGTGAAGGTGGATCGACGCGGATTGCCCGGAGAGATTGCCCTCGTCCTGGAAGATCTCCCCAAGGGGGTCGTGGCGACGTTGAATCCCATTGCCGCCGATAAGAACGAAGCGTCGATCAAACTGCTGGTCAGTGATCAGGCCGAGACCGGCAAGGAGCTTCGCTTTTTCGCCGTCGGTTCGGCCACGCATCAGGACCGGATCTGGCGACAGAAAACCCAGCCGATCACGCTGTTCATTGCGGCTCCGGAAAAGGAAACCGCAGCCACCTCTCCGGCGTCCACTCCTGCCCCACCCGGCGCCAAATAACTCTCCTCCCGTGCGCTTCCTTCCGTTCCAACTTCCTCGCTGGCCGCTGCTGGGCGGAATCAGCCTGTGGCTGGCCATGGGCACTTCCGCCGCCGAGCGGCCGGTCTCCTGGTATCGCGACCTGACGCCCATCTTCAAACGTTCCTGCAACGGCTGTCACAATCCTAACAAGCTCAAGGGCGAGGTGGACACCTCGACGTATGCGGGCCTGCTGAAGCCCGGCAAACACGGGCCCAATTTTCTGGCGGGTGATCCGGCGAAATCCCTCCTGGTGGAGCAGGTCAGCGGTCCGGAACCCGACATGCCCAAAGACGGAGATCCGCTGACTCCGGCCGAAGTGGCGCTGCTTACGCGCTGGATTCAGGAGGGTGCTAAGGACGACACGCCGCCCGACGCCTACTCGACCCGGCTCAAGGAACTGCCGACCTACACCAGTCCCGCCGTGGTGACGTCGCTGGCGGTTTCTCCCGACGGCCAATGGCTCGCCGTCTCCGGATACCATGAAGTCTTCCTGCTCGACTTGCCCACGCTTACCTTGCGCGGCCGGTTGCTCGGCGAATCCCCCCGTATCGAGTCCCTGGCCTTCTCGCCCGATTCCAAGTCATTGGCCGTGAGTGCCGGCGCGCCCGCCCGATTCGGCGAACTCCAGGTATGGAACGTCGCCGGGACCAATCAGGTTCACGCTTGGAAGCTCGGGACCGATTCCCTCTTTGGCGTTTCCTGGTCGCCGGATGGTTCCCGCCTCGCCTTTGGGGGAGCCGACAAGAGTGTTCGCATCGTGGCGCTGCCCGACGGCAAGGAGTTGATCAAGTTCGACAACCACAGCGACTGGATCTTTCGCACGGCGTGGACGACCGATGGCAAGCGACTGCTCAGCGGCAGCCGGGATCGCGCGATGAAGCTCATCAACGTGACCGACGGCCAGTTCATCGACGACATCAACAAGCTGCTGGAACCGGTCGTGTCGATGGCGCGGCATCCGAAGGAGGAATGGGCGGTTTACGGCGGTGCTGACGGCGGGGTGCGGTTGTATCGGATGAAGGAGAATCAGGAACGCACGGCGGGGAACAACGACGTCAATCTGGTGCGGGAATTTGAGCGTCAGCCTGGCCCGGTGCAGGCGGTGGCGTTCAGTCCGGACGGTTCCCGGTTGGCCGTGGGTGGGATGGGCGGTGAGGTGCGGGTGTACCAGACCACCGATGGGGCGCGGGTGGCCACGCTGGGCGGACATGGTGGCGCAGTGTTCTCCGTGGTGTTCACTCCGGACGGACAGCGAATTTTGACCGGCGGGTTTGATGGATTGATCCGCGTGTTTTCGGCGACGGACGGCAAACTCACGGCAGTTCTGGTCCCGGTTCCGCTGGCGGCGCCGCGGGATGTCGTGGCGAAGTGAGTTTATAACCGCCTTTCTGAAGCCTTGGGTCCCCGGAATGACCGTCGCTCGTTAAATCTGGCGATGGCGGAGCGACGGGAAATCCTGCTGCACTGGTTGGGTGAACCAGGACCGCAATGACTACGACAGCCCTTGGAAAGAGGCGCTGGAGAAGTTCCTGCGTCCATTCCTGGCCCTGTGCTTCCCGGCGGTCGAAGCCCAGATCGACTGGTTGCGCGACGTAGTCTTTCTCGACAAGGAACTTCAGGCACTCCAACCCGACACCGAAGCCGGACGCCAGTTCGTCGACAAACTGGTCCGAGTGTTTCTGAGGGATGGAGGGGAGGCGTGGATCCTAGTGCACGTCGAGGTCCAGTCCCAACCGGATCCCGGTCTCGCCGAGCGCATGTACCATTATCACTACCGACTGAAACAAGTTCATCGGCATCCGGTGGTCAGTCTGGCCGTGCTGGCCGATGGCGATCCCCTCGTCCGCTCGGGGTCCTTCGAAGAAGGCCTATTGGGAACCCGCAATCGTTTCGAGTTTCCCACCTGCAAGCTGCTCGATTTCAGCGAAGAACAACTGACCGGCACAGCCAATCCCATCGCCCCGGTGATCCGAGCCCATTTGGTCGCCCTGCGTTGGCGGCGGGACTCACCGCATCGATGTCAGGGGAAGCTGGAACTGCTCCGCCACCTGAATCGCGACGATTATGACCGCGACACCCTGTACCAGTTGCTTCGGCTCATGGATTGGCTCTTGCCGTTGTCGCCGCCCCAGGAACACTCCTTTCGTCAGGAACTACTGAAACTTCAACCAGAGAAGATTATGCCCTTCGTCACCAGCTTCGAACGTTTCGCCCGTCAGGAAGGTCACCAAGCAGGCCGAACGGAAGGCCGACTTGAAGGCAGGATGGAAGGTCGCCAGGAGGGTCGCCAGGAGGGCCTCCACGCTGGCCAAATGGAAGCACTGAAGGAGGCTATTCGGGACGTGCTCTCCACCCGATTCGACCAGGTTCCCCACGAACTAGCAGTTCGCCTGGAGTCCTGCACGGATCTCGACCAATTGCGGCGTTGGCTTCGACAGGCAGTAGCCGCTCCCAACTTGGCGACGGCTTCCCAACACTTGGACTAGAGAGCCGTCGGTCAGCTCGGAATCGTGCCCTGATTCCTCCCGAATTCTTTCAGGAAGGGAACTCTGCCTGCGAGAAACAGAACAGCAACGAATCGCAAAATGCGTGTCGGATTTTGGCGTCGGGCGGGTTCCTCTCTGTGAAATGAAAGCGGCCAATTCGCCTGAGACTTCATCGGAACTGCTCCGACGCTCCTCCGAGTCTGGCGACGAGCCTGTCCCTGGTGTTTAAACCAAAGGATGGGGCCTGGACGCTGGAACAAATGGGAATCACCGATGGTCGCCATGCGACATCCAGCCCATAAATCCAAGGAAGGCTGAAGGCGCCCTCCTTCGGCGGTTTTCAGGGTGAGCGACTACCGGGGTATCACCCGCAAGCGGAGGAAAAACGCGCCCAGTCCGGGATCGGTTGCCGTCCACACTTCGTCCAGCTGTCCCGAGGCGTTCGGAAGCGCGGAGGTCTTTCGGGCCGGCGACCACTCCACCAAATCCACGGTGGATTCAACCTGCACCTGCACGTCATCGGTCCCAGCCTGTCGGCGGAAACGCAGTTGCGCCTGCGTACCGGTGGCAAACTCCGCCTGGATGGAGTTCGGTCCAGATTGGGCATCGGCGTCACTGGTGCCCAGCGCGTACTCCAGGAGCGCAGCCAAGCCATCCTGGTCGGCGTCCGCCTTCGGATCTCCCAGGAACTTTAGCGCGTCACTTCGGCCCGGACTTCCTTCCTTGAATCGGCTCAGCCGCCAGGCCAGCGGATTGCTCAGGCCCAATTCCGGTCGAGCCAGGACCAGGCTGTATCCATTCTGAGCCTCGGCCGGCCAGGTAGGAGCCACTCCGTAACTAAAACTGAGCCACGTCTGGCCGGAGGGCCCGGTCAACGTGATCGTTTCCCCAGCGTCGTTGAGCCGTCCCTGATAGCTCCCGGCCACGGGAACATCGATTCCATGGATTCTTTGGAATTGGAACAGATCGGAAACCAACAGGAGCCGTTGTCCCGAACCCAGGATGGTGTCCCGATTGTCCGCGAACTGAAACTCCAGTCCCGAGGTAAACCGGGCACCCCTCAGGTTGATGGCCTCCGCGGAGGAGTTGAACAGTTCAAGATACTCACTCGCCTCGGAATCCGCCGGACTGGCGTGAAACGCCGACACCAGGACCGAACCCGCGGGTAGGGGGTCGGTTCCGGTCGGATAAAATCCTTCGGTCAGTCCGGACCATTCCGATCCATCCTGGGTTCGGGCCCGAATCCAAGTATTCCTGCCGATCACCGGTAACTCTCCCTGCGAACCACCCTGGCGACTGGCGGTCAGTTCGAGATCAAAGCTCGCGTCGGACGTGGACGCGCTCGACTGATGGAGTTCCACCGCGAGCGTATTGGAACCTTCCAGCAGCACGTCGGGAGAAACCACAAAGCTCAGGAATGTCTGGCCATCATCGGAGGCGTTTTGGGCGAGAGAATTCGCGTTGAGGATACCCTCGAAGACCGAGCTGCGGACGAGTTCCTGGCCATTCAGGTACACAATGGCTCCATCGTCGCGCTTCAGGCGAAGTGTTACCGCCGCGAGATCGGCGCGACTGGCCAGAGTAAACTTCCTTCGAAAATAGGCGGTGGGCCACTTGTTGGCGGCATTGCCAAAGGGAATCACGGTGGCTTCATCGCCCTCGCCGTAACCCAGCTGAGCCGGTCCCTCGGCCCAGGAGCCGTCGTTGAAGTTCGGATGCTTCCAATTGGTGGCCGACCAATTGGGATGACCCACCACCACGTCGCTTGGGCCCTGTCCCACCGCGTCCGTGAACCATTTCCAGCGGGCTCCGGCCGGGACGAGCACCTCGGTAGAACCGGTGACCTGAAACCGCCGGGCGGTGGGCGAGGGTTGGCCGCCGGGCTGCCGGGGATCCGAGCCGTCGTCGGTGTACCAAATGCTCCCATTCGAAACACCGTCGAATCGCACAACCGTGTTGCTGGCGATCAACCCAGGGGGCGGATTCAGCGCCGGTGCTTCCGGCCGGGGCAGGAAACCAGCGCCTCGGAATTGGCTGAGAACCTCGGCGGTGCGATTGGGAATCCAGTTGTTCAGCGCCGAATCCCGCCGGGCGGCCCAAGCGGTGGGCGTCAGGTATCCCCAGCGCGCCGATTCCGCGAGAAAGGCGCGGGACATCTCGTTCAACCGGACCTGGAGTCGGGCGGCATTTCGCGCCGGTGTCAGCACACCGTTCCCCGTCAAAGCGGCCTGGATGCGATCCGCCAGGAGGGTGCGGTACTCGGGGTCGCCATCCCGAAGCAGCATGGAAAACAGGCTCCCCGGTCCGTCCCCGGCCTGACGCCCCGGAGATCCCCGGCCGGTTCGGTTGTCCGCGGCGCAGTATTGCGGGATGCAGAACCAGCCGTCGGCGTCGTTCAGGTAGAACTTAAACCCACTTCCCGGAACATTCGGACCGACGCAGCGGTACTCGTCTTCAGCGCCGCCAAACATCCAGGTGATCATGAAGTCGATGTACTCCGGCACATCCAGCCAGGGTCGGGCTGCCGTGTAATCGTCCCGTTTGGACTTAAGGGTGGTCCACGCCGAGCCGTCGCCATCGTAAGGAACACCCGGGTCTGGCCAGCCCCCGACGTTCCAGTTGCCGTTGATGCTTTCGTAATTGGTGCGCGAACCACCGAGATACCGGGCGTGCATGGCGGCGCCCCAGCGTTCCCGCAGGTGGTACAGGCCCCAGTAGGAGCCGTTGAGGTACAGGTGCACGAAGCGCCCGTGGGGATTCAGGTGGCCGGCCTCCAGCAGCGTGTCGTCCACAAAGGCGTTGGCGAGGTAGAACCCGCGTTGATCCATGTCGTGGGAGCCACTGCGCAGGTCCAGTTGATCAAACTCATCCACGGCGGCCAATCCGCGTTCGAAGCCGGCGAAGGCGGGGTATTTGAGTTTGGAAGCCCCGTACTCGGATCGGAAATAGAAGCGGAAGTTCTTTTTGGCGAAGTCGGTGAAGGCCCCTCCGAAATTCCGGACTCCGCACGGGACTTGAAAGCCGGGTTCGCCCCCGGGATTCAGCCATTCCAGCGATGCCTTTACCTCCGCCGCGCCATTAATCGAAGAACCCGCCACGACCGAAAGACTCGGTAGGTCCAGGAGTGCCGGACGCATTTGCGGACCATAAACGGGGTCCGCAGTGATGGAACGGCGCATCACGGGGGAGGCAATAACCTGGTGGGGCAACACGTAGGTGTGGGTGACCACTTCTGTTGGGGCCCATCCCGGACGGAACGCCGCGACGCGCAGGACGAGGGTTCGGTCCACGGTGATCGGCCCGGAGTACACGGTGCCACGGGTCGCCGTGGGTTCCAGCCGGTCGAGCGTATAGCGGATCTCCGCCCCGGGAGTCGCGTTCGCCAGGGTGACCAGCACGTTGCTGTCGTAGAAACCCCGACCCAGATTCACGGTCACTGGGGCGACCAGACCGTCGAATGCGGGTCCATTGGTGGTGCCCGGGGTGCTGGGGCGAAAATGTCCGACCTTCCCGGAAGGCTCGCGGCCGTAGCTGACATCAGGAAATTGGGCGGGGAAGCGGGACACTTGGGGAAAGTTGGCCGGATACTGTTGGAGGACTTCCCGGCCATTGGGAGCCACCAACGCCAGATACTCGCCCTCGGCGTCGAGACGAAAGTTCGTGTGGAGGACTGTGGCAGCGTCTGCTGAAGCACGGTTCTTGCCGGAGGCGAAAATGAGCAGATGTCCCAAGGGCGGAATTCGTCGCGAAGGAAGCCGCCAGCGCGAAAGATCGTTGGCGTTGTCGGTGAGGCGATAGCCGGCGACATCCAGCCCGAACCGATTGGGATTCCGGAGCTCGATCCAGTCGGAGGCGTCGCCGTCTTCGTCTTTGAGGCCGGTGGCGTTGGCGGCCATGAATTCCGTCAGTTCGGGTGGTGCGAGAATTTCGTCCACGCCCACCAGTACCTCATTGGTCACTGAGCCACCGGGATTGCTGACGATCAGCCGGTAGACCGTGGTTTGCAGGGGGCGAATTTCGGCGGAACCGGTGGTCGCGCCCCCGAGGTCCACGAACGGTTCGATTCGAGCGGAAGTCGCCTGGGTGAAGTCCCAGAAAAGCCGGGTGGTTGCTCCGGACGCCAGGGTATCTACTCCCGCTTCGAAGCGGCGGATGACTGGACCGGGAACCCCATAGGCTTCGATTTCCGCCAGCTGTGGCTGGTGGGTTTCGCTTCCGGGATTGACCACTCGGATGTAGCGGCCTTGGAACGACTGACCGGGACTTGCTTGAGCCTGGATCGTATCCACACCGCCGACACCGGAGTGGGATCCATCGGCGCGCACCAGGGTGCCCCAATTGAGAGAGCCGCTCTCCCCGCCCTGATCCCCGTAGACCTCCACCCGATAGCGGGTCAGGCGTTCAGGACAGCAGCCATCATTCCGGTTGCGGATGACGATCCGCTCCAGAAGGAATTCCCGGCCTAAATCCACCTCGAAGTAGTAGCCGGTGGTATCCGTTTCCGTGGCTGGATGGGTGAAGGTATCGGGAGATCCATCCGTGAGCAGTTCGACGGACAGACCCGGCCAGGTTGGTCCGGTGCCCTCCACGGGCTTACCCAGGGCGAGATTCTCCGCGCCGTGGAGATTGCCGAGCCCGACGACCATCCCAAGCAAAGAAAGCAAGAACCCAAACAGCCGATTGCTTGACTGGCACCTTGAGGAATGAGTTGCACCCATGGAGTTCCTGAGTATTGGGCAGATTTCCGAAAACAGGTAGTCAGGAGACGCCGATGGTCTCCCCACGAGTCCCCACGAGAGAAGGCTCAAGGAAATGCATTCATCCACAGACTGGCGGTTATTCGTTCTCTTTAGGCTCTTCCCATAGGTTTTCAGGTAATCAATCGGGGGGTGTACCAGCTGATTTCGACAGAGTGCCAGGCGATCTATGGAGTCGGCAGCTATACCAACAGAGCGCCAGGTGATCTGTCGGTTTGGACCAGTCCTACAGGTTTCCAGGTGATTTGTGACGCGCAGGAGGAGGCACGATAGGTTACCGGGCAATCTAACGATTGGAGACGCGGGGAGCCCGATAGGTTTCCAGGTGATCTGTGATGTGCGGCGGCCCTGCCCGCGAGGGCGTGGAGGAGGG
>JAFLEF010000074.1 GCA_017309115.1 Verrucomicrobiota bacterium | reverse complement strand
TAACGCTGCATCCGACCAAGACGCGAGTGGTGGACTGGGGCCAAGGGCAGAGCTTCGAGTTCCTGGGTTGGCACTTCGAGCGCGGCCACAAATGGCCTCGGGAAAAGAGTCAGGAGAAGCTCCGGGAGGTCATCCGGCAGAAGACTCGTCGCACTTCCGGCCAGAGCCTGGAGAGCATCGTGGAGGACTTGAACCGGACCCTGCGGGGATGGTTCGGGTACTTCGGTGCGAGCGTGAAGAACCAGTTGCAGAAACAAGACCAATTCGTTCGCCGCCGGCTGCGGGCTGTGCTGCGTAAACGCCAGCAGCGACCGGGATCGGGGAAAACCCTGAAGGATCACTGTCAGTGGACCAATGCTTGGTTCGCTCAACAGGGGCTGTTCAATCTGGAACATGGCTCCTGTGAGTACGGCTAGTCTCACAGTCAGACCCCACCGACTGGAGAGCCGGATGCGGGAAATCCGCCCGTCCGGTTCGGAGGGAGGGGTGAGGTTCTATCCCTCATCCCTACCTCTATCAGACCGGCGGGCGCGGCTCCGCCAAGCCGTCCGTGTTCCTTTCCCAAAATTCACCTCTCACCCACAAACCAGGAGAGCTGAGAGGAGCGAAAACCGGCGAACGGCTCGTAGTGCGGGATTTATCCCGTCCCCTGGCGCCAACTTACCCCCAGGGGCCGCCTGAAGGCGGTACTACGAACAAGGGAGAAACACGCCGGCGAGACGCCAGCGCTCCCAGACCGGCGGGCGCTCCGCCGAGCCGTCCGTGTCCTTCCCCATCTCTCAACTCTCAACTTTCAACTCTCAACTCCCGCCTCACACCGCACTGCGGCGTTGCGGCTTCTCCGGGCGGATAGGGCCCAGTCGAACCACGTTCTCCGGATCGAAATCGGTGAGCTTGAGCCAGTCTTCGGTGATGTCGCTGGTGGGGAACTGGTCGTTCTCTCCGTACTCCGCGCGCAACGCGCCGAGTAGGTCCGCCCGGGTGAGTTCGCCAGGTTGACTCGAGTCGATGGCCCGGCGAATGGCCAGGCTCTTCGCCCGTTCCACAATCGCCGCGATGATCGCGCCACTCGCGAGGTCGCCCCGATAAAGCACCTCGCGGCGTCCACTGCGGTACACCACTTCGAGGAATTCATCCTCCGGCCGGCGTCCGTAGTGGGCTTCCGCCAGGGCCTCGGCCAGGACGTCACGAGGTTCCGCCAGCGGCAGACTCTCTTTCAGATAGATCTCATAGATGCGGCGGGCGCCGTCGCGGTCCGGCCGGCGGACGCGAATCTTCCGATCGATGCGTCCCGGTCGCAGGATCGCGGGATCGATCAGGTCGGGCCGATTCGACGCCAGGATGACCACCACGTTGGAGAGCGGTTCCAGACCGTCCATCTCGGTGCAGAACATCGGCACCAACGTGGACAGAATGCTGTTGATACGTCCGCCGCGGCGGGTGCCCAAAATGCTCTCGGCCTCGTCGATGAAGAGGAACGCCAGCTGACCCTCCCGAGCCCGCTCCCGGCACTGGGAGAACAGATCGCGCACCTGCCGTTCGCTTTCGCCGACCCACATGTTGAGAATCTCCGGCCCCTTCACGTGCAGGAAGAATTCCGGGTGATCCTCGCCGGTCTGCGTGCGCAGTTGCTGCCGGAGATTGAAGGCCGTGGCTTTGCCTAGCAGCGTCTTGCCGCAGCCGGGTGGACCGTAGAGCAGAAAGCCCTTGGGCACCGCGTGGTCGAAGCGCTGGAACAAGTCCCGATGCAGGAAGGGTAGTTCGATGGTGTCCCGGATGGCGCGCACGGCTTCGTCCTGTCCGCCAATGGACGTCCAAGGTGTTTCCGAGACGGTCTCCAGGGACCGCTCCACCCGTTTGCCCATGCCCAGGACCTCGATGGCCACGCGTTGGGTGGGATCCAGCCGGAGTTCCATGCCCGGCTTGAGCTTCTCCTTGGAGAGGAGCGACGCACGAATGACCACCCCGCCACTGCCGCTGGTTTCGGAGCCGATGCGGATTCGTCCGTCGGACAGGGCTTCATCCACGCGCACCACCGGTCCACTGCGGTCGTAGCCCAGTCCCCGAACCACGGCGAACGCCTCATTGCACAGGACCCGCTGGCCGGTCTCCAGACCCGACACAGGAATCGCGGGATCGATCCGGCAGACGTAGTCGGTGCCGCCGACGCACACCAGGGCCTGATCCCGTTCGACGGCCGCGATGAAGGTGCCGACGCGGAAGGCCGGAGAGCGGAGTTTTTCGACGATTTCCTCGAACTTCTCCAGCGCCTGGCGGGATTGGTCGTTGAGATCCTCCAAGATCACCACGCGGTCGCGCAGGAGGTTCAAGTCGATCGCGGCAGTTTCGTGGGGCGGGATGCGGCTGGCGATCAGGTCGAGAATCTGGAGGGCGGAAAAGCGGTTGAGTTCTTCGGGGGACAGCAGGTTTTCGAGGGGTGGGAGGGGGCGGGGCGGAACTTCGTCGGCCGATTGCTTGGGGGAAGTTCCTTCAACGGATTTCTTCTTCGGCTCAGCCATGGTGGGAAGCTACGAGCCAACCACCGGGATGCAACCGGCCCGTTGATTTCCTCAACGTGAAAGACGCTTTTCCAGAGCGACGAGTTCGGCGAAGTCGGCGTCGTTGCGGGCCGGGTCGAATTGATACCTCGCTTCTTCCTGAAGGAGCGCTTGGCGTTTGGCCTCCAGTTGGGCGCGGAGCTGTGGATCGGGCGTGGCCACGTACACGGCCACTTGGGAGGCGGTGTCGGTCAGCCGGATTTCCTGGCCTTCCCGCTGCCACGCGACGTCCTGAATTCCCTCGGCATCGATCCGAAACACGTCCTGGACCGCGGAGAGATAGGCGGGCAACGCAAAACTCCAGGTCGCGGATCGGGGCGGCCCGAACTGGAACACCTTCGCTTCGGGATCGGGCTGATACTGAAGATCGAGCGCAAACAACAGCGCGGCGCGCGGCCCGGTGATCGAGGACAGATCCCAGTCGGGTTTTCCGGCGACGGTGAGTCGGCGAGTGTGCCGATACGCCTGACCTTCGAGCAGAAACTCATCCAGCAGGCGCAGTTCGCGGCCCACCCGGCCGAGTTCGTCGAGGGTATCGCGGAACTTCACCAGGGACTTCAGACTGAGGTTGAACCAGTACAGGGACGTGATGCGGGTGGAGACGGCGTGATAGGCCTGCATCCGGAGTTCCGCCGGGGTGGGTGAGGTTCGCCGCCGTCCGCCGTAAACACCCCAGCCGGCGTGGGGTCCCTGGGACCAGTAGGCGCAAGGCAGGGGACGGTTGAGTTCCCGCAACGATCGACACATGTCGCCGATGGTTTCGAGCGGGGCGCCCCAGCGGATGCGAGCGCCGTCCCAGCGATCGTAGAGACTCCAGGCGTCGGGGGCGGGAGCGGACACCCGATAGGCATCGTAGTGCGGAAAGTCGCTCAGGCCGGCGTAGTCCCGCCAGATGCGTTCTTCGCTGTGGGTGAGGGAGGTGGGCAGCCGCGTGGCGGCATAGGGTTGCAGTTTCTCCCAGACTTCCTGGGGCGGCACCGGACGTCCGCCTCCGTACTGGGGTTCCCCCAGGAACTCCACTGCATGGATTCGCGGCAAGAGAGCGTCCGTATCGTAGGTCTCGAACGGGGTGAGCTGATGGAAGTACTTCAGCGGATAACGCGAATAGAGCAGGGTGTCGGTGTAGCCAGGGGTGGTAGCGAGATGGGCGGTGTTGACGTGCAGGCGTTTCAGCGTTTTGAGAAAGGGTTCGTGGGTGACGGCTCCGCCTTCGTTCACCCAACCCCCGGAAATGTCGAAGTGCTCTGGCTTGATGCGCAGATGGGTCCACAGGGACTGCGGGGGTTGCGAGCCACTCTGAACGCGGATTTCCAGGGCGGCATAGGTCAGGGGCAGCGGATCCGTGCGAAGGCGAAAGCCGCCCATCTCCCGGGCAGGAATCACCGTCTGTCCGCCAAACGCTTCGAAGGTCTGTAACCGGGGCTGCGGCAGCAGTACGCGCGGATTCCGGGGATCGGGTGGCAGCCAGAATCGGCAGTCCACCAGGCGCACCGGTTCCGCTGAATCATTGGCGAGGTGAACGACGGTGGTGTCAGGACGGAGTTGCGAGGTCGGCGCCAGGAAGGTCACAGCGGAGATCCATTGACGCGGTGGATCCAGGGCCAGGTGGGTGCGGAGCAGCGGAGCGGTAGCGGGTCCGAGGACGAGTTCGGGACGACTGCCGGCGCCCCAGTCGGCGGCGCGGCTGTTGAAGGTCCAGACGGTCAGACTTCCCGGGGGAAGCGTGCGGAGGTCATTGGATTGGGGCAGGTCGTGCCAGGCCCAGAGCCGTTGCTCCAACAAGGCGGCGGGGGTTTGTCCGCCGATACGGACGTCGGCCGCAGCGGGGAGTTGAGCGGGGCCGGCAGTGTCGGGTTGGACGAGAAACAATTGAACCCGAGCGCCCACGGCGGGTTCCGGGTCTTTCCGATAGCGCATGGTGTCCAGTTGCAGATGCGGCGTGACGGTGACGCCGTTCAATTCGAGGGCTTGGACAAGAGGACTGAAGCCGGCGGCTGTTAGTCCAGCCAGCAGCCAGGCCCAGCGAAGCGCACGGAGAGGCAAAGGGATCATGGAGAGCTGGCTTCAAGGTGGGTGGAAATCGGCGGAATCTCAATGGAGTCCTGGAGGCTGCGGAGGAGGACTTGTTCGGAGTACCGCCTTCAGGCGGCGGAACGCTAGCCCGGATGTTTCACAGGCTATCGTCGCGAGGCGCAGCGAAAGCCCGTCTGGCAAGGCGCCCGAAGCGATTCCGAACCGGGCTGTATGGGGACAAACTGTCCGGTGAGGAATGCGAGGCCAACGCAGCCAGCCGCAGCAGAAAGAGTGTGAAATATCCGGGCTAGATGCCCCATTCACCTCAGACTACCTCGCACTGTGTGGATTGGCCGAGTCGGACAGGTCATTCAGAGGTAGCCTTAACCGCAGATTAAACACCGATTCGCGCAGATTTCGGAGGGGGAATCCAGGCAGTGACTTCAGATGAGCTGACCTTTCCTGCCGCCCTCGCTCTCTTTCGCGCTCTCCCGGTCTTCTTCCTGTTTTCGTGTTTTCCAGATTCGTCTCTTCCCCTTGGCGGACCCGCTGGAATGCCGTGAACCTCCGGCAACGCATTTCCAAGGTGTGCAACATTAGCATTCTGATCTTCGCTTGTAATCCAAATATTAATTGTTTATCTACGAGTTAAAGTGACGTTTAACTGGATTGACGGTGTGAGAGATTTCGGATGGGCTCTCTACGTAATCTGTTCGCCAGCACCCTGGCCTCCGGGAACCTCATGCGCTTTAGCAGCAAGCCTTGGATCCAAAGCATCAGCAGTAGCTCCGGTCTCTACGCTTACGGATACCGGTTCTATGATCCGACCAGTCAGCGGTGGATGAACAGGGATCCTATTGGGGAGTGGGATGGGCTAAATATATATGTGTTCGTGGGGAACGAACCGTTTTCCCAATGGGATAGCTACGGTTTGCTTGCTGGAGGTCGAGGCGCTGGTATGGGGTCGCCGGGGGGGATAACCGGCCGGGTTGGCGGTGGTGGAAGAGGAATGGACGGCTGCCCTACTCGGGAGGAAGTATGCGAGAAATCGGGTGGGAAGTGGAGTTCACTTGCATCTAGGGAATATGGAGGTTCGGTAAGTAAGTGTATTGCAGGACAATTGGGAACGCTAACCGGCATCTTGGCTAGTGTTGCGGGCACAAGTGGAGGTGGTGGGGCCGTTTCATCTGCAGTATCGACAGCGTTGGTTAGGCGGGGGATCGGAGTTGGGGCAGCGGCTGTTCTAGGCTTCTCATCAACTCTCGGTGGAGCTGCGGCGGGTTTTGCTCCAGTCCTGATAGCGGCAGCAGAGAGTTGTGTGCGGGAAGAGTGCGTGAAAGAGGCCAAAAAATCAACGATATAGAAAGGCGAGCTAAACGTATTGGGTGTCTTGTAGGTATAGCTTCCGCTACTATTTGGGGTGCCATCACGGTTGGAATACTCTTATGGCTCAAACACAAGTCGGGCTCATGAGACGGTGCTGGGAAAATAAAAATTTAGAACAACTCCCGCCTTCTGTGATTTGGTGAAAGCGCGGAGTGTCCACTGTTAGCACATGCAAATAGCGATGCCACGACGGCGTGGTCATGCCGGAGGGGCCTGACCACGGGCTCAAAGCGGACATCACGGTGGTGGCGGACGTCGTGTTCCAGAAGTATGCCGAACACAAACCCCTCTTTCGCCAGCAGCAGGCCTTCGAGCGGGTGGGGATACCGCTGAGCCGGCAGACCCTCTGCGACTGGACCGGATGGTGTTCGGATCAGGTCGTTCCGGTGGTTCGGTTGGTGCGCGAGTACATCCTCCGTCAGGGCTGCGCACCCCGGCCCGGATGCGATCAAGCAGATGACGCCGATTTAGCGCCCGCGGCGCTGAATCGAGGGAAGCAATGGTGCCGGCTAATGTTAGAGGTGATCAGGGCAATGGGGTCAAATCTGTAACATTGGCACTTGGAGAATGGCTTCGGACCAGAGCGAAGTGCGCCTGAATCGAGCCAGCGGCTGGACGGATCGAGTGACGTACAGTTACACTTCGGCACGGCTTCGGAATCAAATGATCATCAACCAACCTTCGGGAACGGCGTGGACGAGCACGTATGCTTGGGATGCTGGGCGCCGATTGCAGTCGGTGACCAGCCCGGCGGGGACGCATAGCTACGTCTATAGCGGCGCCGGTGGGCTGACCAAGCGGGTCACATTGCCGGGCAGCTTGAGTGTGACCAACGAGTACGATGGGCTGGGTCGGCTGTGGGACACCCAGTTTCGGAATGGTACGACGATCCTGAATCGGCACGGGTACGCCTACAACGCCGGGCACCAGCGGACGACGCTCAGCCGGACCAATAGCAACTCGGCGTGGAACGGCTACAGCACGGCGACCTATGACAACGCGGGGGAGGTGCGGGAGGTCAAGGCGTACAACGCCGGCGGGGTGTCGGTTCCGGCGGAGAACTTCTTCTACGGCTACGACGCCGGCTGGAACCTGCTCAAGCGGACAAACAACGCTGCCGTCACTACTTACACGCCAAACGTGCTAAATCAGGCGGCGGGGACGTATGACCAGAACGGCAACCGGACGGCGGGCGCGCAGAACTACACGTACGACGCGGAGGACCAGTTGGTGAGTGTGGAAGCGCCGGGGGCGTGGCGACTGGAGTTCGTGTACGACGGACGGAAGCGACTGCGGATCATCAAGGACTACGAGTCTGGCGGTGGCTCGTGGTTGTTGAAGGCTGAGACGCGGCTGATTTATGACGGTCTGCTGGTGGTGCAGGAGCGGAGCAGTGCCGGACATCCCCGGGTGACCTACACTCGGGGCCGGGATCTGAGCGGAAGTCTGGAAAGTGCCGGCGGCATTGGCGGACTGCTGTCCCGCAGTGATCACGCCACGAGCGGGACATATCAACCGACGACGCACGCCTTCTACCATGCCGATGGCAACGGCAATGTGACCTACCTCTCCCGGACCGATGGGACCACCGTAGGCGGCTACAAGTACGATCCCTTCGGCCGCACCCTGTCTACCACCGGCACCCTTGCCTCCGGGAACCTCATGCGCTTTAGCAGCAAGCCCTGGATTCAAAGCATCAGCAGCAGCTCCGGTCTCTACGCCTACGGCTACCGGTTCTATGATCCCGTCAGCCAACGGTGGTTGAACCGGGATCCTATAATGGAAAGCGGGGGATTCAATTTGTACGCATTCGCCCTCAATCGGTCCTTGGAACTATACGATTTGTGGGGTTTGGACGCGGGTGGACGGGTCGGTCCTGGTTTCCCGAATGATGGGTATGTTCACCCTGATCCCAAGTTCGAACCGGATTTATGGAGTCCCAATGACAATTGCCTCTCTTATGCACTAAATCGTCCGGGCCGTGGCGAATCCCATCCTGGCCCGCCGGGTGGATGGGATGATTGTAAATCATTGATAAAGCAGATGAAGAATCAGTATCGAGCTAGTGAGCCTTGTAAAGGAAAGTGCGACGTGGGTTATCATAAAATTAAAGTCTATACGGGATTTCATTTTCAAAGAGAAGATGGTGGCGGTGGGTGGTCCGAGAAGGAACTTCATTACAAGGCTAGGACCTGTAAAACAGGAATCTTTGGTGGGCCGCTAGATCGTCCCCAGAATCCAAACAATAAACCGGGCAAGAATTGTGGAGAGTTATGCGTTCCAAACTGAAGTGCCGAACCCTGGCGGCAGTGCTAGTGATTATGGCTGGGTGTGAAAGCGATCGCAACCCCACTTCGGTGGACACAGCCGCGGTCGACGTACTGGCCTTTGGGACGCTGCCTGATATTGAAGCGAGAATCGCACACACGGAAACGCATATTCTGGACACCTTCAACTCGCGTTTCGTGTTTCTTACAAGTCCACCGCTTAGGGGGATTCCCTCTACTTCAGTATATTGCTACGAGCAGATTAAGTCCGATAAATGGATATTGCGATGCTACTTGCCGATCATTATCTGGAACTTTTCTGATTCTTCAAGCAGCAGTCAGATCAGCTACCGGGCCGACAGCAACGCTGTTGAAGTCTTGGGAAATGGGATGACTTTGTACTCAATCAAAAGCGTTCGCGATGTGCCTCAAAGACCTTCAATGTGAGGTATACGACTCCAAACATTCCGGGGATAGAGGGGTGGGGAGAAATGGGTCTAATCTGTAACATTGACACTTCAAAACCGGCGTCGGACCAGGGCGAAGTTCGGCCCGAATCGAGCCGGCGACTGGACGGATCGAGTAACGTATAGCTACAATGCGACACATTTTCGGAATCAAATGATCCTCAGCCAACCTTTGGGAACGGCGTGGACGAGCACGTATGCTTGGGATGCCGGGCGCCGATTGCAGTCGGTGACCAGCCCGGCGGGGACGCGCAGCGACACGCCGAACGTGCTGAATCAGGCGGCGGGAACGTATGACCATGACGATCATAATCGTCGCGATTCAGGTGCTGGAGCAGTTCCAACTTGCCCTGGCGGCGATGCGGTGAATCCCGCCGCCAACGCAAGGCGATCAAATGAGCGCGGGTCACCAGGGCGATGGGATGGTGTGTTTTACGGAGCGTGGATGGCGGGTTCGGTGCTCGGATGGTTGCGAATTGCGAACGTCAGCAGCCGGGACGAAAAGCGGTAGCTCCACTGCGTTGCGCGACCGCACTCCATACGCTTCGCGCGAAACCGGCCTAGTCCGGACTTCACAGGCGATAGTTCAAGTGACGCGGGAGGGAATGGATGGCGCCTTCTGCCGGCGGCGGCTACGGGACGCAGACGACTCGGTCGAACCTCGCCCTACCGGGCAGCCAAGGGGTAAGTGGCGACGCGGGTCCAGGAGCGGCTCAGTGGAAACTTCGCCCTACCGGGTGGTGCGGAACGGCTACAGCACGGCGACCTATGATAACGCCGGCGAAGTGCAGGAGTGGGCAGTATCCAGAACTGAGCCCATTATGACCACTTCACTGGGAGACGTCTCTTCCACAGCCAGGCGCCGACCCGCACGACGACGAGCGCGGGGAGAATCCACAGGGCGAAGACGCGGACGATGATGAACACGCCCGCGACCAGAAGCTGCCAAGAAAAGTCGCCGGTCCGGGAAGACAGGATGGATGCCACGATGCTGGACCCGGCCAGCAAATGCCGCAGTACTTCTTCGACCACCACCACCGCGAGGACGAAGCCGCCGAAGATTCCGAATCTGGGCCGTTTCATGGACGGCCTCCCGTTTCCGCGGTTTGCATCGGGCGGGCCGTGAGCAGGGCGAACAGCAGCGAATCTCCCAGCGGTCCGCCGCAGGCGAACGTGCGTTTGCCCGGCTGGCGGGTCGGCGCACCGAAGAGATGGACGGAGCGGTAGATCAACCGGAACGTGTCTTCGTCTCCGTGCTGTCGCGCGCCACCGAGCATGAACCCGCTCGCCGAAATGCTCCGGCCAAAAATCAATGGCCCGGAGTCGATGTCGCCGGGTCCGGCGCTGATTCCTCCCGGATACTCCCGGACAGCGCCGAATCCCATCACGGGAGCCAGCAGCTCACGACGGGCGGCTAGGTAGAGATCCTTGGCAAAGGGTTCGCCCGCGACTCCCAGGAAGTAGGCTCCCAACAAGGTGCCCGACCCGCGCGGCGCATCGGTCGCGTCTCCCGTTCTCGAGCCGACGGCCTGGATCAACAGCCCCGTCATGTGGTCCACATGGCGCTGTTTCACGCCGGTCAACCAGTGGCCGTAGAGCTCCTGAAACCGGTTGGTGCCGTCGGCCAGATCGTGCAGGCGGAGCGACGCGGCGGCGGCGCAATTGTCCACCGGGTAGGTCTGGCTCGGATACGTTTCGATCAGGACAATGTGCGAGGCGGCCAGCCTGCGCGCCAAGGCGGCGGAGATGCGGTCGTGGAGCGCGCGGTGCTTGAATCCGGGGTCCAAGCGGCGATGGGCGCTGAGGGCGAGGTTGAAGTAGGCTAGATAGCCGGCGTGGCCGTTCGGGCCGTCGAGCGATTCGATGGGATCTTCCTTCCACTCGCGGCGGTCGAACTTCCGGACCTGATCTGAAAGAATTCGATCCTCGGCGAGTTCCATCCGGCGCAGGCATTCCGCGCGCAGCTCCGGATGCTGCTCGGCAAGCTGGGCATATCCCAGGACGGCCATCTGGTAGGTGCCGAAGCAAAGCCATCCGACGCGGCCAAGCACTTACGCGACCTTGGCCGCCGGCCTCGGCGGAGTTTGGCGCCTCCCGTTGCACGGTCCCGAGTCGATAGAAATCCCCGCTGGAAGTGAAGTCTGCGCTGGCTCAGGCGCTCTGGCTCAACTCGTCGATGGCCCACGCGAGGTTTCAACGGGTTGGTTCCTCGGGGCGAATTCGGAGGGGTTCGGAGGCCTCCCGTCTGGAGCGCGACTGCTGGCGGAGGTGCTCGATGGCGTCGGCCTTGATTCGGTGTTTCCGGGGTCCGGCAACTTGTATATGATCGGAGAAAGCGCTGATGGTTGTCGTCCACGAACAGAAATTACTGAGCAGAGCAAAATTAAAGTCATACGCCGTGCCGGTCGTATTGTGGTGGTCAGCGCCTGTTTCTGGCGCGGCCCTTCGTGGACAGGGCATCCGTCTCGTTGACATCAATTCGATGGAAAACCAGATTCTGCGGCATGACCAAAACACAAATTCAGGTGCCGGAAGCACTTTTCCGTGAAGTCCGCGCCTTCGCCAAGAAGCGCGAATGGTCCCTCGCCGAAACCTTCCGACGTGGAGCTGAATTGCTTTTGCAGGTTTATCCCGACTCGCCCAACGGCACGGAAACCCCCAACGCAACGTGGCAGCCGCCCACTTCCAAGAAAGTCGGCTGGAAGGGACTGAGCGCCGCCGGCCTGCGCGCCGCCGCCTTCAGCGACAGCGACCCTCATCTCGTCTGATTCGCCGGAACCGATGCTCTCGCTCGACGCCAATCTCCTACTCTACTGCTACAGCGAAGCCGCGCCACAGCACGATGTCGCTCGGCAATTCATCGAAACCCTCTCGCCGCGCGAAGACGTGGCCTTGAGCGAATTCGTTCTCACCGAACTTTACCTCCTGCTGCGCAATCCCGCTGTCCTCGCCCATCCGCTCAACGCGCGCGAAGCCGTCGCCGTCATCCAGAGCTACCGCCGTCATCCGCGTTGGAAGGTGCTCGGCTTCCCGCCCTCCAGCCGTGAACTCCACACCGACCTCTGGGAGCGCGCCGCCGCGCCCGGCTTCGCCCGGCGACGCATCTACGACAGCCGCACCGCCCTCGCCCTTCGCGCCTTCGGCGTCACCGAATTCGCCACCGCCAACGTGAAGGACTTCGAGGGGTTCGGGTTTAAGAAGGTGTGGAACCCGGTTTCTGCTTGGCCGTAACGAGTCAGTTGGAACTGCGAAGAAGACGGGGCAAAATCGAGGTCGGGACGTTCGGGACTTCACAAGCGAAAGGTTTGGTAACGAGGGCCGGTTGACGTTGAATTCTGAATATCTCGGCGCAGTTCATCGCGAACGGCCTTTCGTGGGGATCCACAGGAGCCGCGTCTTTGATCACGCTTAAAGACTCGACGGCGGTTGGGGAACACGGATCGTTGTCGGGTCATGAATCTTCGGCTTTCCCAATGGGTGCTTTTCGGGCGGATGCTGCTTCGCTTGGCGGCGTCGGCCGCCTCGGTGGTCCTGGCGACGTGGCCGGCCCAGGCGGCTGACTGGTTGCAGTGGCGGGGGCCAGGACGGGAAGATCATTCGCCGGATCAAGGATTGCTGAAGTCGTGGCCGAAGGAAGGGCCGCGCCAGGTGTGGTTGTTTCAGGATGCCGGTCTGGGGTACGGCGGCTATTCGCTGAGTGGTGATCGGTTGTTCACGGTCGGGTTGCGCGACGAGAAGGAGTATCTCATTGCCGTTGATGCCACTCAGGGTAAGGAACTCTGGAGCGCCTTCATTGGGCCCCGGTATTCGAACGGTTGGGGCGATGGTCCGCGCATGACGCCGACCGTTGATGGCGAACGGGTGTACGCCCTGGGCGGCATGGGACTGCTGGTGTGCGCTCAGGTGTCGGATGGAAAGGTGCTTTGGCAGAAGTCCCTGGTGGGGAATCTGGGCGGTGTGTTGCAGGATTGGGGCTTCACGGAATCGCCGCTGATCGTGGGTGACCGGCTGTTCTGCACTCCCGGCGGCGAGCGCGGAACGATGGCGGCGTTGAACAAGAACACCGGCGAAGTGCTGTGGCGGACGACCGACCTGAAGGACAACGCGCAGTATTCCTCGCCGATCTGGGTGGAGCACGGCGGCCGGCCGCAGGTGGTTCAGTTGGTGATGCAGAAGTTTTTCGGAATCGATCCGGCGAATGGGAAGGTTCTCTGGAGTTCACCGTTCCCGGGCAAGGTGGCGGTCATTCCGACGCCGATTGCGCATGACGGTTTGGTGTATGTGACGGCTGGCTACGGGGTGGGTTGCAAGGCGGTCCGACTGGGTGGGGCCAACCCGGAGACGGTGTACGAGAACAAGGTGATGAAGAATCACCACGGCGGCGTGGTGCGCGTCGGCGACCACCTGTACGGCTACAGCGATGGTCCGGGATGGGTGTGTCAGGACTTCAAGACCGGCAAGGAAGTGTGGGCGAACAAAAGTTTGGGCAAAGGCGCCGTTCATTACGCCGACGGCATGTTGTACTGCCTGGACGAAGGCAGCGGCGAAGTGGCGCTGGTCGAGGCGTCGCCGGCGGGCTGGAACGAAAAGGGCCGCTTCCGGCTGAGTCCGCAGAGTGAGAAGCGGAATCCGCAGGGTCGGATCTGGCCGCATCCGGTGGTGGTCAATGGCCGCCTTTATCTGCGGGATCAGGAACTGCTCTACTGCTACGACGTGCGGGGGAAGTGATTGGGGGGAAGCTGAGAGCTGAGAGCTGAGAGCTGAGAGAAAGGCGGGAAGCGGGAAGCGGTAGGGCGACGCTCTGCGGAGCCGTGAGTGGGTGGACTCCTGAGGTGTTATTCGCCGGGACGCGAACGGCTCCGCGGAGCGTCGCCCCACCGGGGCTGGCTGAGAGCTGAGAGGAAAG
The DNA here is from genome assembly GCA_017309115.1 of Verrucomicrobiota bacterium. Lineage (GTDB taxonomy): Bacteria > Verrucomicrobiota > Verrucomicrobiia > Limisphaerales > UBA9464 > UBA9464. The sequence goes on along the minus strand of JAFLEF010000074.1, from coordinate 13,995 downwards.
ACGGGGGAGGGGTTAACCGCAGATTAAGCGCAGATTAACGCAGATTTCTGAATTGGTTCTGGTGAGCTTGAGGTCAGGTCGGGGGCGTGTTCAATGATTCGGCAGCAGAAATGGACGTTCCTCCTCCCCGAAAATCTGCGTTAATCTGTGCTTAATCTGCGGTTACCCCTCCGCTGGTCGCAGACTGCAGAGAACGGACGGCTTGCGGACTACACGTTGAAGTCGGGGCCGAGGTAGATCTCGCGGGCTTTGGGGTCGTTGGCGAGGAAGTCGGCGCTGCCTTCGCAGAGGACTTCGCCCTTGTGAATGATGTAGCCGCGGTCGATCAGCTTCAGGGTCTCGCGGACGTTGTGGTCGGTGATGAGGATTCCGAGTTCGCGGTCCTTGAGCCGACGCACAATCTTCTGCACCTCGTACACGGCAATCGGATCAATGCCGGCGAACGGCTCGTCGAAGAGCATCAGCTTTGGGCTGGTGACCAGGGCGCGGGTAATCTCCAGTCGCCGCTTCTCGCCGCCGCTGAGTTGGTAGGCGTAGCTCTTGGCCAGCGACGTCAAATCGAGTTCGTCGAGCAGGTACTTGAGCCGGGTCTCGCGTTCCTCCCGGTTGCCTTCGCAGGTTTCCAGGATCGCCAGCAGATTTTGTTCGACCGTCAGCTTGCGGAACACGCTGGGTTCCTGGGTGAGGTAACCGATACCCCGGCGGGCGCGCTGGTGCATCGGCAGCCGGGTGATGTCCTCATCCTGGAAGGCGACCGAACCGGCGTCAGGTCGGACCGCGCCGACGATCATGTTGAAGCTCGTCGTCTTTCCGGCGCCGTTGGGCCCGAGTAGCGCAACGATTTCGCCCGCGTTGACGTGGATGGACACGCCGTTGACCACCCGGCGGGTCTTGTAGGCTTTGACCAGTCCCTGGACCGTCAGCAGTCGTTTCTCCTCGGACATGGGAATCAGCGAGTGGCTTCCGTGGGGTTTTTGGGAAGCGACGCGGGATTGATGATCATCTTGAAGTTCCCCTTGGCGGTGAGGCGGTCGTTGATGCGGTCGAAGGTGATGACGTCCGCCTTGAAGGAGCCTTCGCTGCGTTCCACCCAGGGCTGTCCGCTTTCCGGCGTACCGGTCAGCGTGACGATATCATTGGTGCCGTTGTACACGGCGAGCGCGGCGTAGACCCGGTTGGTGGCGCCGGCGCGGAGCGGGCTAATGGCGTTGGTGCTGGGCGCTTCGACGATGGTCATGACCACCCGGTTGCTGGCAATGAGGCGGTCGATCTGGCTGGTGCCCTTCAGCAGGCGGATGCGTAGATCGTCGCAATCGAGATCGAGCACGCCGGGATAGCGAAAGCGGACATTGCCGAAGAAGTGATAGTATCCATCGCGCAGTTCGAGTTCGCCTTCATCGGCATCCAGTTTGCCTTCGCCCACCTGATGTTCCGCGGCGGTGAGGGTGAGGGCGGCGGCGATTCCGCCGGCCAGGAGGTATTGACGAATGGTCATGGACGGGTGAGCAGAGGGGAAGGACGGGCGGAGAGTCGGAAGGTGGCTTGAACGCGATTGGACAGCACGAGGCGTTCGGATTCCTGGTTCCAGGAGAAGCCGACACCGGTCAGCGAAAACGCGCCGCCGACCTGCTGGATCGTCAGCGGGCCGGCGGAACTAGCCTGCTTGGTGTTCAGGTCGAGCACGCAGTCCGGGGCCAGCCCGCGCAGATTCGGAACCCCTTCGGAGGTGTAGGTCTCCACCTGGAGGTTTTTGATTTGGACTTGGGACAAGGACAGTGGCTTGGGGGCCTCCGGGCTCGTGAACAGCGCCGCAGTCTTGCCGTCCTTCTTGTAGGGCAGCGAGAAGCCCGCCGAACGCGAGGGAGCGCCGGCGGCGTTCGTTTTGGCGCCGGTGGACTGGGCCAGGAGGGCCCAACCGCAACCCGTGGCCAACAGGCCGATGACAAGGAGAAGCTTCACGCAGTGGCGGGCCAAGTTAAGCACACCGGATGGCGAAGGAAAACGAATGTCCGAGCCGAGTCGGAGGTGGGGTCAGGCGACATACCTGGCAATGACGGCGTCCCATTTGTTTTGGGTTTGGAGCACCAGTTCGACCACTTCCCGGACGGCGCCGCGACCGCCGCTGGCTTGGCAGACATAGTGGGCGGCCGCACGGGCTTCGGGTCGGGCGTCGGCCGGAGCCGCGGCGAATCCGGCGCGGCGCAGGGCTCCGACATCCACGACGTCATCGCCCATGTACGAAATCTCGTCCCAGGAGTACCCCGCCGTCGCGAGCAGTTCCCCAATGGTTTCCACCTTCAGGGCCGGCGACTGGTGCAGGTAATCAATCTTGAGGTCTTCGGCGCGTTCGATCGTGGCGGGCGAGGGCCGGGCGGAGACCCAGCCGACCTTGATCCCGGCGTTCTGCATCAGGCGGAGTCCGAAGCCGTCCCGGATGTCAAAGCGCTTGAACTCGCCCTGGCCGCCCATGACCACGGTTCCATCGGTGAGCACGCCATCAACGTCACACAAGAACAGGCGCACCCGTTGCAGCCGGGCCTTGAGCTCTGGGGAAACCTCCATGCGGGCGAGAGGAAACGGGGAAACGGCGCCGACTCAAAGCCCGAAATGGGGGAAGCGGCCGGATCCTCGCTGGCCTTGCGTCAGGACTTCGGCGATTTTCGGACATGATTCGTTCGCGCGCCCTTCCGCTGCTGGCTGTTGCCGGTGGCCTGACGGGGTTCGTCTGGGGAGCTGACGTCAAGACTCCGCAGACGAAGGTCTCCTATTCCGAAGCGTACGGTCGCAACGGGCCGCAGCCGGAACTGACCGTGGAGAACGAGCTCCCGCGCTTTCCGGCAGTGGAGGCATCCCAGGCGTCGGCGACGTTTCAGGTGAAGCCCCGATTCCGGGTGGAACTGGCCGCCAGCGAACCCAATGTCACCAGCCCGGTGACCATCGCCTTCGATGAGTTCGGCCGGATGTTCGTGGCCGAGATGGTGGATTATTCCGAACGCCGGGAAGAAACGCCGCACGCCGGCCGCATTCGTCGGCTGGAAGACACCAATGGGGACGGCGTCTTTGATCGTTCGGTGGTGTTTGCCGAGGATCTGCCGTGGCCGACGGCGCTGATTTGTTCCCAGGGCGGAATCTACGTCGGCGCGACGCCGGACATTCTGTGGCTGAAGGACACCAACAACGATGGCCGGGCGGATGAACGTGCGGTGGTGTTCACCGGATTCGGCAGCGGGGCGGCCAAGCTCAACGTCCAGGCGCTGCTGAACTCCTTCAACTGGGGCCTGGATAACCGCATTCATGGCGCGACCGGACCCATTGGGGCGCAGGAAGTCCGGACGGTGGGAAATCCCGCGGCGCCGGTGCTGGACTTGCGCGGACGTGATTTCAGTTTCGATCCGCTGACCCGGCAGTTGCGCCCGGAGTTGGGCGGCGGTCAGTACGGACTTTCCTTCGACAGTCAGGGACGAAAGTTCGTCTGCAGCAACAGCGATCATTTGCAGCTGATGCTCTATGACGCCGTCTACTCGGGACGGAATCCCGCGCAGTCCATGCCGGGTGCGCGGGTGAGTATTGCCGAGGATGGTCCGGCGGCGGAGGTGTTCCGGATCAGTCCGGACGAACCGTGGCGCATCGTCCGGACGCGCTGGCGGATTAGCGGGGTGGTGCCGGGAATGGTGGAAGGCGGCGGTCGGGTCTCGGGCTACTTCACCGGTGCGACGGGCGCGACCATTTACCGGGGCGATGCGTATGGACCCGAGTTCGTGGACAACGCGTTCATCGGCGATGCCGGCGGGAATCTGGTGCATCGGAAGGTGCTGGTGCCCTACGACGTGTCCCTGGTGGCGCGGCGACCGGCGGACGAGAAGAACGTGGAGTTCCTCGCCTCGAAGGACACGTGGTTTCGTCCGGTGCACTTTCAGAACGGCCCGGATGGATGTCTGTATGTCGTGGACATGTACCGGGAAGTGATCGAGCACCCGTGGTCCATTCCGGAATCGATCAAGAAACATCTCGATCTCAACAGCGGGAATGACCGCGGCCGGATCTGGCGCATCGTGCCGGAGAACTTTCAGCGGCCCACGCGGGCTTTGCCAGGAACGCTGGATCGCGCGGGTCGGGTGGCGGCGTTGGCCAGTCCCAATGGCTGGACCCGCGAAACGGCGGCTCGCCTGATCTATGAGAGTCAGGATCAAGCGGCGGTTCCCGAGTTGATTCAGTTGTTCCGCACGTCGCCGGCTCCCTTGGGCCGGTTGCACGCCCTCTACGCGCTGCATGGTCTGCGCGCTTTGACGGCGGAGCCGATTCTGGTGGCCGCCTTGGCGGATGCGGATGAGCGGGTGCGCGAACATGCCGTGAAGCTCAGCGAACCGTTCCTGCGCCAGTCGGGCGGGTCGCCAGCGTTGGCCCAGGCTCTGGTTCGGCTCACCGCGGATCCGTCGGCGCGGGTGCGGTATCAACTCGCCTTCACTCTGGCCTATGTGCCGGAGCCGGCGCGACTGGACGCCTTAGTTCAGCTGGCGCGGCGCGAGGCTGGCCGACCCTGGCCGACGGTGGCGTTGTTGAGTTCCCTGAAGGAGGATGCGGGTGAGTTGTTTGGCCGTTTGGTGGCGGATTCGACCTTCCGAACGTCGGCGAACGGAACCCAGTTTCTGAAGCAAGTGGCGGAATTGATTGGGGCGAAGAATGCGCGTCCGGAGGTGGCCGAGGTGTTGACCTGGGCGACCCGACCGGAGGCCGGGACGTCGGGGATCGTGTTGGGTGCGGCGTTGTTGGAAGGCGCGCGGCGGGGAGGGGTGACGTTTCGAACTTGGGAGCAACAGCACTCGGCGCTGCTGGCTCCGCTGTTGCTCCAGGCGCGTTCGCTGGCGGTACGGGAATCCGCTCCCGAGGCGGATCGGTTGGAGGCGTTGCGACTGTTGGCGCTGACGGGTCAGCCGGCGGACGAAGCGGTCTTCGTGACGCTGGCGCAGGGATCCAATGCGCCATTGCGGCGGGCGGCAATCCAGGTGTTGGGACGGTCCGCGTCAGCGACAGCGACCCAAGCCTTGCTGGTCTTGGCGAAGGAATCGCCAGCGCGTCGCGACGCCGTGGAGGCCTTGGTGTCGCGTCCCGATCGCACGCTGCGAGTGCTCACTGCGCTGAAAGCAGGGGAACTGGCGACCGCGGACATTCCGGCGGCCACGGTGCAGGCGTGGCAGCAGCACAAGGATTCCTCGGTGGCGGAGATGGCTCGGAGCATTTTTCCGCCGGAACCGAGCGTGGAAGACTTGTTGAAGCAGTATGAGCCGGCGTTGACGCAGAAGGGCGACGTGGAGCGTGGGCGGGTTCTTTATCTGGAACGGTGTGCTTCGTGTCATCGTTCGGGACGGGACGGCTACGCCTTGGGGCCGGATTTGGTCACGGTGCAATCGGCGGGTCGGGAGCGGGTGTTGCGCAGCGTGCTTCAGCCAAATGCGGAGGTGGCGCCGCAGTACATTGCGTTCCAGGTGGAGACGCGCAGTGGGGAGAGTTACTCGGCGTTGATTGGTCCGGAGACGCCGAGCCAGGTGACGCTGAGACTGGGTGGCGGTCGGGACGTGACGTTGCCGCGGTCGCAGGTGTTGGGCATGGCGAGCTCAGGTCAGTCCCTGATGCCGGAAGGTCTCGCCGCGGGACTCTCCGTGGAGGCGATGACCGATTTGCTTGCGTTCATCAGCCAGGCGCCACCGCCGCAGTAGTGTTGGGCCGCGGAGATTTTGAACCGCAGATTAAGCGCAGATTGACGCAGATTTCTGGGGAGAGGGAACGGGGATGTCTCCCGCGGAGGGCGCGGAGGACGCGGAGGGGGAAGAGGTTTAATGACTGGGGAGTTTGAACCGCAGATTGGGCGCAGATTTACGCAGATTTCCGGAGGGAATCGGAAGGAGGCGACTGAGGCGATCTGGTTCATCGGGCTTCTCGAGGCGAAGCCAGGCTTTCTTGACCCCAGAAATCTGCGGGAATCTGCGCTTAATCTGCGGTTACCCCTCTTCGCTGCGGGTGGCTGGATCAGGGAAGGGGCGGCAAAAGGAACAGGCGTCCTTCGCCGTCGGCTAGGGAGATTTGGAGGCCTGGGAGATCCGGGCTTTCGTCGCGGACGGGGAGTTCGCGGCCGGTGCGTTGGTCGAGTTCGCGCACTTGGTCGACCGGGGCGTCGAAGACGACGGTGGGCCAGGCGGAAAAGGCGAACCGATAGTTCATCAACAACACCGCCCGCCGTCCGTCGGCGTGACGGAAGGAACCGATCAGATAGTCCGGCGGCGGATCCACCGGATCCCGAGTTACGTTGAGTAGGCCGGAACCCTTCAGCACTTCCGCCGGCGAGTCAGTCGGCTGGATTCGATACACTCCGGTGCTGGTCAGCTTCATAAGCGTCGGTCCCAGTTTCATCAGTTTGGCATTCAACCGTTGCGCCTGTTCGTAGTGGCGGGTGGGTTGGTCATCCCGGGCAATGATCGCGCCGCCCTTCGGAAACTCGTCGCCGCGCGGTGTGTAGTAGCAGAAGTAGAGCACGCCTTTGGCCCCGTAGCAGAGCGAGGCAAAGACCTGCCAGCGCAACTGGGATTCGGTGGGGTCGGTGTGCGGCCCGTAGGGCATCGTGTTGAAGAAATTCCAGAAGGGAATTCCCGCGGTCAGGGCCTGCTGACGAAGCACCGCCAGATTGCGGCAGTACCCGTCGCGGCCGTCCCGATCCGGATGGAAGATCGGATAGTGATCCATGCAGAGCACGTCGACGTTCACTTCCCGGAGAAACCGCGAGACATGCTCTTCGTAAGTGGCGGTGCCGAGTTGTTGGGCGCTGGCGTAGTCGGGAAACAGATTGATGAAGGCCAGTTTTCCCGGCTGGGCTTCCCGCACCGCGGCCACTCGCGCCGCCAACTGCGGAAACTCAGCGGCGCCCGGCTCGTCCTTCAGGGAGTATCCCCAGATTACCGGGGAGGTCGGCCAATTCGTCGGGTTCGAACTGGGCGCGGAGATCAGGGCCCGTAGGTCGTGTCGGCGCAGGATGTCCTCGAACCTGGGAAAGTTGAGCTCGGAGAACCCGGCGATGACCGTGTTGAAGCCGGCGGCGGCCATTTCGCGGTATCGGTCATCGGCCCGGGCGTCGAGCGGCGGTTCGACCCAGGAACCAATGACGAAGCGATCCTGCTGGAAGCGAACGATCGGGCTTTGACCCCAAGCGGTCAGGGAGAGGAGTCCCCCGACGAGCCAGCTCCAGAAACGCGAACCCATCGGACTTCAGGTGGGGGACGTCGTGGGCTGAGCCAGCCAGCGCCAAACCCGCAGCACCTCGGTCACGCCCCAGGCTTGGGCATCGCAGCCGCGCAACGTGTGCGGGGCGTCGCCATCGGTGATTTCCGGCAAATGCCCCAGACACTCGCGGGCGAGCAGGTCGTCCACACTACCGAGGTAGGAGCGGGCCGCGGTTCGGGCGCGGGCGTCGTCGGGATAGGTCTTCACCAGCGCTTCGCAGAACGCCGGGAAGGTCCAGGTCCAGGCCGTGCCGTTGTGATAGGCGGGCTTGCGGCGGGTGTCTTCGTCGCCTTCGTATCGGGGCCAGTAGGGATTGTTGGGATCGTTCAGGAGTCCGCCTCCATTGGCATAAACCGGCAGCGGCGGGATCACTGGCAGCGGGGCCAGCGAACGCAGGGCGCCGGGAACCACCAGATACTGCGCGGCGGCGGAGACCATCCGGCGGGCGCGCTCCGGGAATTGCGGATGCTGATTCACGTCCAGCGCCACCACCAAGAGGCAGTTGCTGCGAAGCGCATTGCTCGGCGGCGCGGTGCGGGCGGGTTGATCCCGGCCGGCGAGCAGGACATCGGCGTACCAGCCGCATTCCTCCAGCCAGAAGTACTGATGAAAACTGGCTTCGGCGCGGCGAGCCAGATCGCCCCAGGCCTCGCCCCGACCTTCCCAACGCTCCACGTTCAGCCGAGCCAGCTGCCGCAATAGCCGGATCCAGAGCGCCTGGATTTCCACGGGATACCCTTCGCGGGGTGTTCCCGGGGGATGATTGGTGTCCATCCAGGTAAAGTGGGACGGACTCCAGACCAAGCCTGAGGCGGCATCCACGCGGATTCCGTTGGGCGTGCCGGCGAGGTAACCACAGGCGATGGATCGGAGCACATCGGCGATGGGCCGTCCGGCGGCGTTGACGTGAGTGCGGTACAGGTCCGGTTGCTCCGGCGTGCCGGCGAGCAGAGCGGCCAGTTCCTCGCAGACCACCCCGTACCAGAGCGGCGCGTCGGTGGTGTCGCGGTTGGAAGCGTCTTCGCCGTGAATGGAATTGGGCAGCGTGCCGTTCTGTTCAAAGCGTCCGAAGGTCACGAGTAGGTCCCGAACTTCCTCGGTCATGCCGGCGGCGAGCAATCCGCGGGCGGCAATGAGCGAATCGCGACCCCAGTCGAGGAACCACGGATAACCGGCGATGACCGAGCGGGTGTCGTTGCGACGGACCACGTAGGCCTGGGTGGATTGCACCAAATGCCGGGTGAACTCGTCGGTTCGCTCGACGCCCGCGCGGGCCACGGCGGACTCCAGCGAGCGAACCCGGTCGGCGATGAAGCCGGAAAGAGCGCTGGAATCAGACGGGGTTAACCGGGCGGTGGCGACCAAATCGACCGAACCACCGAACTCCAGGGGAATCTCGAACCAACCGGGACTGAAGGCATCTCCGGCGCCTTCCTGACCGCGGGTGGCTTCGATCGGATGAGGAATGTTCAGGCTCCATTCCGGCGCGGGATGGAACTGACCGTGGCTGGACCAGACCCGCAGTTGCCGATCGGACGCCGGAGTGAATTCGAAGCCGTTGGGCACCGGGTTGGCGGCCGCGACGGCGGCGGTTCCGGACGTGATCGGGCGGCAGTGGCTGCGGAAGTGATGATCGGCGCCGTCGTTGCGCTTGGTTTCCTGATGAAAGCTGCGGTCTTCGACATCGAGCCGGAGCGTCAGGGTGACCGGCACGCCGGATTCCAGCGGACGTCCCAGTCGGCTGTCGCGGTGCGGATGTTCCGGGCGCATGAAGCGCAGCGCGACGGTGTTCTCGTCCTCCAACAGATCCGCGAGCAAGTGCACCTCGACGGACCGGCCATCGCCGGCATTGGCCACAAAGCGCCAGTGGGCGGGCGGCCCGGCATCGAAGCCCACCAAGTTGTCCAAGTTGAGCGGCGTGACGAAGCCGTCGGCATTGACCCAGGCGCGGGCGCGCTTGAGGAACACGTGGCGATCCACTGGGACGGCCGGATGCAGATTGGCCCCAAGCAAGCAGTCGTATTTGGAGCGGATTGCCCCCAGATCCACCCGCATCCGACTCATGGCGCCTCGTCCGTTGGTCAGCAGCACCAGGGCATCGGCAGAACGTCCCGCGCCAAACCGAGGGAAGTCGGGCTGACTGCTGAGGAATCGAATGGGTGCTTGGACGCTCCGTTCAGGGCCGTCGTAACGTTCCAAGCGGAGCCGGGCCTCCCGGGCGTGGGTCGGATGGCGCGGCGGGAAGCAGGCCACGTAACCGTTCCGCACGGCCACTGACCAGGCGGTTTCGAGCGGAGCCAAACCGCCCCCTTCGAGCCGGGCCCGGAAGGGAACGGTGTCTTGGATCAGCAGCCAATGGTCGGCCGGCACGAGGGTAATTCGGCCCCGATCTGCGCGGCGCCACAAGGTCACCGGTCGGTAGGCGGTTCCTTCGATCCCCAGCGTGCGGGCCAGCGTGCCTTCGGGATCCGCTTCGACCTGTTGGGCGATTTCCTGCCACAGCAACCAGTTGGGTTCCCGCTTGATGACATCGAGTCCGCGAACCTGACCCACGGCCGCCATGGCCCAGTCAGCCTGAGCCCGCAGCCGTCGGTAGGTGTCCCCGGATAAGCCGCGGGGCGTTTTGGTCAGCGCCAGACAATGGGCCGCGCCGGGTCGCAACGTGATTTCCAGGCGACCGAACCGACTGGTCTCTTCGATTTGCGAGCGGACGTTCCCCTCAGGTTCCAGCAAATCGATACACGGCCCGCAAAACTCCGCCCAGATCTGGGGTGACAGTTTGACGCTTTGGGCGCGGGCGGGATCGGTGTTGAAGAGCACCAAAACAGAATCCACACCTTCGGCGGAATCCCGGCGCAACACGTACACGGGCGAACCGTCCGGGCTGAGCCGGCTCATCACCGCGCCATCGAAAAAGCAGGGATGTTCGGACAACAACCGGTTCAAGGCGGCCAATTCGGCGACCAGATTGGGTTCCGAACCCCAGGCCAGTCCGCGGGCGCTGTGAACATTGACCTGTTCGGTCGCGGCCCATTCCACGCCGTTAGTGAAGCCGAAGCCGCCGCTGATGCTGGTGAGGGCGGATAGTCGGTTGCGTTGCCGGGACCACGCCAGATTGGGCACGGGCGCGGCACCTGGGACCGGTGGCGGTGCCTCGGGAACGGGTTGGGCGGCGAGGCGGGCGTTGTCGTGGGTTTCGCTGTAATGGATCAACGTGCCCACGTGGGCGGAGGCCTGGAACTGGTGGTCGAGATAGCCGCCCACGCTTTCGCCGCCGAAATTCTGGAAGAGCTCGCTGTACGCCCATTGCATTCCGCCCTCGCCCAACAACGATTCCGTGGCTTCCCAGGAGCCGCCGAGGCCTTCCAGCAGGAAGACGGTCTCGGGAAACTCCTCCCGGACCCGGGCCGTGATGTATTGCCAGACGTGCGTGGGAATCTTGTAACCGGCGTCGCAGCGGAAGGCATCGACGCCCCGGCGACACCAGGTCAGGAAGGCTTCAGCGACGTGTTCCCACAGGGGAACGTGGCGCTGATCCAGTTCCACCAGATCCTCCCAGACCACACTCCAGGCGCCGGGCGATTCAAATTCTCCGTCCGGTTTGCGAATGAACCATTCCGGATGTTCCTCCCACAGATTGCTGCCCCAACCGGTGTGGTTGATGACCACGTCCAGCATCAGCCGGGCGTTCCGGGCATGAACGGCATAGGCAAGTTCCGCGAACTGATCCAACCCAGTGGTGCGCTTGTCGAATTCGATCAACGCCGGATCAATGGCCGTGAGGTGCTGCAGGGCGTAGGGCGAACCGAACCGGCCGAAGCGGGCGAAGGTGGTGGGCGTGGGATTGATCGGCAGCAGGTGGATGATCCGGCAGCCCAAGGTGTCGATGATGTGGGGAAGTTCACGAATCAAGTCCCGCAGTTTTCCTCCCGGCGGGATGACCGCGTACCCCTCGGCATCCAGGGGCTTGAGTTGGGCTTCCAGTTCCGGGGAGTACGACGTTCGTTTGGCTTTGTTGGGACCAAACATGCGCGGGAAGGCGCAGTAAATGGTGTTGGCGGTCCGGGTCCACGACGGATGGACACTCAGGGTCAGGTCGGGACCGTTGGGCCATACTTGGCGTCCGCGCTCGTCCACCGCAAAGGCCTTCGCCTTGAAGTAGCCCACTTCGGTGAGCGGGACGGTGATCTTCCATTCGCCTTCCCCGACCGATTGCATCGGGATATCCCGCCACGACGCGCCGGCCAGGGGCAGACGTTCGAAGTGGGCGCGAATGATTTCCTCCCGGAGTCGAGCGCCCCGACCAATGTTGGTCCGGAGCCGTGCCGAAAAACCGGCCGGAACACCGCGGAGATGAAGGGTGAAGAAATCTCCGGCATGCCGCACGAAGCGTGCGCCGGGTTCGGGAGACATTACGAGGTCGGCCATGCGGGATGCCGGGCGAACTCTGGAGAGGATTCGCGGCTTCCTCAAGCTTCCGCATCTCGGCATTTTTGCCGGGTGCTCGGTTTCGTCGATCTGACGGAGTTTATTCCCGGTTTGCATGTGGAGTTGCGGTACGCCACGGCGCGAAACTTCCTGGGTCGGCCGGTCTATCCCTCCCCGCGTGCGTGGTTGCGGGAACCGGTCGCCGCCCGTCTGGCCGTTGTGGAGACGTCCCTGCGTCGACAAGGATGGGGACTCAAAGTGTGGGACGCCTTCCGTCCCGCCGCGGTGCAACGTGAGATGTGGCGCATTCTCCCGGATCCCTGCTTCGTCGCCCCGCCGGAACGGGGTTCCCGCCATACCCGGGGCGCCGCCGTCGATGTCACCGTCGTCGACCTCCGGACCGGATTGGAGGGGGATATGGGCACGGACTTTGACGACTTCTCGCCGTTAGCGGCCTCGGAGTGTCCGGACCTTCCGGCTGAACTTCAGGCGCGGCGTCAGTGGTTGCGGCGGGAGATGCAGGCAGCGGGCTTTTCGGGAATCCGGTCGGAATGGTGGCACTTCGACGCTGTGGATTGGGAGCAGTTCCCTCTGGTGGAATCCTAACAGACCGCGAAGCTTCGAAGGAACCTCCCGGGAAGCGCGTCGGTATTCCAATGCTTCGATTGCTGGTTTGGCTGATGGCCTTTGGACTGTGGGCACGGGTGGGGGCTGAGCCTAATCCAGAGCCGTTCCCTGCGGCGGCGACCAAGAAGGGACTGCAGGTCCAAATGGTCGAAGACGCCCTTGCCCTGGGAATCAAGCACGCCGCCCTGAACTTCAATCTGGCCCAACTCATCGACCCTCGGGGCGAAACCAACAACCCCAGCCTCTCATTCGAGGGGAAGACTTACCATTTCCAGCGGGGTTATCTCGAACACCTGGACCGCGAGATCAAGACGCTCTCCGACCGTGGGGTGATCGTGGCGCTGATTCTCCTGAATTACGTCAGCGGCGATCCGGAGGTCCGGCGGGTGTTGCAGCATCCGAACTACGACGCGGCCTGTCCGAATCACCTGTCGGCGTTCAACACGCAGACGCCGGAGGGTCGAGCGTGGTACTCCGCTAGCCTGGAGTTTCTGGCTCAGCGCTGGTGTCGGGCCGATGGCGCGCACGGCCGGGTGTGGAACTGGATTGTCGGCAACGAAGTGAATTCGCACTGGTTCTGGGCGAATCAAGGTCGGGTCGAACTCGAACCCTTTGCCGATGATTACCTGCGGACGGTCCGCCTGGCGCACGAAGCAATTCGACGGCATTCCCGGAACGCCCGAGTTTACGTCTCCCTGGAGCATCACTGGAACATTCGTTACCCCGGTGGCGACGAACGGCAGGCATTCCCGGGTCGGGTCTTTCTCGACTACTTCGCCCGGCGCGCCTGGGAAGGCGGGGACTTCGACTGGCAGGTGGCCTTTCACCCGTATCCGGAGAACTTGTTCGAGCCGCGTAGTTGGTTGGACAAGTCGGCGACCGCGGATTGGCGAACAACGCCTCGGATCACCTTCCGCAACCTCGACCAACTGATCGCCTATCTGGATCAGCCGGAGCTGCGCTATCAGGGTCAGCGTCGACGGGTGATTTTGAGCGAACAGGGGTTCCACACCCCAGACGGTCCGGACGGCGAACTCCTCCAAGCGGCGGCCTACTGCTATGCCTGGAATCAGGTCGCGCGGTTGGACGGCATCGATTCCTTCATCTTGCACCGTCACGTCGATCATCGGGACGAAGGCGGACTGCGTCTCGGGCTGTGGACACGTCAGCCGGACAGCGTGGCGACGCCGGATCGGAAGAAGAAGATCTACGACGTCTTCCGCTTGGCGGACACGCCGGATTGGCGGGCGGCCTTTGAATTCGCGTTGCCGGTGATTGGGGTGAAGGGATTGGAATGAAGGGGAAGCTGAGAGCTGAGAGCTGAGAGCTGAGAGGTAAGCGGGAAGCGGTAGGGCGGGGTTCCACCGAGCCGTTCGGGTGACTGGACTGGACGTTTAGGAATCACCCGGCGCTGTAGCGGACGCGAAGCGTCTTGGACTGCGCCAGTCCTCTGGCGCTTTGGGGCGCGTGGAGAGGCGGGTGAGGTGAGAGTGACTCGACGCGTCAGCAGCCGTGACGCGAACGGCTCCGCGGAGCGTCGCCCCAGTGCGCCTGTGAAGGTGCAGACAAAGCAGGGTGAAAGTCCCTGTCAGGCGGAAGATTTACCTGCCTGTGACCGAAGGCTACTGCGTCCTGGAGACAGGAGGTGGAGAGCTGCCGGAGGTGAATCCT
>JAFLEF010000073.1 GCA_017309115.1 Verrucomicrobiota bacterium | reverse complement strand
TCCCAGCTTCAGCGTCCAGGATCGCTCCCACACGCTTAAGGACCCACTACATGGCTTTCGATCTCTTACCATGATCAACACTTTCAGTTGACGAGAACCACCAAGCTTCGCTTGGCGCTTTCCAGATGAACGCAGATTTAAGGAGGCAGGAGGGGAACAACGCTCAGCGCTCTTCCGTCTCTCAACTTTCAACTTTCAACTGGCTTCCCCGGCGACGCTCCGCGGAGCCTATGGAGTGCGGTAGCGAAGCCTGCGTAGCTACCGCTTTCCGACCCGGCTGCTGACGCGTCGAGTCACTCCAACCCTCACCCGCCCCCAACGCGCCCCAAAGCGCCAGAGGGCTGGCGCAGTCCAAACGCTTCGCGCTTCCTTTCCCCCTTTTTCTTTCTCTCAGCTCTAAGCTGGTTTCCAGGTAGGGCGACGCTCCGCGGAGCCGTGCGTGAGTGGAGTCGTGACGCGGAAATTGCTGCTGACGCCTCGCCCTTGGGAAAGCGGCAGAAGGTCTGCCGCACTCCATAGCTTCGCGCTTACCGCTTACCGCTTACCTTCAAAGAACTCCACAATCTCCGTCGTCGTCGACTTCCCCGGATCGCCCAGATTCGCCGGCCAGCGATGCCCGCCCACCGGCACCTCATACAACCGCACCTCGCACGCGTCCTTCGCCGTCCCGGCCCGATGCCGCCGGAGGCCTCCCGGCAACTCCTTCACGTCGTTCCGTTCCAGTCCCAGCCCTTCGACCCACGCCCGGCGCACGTCCGGCACCGACAAATACGCACCCCAACCATCTCGGTTCAGCGGATCCCCCAACCAAAGGGTGGTCTTATCGTCCACCATGTTAACCGCCAGGATCGGAATCCGCGCCGCCGGACGCAGCCCGCTGCCCCAGGTGGACATCATCGTCCCGGCCACCGGCGCCACCGCCACCACGAAAGGGTCGGGTTGCGCCGCGAGGTAGTAGCACAGGTCGCCTCCGTTCGAGAACCCGGTCGCAAAGATCGCGCGCGCGTCCAGATCGAGATCCCGCGTTAGCCGTCCGGCCAGTTCCCCCAGCGCCCGCACGTCATTCACCGTTTCGTCGCGATGGAAGTCATACCCGACCTGGAAGAACGTCCGACCCTTCGCATCCCGGCTGCCTTCGGGATACGCCACCACCCATCCCCGCTGACGCGCCACCGAGGTGAACTCCGTCGTCGCCCGGATCCCCGCAGCCGAATCCGTGAATCCATGAAAGACGAACAGCAACGGCGCCCGAGGCTTTCGGTCCGGCGGCAGGTCGATCACCACTCGCCGATTCCGCCCGTCCAGCACCACGTCGTTGGTGCCGTCGACCCAGGCCGTGCGGTTCGACTCCCGCTGCATCCAGGCGAACGCCCGGTCCGACGCCGCCATCACCATGGGATCGCGATGGATGATCCCGTGCAAGGTGAGCGCCATCGTGACTTCCCCGTGGTTGATTGATTTCGGCCGGCCGTCGTAGCCGGGTTCCTTGCCGACGCCCGTCCGGGTGTTGCCCCGATTATCGACCTCGCCCGACACCAACACCCGCGACGCCTGCCAACGTGCCGCCGCCGGGAAAGCCGCATCCAACTCCGGCATGGGAACGTGCAGTCCGAGAACCTCGCCGAACAGAATCGAGACTGCGTTGTAACTCGAATCGCGTCCGCCGTGCTCCAGGAACACCCCGTCCGCATCGCGCTGCAGCAGGGCCTCCTTCACCAGCCGTCGTGACGTCTCCACCAGTGATTCATCGCCCAGAACCTTGCCGCAGGTGCCGAACGCCTTCGCCGCGATGAACACCCGGTTCACCGCCTTCCGGCTCTTCGGCAGGATCGTCGATTCCCCCGCAGCGATGAAGGCACACGCCCGGCGCAGCTTCGGCTCAAGCGCCGCGATCCGCTCGCGGAAGTGGGCCTCGTGCGGGGACTGCCGGATCAGCAGGACCGCGCGACCGTACTCCTGCAGAAAAAAGTAAGCCGTCTCGACGGCGGCGCCGCCTTCGGCCGCGCTCGAGCCCGTCGGACGCACCGCCGCTTCGAAGCCACCGTCCTCCCGCTGATGCGCGAACGCGGTCTCAATACCGCGCCAGGCTTGGTCCGCGCGTTCGAGATCCCCCGCCACCACCGCCGCGATCACCGCGCGGCAACTGCCTCGCTGCGCTCCGGCCTCGATCCACTTGCCGACCGACCGATTGCCGCCGGTGAGCCCCTGCGCATCCGGCAGATCATTCCCCGTGAGCACCGCCAACCGTCCCGGCGGAAACGACCGCAACACGTCGTACTCGCGCAACCCCGCCACCGGCCCATCCGCCGCATGAATCCCCACGACCAGCAGCCAGCCCACCGCCCATGCCAGTCCTCCCCGACCGATCCACCCGGAAATCATTCTCCAAGGCTAACCCACCGAACTCCCCGAGGGGGAGAGGGAAGATGAAGTCCAGGCGACCTCACCTGCTCCCAGTAACGAATACCGCCACAACCACCCCGACGCCCGCCGTAGCCGCCGAGGGAACGAGGCGCCAACTCGCTGGAAAGACTTCCCGGCCGAGTCCTACCACGACGCGTCGAACGTCGAACGTAGAACTCTCATCCGCTCAAGGACGCCGCGTCCTTGATTTGCGAACGATGTCAGGACGCTTTCCCGAGTTACCCTGAGGAACTCTGTTCGGGTCAGTCGGGAGCCAGTGTTTGGCTTTGCGCTCGGCAGCACTGTGTCTCTTCGCCCAGGCGAAAAATTCCCGCAAGTCGAAGCCAAAATCAGCCGAAACCTCCGCTCTCGCGTCACGAACTGATTGTAAAATGGAATTCTTCATACTTGAGGTTTAGTGAGGTGACCGGTGACAGGAGAGGGGAATCATCAGGGGCTTTGGAACAAAGACAAGGTTCAGATTCCGAGGAGCATTCTCCCAACGGTCGCAACATCTTCGCGAATTCGGTCGCGGTTACCGGCGTTGCCCGGATGAAACTCCGCAGCCCGGATTGGCCCATCCTGTCCGGGATCGACGAAGTCCCTTTGCAGCGATTTCACTGCAAAATCAAAACCCGTGTTGCCCGCCTTTGCCTCCGCCTGAAATGCCTCTACCGCAGCCGCTGGTCCATCGACAAATCCAGTGACCGCGAGCAGCACATCATAACCATCTTTCGGCAACCGCCGCCCGGTCGGCCCGCCAAACGCATTCAACTTTAGCACCAACATCGGGCCAATGTCGGCCACCGCCACGTTGCACTCCTGCACCGCGCCATAAAGGTCTAAACCCTTCACATTCACTTTTCGTCGGCAGGACAACGCGCGGTTCACGCCCGGAATGACGCTGGCCACCACATCATCTACCATCCGAGCACCCGTCACCGCCGGCGGATCTTCCGTCAGAAAGTCGAGGTACAGATTTAATCCGTCGTATTTGCGGACGAGCCGATTGCCTTCGGGTTTGAAATCTAGCCCGGCCAGATCCGTTTTGATTGTCCCGTATTGGTCGCCCGATGCGGCCAGCGAAATTCCGAAGTCCACGTCCATTGTCACCGCGCCCGGTAAGTCCGCCACCGTGGGCTTCGTGAGATAATGCACTGCCAGTCCGCCCACGAGCACGAGGTCGTCGTGGTAACGCTCCAGTGATCGCCACGCGGTGAGCAGCGCCTTCTCCGCCGAAGCCAGGCTGTCTTTCGGGTATTCGTTGAATGATCCAAACTTGCTCACACCCACCCTCCCGCGAAGTCCGGCCAGCGTTTCAATTCCTCCGCCTGATCTTCGGCGCGCAAACCAGCGCGTTGCAGGTCGAGATAAATCTGCACGTCTGAAACCAGTTGAAAGCCCTGCGCCGTCTGCTGCGGGTGCCAGACGCCTTCGTCCTTCGGCAACACCAGGCGCAATCTTCCGCCACCATCACTCACGCGCCGACCGAGAAGTTTCTCCTTGATGAGCGCCTCATCGGGGAACTTCTTCACGTAAGCGGTCACCACCACGGGTGTGGTGTAGGGATGCCGCAGCCAGCCGGCAAACCATTGCGTGAACACCGGTGGCTCGTCGGCCAGAAGCTCTTTCAACTTTTCTGCGAGTTCCACCGGCTCGTTTATCAGCACCGAGTATTCATGCGTTCGCGTTCGCTTCTCCCAATCGTCGGCCTTCACCCACGCTTCCAACACGGCCGTCGGCTTTGTGATGCACAGGCCACCCGGCACTTCACCTGCCCACTCCCGTGCCAGCAACTGCTGCCGCACCGCGCTCACCCAGCCGAGACTGACGCGCGCTGACTCCGCGAGTTCCGTTACCTTCCACGCCCGTAGTGGACCTTGCAGGAGCACTCGCAACACCCGAGTCGCGCGCGGTGCAAACAGCGACCGCGTCTCCCGTTTTTCCCGGAATGGATTCTCCGGCGAGCGTGTCTCGATGAAGATCTGGTCGAACGACAACTGCGCGTTGCCCGCCAGATCCGCGTAGCCGATGCCCACTTCCGCGCAAATTTTCGCCGACTCCTTAGAAATGAACGGCGCGAGCAACAACCCGTAATGCGGCACATCCTCCGGCAGATGCTTCAGGTGATGCTCCAGTCGCAGCGCCGCCGTTCGCACCTCGCGCGGTTGGCCCGATCGTTTCTCCTCCACCACCAGCGTCCACTTCCGGTCACCAGCAGTCACCTGTGCCAGCCGATCTGCTCGGCCGTGAGTCCGCGACGAGACCTTTGCGTCCTTCTTGAGCGAAACCAGCTTCAAGAACGGCACGCGCCCCAACAGTCCGCGCAACAAAGCCTCGAACTGCTGGTCTAAATCTCCTTTTTTCAGTTCCTCAGGCACCTTCATCGTGCGGTGAAACTGGCACTTTTAGTGAAATTTGGAAAGACCAATTTCAGCAATACAGGCACTTTCACCGCGTGGTGAAAGCAGATCAAAAGCTGAAAACCACCCGTCACGACGAACGGTTGCTACGCGTAACAGGCATCTCCGTCGCCAGCGACGCCCCGACGGGATCGTAAATCAATGCCTCGACTTCCGGCACCTGGGCCAGTACCGCCCCTGACTAAGAGCGGATCCTCACGGCCCCGCCGTCGGAAAGACCAGACCCGGATCTTGCGATGACTCTTCTTCGTAGAAGGCTCTCCCCTGGGCCAGGGAAGTGAAGGTGGAATAGGCCATCCAGATGTAGCCACCGTCGGTGCCTTCCGCGTTCGGTGGTTCCCCGCCAATGGTGCTGCCCCAGTTGGAACCCTCGCTATTCTGAATCAGCAGGGCCTGCTTGGTGTCGTCGTAGCCAATGATCAACATGCAGTGACCGACCGGCTTCCCATTAGGCATCAGGGCAATTACTCCATTTCCTACGTAGGGCATCGGCACGCCGCGGTAGGCCGACCAGTTGGTGTAGAGCCGCGTTCCATACGCCAGCACGCGGTTCGAAGCCAGGATCTGCTTGATGGCCGTAAGATTGGTGGTGGCGACCGTGGCGACCTGGGAGATTTTGAATGTCGGATCCGGCGGGACATCCTGGCCGCCATAGGTCGCCCAGAGATTGGAGCAACTGGCGTAATAGGGGGCGGCCAGCAGGGAGGCCGTTCCGCTGTTCGTCAGGCGTTGAAAATAGGACGTCATCTGGGAGCCGCTGCACTGATTGGACATCCCTGGATTTTGGTTCAGGACCTGGATGTAGATGTTCGCCGGACTGGCTTGCTGAGCGGCGTTGGTGGGGGAGTAGTTGCCGTGTTTCGCGGCGGTGAAGGTGGCTAGTCCGTAGGTCGAGGCCCAAGCGGCGCAGCTTCCGGGATAACCCGGATGCTCCCGGGTTCCCTGTTGGCCGACCGGGGGAAGAAACGCGACATTGGCGGTGGCGAATGGCGGGGGGATGAGTCCCGCGAGCGGCTCGCCGGCGGGAATCGATTCCTCCGCGGTGGGGTCATAGCCGTAGTCCGGAGTACTAGGATCCACCGCCCCTTCAAGCGGTCGGAGACGGAAGTACTGTTGCGAGGAGGTGATCGGGAAGGAGTGAGGACTGCTGGCGCCAGGAACTGAGGTCCAGGAGGCATCAAATGGGAACGTGGTCTCCAATGTTCCCGGCCCCTCCCATTGGATAGTGCCTCCCGACGTCTCTAGGGTAATGGCCAGAGGAATGAGCGACTCCACCGTTACCTTTGGAGACGTGGTGATCACTCCCAAGTTGTCCGTGACTTGAACGGTCAGGTCCACGGGACCGGGAGGGAGATCCGTGGTTGTGATCTCGAAGGGAGCTTCGCTTCGTGCGCCCAGCGATTGTTCGCCGGCAAAAAACTCCACCTTCAGAATGCCGCCGTCGGCATCACTCGCCGTCGCCGACAGGTTGACCGGGGCCTTCCAGGTCAGCCGCTGCCCGACGGCCGGTCCCGTCAGGTTGGCCACCGGTGGTTGATTGGTGACGACGACCGCCGGGACTTGGTATCGGCTGGCGAGATAGGTGGTGACGGACTCCCGTTCTGCCGCGCTGAGCAACCGGCTGAAGACGATCAACTCGGCCAGATCCAAGCTCGCCCGCCGCTGGTTGCCGCCGACCAACTCGCGGCCCAGGTGGATGGGTTGAGCCAGATTGATTCCGGCCGTAGTGGGTAGAACCGAGATCTCGGCATCCGGATTGGCGTTGACGAAAAACCGGGTGGTCCGGGCGTTCTGGTCCTCCTCCGCCTGCCAAATCTCCAGCGCCATGCTAGATAGCGGCAAACTGGACAATGCCTGCCCGAGGCCATGACCGGAGACCCCATCGGCGAAATGAGTGCCGATCCGTCCCTCCGAGTTGAACGCCACCGCCCAACCCTCATCCAGGCCACCCGTGCCCGGACGAGAACTGATGACCGGGGCGAAGTCGCCCGCGGAACCCGTCCGTCTCCGACCGGCGAAGATGACCGTCCAATTTCCGAGCACTTGCTCCCCGGCCGGTCCGGCCGCAATCTCGAGAACATCATCCACCCCGTCGAAGCGAATCGCCGGACGGTTGGCGGAGACATTGGAAATCAACACGGGCGCCTCGGTCCCGGTGGGCGAGTACGCGGCGCTCAGCGGCCCGGCATCACGCCCCTTTCCGCTTTGGTCCTTCCAGGCGGAAACGAGGCCACCGGCGTCGGCGGTGACCCCGAGGTCCGCTCGCAGCCAAAGGTGCAGGCCATCCCGGACCGGGAGCTCGGCGGGAGCAGTTCCGCTGCTTCCGGTAGAGTTGACGACTCCAGGAGCGCTGCGGGCGCCGAGGTTATCCACCGCAATCATCCGGTAGCTCTCCGAGAGCGGACCCTTATTCAGTCGCCGCAACTTCAAATGATAGGGTTCGGCCCAGACCGTGCCCAGGTAGCGATCACCATCATAGTATTCCACATGATCAATGGTGCCGTCGGTATCGGACGGGGAAGCCATCAGGGTGACGACGGTTCCCCCCGGCCCGCCCGACACACTACTTCCAGCTCCCACCACGGGAGGGATGTTGCCGGTCTGGGCAGCCGCGGTGTCGGCGAGACCCAGCAGAACCGTGAGAATCGCGAACCGCCCTCCCCACCGAAACCGGGGAGCGCAGCGGAGTCGCCTGGAGGGAATTTCTAGTCGAGTCGAAAGGGTTGGAGGGGCCATGAGGTGCGGAAGAGTCAGAGGTTTGAACGATTGAGTATTACTATCGTGAACGTCTAGGATTTATAGCTGTGAACGTTTAGCGTCAATGCCGAATTTCTGACCGAGCCGCTCTGGCACTCCCAGCCCGTAGCCGCCGAGGGAACGAGGCGCCAACTCGCTGGAGAAACTTCCCGGCCAGCTCGACCTACACATGACACCACCGCTGGGTTGGACGCGGTCTCCATCAACCACCGACATTCCAGATCTGAGATCTTCGACTTCGGCCTTCCCCTTGCCCTCAATAGCGGACTCGGTAAAACCGACTGCCGGTTCCATCCTGCGCGCCACGGTCGATGCAGACATTCGACATTCGGACCAGTGACAGTTTGGCTCCACGACAGAGGAGTCCAATTCTTTAGGTCGGGAGAAACCTCAATGGTTTGTTGGCCGGGCGACTGACCCTTCAAGGCCAGATGAACTGCGCCGTCTGCGTCGGCACCTACGTTGTCGATTCGGAGATCGCTTAAGGGAGCACCATCTCGGGAAAGGCGGACCAAGTGCACCCGCCCCGATCCTACTAAACCGGCGATTCGGCCATCCCTGGCCTCGGTCAGTTGCTCAACGGCGATCGAATGCAGCGGGGAGACCGCTTGAACACCAATATTGTTGATGGTGAATCGACCCGTGAGAGAACCCTCGGGGGAAAAATACCCAGAGATCATTACTTCTCCACTAGCCGAGGGACACCAGGAGATGAGTTGAGCAATCGGCAGTTTTCCTTCCGCGACTGAGATCTCGTCGAAGACATTCCAGATGCGAAAACCGGAACCAATTCGCGACATGCGAACGACTCGGTGGCGAGAATCTATTAGGCTAAAATAGCTTCCGGCCACGACGGGACGCATGGGCTGGTACGAGTTTATCAAGGTGAAGTCCTGATAAGACTTCGGTAAGTTGGCGCGAATCCCGTAGGAATCGACCAAGGTATCATCTTGGGTGAGTAAATAGTACTGGGGAGGATTCCCACCGATGGCAAAGAGGAGGGAGAACTGGACCCATTCGCGGTAATCCCATCCTTGAACCCATCGACCCGAAGCATCGAACACGGCCAACTGGGTGGGATAACCGCAACCCTGGATCTGAGGCAGTGAGCCCGCCACCCACAACTGACCATCAGGTCGGCGGGCCAGGAACTGAACTACTTGGGGAACGCTCAGGGAACACGCCGCGGGAACGGACGAAAGCTGAATTGGAGGATTGGGATCCAAGCGTCCATCTGGAAGAAGTCGGGCCAATCCAGGCGCCGGCTTGCCCCAGCAACGGGTGAACGCCCCACCGATAATCAAGGAACCATTGCCAACGGAAACGGCCGCACTGATCGGGCCGTCCAAGTCAGGTGGCGGAGTGAACGAACGATCCAACGTTCCGTCATCAAAAAGCCGCGCCACACCCGGCACTTGAACCCCATCCACCGAATCAAACTCGCCAATCACGAACCAGCCAGTTGAATTGGCCTCCAACAATTGCCGCACGCTCCCTCGGATTCCGCGACTCGGCCCGGCCAACGTATCGTCATCGCGAATGGTCACCGTCATCCGTGAGGGCACACCGATGGAAACACCGCCGCCGGCAGCGGTGAGTTCGACTACAAACTCCCGGTCTTTGTTCGCGTCGGCATTGTCGAAGATCCGGATCGGGGGCCACTGCCCCCACTCGCCAGTCCAATCGATTGCCTGGAAATCTCGACCCGCCAGTGCGCTCCCCTCAATGGTCCTCAAGCGAAATCGAAAGGGGGTCAGATCGCCGTAGGGGGGATACGGCGCGGGAATCAAAATCTCGGCGGTACGCTCGTCGGTCATCATTTGATCCGACGCCAGCGCGAGGGAACAGGGCTGGTCCCCAATGGTCTGCATCGTAACCGATCGACCTCCCTTAGCTCCCTCACTTGGATCCACCTCCAGCTCCAGGCCGAACTGTTCCTGTCCTTCATTCAGTTCGTCGGGCAAACCGACCACTTCCACCACCCGCGACCGCTCGCCGGGAGCGAACGAGACGGTGGTCTCGAGGGGGGCAAAATCGATCCCGGCCACCGCCGTTTGCGAGACCGTGCGGACTCGTATCGACGTGGAATGGTCGAGCCGGCCGGCCCGAACTACCGCGTACCGGCCCGGTTGCCCGCATTCCCAGGCCGGTTCGCGGGCAACAATGTAGTAATGGTTGGGTGCGGTCGCAGCCGCGTCCGCGTCAGCCGGCTCGATGCGAAACAAGGAACGCTGAGGGAGCCCGTCGAACTCCACAAAGTCCCCCAGAACCAGGATTCGTCCATCAGCTTGGCGGACCAACGAACGCACTTTGGGATTACCGGTGAATCCAACTCCGGGATCGAATCCCAAATCCAGCGAACCGTCCGGCAGCAACGCCGCCAGACCGTTGCGACGGACGCCGAGGACGTTGGTGAAGGACCCAGCCATCACCAGGCGGCCACTGGGTTCGATCAGATATTGCGTGACTCCCCAGGAACCAGACGGACCGAGGTAACTCAAATCCTCCGTTCCATCCGCCTGTAATCGGACCACCCGGGTCGCTTGCGTACGATAGTCAAATCCCGCCAGGAGAATGCGGCCATCGGTCGTTTCCGCCGCGGTGCTACCGCTAGAGACTACGTCCGAGTAGGACCACCGCACTGCTCCATCGGCAGTGAGCCGAATAAGAGAAGCAAACTTGAACGGCTGGAAACGAAGTTCTCCCGTTAGGAGCGGATCCCCATTGGCGGTCACCGTAACACTTTGCAGACCGTCATCGAAACTCCCAGCATTGCCGGTGCGAAATCCCGGCGGCATCACAAAGCTGGTATCAAGAGCGCCATTCGACCATCGCCGTTCGAGAACCGCTTCGCTGACCGCGCCAATCGAATAGATCCATCGACTAACGCCCCAGAGAATGGCTCTGTTGTTTTGCAGAGTCAGGTGGACGTCCGCGTTTAGACTGTTTCCATCTCCCGACCTGGTGCCGTCCGGACTAATACGGACGAAAAGCCCTCCGGTGAGCGATCCTGGATTCGGAAAGAAGGGGGGTAGAACACATTCCATCCCGCCGACATCCAGACGTGCCCACCTGGTTCCAGCTCAATGCTGCGAACCGAATGCGTGGATTCCTTCGACGCCCAACTCGGCTTCCACGGACGAAAGGACTCATCCAGGGTTCCCTGCGGGGTAAGTCGCAAAAGCCAAGCGTCCCCTCCCCCAGCTAAGTTGGTAAACAATCCGCCAATATAGATTGAATGGTCCGAGGTGGGCCTGACCGCATCGATTCGCCCTTGGACCCGAGGGTCGAGTTGAAAGGAGGGATCAAGGATACCTGCGTTCAGGGCGAATACCTTCAGAGCGAACGCCACCACCGAGCACAGCAGTCTGAGTCTGCCCATAAAACACTGATTGAACTTACTACTGATCGGAATTTCCTTTTGAGCTCTGCGGAAAAGGAAGATTTCGTTCTCTTGGTAGTAACTCTTTACCAGCCTCCGCTTCGAATAGGTGGAGTCAAGGGCCTTTCCTGAGACGGCGAAAGCCGAGGGCAGCTGGCGTTGGCTGTTCCGCGAGGATGCCCCACGGGAGGGGTGCGCAACTCGCTGGAGAAAATTCCCGGCCGACACCTGATTTCGCCACGGTTCGAACGGGGTTCAAGTCGAGGCTAACTTGACTCCACCTTCAATACTTGGTCGTTTCGCCTTGTGCCGGAATGCCACAGATCAGTGCCACTCCAGACCATAACTGAATCATCAGATCTCAACCCGTAGTGAATCCATCCCTCCATCCGACCATCGCCTGTCGTCGAAATGCTCCCAAAGACTCGGCACCAGGCGAGCCTTCATCCGACGCGCTAGACTCTTCTTTCCACCCCGCACTCATCGGCAACAACCGGTCATGCCATCTCCGCGCGACAAGACGCCCCCAGCCTGAACTTCGGGGTTCCCAGGTGAATCCGCTTCCTGTGTTTCCGCGAAGTCTTCTGCTTCTCATCTCCTTGCTCCTCGGATTGCACGTCATTGCCCAACCCGACAACGACCAGTTTGCGCGGAGGATCACAATCGAGGGATCCGATGTCGTCCTGTCGACATTCTTGTTGGACGCCACTCTCGAACCTGGTGAACCCGCCCCTGCCGACCTCGAAAGCCGATATCAGGGTTCGGCCTGGTGGTCATGGAGAGCGCCCGCCGATGGTTGGGCCGAGTTGCAGCCGGATGGCGGGGCAGCTTTGGTGGCCGCTTTCACCGGCGATCGGGTGAACTCCTTGGTCCCTGTATTCAACCCCAGCCCATCACCCTACGGCCTATTCCGCGTTTCTGGAGGAACGATCTACCAACTTTCAGCCGGCTTCCTTGCCGAGTCCGGCGCCGATCGGTTTCCGGTCAATCTCCACCTGACGTTTCGGCCTTTGGCTGGCAATCAAGGCTTTGCCAACCGGATTCCGCTGACAGGTGACCAAGTTCATCTTGCTGGTCCACTGTTGGGAGCGACGGAAGGTATCTGGTGGGAGTGGACACCGACTGCATCGGGTTTCGCGTCCATCAATGCGGCGCAGTTTCCCGGCCCTTTGCGGGTGTTTCGCGGGACCAGGGGAGACAGCTTGGAACTGGTCGCCGACATTGACCGCTTTTCCTCCGTCCAAGGTTGGTTCGTCACGAAGGGAGAACCCGTTCAACTGTCGGTCATCTGGTTCGGCGGCCTATCGTCAGTCGATGTTGACCTGAGAATCAGGATCTCCCCGGTGGTGATTACCGATCCGAAAATGGACGCCCGAATCTACCGCACGGACAGTCTCACTGTTCGCCTCGATGGACTTCCTGAAGATGTCGAGTCACTGGTCATCCAGGCATCGCAGTTCCAGGAATGGAGGTTCAATGGCAGACCGTCAGAAGTGGTGCTCAGCAACATTGTCCAAGGCCCCGCGCAACTGGTGGCCTTGGCAACGACGACCTCCGGATTTGTTCTGCCCTCCAAGCCGGTTTCCATCATCGTGTTGAGTGGATCAGACATGATGGCAGACGCCCCGGAAGTGCCGACCGGCTCGCCCGGCTTGGGCGGTTTCCTTCCGGACACCACTCTCGAGGCCGGTGAACCCCCGTTGCCATCGCCCGCCGTTTTCGGGGGTACCCTGTGGTGGAAATGGACGGCGCCCAGCAACGGGTGGCTTTTTCTCGGCCCACGCGGCGGGGACGGGGCACAGGTCTTCCTTGGGCAACCGAACAGTACCAGCCAACCGCTCCCGGCTATTTCGTCGGAAAAACCGTTGGGCGCACTCGAACGTTTCGAAGTCCAAGCCGGGCAGACCTACTGGCTGCGCCTCTGGCAACGCCTCGATAATCCCGATTGGCTCTCTACCGCCTTCGGTTTCCTGCCGTTCGCCCGAAACGACCTCCCCGAGCAGGCCAACCCATTGTCGGGGTCAACCGTCGAGGTGCCACTGCCGAGGGAGCTCTCCTTTTGCGACGCAGGAGACTCGAGTGGGTGCTTCGAGAACGACGGGACGCGCTGGTATTCATGGACGGCTCCCCGCAAAGGCTTACTGAAAGTGGAGGCGTTTCCTAAGCATGGGCCTTTGGCAGTCTTAACCGTGTTTAAGGAAACGGGCCCAAACACTTGGACCCCGGTGACCACTGAGTACGGCGTGGAATCCGGAATCATGGTGGACGCCGGCGTCACCTACCGGGTGCGTCTTCGAACCCAAAATGAGTTGAGCCAACCCGTGCCAGAATTCTTGCGTCTCCGTTTTGCGGCGACCCCAACCAATGACCTTGTATCAGACCGGCTCCCGCTCCCGGGAAGCAAAGGTATGGTCAATGGCACCAACGATGGCGCCGTCCCTGAGGCGAACGGTGAACCGATCACCCGGACCACTTGGTGGAGCTGGGTTCCGCCCGCAGATGGCGTTTTCCAAGTTAAGGCGGAATGGCCGAGCACGGACCCATCAGCTAGAATCCGTTTCTGGTCCATTGGGTCGAACAAGCTCCCCCAACTCTACCCGGATCAACAGAATGGTTGGGACGGCTCTTGGGTCTCGGTCACCGCCGGAAAGGAGGTGGCTGTGGAGATCTCGGACAGAGTGGACAGTGACCCAGTCCATCCCACCAGTTATCAGCTGATTTATGAGTTCATCCCCCGCCCTCCCAATGACACCTTTGAAGGAAGATCCCTTCTGGTGGGCCGCCGGATTGAAACGCGAGGAACCAACTGGTCGGCTGCGGCTGTCGCTCCAACCGACCCGACAATTCTAGGCAGCCGGTTGACGCGCACTCTCTGGTGGGAATGGACCGCGCCCGAAGATGGTTGGGTGACGATCCAATCCGATGCCCCGCAATTAGTCTTGTTCGCTGGCTCTGAAATCGGCGCGTTGACCCGGGTCGCCAACCGGGAATCCCAGGAAGGCCTCTCGGGCGCCTTACATGCCCAGGTGAACCGAGGAGTAATATACAGTCTGATGGCGGGAGATCCGCCCGGGGCGGATAGGCTGCCTTTTTCACCCAATCGCGATGGGTTTGGCGTCCGACTGCTGTTGACCCGACTGGCTATCGATTCGCTGGTCAGCGGTCAGAAGCTCCCAGCCGATACTCGGTTGCCCATACGGCTTCAGCCCGATCCCGCGGGTCTGAATCCAGTCTTTGCCAGTGTGACCTATTTCGCCGCCTGGGATCCGGGAATCGGCCTCGCGAGCAATGAGTTGGCAACGATCAGTGCTCCGCCGACCTTCCCCGCCGAAATTCAATCACCGCCGGGAATCCGAATCCTGCAAGTCCGGGCAACCAACGCCGCCGGGGAGGTATTCTGGTCCCCTCCGTATCGGGTCCAGTTCACCCCGTTGAATGACGACTTCGTCCGCGCAGAATGGGTGGCGGGCAGGTCCTGGTCGCTCACACCCGTGTTCCGGGGAGCCACTCGGGAGCCTCAGGAGCCCGCACCCATCCACTCGGGTCCGGGAACCTCCTGGTACCGTTGGATCGCTCCCGCATCCGGAATAGTCACGGTCAACGCCACGCTGGCCACGCTCGATGTTTACACGGGCGACGAAATCGGGCTTCTCCAACCTGTCGTCTCCCAAAGGACGGCGACGCGTATCCGATTCACGGCGCAAGCAGGCGAGACCTATTCGATTCGCGCCACGGAGTCCCGGTCGGATCTGGCTGACCAGCTCAGCGGCTCCTTGAATCTGGTTCTCGCTTCGACCCGTTTGGTCAGCCCAACGCCCAACGCGGCATTCCCCGCCGGATCACCCATTCTCTTGCTGGCGGAAACTTCGGAGTTATCCGGCGTCGTGAAGTCGGTGGAGTTCCGCGTGGGAGGTAAGACGGTGGCAGTGGTAACGGAGCCCCCGTACTCCCGTCTCTGGACTCCGACCGAATTCGGCGAATTCGATGTCGAATGCATCCCCATCCATGCCGACGGGGAAATAGTGGGGGCGACCCAGGTACCGTTTCGAGTGGCACCACCCAATGATTCCTTTTCGAACCGGCAGCCCTTGGACGTTCTGCCTCCCTTCTTGGAAGGGACTACCGCCGGAGCGGCTGCGGATTTGGTCCGTGGAGATAGATTCAACGACGTTTGGTATTCTTGGACGGCACCCAACCGAGGCGCGCTGGGCGCCAAAGCATCTCCGGAGGTCGAGGTCGAAGTGTACTCTGGGCAGGAATTAGATTCCTTAAGCTGGAACTCGTACCGGGAAACCCCTGGGAGCGGTAACCGGACTTGGGACGTTGAAGCCGGGCAGGAGTATCATCTGCGCGTCCGCTCGATGGGGTCGTACGATTCGCCTTTCAAAATCGAGGTCCTCTTCGCGCCAGTGGCCGAGAATGATGCCTTCGGGGACCGTGCGGTTCTGGTCGGACCTCGGGGCAGTGTCGAGATGTCATTAGTCCGAGCCACGCGGGAGAATGGAGAACCCGCATTTGGAGACCTTAATGGCGCGGTGAGCACAGTTTGGTGGACGTGGACCCCAACCGAAGACGGGTTCCTTGGCTTAGAGATTCCGCTCACAAGTCGGTTGAATGACCGAGTGGCCGGATTTACTGGAAACAACCTGACCACATTGGCCCCCCTCAATGACGTTTACGGCAACTTCAACACACGGCGTCCCCTTTATCGGGTCGCCGCCAACCAGCCAGTGCACATTCGGGTCAGCAGCACTGACGACCGCGATTTCGGAAGATCTTTAACTTGGGAGTTTCACCCACTACCGCCAAACGATGCTTTCGCCCAACGGACGGCCGTCAGCGGAATCGACGTCACCCTTACGGCGAGCACCTTGGGAGCCACCGTGGAGGCCGATGAACCCAACGGTGTGTCCAGCTTGGGCTCAGTCTGGTGGAACTGGACCCCCGGGGTGGACGGCGATGCCTACCTGGAACAACAACTCCCTGCGATCGTCTCGTACTTCTTAGTATTTCTGGGGGACCAACTGCCCAGCCTTGTGTTAGTGGGGTCGAACAACGGCATGTTCCCGGTCCAAGCCGGCAAGAGTTACGCCGTCCAAGCGCTAACCGACAATCCCGGTGGATTCATCCGCGCGAAATTGAAGGTGATGCTGGTTCCGACCCACGACGACTTTGCTGCCCGTCGTCCCTTGTCAGGCGTACTCGTTCAACTCACCGACGCCAACTGGCGCTCTACCCGTGAGTACCGCGAGCCCATGCATGGGCAGGAATGGGGTGGCCGGTCCGTCTGGTACCGATGGACGGCACCATTTGATGGTCCGACATCATTATCTCTTGGATCCGCCTCGCCGATGGTGTTGGTCGTGTATCAGGGCAATACCCTGGAGACACTCCAGGAGGTTGCCCGAGCCAGCAGCCAATTGAACGCAGGGTCTGGGGCCACTTTCGAAGCACGGGCAGGATCGGAGTATTCGATCGCTGTGGATGGACTTTATGGAGCCCAAGGGACCTTTGAGCTTTCCCTCCGCCAGGTCCCCGCTGAGTCGCCGAGGGCGACCTTGGAACAGATTCCTGATGGGCGGTTCCGCCTCTCATTGACCGGCTTGAGCGTGGGCGAATGGGTGATCGAATTCAGTGATCTCATCGGGCCGTGGACGGTGCTGGAGCAGTTTCGTACGGAGGCAACCGCGTTAGAACGCATCATTGAACCGACAGACTCCCGACAAATGATCCGAGCCCGCAAAATCTCGCCGTAATCCACCGGCCGAGTCATCGCCATTCTCAAGTCTCAAGTGTCCGACTTACCGATCTGACCCCGATGTGCGACAGCCTCGAGTCTTCAGTCTTCAGCTAGTGCGCGGGCTCCACAACGCATCAGGTGGTCGGCTATTGCGTCGTACATGTCCGGCGGCCGTGTCGCGTCTTCCCCGCTGGCGTCTCCGCACGGGACGAATATGACCATTCCCTTGCGGGCCCGGGTCAGCAGCACCCGGTAGCCGTTCTTGGCAATGCCTAGTTCCTTGTCCCGCTGCCAGCCCCCTCCCGACATCTTCCACGCGCTCCAACCTTTGGGTCCCCGTCTCAAGTCGCCATCCCAGCCTACCAGCGTGTAGTCCAGCTCGAGTCCCTGGACCTGATACTGGTTCTGTACGGTCTCCAGCATGTTCGCCGAACGCACGTCGCCCCCTGGGGCAAGCATCCAGTCTGCAATTTTGGGCTTTAGGTCGACGAACAGTCCCTCCGCAGCAAGTCGACGCGCCTGGCCCGACGCAATGATCCCGGCGCGTTCCTGCCCCACCCGGCGGCCACGCACCCAACGCCGCGCCGCCGTCAGGCTACGGGTGATCCAGACGGTGTCGCCACGTTCGTCGAGTTCCATCGCGAGCCGGGCCGCAGCTTCAGCCCGCTCGCCCAGGACATGGTCAGCCCATTGCTCGAGGCCGCCGTTGCGGTAGTACCGCATCGAGTGCGGCAAGTGCCCGGTCTCCAATCGCTCACGTAAAGGGTGCGAATCCCACCGCCCGCTGGCCATGACTTCACCGAGGGCCAAGGTCTCGTCGCTGATCGCGAAGCGCCACCGGCATTCCACCGCCGCCTTGAACCAAGCCTCAATGCCCATCTCGCCGCTATTGATTGCCTGGTTGTGTCCGATCAAGGCGACCACCACCGCCCCATTGGGATGGGTCCCCCGCATAGACTCGAGGATCAAGCGTGCCTCATCGGCGGCCAATGGCTTGCGCAGGACAAGACGCCCCTTGCGGTAAGTGCGCTGGGCCTCGTCGAAGATCACCATGCGACCGTCCGACGTACCCAGGTGCCTCCCGCGCTCGCCCAGGAAGGCGTGCGCCTTAACCAACTTGAAGGTCGACATTCCGATGACACGCGCCGCTTGCTCGCGGGCATAACCGCTCGCCGCGACGACGCCGGCGGCTTGCCGGGTACGACGCTTGTAGGCGCCCTTTAGGGCCGCGCCCAACACCTCGACCAACGGCGCGTTCCCGGTGACGAACACCGTCTCTTGGCGAAGGTCCTGGTCGAAAGCCAGTTTGAGCCCAACCAGCGTTTTTCCGGCGCCCGGCGCGCCTGAGACAAAGATGATCCGATTGGTTTCCTCGTTAAAGGAGCGCCGCGCAAGCCCGGCCACCTCCCGGGTGCACCGCTCAATGAGCTCGACCGGTGCCGCATGGTCCGAAATGGCACTCACGTCATGCTGGCCATAGAGCGAGATGGCTGGGTCGAGGATCGACGATGACGGCGCAAAACGCGCGAACAGCCATCGCGAGCAATCGATCGCGCCCCGCGCGCGGCGTTGCTGGAGGACGAACAGGAGGGCGGCATGCAGGTTTGCGCCATCGCACTCTACGGGCCGAGCCAACACCCCATCCCAGGGCGCTCCCAGGAAACCACAACCCGCCTTGACTCCCACGCGGGCCTCACTAGTCAACGCTAGGACCGGCGCCACGATTACACGTTCATCGAGGATCAAGCGCCGCGTCTCCTCGTGGAACTCGACGAGGTTGACCGCGTAGTTTGTCACCTGCTCGCGGTCGGCGACGGTCAGCTTGGTTCGCTTGAACTCCACCACGACGATCACCCCGTCGCCCAGCAGCACGCAGTCCATGCGCAGGCCCCGTCGGCGAAAGTCGAACTCTAGCAGTACGTGGCGATAGGCCTCGAGGTCGTCGGCAGCCAGCGTCTCCTTCAATAACGCAATCTCGCCCGCGCGGTCTCGGAGCTCTTTCTGGAGCACGCCGACGCTCGAACGCCACTCTTCATGCTGTTCCGGCTCGACATGCAAGCCCTCTCTCATCGCGTTGCTCGCCAACTCGCCGACCACGGACTGGACCGTATCTCGAACGAACACCTCACGCACCTTGACGTACCACGCCGCGCCTGCACTCACACGGTGAACCCTTTCACGAGCCATCGTTTAGCCCAAGTCCCGCAGTCAAGCAGGCTCTTTCTTCCGATTTGCTGGGGCTTGGGTGGGCCAGCGCCATATTTCCTTAACTACATTCTTCCCCCGGCATGGCGAGTTCCTACATCACTTCGATCTTTGGTTATTATTCTACTGAATCCAGACGGCAGCCTGCTGAGCCCACTGCTGCCGACCCGCTTTCGCGCCGAGCTGCCCGCCACCGGTCTCT
This sequence comes from Verrucomicrobiota bacterium, assembly GCA_017309115.1. Classification (GTDB taxonomy): domain Bacteria; phylum Verrucomicrobiota; class Verrucomicrobiia; order Limisphaerales; family UBA9464; genus UBA9464. The sequence goes on along the minus strand of JAFLEF010000073.1, from coordinate 8,724 downwards.
TCGCGCACCAATCTGGCGGCCTTGACTAGCCGTATTTTCTGATCCGTTCGGCCGCCTTGATGAAGCGCTCCAGTGCTTGCTTGAGTGCAAAGCAATACGGATCAAGAGCCACGTTTGCGCCCCGATTCAGCGCCTCTTCGGCTTCTTGAATGCCTTTTAGCCTTTGGCGGGCTTCTTTCAGCGATAAACTGCGCATCGAGCCCAGCACTGCCTCGATTTCCCGACCTCGCAATGCTGTGAGCAACTTGTGATCCAGTTTCAGTCTGGAAATAGTAGTCACGGCCGCTTGGTCGTTTGGGTTTGCGGGTTTGATCTCCCCACGCTGATTGAAACGGAAGCGATCGTCGCATCCGTTGCTCAAGGGGGAAACGAATTGGGCCTCCTCCCCTGGCGCTGGCCAATCTTCTTTCGGATGCGCTCCATAGAGTCCACGCGGACCGTTGGGCTGCGGCCAGCAACCCACCATGTTTGAATAGGCGACGTCTTGACCCCGGTACGCTTGCCACGGTGTCTGGGGGCGCAAGTGCTCGACATGGGTTGAGTCGCGATGGATCCGCCGCCCGGTGTAGGCGCACAACCCGCCTTGCTCCGCCAACAAGGAATCCACCAAACTTTCGACCACCGCAGGCGATTGCCGAAGCGCATCGTAGCCGTAGTTGATGCCGCCGCCGCTGGGATCGGCCTGATGAGCCGCCCGCCATCGGGTCAGTTCTGCTGGCTCTTGGCGTTTTTCAATCTTCCTCATTCGCCAGCGCTTCCATGTTACGGATGCTTCCTTCTAGCCGCGCAACCTCACCTTCCTCGCTACCGACTTTAAACCTCAGTTTCTTGAGTTCCTGTTTCGCTGATTCCAAGTCGCCCTCCTCCAAGGCGTCTTCGACGTCATGGATCAATTCCGTAGCAGGCGCGCTCCGTTGTGCCGCCCCCATCACGTGCTCCAAGATCCAGTTGGAATCCGCCCCGTAGGCGACCGGTGCTGGTTGCGAGCCGTCTGCCCCCAGGACGTGCACCGCCTCACGCGGAACCTCCCCGATGATCTGGGGCGAGTGGGTGGTGCAGAAGAACTGGATCTTGGGAAAAGTCCGCTTCAGATCGGCGACAACCCGGCGTTGCCATTTCGGATGCAGATGCAAGTCCAACTCGTCGATTAGCACCACCCCCGGCGTCTCTTCGACCGCCCGGGAGCCCAGATTAGAGTTGATCAACGCGGCCTTGATTGCAATGTCGCCCACCATGGCCACCATGTTGCGTTGGCCATCGCTCAACTGGTCGAAGGCATGGATACCTTGGTTCCCAAACTCCACCAGCACCTGTTCCTGCTTCGCTGAAAACCAGATCCGTTTTCCATCCTCCAGACAGCCGACCACCGCTTGCTTGACCGCCGTGCAAATGGGGGGTTCGGCCCCTTCTTGAAAGGCGATCCACTCCTGTCGGCTCAGCCACTTCATGAAGTCCGCCGGGCTGCACCGGGGATCGACGCTGTTCCGATAGCCATCAAGGCGCGACGGCTTGCTTCGTTTCTCCTTCAGCGCCTTCTTGATGTCGCGAGGAATGTTCCAGAGCCGGCCGGTCCCGTAGTAGGAAATCAACGGAAGCACCAGCGCAGTATCCTGACCGTTCCTGACGGACTGAGCGTGCGACTCCGCTATTTCCCGGATGGTTGAGGCCTCCTTGGTCGTCGTTCGGCCCTTCCGCCCCCGCAGAGCCCGCTCCCATTGCAGTGCTTCGCTCTGGACCACCCCACGCGCCCAGACCTCGGTCTGCTCGACTTCTTCGAAACGGAAGTCGCCGTTTGATCCCTGAGGGCGAACCCGGACATCGGACGCGAGCAGATGCCTCTGGTCGAAACCGCGAATTCCCAGCAACCAAGATCCTGCGGCCACGGCCAAGGCTTCGAGAATCGAAGTCTTTCCTGCGCCGTTGTCGCCGACGATCAGATTGAATTGAGGCGCAAACTCGAACTCCGCCTGCTCAAAGCAGCGGAAGCCCGTCAATCTCAGTCGATCAATGCGCATGACGAGGTGAGATTGCCCTGAAACAGGGGCGTTTCGCACGTCAAACTTGCCGGTGACGGCGGCGGTGATGCGGGCGGTGCCGTACTCCTGCAACCGCTCTTCCGTCGCCTCTACCTTCCAATAGAGCGCCTCCTGCTTCGGCATCTCTTCGTTCGGAAAAGTGGCGATGGACAAGAGGACGCGATGACGGGGTGGCGATTCGGCGGGCAAATGTTGAGGGCTGCGCCGGGTCTCCCCAGGAACTTCGATTCCTCCGGGATTCCGGCTTTTATCCGCTGAATCCAGACGGCAGCCTGACGTCCAGATACCATGCCGCGTTTTGCCCTGCTGCTTGTTCTCGGCTGCCTGCTGAGCCCGCTCCTGCCAACCCGCGTTCGCGCCGAGCTGCCCACCACCGGCCTCTTTGCCCGCACCAATCTGATGGCGTGGTGTATTGTTCCCTTCGACTCGCGCAAACGCGGGCCGGAGGAACGGGCCGCCATGCTGGAGCAGTTGGGGGTCCGCCGGCTGGCCTACGACTGGCGCGCGGAACATATCCCGACCTTCGACACCGAGGTCGCCGCCCTGCAGAAGCACGGCATCGAAATCACGGCCTGGTGGTTTCCCGCCGACCTCAATTCCGAGGCTCAGGCCATTCTCGCCTGTCTGGAACGGCATCAGTTGAAGCTCCAGCTCTGGGTCACGATGGGCACCGAGCCGGAAGCCGATCCGCAACGGCTCGCTCAGAAGATCAACGGCGCGGTGAAAACGCTGTCGCCGATCTGCACCGCCGCGGCCCGCTTGGGCTGCACGGTCGGGCTGTACAATCATCTGGGCTGGTTCGGGGAACCCACCAATCAGGTGGTCGTCCTCGAGAAGCTGCGCCAGGCCGGTCACACCAACGTGGGTTCGGTGTATAACTTCCATCACGCGCACGCGCACATCGACGACTTCGCCCAACAGTTGCAGGTCCTGAAGCCGCATCTGCTTGCGATCAATCTCAACGGCATGGTGTGGGAGGGTGATCAGCGGGGTCAGAAGATCATTCCGCTGGGTACCGGCGACGAGGAGCTGCGGATGCTCCAGCAGCTGCAGGCCAGTGGCTGGACCGGTCCGGTGGGCATCATTGGGCACACCGACGACGACGCGGAGGTGAAGCTGCGCCGGGAATTGGTCGGACTGGAGAAGCTGGCGCCCCTGGCCCGCCAATCTCCGGCTCCCGCTCCGAAACGTCCGGCGCGTTCCCCGGCGCCCGCCGCCCGCACCGGCAGCCCTCTGCCCGCGACCGGGCCCGTGGTGATTGAGGACGGAGATCGCGTGGCGTTGGATGCCCGCGTCTCCGGCGCGCTGCTTGCGGGTCAGCCGGAGTTTCGGACGCCGCCGTTCCAGGTCGATGTGGCCGCGCGTCTGGGCCGGGCCGATTCCTGGAACATTCTCGCCGCCAGCGAAGCCAAGTCCTCTCCGACGCATTGGGAACTGTACACCTTCGCCGGCACCGGTGAGTTGAGCTTTTACGCCCCGGGACTGGTGCCGGACACGATTCGCTCCGGCGTCTCGGTTTGTGATGGTCAGTGGCACGTGTTCTCGGCCGTGGTGGAGCCCGGTCAGGTCCGGCTCCGGATGGACGGCAAGGACGTCGCCCGGCAATCCGTGAAACGTTTGACCGCCGCCGATGCGCAGGCGACGCAGTTCGCGATCGGCCGATTGGTCGAAGGCGGCCTGGGCTGTGACGGCCAGATCGCTTCGGTGCAGTTCACGTCGCTGTCCGGCGCTGCGCCCAAAGTCTGGGTTCTGGAGCCGTGGGTTCCGCTCGCGAAGGCCTCGCCAGATCAAATGGCCGCGCTCACTCGCGCTCCGGGTGTTCCCGCCGTCGGCGGCACCCAAGCTGTGGCCGGCGCCGCCCGGACCGCCGGAGAGCCCGCTTCTTCCGGCCGGGAACCCGGTTCCCAGGCGGAGAAGGATTGGGTGGACAACCGCTGGCAGGACACCGACATGGGCCCCTTCCTTGCCTCCAATCTTCGACTGGGCAACGACACGGTCCTCGCCAAGGGACTCACGGTGAAGGTGGGCTCCAACGACGCGGGCGCCGTGGTGTATGACACCGCCACCGGCGCGCTCCGGGCGGCGTGGACGCCGGGATTTGTGCGCGTGGGTCCCACCCGATTCGGGCTGATCGATACGCTCCGTCCGGCCAGTCCCGAAGCGTGGATCAGCCTGGGACCGAAGGAAGCCGATCCCACTTACCGCTTCGTGGGAATCCATCGGGGCGACCAACCCGTGCTGGAATATCAGCAGGGGGGAACCCGGTTCCTGGAGCAGGTGGATCTGCACACGTCACCCGTCGGCCCGGTCTTCGTCCGCACGCTCCGCGTCGATCCGCATACCAATCGGATCACGCTGTTGGCGGCGGGACATCTCGCCGGCACCAACGTCGCCACCCACAATGCCAGCGAGACGCACAACCGCGATGGGGTGGTTTCGGAACGGTCCTGGTCGCTCACCAGCAATGATCGGGGCAGCACCCGCTCGGCGGTGGGCGTGCTGGGGGGCAACGTGATTTCCTCCCGGCATGACCTTGACGACGCCGGCGGCCGACTCTCCCTCGTGCTCGAACCCGCTTCGCAGCCCACCGTGCTTTCCCTCTTCCTCTGGCGGGGAACCACCAACGACGGACCGGCGTTTCAGGAATTCGTCCGCACCCAATCACCCGGGAAGGATCCAGCCGTTCTGGCCAGGGTTGCTCCGGCCCGCTGGCCCACGGTAACCACCCGCGGACAACGCGGGGCTGATACCGACATCCTGGCGGTTGATACGCTCACCCTGCCCTACGACCATCCGTCGAAGGCACTGCTGTTCGGTTCGGGAATCGACTTCACTCCGGATGGTGCCGGGTATCTCTGCACCATTCACGGCGACGTCTGGAAGGTCACCGGCATCGACAACTCCCTGCAGTCGCTGAAGTGGCAGCGGTACGCCACCGGACTGTTCCAACCCCTCGGGCTGAAGGTTCGCAACGGGAAGGTTTATGTGCTCGGGCGCGATCGGATCACGCGGTTGCACGACGAGAACGGCGACGGCGAGGCGGACTTCTACGAAAGCTTCTTCGACGGAATCCAGACGTCCACCGGCGGACACGACTACGTGACCTGTCTCGAAACCGACACCCAAGGAAACTTCTACTACACGGATCCCATCGGCGTGCACCGCGTGAGTGCGGATGGGCGTCACTCGGAAACGCGCGCCACCGGCTTTCGCAATCCCAACGGCATGGGAGTTCGTCCCGACGGCTCAGTCGTCACCGTGGCGCCGCAGCAGGGCACCTGGACACCCACGTCCTTCATCGCCGAGACCCGACCCGGCGGCTACTACGGCTACGGCGGACCGAAGGTGACCCCCGAGCGTCCGCTGGGCTACGACGCGCCGCTCTGCTGGATTCCCCACGGCGTGGACAATTCCAGCGGATCCCAGGTGTGGGTCCCGCCCGGCACGTGGGGACCGTTGGGCGGCCAGATGCTGCATCTGCTTTGGGGTCGCTGTGGAATGATGCTGGTATTGCGGGACGCCGCGCCCGGTCAACCCGCGCGTCAGGGAGCGGTGGTGCCACTTCCGGGCAAGCTCCTGAGCGGTCCGAATCGTGGCACGTTCCATCCCGACGGCTCGCTGTTCATTGCCGGCAGCACCGGCTGGCAAACGAGTGCCGTGAAGGATGGCGCCCTGCAGCGCGTGCGCTTCACCGGCAAGCGCGTGGCCCTGCCGGTGGGCTTTCACGTTCGGCCCGACGGTTTGGAACTCACCTTCTCCCAGCCGTTGGATCGCGCGACGGCGGAGGATGTCGGCAGCTACGGATTGAAGCAGTGGAACTATCGGTACGCCGAAGCCTACGGATCGAAGGACTGGTCGGTGGCGAATCCGGACCGCGAAGGGCGCGATGATGTGGCGGTGAAGTCAGCGCGCCTGCTCCCGGATGGCCGCTCGGTGTTCCTGGAAATCCCGGGTCTGAAGCCCGTGATGCAACTGGAATTGAAGTACAACGTCGACGCGACCGACGGCGGCAAGCCGCTGAGCGGTCAGCTGTGGCTGACGGTCAATGAATAGCTGAGAGGCAAAGACGGGTAAGGGGTAAGGGGTAAGGAAGGTCGGCAGCGGATGAAGCGTCAATGACTTCACGCGCGCCGGGAGACAGAGGGCTAATCTGGAAAACAGGAAAAGGACGGAGGCTTTTCTGTGGAGTGCGGTAGGAGGCTTCCCCCGGTGGGGCGACGCTCCGGGGAGCCGTGCGCGTGTGGACTGGTGACGCGCAATCTCGCCGAGACACGAACGGCTCGGCAGAGCCTCGCCCTACCGTAGCCGCCGAGGGGATGAGGCGCTGACTCGATTTGGACAACTCCACGCGCTGGATTCCAAAGGACGCGTCGGGAGACGGAATGGCGCCTCCTGCCTACGTGCCCTTCCTCACCGCTTCCCGCCTTTGCCTCTCAGCTCTCAGCTTCTTCACCGCCCCGTGAGAGTCTTGCGGCGATAGACTTTGTCGGTGTTGCACACGTATAGCCACGCGCCGTCGGGTCCGCCAAAGGCACAGCTGACCACGCCTTTGTCCTGCGGTTTGGTGATCACGCCGCCAAGCCGGCCGCCGGAATCGATCACTTGGATGCCGGCGTGCGAGGTCACATAGACCCGACCGTCCCGGTCCGTGGTGGAACCATCGCCACCGCTGTCGGCACGTCCCACAGGAACGCGCAGCGTGGCCAACCGTTCGCCTCCGCGCAGAGTGCCGTCGTCCAGGATCAGGAAGTTCCAGACATTGGTGCCGCCGTACTCGCTGACCCACAGCTGACGCTGCTCCGGACTGAGCGTGATGCCGTTGGGAGACTTAATGCCACCGGCGACCGGATGCGGCCGGGAGAGATTGCGGGCGCTGGTGGGAACGGCGACCACTTGGCCCGCGCCGGTGTCGGTGAAGTAAATCCAGCCGGAGCGGGAGACCGCGAGGTCATTGGGCTGCACGTCGGTGGCCACGGTCTCGATCTGCTTCGTGGCGGGATCGATCACCACGATGCGCTTGTCTTTCCCGTCGCCCTGGGTCGCGGCGTAAATCTTTCCGTCGGGACCGAACTTCAGGCCGCTGATCTTGGGACCGTTCTCCAACCAAAGGTTGGCCTTGGTGTCCCCAAGGCCGACGCGATAGACCGCGCCTTTAGGCAGGTCGGCAAAATAGAAGTTTCCGTCGGCATCACTGCCCGCGGCATCGGTGAACTGATATCCCTCGCCCACGAGTTGCCAATCGCCAGGTTGCCCACCGCCCGGAAGGACCTTCGACAGCGCTTCGTCGCCGCGCAGATTGTCCTTCGTTTGCGGTTGTGGCAGCGACGCGAGCTCCGGACGCCACAGCCAGCGCAAAGAGTCCGGAAGAATGGCACCGCCGTGTTTGCCGTTGTGGGCTCCGTCGCCGAGAACGAACTGGAAGTCGTAGCCGGCGAAGGCGAGCGCGCTGGCCATTTGCTGATTCGCCAGCGGCCAGTTGCCGTGAAGGTTGTTGAGATCGTTGGAACCATCCTGAAGGAACACGCGGATGGGCTTGCGCTCCGTCTTCCGGATCTGCCCCGGGATCACATCCCCGCCGCGAATGTTCACAAAACTTCCGATCTGGCTCAGCACCTTGCCGAACTCCTGCGGACGTTCCCACGCGACCGTCCAGGCGCAGATGCCCCCGCTGCTCATGCCGGCAATGGCGCGCTGCTGCGGATTCGAACTGAGATTCAACTGATAGCGATTGGTGACGAAGGGCAGCAGTTCGGTGGTCAGAAAGCGGGCATACGCATCGCCGAGCGAATCGTACTCAAAGCTCCGGTTGCTCCGGTTACCCCAACCGGTGGCGGCGGGGGCGTTGGTGCCGCGGTGTCCCGGATTGATAAAGACCCCCACCGTCACCGGCATTTCCCCGCGGGCAATCAGGTTGTCGAAGACGATTGGCACTCGTTGCTGACCCTTCTCATCGACATAGGCGTGGCCGTCCTGAAACACCATCAGTGCCGCCGGTTTGGCCGGATCGTACTGAGCCGGGATATAGACCCAACCATCGCGCGAGGTGTCCGGGAACACCTTGGAGTCGGAGAACTGGAAGGACTCCACCCGCCCGGTTGGAACGCCTTCGCCGCGTTTCACGGAATCGGGTCCAAGGGTGTAGTCATCGACCGCCTGCACCAGGACCGGTGCGAGCAGACACGAAAGGCTGGCGAGCCAGGGAAGCAAACGAGGCATGGATAAGAACTGCCACGCGCCGCCCGCCAACGGAAGCTGGAAGTGGTTTCTAACGGAAAGCTGAGAGCTGAGAGCTGAGAGGTAAAACCGGGAAGTGCAAAGCGGGAAGCGGTAAGGAAGGGCTGCGGAGCCGACGACGGCAGGTGGCGCCATTCGGTCCCCGGACGCGTCCCGCGGAGTCCGATGCGTGGAGTTGTTTGGTCGAGTCAGCGCCTCGTCCCCTCGGCGTCTACGGTAGGGTGACGCTCTGCGAAGCCTTCGGAGTGCAGTCGCGAAGCCTGCGAAGCGACCGCTTTTCGTCTCGGCTGCTGAGGCGTCGAGTAACTCCAACCTCCACCCGTCCTCGACGCGCCCCAAAGCGCCAGAGGGCTGGCGCAGTCCGTGCGTTTGTGAAACTGATGAGACTAACCAGTGAAAGACTGAGTACGATGCCGACAGGGCGTCGTGTAGCTGAAGGCAACTGCGTCGCCGC
>JAFLEF010000072.1 GCA_017309115.1 Verrucomicrobiota bacterium | reverse complement strand
CTGCAAGAGCCGACGTTGGCGAAAGCCGGATGGGGGAAATCTCCATGTCCGGTTTGACGAGGGAGAGGAGTGCGGTGGTCATTGGTCCTCGGACCTCTCATCCCATCCACTCCTCTCTACTCTACCGCTCAATCTGCGGTTCAACCCGTTCCCTCGAACCGTGGGCGAACCCCAAACCGGGGCTTTTCAAAGCGGGAGGGAGTTCGCACGGTGACGGGATGAATCAGCCTGGATCGAGTGCGGGACGGAGCCGGGTCCGTCGCTGGAGGGGATGGCTGGTGCTGCTGGCCTGGGCACTCGTGGCCGGGCGGGTGAGCGGGGCGACCGGGGACAACCTGATTCCCGTGGGCGTGGCCCGCCGGGATTTGTCGCCGACGAATGCCGTGCCGCTGATGGGTTACGCCTCACGCGCACAGATGCCGGCGTCCACGCAGGTGGCCCGGCCCATTCACGTGCGGGCGCTGGCCCTGGGAGGTGGAACGAACGCCGCGGTGATTCTCACCATCGACAACTGCATTCTTCCCGGGGCCATCACCACCGAGATTCGTCGACGGCTGTCCGAACGTCTGGGAATTCCTGCGGAACAAGTCGCCCTGACGGTAACGCACACGCACAGCGCTCCCTGCCTGACCGGTGCGGCGCCCAACATTTTTGGCCGGGAGATCAGCGCGGCCGAGCAATCCCAGATCGATGCCTACACCGCGTTCTTCACCGGACAGTTGGAGCAGGCGGCGACCGCGGCCCTGCAGGATCGGCGGCCCGCCGGGTTGGCCTGGGGACGCGGCTCGGTGGGATTCGCGAAGAACCGGCGCACGGCCGGCGGTCCCGTGGATCACGATCTGCCCCTGCTGCGCATCACCGCTCCCGACGGGAAACTGCGCGCGGTGTGGACGAGTTACGCCTGCCATTGCACGACGTTGGGGGACTTGAATGCCGTTCACAGCGATTGGGCGGGCGTGGCGGCCGATGCCTTCGAACGCGATCATCCCGGCGCCGTTGCCTTGGTCTCCATTGGCGCCGGCGCCGATGCCAATCCCGATCCGCGCGGAAAGGTCGAACTGGCCGAACGCCACGGCGAATCCCTGGCCGCGGAGGCATCGCGATTGGTGGCCCTGCCGCTGACGGTGCTCACGAATCCGCCGACCTGCCGGTTGCGCACGCTGGAACTTCCCTTCCTTCCGCACTTCACCCGCGCCGAATGGGAACGTCGCGCGACCAACTCCGGCATTGTTGGATTTCACGCCCGTCGCTGGCTCGCCCGGTTGGATCGCGGGGAAACGCCGTCGCCCACGCTGCCGTATCCGGTTCAAACCTGGAACTTCGGTTCCCAGCTGGGAATGGTGTTCCTCGGCGGCGAAGTGGTGGTGGACTATTCGCTGCGGCTGAAGCGGGAACTCGATGCCCAACGGATCTGGGTCAACGCCTACGCCAACGACGTGCCGTGTTACATCCCGTCGCGGCGGATCCTACAGGAAGGCGGTTACGAGGCGGAGTCCTCGCTGTGGTATTACGACCGGCCACAGCGTTTCTCGGCGGCGATTGAGGATCAGATCATTCAGGCCGTGCGGGAACTGTTGCCGGCCAGTTTCACCGCCGATCCCACCCAGGCCGAACATCCGCCGATGAAGTCGCCCGACGAAGCGTTGCTGGCGCTGCGTCCGCGGCTGGGAATGCGGGTCGAATTGATGGCCGCCGAACCGCTGATCGAATCTCCCGTGGCGATCGACTTCGGAATGGACGGACGTCTTTGGGTCGCGGAGATGCGCGACTATCCCTTGGGTCTCGATGGCCAGGGATCGCCGGGTGGGCGGATCCGCGTGCTCCGCGCGTCGAAGGGCGACGGTCGGTATGATCAGTCCGAAGTGGTGGCGGAGAATCTGCCGTTCCCGACGGGGTTGATGTGCTGGAAGGATGGAGTGCTGGTGGGCGCAGCGCCGGATGTTTGGTGGTTTCGACCGGGCCCAACTCCGGGCGTTCCTTGGACGGGAACGCGGATCCTCAGCGGATTTGCCACGCACAACTTCCAGGCCCGGGTGAATGGATTGCGCTGGGGTTTGGACGGTTGGGTGTATGGATCGGGCGGGCTCTTCGGTGGCACGATCACGGTCGTGGCTACCGGGAAGACAGTGGAGTGTCGCAATCGGGATTTTCGCTTTCGGCCCGACACCGGGGAGTTCGAAGCGCTCGCCGGGGTGAGTCAGCAGGGACGGGTTCGGGACGACTACGATACCTGGTTCGGCAACGACAACGGTACGCTGCTCTGGCAGTTCCCGCTGCCGGATCGGTATCTGCGCAACGGCGGCGGAATCACGGCGCCAGGAGCGCGGCGGGTGTTGCCCGGCGAGGGCGACGTCGGTCGGGTGTATCCGGCCAGCCGAACGCTCGAGCGCTTCAACGATCCGGGCCAGGCCAATCGGCTCACGAGTGCGTGCGGTCCGGAGTACTACCGCGACATCCTGTTGGGTGAGGCGTTTGCCGACGCCGTGTTCGTCTGCGAACCGGTGCACAATCTGGTGCGACGCGCCCAGCTCACGCGGGACGGAATCAGCTTTCGCACGCGCCGGGCCGACGGAGAGGAGCAGTCCGAGTTTCTTGCCAGCACGGACAACTGGTTCCGGCCGGTGGAAGCTCGAACGGGTCCGGATGGCGCGCTGTGGATTGTCGATTTCAATCGGTTCGTGGTGGAGCATCCGCGTTGGATTGCTCCCGAGCGATTGAAGACGCTCGACGTTCGGGCCGGCGCGACGTCGGGACGTTTGTGGCGGGTGTTTCCCGCGGCCCAATCGCCTCGGCCAATTCGGGATCTGTCGCGGCTGACCGCCGTCCAGTGGGCCGGAGTGCTGGAGTCGCCCAATGGTGTGGAACGCGACTGGGCTCAACGTTGGTTGGCGACCAGTGCGCTCGGGGATGTCGAAGTCTCGGCGGCGGTGGCGGCGGTAGCGACGTCCAGTTCGCGTCCGGCCAGTCGGGCCCAAGCCTTGGCGACGCTGGCTTTGCGCGGGGAACTGTCGGCGGCGGTGCTGCCCCGTGGACTTCAGGATCCCGATTCGCGCGTGCAGCGAGTGGCGTTGGTGCTGACGGAGGGACGTCCGGACGCGGCGGAACGACTGGCCGAGTGGAAGCCGTCGGACGATCCCGCCACCCTATTTCAGGCCTGGCTGTCGTGGTCCACGGTGTCGGCCGCGGCGGTGGGAACCGGCGGGAGAGGATTGGAGCGGGTGGCTCCGGCCCTTCAAGATCCCTGGTTGCGCACCGCGTGGTTGTTGGCGGCACGGCAGGATCCGGCGCGGGCGTTGCTGGCGCTGGAACAGGCTGGAGCCCGGACGAAGCCGGAGCAAGGCGAGTTGGTGGTGGCGCTCCTCGAAGTCCTCGCTCGTAACGGTCGGGAGGAAGAACTGCGCGCCGTGTTGCGGCGCTGGGTTCCGACCGATTCGCACCCGCTCGCACCCGCCGAACTCGCTTCCCTGCTGCGGTTATATGGACTTCTCCTCGGGCAACCGTCGGCACTCACCGCACTGGCGACCGATCCCGACGGAGCCCGAGCGTGGCGGCGATTAGAGAAGGAAATTTTCCCGGCGGCGTGGGATCAGGCAGTCGGCCCCGCAGCGTCAGAAGTGTCCGCGGAGTCGTGGCCTGCGTTGGTCGCAGCACTGGGAGTTCGGGCGGACACCTCGGCGGCAGATCGTCAGCGGTTGCTGGGACTTCTGGATCGGGATCTGACGTCTGAACAACGCGAGCCGGTGTTGCAGGCCCTGCGGACGGTTTCCGAAGAGGCTCTGGCCGGGGAACTCATGGCGGGGTGGGCGGCGCGAACTCCAAACCGTCGGGGGGAGCGGATTGCGTTGTTGCTGACCCGCGAGGCGTGGACGGAGGCGTTGCTCGACCAGGTGCGGAACGGAACGGTGAAGAGCGCCGAAGTTTCGCCGGCTCAACGACAGAAACTCCGTCAGCATGCGCGTCCGGAAATTCGGGAGCAGGCGGAAGCCGTGTTCCCCGCGACCGCTTCGGATCGCGCGGCTGTCGTGGCGCAGTTTCAGGCGGTGGAGTCGCTGACGGGGGATGCGCCGCGCGGTTCGGCCGAGTTCTCTCGATTGTGTGCCTCGTGTCACCGCTGGCGCGGGATCGGCCAGAGCGTGGGACCGGATCTGGCGTTGTACCGGGGCAAACCTGTGGCCGATTACCTCACGGCGATTCTCGATCCCAATGCCGCGTTGGAACCGCGATATCTGGCCTGGACCGCAGAGCTCCCGGGGGGACAGGTCTTCACCGGCGTGGTTCAGGATGAATCGTCCGCCGGACTGACGCTGGTGGAACCGGGCGGAGTTTGCCACGCATTGAAGCGATCGCAGCTGACGCGCCTGGAGCCGGCACTGCATTCGTTAATGCCGGAAGGATTGGAGGCCGGACTGACGGCGGGTCAGATGGCGGATCTTCTCGCCTGGTTGCGCTCGAGTCCGGCTCCGTTTGGTCAGGCCGCTGCGGAGCAGGTGCAGAACGCCCGGCAACGATTTGAAGCGGATCCGGGGTCGCGGGTGGAGCAAGTGGTGACGTCCGCGGAATCACTCCCGTATCCCGGAGCGCTGGGAGTGTTGCCGCTGCGTGTGTGTCGGGCCACGGATGGTCAGGGTCGGGTGACGTGGCGGGCGCGCGGAGACGGCGGGCGGTACCGCTGGCCGGTGGCGATGGGGTTGAAGTCGCAGCCGGAGGGAACCTTTTCCCTGTGGATTAACGGCCGGGAAGCCCTGCAGTTCGAGGTGGAGTTGGACGACGCCGAGTGGGCCCGGCCGGATGGCGCGGTCTCGGTGCATTACCGGGTGGTTGAGAACAACTCGGAGGACAGCAACGGAACGTTGGAAGTGGAGGTGGCACCGACGTGGGCGACTCCGGGTGAGGTGGCGACGTTTGAGGTTCGCGGCTCGGCCCGGGGCAGTCAGCGCTGGTTCGGGCTGTATGAACTGCCAAAGGGTAAGCGGTAGGCGGTAAGCGATAAGCGGTAACCGAAAAGCGGGAAGTGCAGGGAGTTTATCCGCAGATTGAACGCAGATTCTCGCAGATTTTTGGTTTGGTTGGGGAGGTGTAGAGCCTGTGACGCGTCAGAATTGGTAAACTACGCTCCCTGTTTCCCTGGTGGGGGAACAAGGGTTCACCACCTCAAATGCGACACGGCGAAATCGCACGTCACTACTTCAGCCGCGCACGGCTCGGCGGAGCCTCGCCCCACCGGCTTTTTTTCTCTCAACTCTCAACTTTCAACTCTCAACTGGTCCGCCCCTTTCAGTACTTCGGCAGCACATTGATGATGCCTTCATACACCGGCATTCGGTCCGGGCCGATTTCGCGGGAGAGGGAATCGAGTTCCTTTTCGAGCCGGCGACGTTGTCGGGCATACGCTGGATCGTCGATGAGGTTGTGCTGTTCGAGCGGATCGCTGGCCAGGTTGTAGAGCTCGGCGGTGAAGCGGTCGGGTCCGCCGTCACCGTGCGGATAGCGGATCAGCTTCCAATCTGTGGTGCGAATGCCCCGGACGTTGGGCGTGTAGGGGAACTGCTTTTCGAAGTTGTATTCGTAGAGAAAGGACTCCCGCCAGCGGACGCGCTTGCCCTCGAGTAGGGGTTTCCAGGAGCGACCGGGAATCCCGCGCAACGGCGGTGCTCCGGCCAAGTCCACCACACTTGGAGCCAGGTCGAGGCTGAGCACCAGATTGCTGACCACGAGGCCGGGCTTGGCGAGGGGCGGATACCGGACCAGCAGGGGAATGCGGAGGCTGTCCTCGTACATGGTGCGCTTGTCCACCCGGCCGTGCTGACCCAGCACGAATCCGTTGTCGCTGGTGTAGATGATGACCGTCTGGTCGAGCACACCCGTGTCCTTCAGCGTGTCGTAGATGCGCCCGACACTTACGTCGACGGACAGCAGGGTCGTGTAGTAGGCGCGCACGAAACGGTCGTACTCCTTCTGTCCGTACAACGGTCCGCCGAGTCCGTGCCAAGTGGGATAGCTTTCTAACAGCCAGGAAGGCTTGCCGGCGGCAGCGTAGTCGTCGGCGTTGGCCGGTCGGGGGATCGGGACCTGATCCAGCGTGTGTTCGAAGCGGGGCTCCGGTTGGATGGGACCACCATGGGGCGCCTTGTGCCCCAGGATCAGCAGGAAGGGCTCCCGCTTCGGTTGCTTCAGCCAGCGAACGGCCTCGTCGGTCACTACAGTGGTGTAATAGCCCGGGACCTTGCGGCGCTGACCGTCGTCATTGAATTCGTTGTCGAAGTAATTGCCCTGACCCCGGTGGCTGAACCAATGGTCGAAGCCCGGACGGCGATCGTCGTTGTCCTCTCCCATGTGCCACTTGCCGATGTAGGCGGTGGTGTACCCGACCTTCTTCAACTGCTGCGGAAAACTGGGAAGCGAATTGGGATACTCCGTGAAGTTGTTTTGCACGCCGTGTTGCCGGGCGTAGCGACCGCTCAGCAGGGAGGCGCGGCTGGGGGAACAGAGCGAGGTGGTGACGAAGACGTTGGCGAACCGGACACCTTCGCGCGCCAGTCGATCCATCTGCGGAGTCTGCAGGGTCGGGTTTCCCGCGCAGCTCATGGCGTCCCAGCGTTGGTCATCGGTGAGGATGATCAGCACGTTGGGTCGAGTGGCGGCGGCGCTGGCGAGGCAGCCGGCGCAGAGTTGGAGCAGAAGAAACCACCCGCTCCACCGCCGCGGCAGCCAGGTTCCCAGAGTTCGAGAGCAGAGATACTTCATGTTTTGGCGAGGCGAATGCGTTGTTCGAACGAGGCGGGCGAGGCAGGGGGCGAGTTAATGCCGACGGCCGGTACCTGGATGCGACCGCGCACGGTGCGAAGTGATTACTCCATCCGGATCACAGCCGGCAATCCTGCGGATCAAACTCGGCGGTTCACTCGCCGGAACGAGAGGTGGTGCGGAGATTCGTTGTAATTCTGAGGACGGCGTTTCCGTTTCGTGATGGTTCACGACAACGCGCTCGAAGGCGGTCCCAAGTCGCGACCCGGGAAAGTCCGGGTTGGTCCGGGCCGTCGGTGGGCGCCCGATCTCCTCAATGATTCCGATATGAAGACTGTTATTCGAATGGGCCTGTGCCTCCTTACCTTGGGAACCTGGATCGCCCACGCTGCGGCGGTGGATTTCTTCACCCTGAACTATGAGCAGGCCGATTCCGCCGACGGTCCGTGGCGACCGGTGGATTCCTCCGAACTCGTCCGGCAAGCGGATGGGAGCATCTCCCTTCCGTCTGAGGGCAACCGGTTCTTCCGTCTGCAGATCTCCCGGCCGACCGCGACCACGCCGCTGAGCACGGTTCGCCTCGGCGCGCTGTCACCCGAAACCGCCGGCCGACTGGGCACCCGGGTGACGGAGTTGACCCGATTCCTCCGGCCGCTGGCGATCACGCGCGGCACGGACACCAATCCACCGACGTCCGACCCGATTGTGGATCTGGCCGGGGTGGCTGCCTGGCACGACGCGACCTTCGCCAGCAACGCCATTCCGATTTATGATCCGGCGTTTCAGGACGGGCTCGAACCGGCGTACCTCGAAATCAAAGTGCTCGGCTCCACGAGACGGGATAAGTCCGGTGTCGATGGTACCACCCGGGAATCCTCGGATCATCGCGGGGCGATTCTGATGAGCTTGAGTGACCAAGACGTGGGCGTTCCGTTTTTCAGTACCGAAGGCGAGACGCCGGCGGAACGGTTGGTGGCCAAGTTGGGTCTCGTTGATGGCGCGGGACGACGCATTCTTACTCCCCCGGCGGGATACAAGGTCATGCGGTTCGGTCCGCTCTTCCATGCGCTCGAAGGTCCGGATGGAAACTCCGTGGCGACCCTGGGAACGCAACCCTTCAAACTTCCCGCAAATCTGCTGACCACGTTTCCGGGATCGCAGCGAGGAGAGGGAACCGACACCGAGGACCCGCCGAGCAACGATCCTGCGGGTCTGAAGACCGGTTTCCAAACCTATCGAAACTATCAGGAGTTCAAGAACGACTACCTCACCAACCCGGTGTACCAGGAACTGCGTCGCCGGCGCGCCCAGCGGAATGCGATGGAACAGCAGATCGAATCGGGTCGGCTTCCGGACGCGCCCGAGACCGTGCGTCTGACGGTGGGAACTCCGGTGACCCTTCTGGTTGGAACTCCGATCGACAGTTACTTCCTGGATGATGACGACGTCGATCTGGATGCCGACCCGTTTGCGGCGATTACCGAACTCCGCGGCGGCGGGCTGCGTCTGGTGGCGAGTCGGTCCGGCAATGGCGAGCTCACGGTCAAGGCGGGCCGGCGAACCTATCGGTACTTCGTGACCACCCCGGTGCGGACAGTCCGGCCGGCCGACGCGACATTCGTTCCAGGTTGGCAGGAGCCCCGGGTTTGGGATGCCGGTGGCTATGACGAACAGCCCCGCTATTGGCAGGCGCATCGGGACCGCTGGTGCGATGCGGTGGGCTGCGGTCCGGTGGCGTGGGCTATCCTGCTTGCGTGGTGGGATCAGCACAATGTTCCCAGTGCCTTCGCTGTCGGCAGTGGGAGCAGTCTGCGCACGAGTTTGCGAACCAAGGATTCCCCCTTCTACCTCGACAACGACAGTGATCCGTCGGGCTACAACCGGGTAATCCAGCTCTACGATATCCTCCACGAATCCTGTGATGTGATCTGCAGTCCGTTCGATGATTCCGGCGCTACCGCGCCTGAGGACATGGTGGAAGGCTGGTGGGAGCCGACCAAACGCGGTCGTCGCACGTCCGCCAACGGGACCTACTTCCCTTATCCGACACCGATTCCGAATGACGCCTACATGAAGTATTCCTATCGGTACGCGTGGGATCTAATGGATCCCGACTGGAACGAACCGTCCAACGTGATTCGGCGCGCCAACAAGAGGGGCCGCCCCGCCATCGTGGGTCTGGGCTGGCTCTGGCACTACGGCGTGTCCTACGCGTATCGGTATCAGGAGTTCAAGGTCACGGCGGATGGACCGGTGCTCTACACCCGGCGTTGGTTCCGGGTGAACGAAGGCTGGGGTAAGGACCAGGGCCAATGGTACAGCGGCGGTGACACGTTCCTGGGCTTCGATCTGAAGCTGAAGCAGCAGCACCTCCCGCCGCCTTGAAGCCTGAGGTCCCGCCTCCGCTGATTTGAAATTCGAAGGTCCGCCCGCGGTTTGCGGGCGGACTTTTCGCGTTCAGAAAGCGGATCGTCCAAAGAGACTTGCCCGAAGCGCCCTCAGTTTTTCTTTCTCCGTCGTTTTGAGACGGGCTTCTGAAACTCAGTGCGCATTGCACCGTGACAAAGTATCGCTCCACTGGCCCAACTTCGTCCCAGGAGCCAAGAGGGTTGGGTTTGAAACTCACGCTTTGGAGAACGTGAGCCGGTGGGCTTTCTGAATTTTGTCCCGCCACCCATCGGAAAGTCCGGCTTCCGCAGCAAACTCCGGCCAGCGTTTTGTGGCCAACACCACTTCGTCCAGAATCGCGGCCGCACTTCCACGTTTCATCAGCGCGGCCTTCGCACCAGCCTCGAAATCCGTGCGTGTGAAGCCGTCCCGCTTCCCGTTCAGCGTCATCTGATGGGCGCCGGTCCACGCACCCGACGGATTGTAGCTGTACGTTACATCGAAGGCGGGGGCGAGGGACCACTCGCCGTGCTGGTTCATGAGAAAGGCGATGTTCTTGACGTGATCGTCCTGATTCCGGGTGACGATGTTAAACACCATTCGTCGAAATTGCTCCTCCACGGCCGCCATCGGCAGACCGAGCTGCCGGATCGTCAGCAGCGCCTGCTCATAGGAGTACGCACCGGCTTGGTTGAAATCAAAATGCGCCAGCGCACCGAGCGACTGCATGTGCAGCTTCCCGCCGTGGTCCAGCCGGTCAAACCGGCGCGTCATGAAATGGCGACGACCGTTCTCCTCCAGAAGCCGGCACTCGGTCATGGTAATGCCCGCTGCCCTGGCCATTCGGTGGTAGGCATACTCGATAGCTCCATAGCCCTTGGGGTCTTCCAGTTCCTTGTCCTTGTTGCCCGTCACCCCGTCGAATTTCAGCAACCAGTATTCGAAACCCGCGCCGGCTGCGATCTGCCCCGACCGCACTTCATTCGTTTCCCGATTCCATGCGATCACGGCCTTTGCCCGCGCGCCGCCCGCCGACGTTCCCACCAGCAGAATATCGCGCAGCGCTTTTTCCTTTCCGGACTCATGGAAGTGTCCCTGCAAATCCCCCCGATGCGTCAATACCTCGCTGGCCAATCGTACCAGCGCGTCCACTTCGATCTTGGTCGCCTTGCCCGGCTTCGGCCCCAGTGCCGGAGCGAACTCCAGTGCGCCCATGCCCCGTGTTCCGGTGTAACAGAGGCGCTCCACCGCGTTGAAACTGTCCGGGGTGCGACCCTGCGTTGCCAGCCATGCGTTGATCAGCGCATTGCCGAATTTGTCGGGAAGCGAATCCGCCAGCAGCCCCGGCAGCCCGTGAAATGAGTTCCGGGGCAGGGCCGGGAACTGATAAATCTGTTCGCTTAGTGGCATCACCAGAGGCGACAGGTTGATGCCACTACGAGCGAACAGGGAATCATACTGGAACGCCGCAACGTCACGCCCCATCTCGAGGGAGACTGCGCCGATGGTCCGGCCCCAAAGCTTTACCTCCGCGATCATGACGGTTTACCCCAAGTCCATTTCTTCGGTTCGATCGGCGCGGTCCTTTGTCCTGAGGCGCGCTGTCGCCTCGCGCTTTGCCGTTTCAATTGTTCCATCGGGCTGGCGACCGGCTCGGGAATCAAGCTCTCGAAATGCTCCATCAACCCGAGCACCCGGCAAACCCGCAGAAACCCCGACAACTGCGTTGCCACCTCGCCGGCTTCCAGCCGTTCGACGGTTCGTTTGGAAACGCCCGCCGCATTCGCCAGAGCCGCCTGTGTCAGATTCCGCCCCAATCGGACGCCGGCCAGCCGTGCGCCCAATTCCCGGAGAATGAGTTCGTCGGTAAGCTGCGCCGAGATTTTCATAACTCGCCAAAAATGACGAAATAGAGTCGATAAACAAATCAATTCGCCAAGTGTGACGAGTTAAAAATCATTCGCCTCGGGTCGCTCGGTGGCCGTTGGGTTATCCGAAGAATGAGAAATCCTGGGTCTTCTGGATCTGCTCGGACTAGAGAAAACTCATCCAATGGCGGCGACAAACTCGCCGATGACGGCCAATTCCGCATCGGCATTGGGTTCAAGAAAGATGGGCTGAAAACGTGGATCGTGTGAGTCGGGTTCGAGACGGATGCGCGTGTGGGTCCAGGAATCCTCACCTACAGCGGCCTTTTCGCTGCGATAGATCTTCACCGTGTATTGTCCTCCTCCATCAGGGTCCTGGAGGTCGCGGGATTGAACGAGCACCACCTTTCCCTGACGGCTTCCTGGGGGAGTTTCGCGGAAAAGGCACCACGAACCATTGGGGATACGGCGGTTCATCGACTCGCCGATGACTTGGGCCAGGAAGAATCCAGGTTTCGCCGTGAAGTGGTCGGGGAGAACCGCATACTGGCAATCCTCGAGCCATTGCTCCTTGCTGAAGTCGCCGGCCGCGATCTGGAGGTCGAAGATGGGGACGGTATTCGGGCAGGTAAACGCTTCCTCGGGGGAGAGGATGCGGAACGGACAAGTCGGAGGAGTTTGGGAATTTTTGGGTTCCTCGAATTCCGGGAGGAGCGCCCCGGCGCCTTGGTCCTGAAGGTACCGGTTAGTCTCGGGATCGGTCGAATAGACGTAACAACCCTTCGTGCCTCGAGTCATCAGCGTCCGGTAGGTGTTCTTGATGATGAGGTCGGCTTTCTCCCGAGCGGCGACGGGATTGCTCTTCAACAGGCCCTTGTAGCCTTTCATCGAGGCGTCGCCAGGGGAGCGTTTGGTACCGTCCGTGATGATCTTTCCCTTACGGACCACGAGGTCGGGGCCGAGGATTACGCCCACGTAGTCGAGTTCCAGTCCCTGACACGTGTGAATACATCCGACTTCCCGGACTGAGTCTGGTTTCACGATCCAGAGCGAACCGTCATCGCTGAGGTTCCATCTCGCTTGAAACGCTCCGCCGTCGAGGCGGATGTCGAAGTCCGATGAAGTCTTTTTGGAAATCCAGTCCCAGCAATAGCCCGCGACCATCCGGGCCTTGTTGTTGGCGCGGTTCCGCCGCTCGATGAGTTCCTTCAGTTCCGTGGCGGATTCGCAGACTTTGAACTCGTAGTTCGCGCCCTTGAGGGTGGTGTTCGCCGTGTCGCGGACTTGGAGCACGCGGTCGAGCCACGCGAGATAACCGTCCGAGCCATTGCAGCGAAACTGGGACGCAAGTTCCATCTCGGTGACCCTGGCTCCGAGGGCGGCAGCCCACTCTTGGATCCGTGTTTTGTTTCCGATGTCCTTCCAGTGAATCCGTTGGTCCTCATCCAGGAAGAAGATCGAAAAGGTGGCGGCGTGAATGAGTTCCTTGATTTGATTCTCTCCGAGGTTGCTGAAGAGCCCGGACTTCTCGTTCAGGCGATGGGCTTCGTCGACAATGAGTCCGCCGAACGTATTGGCAGGCGTTTCTGTGAACGCACCCGAGCCCACAAAGAGATTGGAGATGCGGGATTTCTTAAAGACTCCGGTGAGTTTGCTTTCGTAGACGGCCCGTGGCGCGCTGTTCTTGGTCACATATTGGGCGACTAGGCCGCGGTTGGTCAGCTCGACGAGTAGATTGACGGCGACCACCGTTTTGCCGGTGCCAGGGCCGCCATGGACGATCAGGACATTCTTGTTCTTGGGCGTGGAAGTGGTGGCAAGGTGCAGTGCGGTTTCGAAGACGGTCTTTTGCTCGTCGATCAGATAGAACTCGCGGTTGCCTTGGAGGAGGGAGGCAAGGTGGTCCGCGAGATTCTTGGAGGGACGGAGCTTGCCATCGCGGATGCGATACATGGCCTGCCCGTTGTCGCCGTATCGAACGTGGGCCTTGATGAATTCGCGGAGCTTTTTCGCATCATCGCGGAGGAATGCCGGAGCCCGTTTCACGTGTTCGGCGTAAAACGGCGCGTGGATTACGGCTGCCGACGCGCAGTTGTGCAGATAAGCGCAGGGGCGGAGATGGATCGGATCCTGACGGACGGTTTCGTTGAAGTCCTCAATGAGCATCGCGTAGGACCAAGCCTGGTAGGAGGGATGGTTTACCTCTCGCTCGCGGCCGCCGATGAAGGTGCTGACGATCGCATCCTTGGGTGTGGCATTCGCCTCCTGCCATTGCTTGAGCTCCACGATGACCGCGGTGCGCTGGCCATCCTCGCGGGTTCCGGTGACGATGAAATCGACGCGCTTGCTGGTCTGCGGGATGTTGAATTCGATCGCGACTCCGGCGTTGTTGGGAATGTCGGCGTCCTCCAGCACGGAATCCATGTGCCGAAGTGAGTGTTTCCAGGAGAACAGTTCGCTTTCGCCGACCGACTTTCCGAACTTCGCCTGAAACGATTCGAGCACGATCTCCTCGATCCGGTTGGAGAGAATGTCGTCCCGGAATCGAGCCTTGTTGGCGAGATAGACAATCATCGCGATGTCGGAGAGCGGAATTGGCGTTGGCCATTTGAGGACGTTCTCGGGTTACGACTGGGGCGTTCAATCCACCTTGGGGCGATTTGAGTTCGCTGAATGGCGTCAGGCTCTAAAACCGCAGACTCCGCGGCAAGTCCAGACCCAGGGGAACGCTGAGTTCAGGACGGGTAAGGGGTAAGCGGTAAGCGGCAAGCGGCAAGCGGCAAGCGGCGGAACGCACAGGGCGGCAGAGGGCGAAGCCCCCTAAGGCGCACGGGGACCGCGACGGGTTTCCGCCTTTTCTCTCAACTCTCAACCTTCAACTCTCAACTCGTTCAGGTCCCCCTGAAACCTGGAACCGTTCCTTGACGTTACGGGCGCTGGGACGGAGGTTTGCGCTGCTGATACGGGGGCGTACTGGTTTCGACCTGAAAATCCCGCTACCGACGGCATGCCGAGGACGATCCGTTGGCCTCGTTAAACCCCGGGTCAAAACATTAATTGCTAACGAAGAGTTGGCTCTCGCGGCCTAATTAGCCGTGACGTCTGTTCCGGAACACCTGCTACCGGAAACGGACGCCTTTAGCAGGCATGGCTGACAGCGGAGTTCGCGCGGTGTCGGCCGAGAAACTTCATGCGAGCTAGGCGGAGTCGATTGCTGTCGGCCCATGACGACTCCGCAGAAAACCTTTGGCTGACTAAGCATGTAGTCGTTGGCAGTAGGCTTATCAGGGACGCGGGTTCAACTCCCGCCGCCTCCACCAGCCTTCGCTCGAGGCTTGCCGAGAACGAAGGCTGCCCCGCCGTAGCGCCCCAAGCTAGG
Organism: Verrucomicrobiota bacterium; assembly: GCA_017309115.1. Classification (GTDB taxonomy): domain Bacteria; phylum Verrucomicrobiota; class Verrucomicrobiia; order Limisphaerales; family UBA9464; genus UBA9464. Next base: position 13,497 of record JAFLEF010000072.1, on the reverse strand, counting down.
GCGAACCAGCAACCGGTATTGCGCCTCGAGGCTCTCAAGAACAACGGCGGCGCCCCGCCGTAGCGCTCCGCGCGAAGGCGGGTCGCTAAATCTACGGATTCCCGTCGTGGCGAATCTGACGCCAAAGTGGGGGATGGATCCGACTTCCTCAGCCCAGGAATCATCCTCACCGACTCCGGGATTCCTGTACGTCTACCTGCTTCAGTCCCTGGTCGAGCCCGAGTCGCTTTACACGGGCCTCACGCGACAGTTGGCCGAGCGGTTGGATTGCCATAATCGCGGAGCGGTAACCTCGACTATGCGCCATCGACCCTGGCAGATCCGGGTGGCCGTGGCCTTTCGAGATCCCGCCTTGGCCACCCGCTTCGAGCGTTATCTCAAGTCGGGTTCGGGGCGCGCGTTTGCCAAGCGACATTTTTGACGGTGGCCGGGAAGAAATCTTCTTCATCGCGACTGCCCCGAAGTGAACCCGACGCGCCAACCATAGCACGCATGGTGCTAGGAAAAACGCTTTGACGCTTAGCGCTTGGGTCTCAGGACCGCTTCTCGGCTACGAACCCTGCCCGTGTACAGGAAAGCTAGCCTACCTCTTACTGAACACCCCAACGCCTTGCCCGCCTCGGAGCGCTGTTCCGGTCAACCAGGGGTGTGCTCGGAGGTTCTTTCACTCTCCACACCCGGTTCGTCCTCGGTCAGGGATGCGACGGCCCAAAGCCCAAACTATGTCTGGGCGATTGAGCGGTGCTCCTACCTGGCCGTCAATCTTGGCATGTCAGTACGCCGAACTCCTGCCGGATGACCGGCCCAATGCAGCAAGACCCACCATCAGGGGAGGCGAAGTTGGTCCGCCCAGTTCATTTGCCGAACTGGGCGTCCAGATCTCTCGCGCCGTGAATGACGCGAACAATTTCGATGCCAGCGGCTGGGGAAACGAGTACCTCAGGCATGACGACGGCGACGCTGGGCGCCGTGGGTTTTGAGTTCGGCGAAGACCTGATCGGGTGGGGCGTGGGGGGACGTGGTAGAATGGGCTTTGGGCCTGAGAGGACGTCGTTCTGAAATTGCCTGATGAGTAAACGTATCAGGAAATTTGCGAGCGCGAGGAGGCGGCAGGCCGGGAAATCATGCGAGGGCCAGGACGCGGATGCCGGGGAGGTCGCTGCGTTTGCCGATGGGCTTGATGATAATCTCGATGTCCCGGTCGAGGGCATTGAGAAAGCGGAACAAGCGGTCGGAGGAGAACCCTTCGAGCTTGCCGCGGAGCAGCGCGGAGATTTTGGGCTGGTCGATGCCGAGCAGCTGGGCCGCCGCCTTCTGCGTGAGTTTGCGCTCTTCGAGGATGCGGCAAATCTGGTAGGCGATCTGCGCCTTCGCGTGGAGTTCGTCGGCGTCGGGCAGCTTGAGATCGGCGAAGACGTTGGCGCTGCTAGGGCGGATGGTGGTTTTCATTTGGTTCCTTTTTTGATCCTTTCCTGGTAATGCTCTTCGGCGGCTTTCAGCCGTACCTTCACCAGATCGATCTCCTGCTTCGGGGTTTTGCTGCCGGTCTTGGACTTCTTCTGAAAGGTGTGCAGCACGTAGACCGCCCCGGCGAATCTGACCGAGTAAACACAGCGAAACGTGTCGCTCTGCCAGTCCTCGACCACTTCGAGGATCCCGGCCCCACCGAAGCCTTTGAGCGGCTTGGCATCGACGAACTTGCCGCCCTGCTGGGCCAGGCCCAGCGCGAATCCGAAGGTGCGGCGGACCTCCTCCGGGCAGTCCAGCAGGTCGTCATAGGACCGGCCAATCCAGAAGAGCGGCTTTTCGGGTTTCGTCTCATCCACCATCAGTATGCTACATTTAGCATACTGCGGCAACCTCTGTCTACATTTCGAGGGCTATTAGCTGGCCGTGACGAACCTTTGCGTCGTCGTCCTCATGCCAAGACGAAGGGCTTTTGGTGGGCGTACCGCGTGTCCTCCATTTCAGAGATTACCGACGGTCGCTGGAGCTGGCCCTGGCAGTCGATTCAGGGTCGCAAGAGACAGGGCCGTGGGCGTCCGTTCGGGGATGGCGTGGATCGTTCTTTTCGCGCGGTTCGGAGCCCCAAAAGCGTTCGGCCGCGTCGCGCTGAACACTGCGGTTGACACTGCCCGAACCTCCTAGTGGAACGTCATGAACCCTTTGGACGGAGCGGCCTGATCTCCACTCTTGGCCAAAGGTGCGCCCACCTGCGATCGATAGATTTGCAGCCGTGTGGCTGCCCAGCACGAGCCGCCTGGTTGCCGGCTCCAACCGGCGGCGGAGGCCTGGATCCCTAGGAGGGGATAACGACTCCGCTTCCGGGCAGAGTTGCAGCCACGCTGCGCATCGCCCCCGCCCATGAACTATTCCCGCCTTCTTTCCATCGGACTTGCCCTGGCTGCCTGCATCCGGCTCACCGCTCAGCCGATCCTGGAGGTTGAACGGCTGCCCGACAACCAGCTGCTGCTCGGTTGGACCGATGCCACCGGCCGTTTCCAACTGGAGCGTAGCGCGGAGCTGGCAAGCCCCGACGGATGGGTCCCGGTGTCCGCCGCGCCCTCGCTGGCGGGCGACAAGCGCACTGTCCAGGTTGCGGCAGGCAGTGAACTGGCATTCTTCCGCCTTCGCGAGGCATCGCCAGCGATGGTGGGCGTGGTAGACACGTCGCCGGCGCCGGGCGAGACCGGCGTGGCGACCTCGCGCGAGACCATTTTCCGCTTCGCTGCGCCGGTGACCGTCACGGCGCCGCTTGGGACATCGGTGATGCATGCGGCCTTGGGTGAACGCCGGTTGCTCACGCGCGCTGAACTTGCCAGCGACGGGCTCGCTCTGACGGTCTTTTATCTGGAGAACCTTCCCGGATCGTCACGTGTGCGTGTGACGATTGAGGGAGATCTGCTGGCGGACGGCCTGGGGCGGGCGGTCGACGCCGACGGGGACGGCCTGCCGGGCGGCCGGGGCCAGATCGAGTTCACCACCGCCCCCAACGGCGGCGTGCCCGGCACGGGCGTCATCGGCTGGGTGTACGCCGCGGAGCCTGGCGAGGGCGGCACGAACGTCCCGCTGTCCGGCGTGACCGTGACGGTGGACGGCGCCGAGGAAACCCTGCGGGCGACGACCGACCCGACGGGTTTCTTCCGGCTCCATCCCGCGCCGGTCGGGCGCTTCTTTGTCCATGTGGACGGCCGCACGGCGGACCGTTCGCAATGGCCCTCGGGCGCGTACTACCCGTTCGTCGGCAAGGCCTGGACCGCACAGTCCGGGCGCAGCAACAACCTCGCGGGCGGCTCCGGGACGATCTTCCTTCCGCGTCTGGCCGCCGCCGCCCTCACGCCCGTGAGCGCTACCGCCGCCACGCGGGTGGGGCTGCCGGCGTCCGTCCTCGCCACCAACCCGGTGTTCGCCGGCGTAGCGCTGGACGTTCCAGCGGGCAGCCTTTTCTCGGATGCCGGTGTGCGCGGCGGCCGCGTGGGTCTGGCGCCGGTGCCGCCCGACCGCCTGCCCGAGCCATTGCCGCCGGGACTGGGACTGCCGCTGGTCATCACCGTCCAGACCGACGGGGCGATGAACTTCGACCGCCCCGCACCGGTGCGCTTTCCCAATCTGCCCGACCCGGTCACCGGTGTGGCGGCCCCGCCGGGTGCGACCACGGCGCTGTGGAGCTTCAATCACGACACCGGACGCTGGGAGTCGCAGGGCACGGCCACGATCAGCGCCGACGGCCAGTTCGCCGTCAGTGATCCGGGTGGCGGGATCCGCCAGCCGGGATGGCACGGCATCAGCCCGTCGTCGTCGGGCAATGGTCCCAGTCCGGTGTCCGATCCAAGCTCCGGCGGCGGCCCGCAGCTGTCAGATGCGCCGGACGAACCGGACAACGAAGAGTGCCCGAACGGCGACCCGTGCGCGAACGCCGGCGGCGACTACTACGGCAAGAAGGAGGACTGGCAGATCACTAGCCAAGCGCTCGGACCGGACCATCCGTCCACGCAGATCATCTTCGCGGCCATGCAGGAAGCGCTGCTCCAGTTCGAGACCTGCCTGGCGGCGAATCCTGATTGCGGCGGCGTTGGTGGTGCGTCGGCGCCCGCCCAGCGGTCCGCCCCGCGTCGGCGCGGTACGGTGGCCAGGGCCAACACGTCGGCCGAGGCGTTCTACGACGGACTCATCGCACTGACCGGGGATCTCTCCGTCCGGCTGTCCGCAGGCGGACGGATCGCGGGCCCCGGGACGTTCTACCGCCTGCGACCGGTCCCGCCGGCGCCGGGTGACTTGCCACTGCGCGGTCAGCTCGATGCCGCCGGGCGGTTCGAGAACCAACTGCTCCGGCCCAACCAGCGCTATGAGGTCACCTACTACGACGGTCCCACGCGCCGCTACGGCGCGGCCTGGTTCCGCACGGGCGGCCCCGGAGCATCCGTCCAGATTCCCAACGCCGCACTCCTCGGCGCCAACCGGCTGACCTCGGTCGATGCGGACGGTGACGGCCTCTCGTTCGCGGTCGAAGCGGTGCTGGGCAGTCGGATCGACCAGCGCGACAGCGACGGGGACGGGTTGGACGACGGCACCGAAGCAGCCACGGGAGTCAATCCGGTGGCCGACATCGCATTGAATCCCGGTCTGGTGGCGTCGCTGCCCACCGGCGGCAACAGCGTGGATGTGGCGCTGGCGGGCGAGGTGGCGGTGCTGGCCGATGGGGACGCCGGGGTCACGTTCGTGGACGTGCGCACCCCGGCGGCACCCGTCCGGCTGGCGCAGTTCCGGGAAGTTGCGCTGGTTTCGGCCGTGGCGGCGGAAGGCAACCTGGCCGCCGCGGTGGCGTCGTCGGGCGGCACAAACCTTTTCCGCTACGACCTCACGAATCCGCGCCAGCCCCGCCGGCTCGATGCGATCGCGCTCCCGGGTCTACCGCGCTGCGTACGGGTGATTGGCGGCCGCGTGCTGGTGGGCGACGCGGCGGGCAATGTCCACCTGCTCCGCGCCGAGGACGGGGTGCTGGTGCAGACACTGGCCCTGGGTGGTCGGGTGGACGATTTCTGGCCCGCGCTGCCGTTCGTGCAGGTCGTGGTGGCCGGTTCGCCCACCCGGGTGGTGACGCTGCGGCTCGACGACGAATCGCTGACCTTGATGAGCACCCGGGACGTGACCCTGACCCTCTCGCCGCGCCGGCTGCGGCTCCACGGCGACGGTCCCCGCCGGTTTCTCAGTTACCTGCGCGGCTACGTGGAGCTGAACGCCGCCGACCCCGCGAACGTGCTGTTGGTCCGCACCAACGAGAACAACGAATTTGGCTGGAAGCATTTCGTGGCCGCCGGACGCACGGCCCTGGCCGCCGCGGACCCGAACTCGACTCCCGACGGCACCCATGACGTCCGGCTCTACGACCTGCCGGCGGCAGACGTGGCCACATTCCAGGCCGCCCTCGGCACGCCTGGCTTCGCGGCGGCGCTTGCCCTGCGCGGGCCGTTTGCGCTGGTGGCCGACGGCCTGTCCGGACTGGGCGTGCTGCGCCACCTGTCCCCGCGGGCGGACAGCAACGCCCCGGTGGTGGCATTCACCGCCCTGCCATTCCAGGCCAGCCCACCGGGCCAAATCGCGGGCGAACCGCTGGCGGTGCAGGCCGAGGCCGACGACGACACCGGAGTGGACCGTGTGGAGTTCCACGTGGATGGCCGTCCAGCAGGCACCGTTCGGGGCGCGCCGTTCATACTGGTCCTGCCTACGCCGGCGCGCGGGGGTAGCTTCACCGTCCGGGCGCGGGCGTTCGACGTGGCCGGCAACGCAGCATGGAGTGCGCCGCAGACCTTCGTGTTGCTGCCGGACTCGCGGCCGCCGCGGGTACGCGCGGTGAGTCCCGCGCCCGGCGCTCGCTTCGCCAGCACCGAACCGCCCGCCGCCGTCACCGTCGAGTTCAGCGAACCGATGACCCGGCCCGCCGTGGCGGCGGGCTTCCAGTTGCTGGATTCCGACGGCGGGCTGGTGGGCGCGTTGCTGAGCGGTACGACCGCAAGCTTCGCACTCTCGCCCACGAACCCGCTGCCGGCGGGCACCTATACCGCGGACCTCCCGGAGACCATCACCGACCTCGCGGGCAACCCGATCGCGCCGACCAACTGGAGCTTCGTCCTGCGGCCGCCGGCCACCCTGCGTCTGCCGGCCACCGCCGGGGCGGACCTCACCCAGGCCGCCACCTGGGCCAACGGGCTGCCGGGTGGCGGGGATTTCGTGCGCGTGGGCGGCGCCGGCGCCGGGCCGGTGACCCTGGGTGGCGGCCTGGGCGCCTGGGATGCGCGCCTGGATCAGCCGCTGACCGTCACCTCGGTCGGGACGTTGAACGTGCTCACGCGGGCGGAGTTTTTGGGGTTGGTTCGGGTGAATGACAACGCCGGGTACACGTTCAGGGCCCCGTTCCAAATCTTCCGCGGAGGGCTGGAACGTCTCGGCCCCGCACAGCTGGGCCTGTCCGGCCGGACGATCGTGGATTCGCCCGGTTTTGTCTCGCGGCTGGGCGGCGGCGCGGTGGGCGTGAGCGGCATAAACTCGGAGGTCGGCTCGTTCGAGATCGAGCTCGGCAGCGTGGTGGAGTTGGACGTGCCGCCGGACCGGGAGCAGGTCATCACCGGCTTCAACTCCTCGCGGTTCGAGAACCGCGGCACACTCCGGAAACTCGGTGCGGGCACGACGCGGCTGGCCACGGTCTTCCGCAATGTGGGCGTAGTCGAGGTGCTGGGCGGGCGGCTGGAAGCGGGCGAGAGAGAGCTCGGGTCGGATCTGCTGGTCAATCGGGGCCGGGTCCACGTCGCCGACGGCGCGACCTGGGATAACCGCGGGGGCGGCTTCGTCGGCGTGATGCATCACCGGCTGGCGGCATTCACCGGCGCGGGCACCAACCTGCACACTGGCGTGGCGCGGTACGAGAACGACTACGATTTCGGCGGCGTCACGGCGCTGCGGCCCAACGGCCTCGCCACCTTTGCCGGGTCCGTTCGCAGCGCGGGTCGATGGGAACTGTTCGGCAGCCAGGTCGTCTTCGAGCGCGGCCTCGCCGAAATCACCGGGCCGTTCCTCGCGGATTCGGAATTTAGCTCCCCCCGGCTGGACGTGGAGGCAAATGCCGTGGTGACGCTGCACAATCTCGCGGCCCAACGGCTTGAAGCCAGCAGTTCCGGCCGCCTCCGCGTGCTCTCCGCGCTCACCGTCGACAGCAACTCCCTGCTGCGCTTCAACACTGGGCGGGACGGCGTCATGCGCTTCGAGGGCGACCTCACCCTGGCGGACGATGGCAACACCCTTGGCGAGAGGTTTCGTTTGTCCACGGCCAACAGCACCGGGTCCCGGATCGAACTCGCGGGCCACACCCGCTGGCTGAGGGGCCGCTGGACCGCGTCCGGCGGCGTGGCCACCAATCCCGGCGTGGTGATCTCGCCGACCGGCGTGTTCGAGGTGACCGCCACCAACACGACACCGGAGCCGGTGACGCTCCGCAATCAGGGCACCTTCCGGAAGCTCGGCCCTGGATTCGTGGCGCTCCAATGGCTCCGCAACTTCGGCCTGGTCGAGGTGGCCGCCGGCACTCTCCGTGTGGCCAACGTGGACGCGTCCGCGGCCGGCCAGCTGACCGGCGAACTCCGCATCCTCGCCGGGGCCACCTACGCGCCGGGCGGCAACGACAGTGCCCCAATCCTGGGCGGCTCGGTCACGGGCGATGGCACCGTGCTGGGCGGTCTTAGTCTGCGCGGAGGCCGGCTGGCACCGGGTCTCGGCGGTCCGGGGGTGCTGACGGTGACGCGCACCGTGCGGCTCGATCCGGGCGCGACGCTCGTGATCGAGTTGGGCGGTACCGTGCCGGGCACCGGCCACGATCAGGTGGTGGCGGATCGCTTCGAGGCGCGGGGTGACCTTGAGGTAGTTCTCACCGGCGGCTTCCAGCCGCAGATCGGCCAGGAGTTCCGCTTCGTGAGCCAGCCGCGACTGCGCGAGCCGGAGTTTACTGCCACGCGCGGTTTGGAACTGGGCGGCGGCCGACGGTTGGTGCTGGTGAGCGACGCCCAAGGCCTGCTGCTACGCTGCGTGGCTGCGCCGTGATTCCCCGCCCGCTCCCGACGAAAAGTGAACAAGCCAACCATAGCACCCGTAGTGGTCCCTTTTGACTGTCTGCTGAGCAGATCCTTCCGCTGAATCTTGGCGGTGGCTGTGGAGAGTACCTCGGCATCAGCGTCGCAAGGGAGGTAATGGCAATCTTGTGGGAATGCCCAATTTCGAGGTAATGTAATCGCGTGGTCACTTCAACGCTGACGGACAAAGGACAAACAACAGTTCCGCAGGAAATCCGGGAAGCGATGGGAGCCTTGCCCCGCCAGCGTTTGGTGTGGGAGTCCCGCAAAGATGGCTCGGCCGTCGTGCGCACGATGCCCAACGTCATGGAGTTGGCTGTTTCCCGAGGAAGAGCAGGCGGCCTGGGAAGCGAAGGATTGGGAGGCCGCCGGAAAGGGGAATTCGAGAGCACCCCGGACAAAACTCCGATGGTGGGGCTTTTCTTAAATGTCGAATGTAAAAATCTGCCCCCATTGATTTCCTATTATAGAAAAAATCAAGTCGCGTAACTCATATATTCAACTCCCAAATGTAGAACATGGAAACCATTCCGGAATTAAATGAGTCCACCCGGAAGGTGCGACTGGTGTATGCGGCGGTCGAAGCTGTGGTATTCGCCATTCTTGTATTCTCAATCGCAGGGGCCACCGGCATTATTTCCTGGGGTGCTTTTGTTGGTTCATGGGCACCAATCTTCAAGGTATCATTAAACAGACTGGATTACTTGAGATTTTTGGCCGGAAGCGTCGTCTTTGGTTTCCTCCTGTTTTGCACCTTTTTGGCAAGAGTCTCTTTAACATCGAGAGTAACCTTGGCGGCTCAAATTGAAATTCCGTTGATGGTGTCATTGAGTTATGTTGGCGCCGCGTTATTCTTACGATTGATGATAATAGTCATAAACTTTTTGCTTTTGAGCGCGGCACGTCAGAAAAAGTGAACTCGACGCGCGAATCATCGCACTCGTGGTGCCAGGAAAAGTGCTTTAGCGTTTGAGACCGCTTCTCGGCTACGTACCCGGTCAACCAAGGGTGCGGTTGGAGGTTCTTTCACTCTCCACACCCGGTTTCCCCTCGGCCAGGGATGCGACGGCCCAGGCTATGTAGGTTTGGGTCATTGAGTAGCACCCCTTCCTGTCGGAAAATCCGAGAACGGACATATAAAACCTTGGGGACTTCCGGCGAAACAACTTGACGGGTTGTCCTCACCTCAGATTCTTGTCGTGTGAATCCATTCACGCTAATTCTGGGCTGCTGGATTCTAATAATAGGTTGGCCGCCGTTGTACCTCGCGGGGGCCGCCGCGGAAGCAAACGGCACCGCGTCGGCGGGAAGGATGGAATCCTTCGTCTTCACGAATTCGGTGGTCTTTCCCGGCACCCGTCATGAATGCTGGGTCTATGTTCCTGCCGCAACGGCGGCGGTCAGTCCCGCTGCGCTCCTCGTGTTTCAGGACGGGGAAACCTACCTGAAACCGACCGGAACGGCCGTTCCCGGTTGGTTGGAACGCCTGTTCACCGAGGGAGGCCTGGAGCCGGCGGTCGCCTTGTTTATTAATCCTGGAGAGATCGCCGAAGACGGTAAACCGGCAGGCCGTGTTAAAAGCGACCGAAGCCGGGAGTATGATTCTCTAGGGAAGCGCTACGCGTTGTTCCTGCTGGAGGATCTCATTCCTCAGATTACGAACCGGTTCGCGCTGAATGTTTCCGAGGATCCCCGGAAGCGGGTGCTCGTGGGACGCGGCAGCGGGGGAACCTGCGCATTCACCGCAGCCTGGGAGCGGCCCAACTTCTTCGGAGGAGTCATCTGTCAGGACGGTGAGTTCGTGAACATTCGGGGTGGTGACGCGTATCCCGACTGGATTCGCAGAACTGAGCCCAAGCCCATCCGAGTCTATCTGGAGGCCAGGAAGGATGACGCGGATTCGGCCTCAGGTCGGCGCTGGCGGGCCAACCAGGACCTGATGCACGCACTAAACTCCATGGGCTATGACCTGCGCTGGCGGGAGGTCGGTGACTCGCCGGGAAGTGGGGAAGCCGGGCAAGTCTTGGGAGACGCTATCCGGTGGGTGTTGCGTTCCGACCCGGCGGGAAAAGCCGAGGAGGGGCGCCCGCGTCATTCGGAATCCTCCGTCGCCGCCCTGGTGCCCAACACAGGGCTCACCAACGAGTGGGAGCAGGTGGTCGAACGGATGGGCCGGACCTGGGCTCCGTGCAGCGATGCGGAAGGAAACTTGTATTTCAACAACCAGAACTTCGACACCTCCCTCATCTACCGGCTGGAACACGACCAGAAGTTTCCGACGGTCTGGTTGGCGCGGATGCCCAAAATCCAGGACATGGAATTCGGGGCGGATGGCTGGTTGTACGCGGCCGTTCAGGGAGCCTCCCGCGGGAGCAATTCCACGAATTCGGGACGGATCATCGCCATCAACCCCACCAATCAGGTGGTGGAGACCATCGTGACCAATGTCGAACCGTGGGCCATTACGGTTTCCCCGGCCGGGTGGATTTATTTCACGGAGTACCGTTCGAACCTCCTGGGCGGAGTTCCCGCTCGAGGACGAGACCTGGCGCGTCCCCGAATGCAGGCAGCGGGAGATTCGACACCCCTGGGGTTGGCCCTCAGCCCGGACGGACGACAACTGGTTGTCTGCAGCCAGAACGGATTCGCGGCGCAGGCGTGGACGGTGCAGGACGATGGAAGCCTGCAAGGCCTTGGGAAATGGCTCAACCTACGCTCGAATCCCGACGCCTCGAGCGCCTTTGCTTACGCCGTGAACTCCGACGTTACGGGTCGGTGGTGGCTGCTGAGCGAGGCGGGGTTGGAGATTTTTGAACCCGATGGCACGCCCTTCGGCCTCATTTCCCGTCCGTGGGTGCCGGGATCCTCACTCGCTCGGCAGCAAGCGACCAACGGCGTGCTCCGCTCGGTCACCAGACCGACCGTGTCGCCGCTCTCCATGGCTTTCACCTTTGCCGGCCCCGATCATTCCTGGCTCTATGTCTGCACCGGCGACCGAATTCACCGTCGCCGAACATCTTCCCAAGGTTTTGCAACGGTCGCTGGCAAGCGATGAACTGTGCCGCTGTGCGAGACAGGAGACCAAGGGGCAGGTCAGCTATTGAAGTGACCCAGAACAGCGCTACGCCCGTGATCACCCGGGAAACCTCCTTTGCCGAACTCTCCCTACGCGGGCTCGAGTATCTCCTGAGCGTTTACACCGCAGAGCCCGGCATCGGCAAATGGCAGCCGCCCAAGCCTCGCCAGCTGGGTTGGAAGGGATTGAGCGACGCGCGACTCAAAGGAGTAGGCGCAGACCACCGCCGCCGAAGCCGTCGGAAATGAGCCGACCTGCTCTCGATTGCCACCAACCTGCTGTTCCATGCGTTCAACGAGGACTCCCTGAGCCATGGCTATCCTAAAATGTCGAATGTCAAAAACTGACCCCATTGCTCCCCTATGGATAAGCTAATTTCAATTGCCCCTCCGCCTGCAAAGCCAATAGGTGCTGGGACGCCTGATAGCTGGCGCCTCATTTGTTCTACCTATGGCATGGAGTTTCCCGAAGATTACAGACTGCTAGTCGACCGCTATGGTGACGGGCGTTTTGCGGAGTTTGTTGGGATCGTGAGCCCTTTTGGCCAACGGCAGGGCGACATATCATTCGATGAATTTGTTCAGTTGCGTCTAGGCGGCGTTCGAAATATGCAAAGGGACGCACCAAAGTACGCGATGTCTTTCCCTGTTTACCCAGCTCCAACTGGCGTGTTTCCATTTGGATACACCGACAACGGAGGGACGCTGTTCTGGTTGCGAATTGGAAGTTCTAATAAGTGGCCAATAATCATTGCGCGCGATAGTGGTTACGCAAATGACTGTGAGCGATATGATTGTTCTTTGCCGGATTTGATAGAAGGGTGGCTTAGCCGTAGGCTGAAGGTTCGGAGCCTGAGCCCTCCAGATCTCTTTCCTATTCCAAAACCTTTCTTTAGGCAGTGAGTGTCGGCAGTCTAGAAGTCATGGATCGGCCGTTTGCTGAAGGTTCAGGGAATCGCGCGGGGAGCCGGGGTGATGGCGGGGCACCGGTGGTCGGTGACGACACGGACCAGAGGGGCGCCGTGGTCATGCACCCGGAGCCAGCTCTCGGCAATCTGTTTGGCAGCCTAAAGCTCAAACGTCCGGTCGCCTCCACCGACGAGGAAAAGCAGGCGGCCCGGGCAGCGATGGCTCGGGAGAGTGCCGGAAAGGGCGGTCCGTGAATACCCGCCCCCCGGAGGGAAAACTCCGACGGTATGACTTTTCCAGAATGTTGAATCTCAGGATCTGAACCCATTGCTTCCGTCTTTGAAAAACGCGATCCCTAACCGTTCGCTTACCCCATGAAAGCCTTAAGACTCGCATTGCTCGCGTCTGTGATTTGGGTTCTATGCGCAGCGTGCAGGAGAGAGGATCGGGCGAATGCGTCAGATCTTAACAAGTTGGTGCGCTCGAATTCGCTAGTGTTTGCTGTGACTGAGGCGTGCCGCACAAACTATCATGGATTAACGGTAGAAGACTTAGCGGCAATCCGCATGACAGGTGCTCGCTGGGTTGGAAAGCTACCTCTAGCTCCTTCGGGTAGCGAAAAATTCGTTGTCTTTGAAAACCTCGCTTTGGAACTACTTGTGAAGAACTCAATCCAGCAGTCATCATCAAGAAAGACTGTAGGAGGAGAGTGGATTCTATCCCTTAAACCCTCCACTTTGTTTGTCATCGAACCACTGGGCGGGAGAACCAACGCATTGGTTAAACGACTAAAGGCGCAGCATGTCTGGGTGAGTTCCAGACCAGTAGAGACTCGCAATGCTCGTGAAGGAAGCGAGCCCGCTTCGCAAACTCAATAGCCCTCGGTGCCAACTGGGGACAACCTGATGGCCGATTAGAAGCTTGCTGAGGGGGCTGACTTGGTGATTGAAATTCAATACGGTAGAATTTGTGCGAAAGAATTGGTACGCTAATCCGGACTATCAATGAAAAGAGATGTATTGGTCTATACGTATTGGTCTCAGGCTGTGCCACAAGCGATCAAGCTAAACGTGCGAAGGCAGACTGCTGCAAGGAAGCTGCGATGATTCGATTGGTTTGTAAATGGTTCGAAAGCGAGGGACTGCAACTCCCGCCGACATTTACGTTCAAAGAGAAGAATGAAACGCAATGGGTCGTGGATGCTCATGATCCGCCTCACTGGCATCACTCCATGTTCCTCATCGACATCCAAAAAATGGAGATACTTAATGGCTCCGGATGAGTTTGTGTGGGTAGGAAGGGAGGGGAAACCTTCGGTTGTGGGGAGCCTTGGTGCGCAATTCGCCCCTTGGTGACCCGCTGGAGAAGCCCCCGGGCGGAGCCCTTTTGAGGGGCT
>JAFLEF010000071.1 GCA_017309115.1 Verrucomicrobiota bacterium | reverse complement strand
AGTGCGCCTGTGAAGGTGCAGACAAAGCAGGGTGAAAGTCCCTGTCAGGCGGAAGATTTACCTGCCTGTGACCGAAGGCTACTGCGTCCTGGAGACAGGAGGTGGAGAGCTGCCGGAGGTGAATCCTTAGTCCCTAACTGAAAGAAAGGAAAAGAAGACGGTGAACTCGATTCGGCCGAAGATGATTGGCGAGCCCTCTGGGGTCCGGCGAAGCCCTGAGCGTGCCCCGTGTCCGAGGACTCTCGGAAGCATCCGAACAAGGAGCTGGGTCCAACGCTCTGCGTCCTGGGTAGAAAGAACAGTAAATCGGAAAACAATGCCCGGGATGAGTCACGCGGTGGTTGGAGAGGGAATGAGGAGAAGCGTCTGCGCGATAAGCAGGGAGACCCTCCCCGGAATAGATCCGGCGTTCATGTCCAAAGGGGCCGAAGAACCGGCCGGGAGGGAGTCAGAGCGTCCGTAGTAGCTGGGAAGCGGGTAATGACCGTGGAGCCAAGGGACGCAGGAAGGTGGAAATGGGAAACGAACAGACACGTGAACGCCGCAGGGCGAACTCGGCGCCAGTGACGGGGGCAACCTCGTCTCCGCAAGCCGAAGACATCCGCCACCGATGGTGGTGGGTGGAACACTGCGTTTGGACGAACCCAATGCTCGCACGGCTCGAAGAAAACGAGCCGGGAATCAAGTGGTTCCGACTCTGGGACAAAGTCTTTTCGCCCCGTACCCTGGAAGGCGGCTTCTGGGCGGTGTGGCGCAATGGCGGTGCTCCTGGAGTGGACGGAGAAACCGTGAGGCAGTTTGAGGAGGAGCTGAAGGAACAACTCCAGAAGCTCAGCCAGGAACTGCGGAGCGGACAGTATCAACCCGCCCCGGCGCGACGGAAATGGATCCCGAAGCTGGGCACGACGGAGAAACGCCCCTTGGGAATACCCACGGTGCGGGACCGAGTGGTGCAGGCGGCGTTGAAAGCGGTGATCGAACCGATCTACGAGCGGGAGTTTGCCCCGCACAGCTACGGGTTTCGACCCGGACGCGGGTGTCGGGAAGCGGTGGCGCGGGTGGAAGAACTGCTGAAGGAAGGCTACACCGTAGTGGTGGACGCCGACCTCAAGAGTTACTTCGACACGATCCCCCACGAACAGTTACTGGCGAAGCTGCGGGAGCGGATCGCCGACGGGAAGGTGCTGGAGTTGATCCAGCGCTTTCTGCAAGCGGGCGTCTTGGAAGAACTCCGGGACTGGAAACCGACGGTGAGTGGCACTCCGCAAGGAGGCGTGATCAGTCCGTTACTCTCCAATGTATACCTCAACGAGCTGGACCACGCGGTGGCGGCCCGGGGCGGGCAGATGGTGAGATATGCGGATGATTTCGTGGTGCTTTGCCGGGACGGAAGTGAAGCCGAGGCCATGGTGAGCTTCTTGCGGGAATGGACGAGTGCGGCGGGGTTAACGCTGCATCCGACCAAGACGCGAGTGGTGGATTGGGGCCAAGGCCAGAGCTTCGAGTTCCTGGGCTGGCACTTCGAGCGCGGTCACAAATGGCCTCGGGAAAAGAGCCA
This sequence comes from Verrucomicrobiota bacterium, assembly GCA_017309115.1. GTDB lineage: Bacteria > Verrucomicrobiota > Verrucomicrobiia > Limisphaerales > UBA9464 > UBA9464. Next base: position 27,928 of record JAFLEF010000071.1, on the reverse strand, counting down.
GGAGAAGCTCCGGGAGGTCATCCGGCAGAAAACCCGTCGCACCTCTGGCCAGAGCCTGGAGCACGTAGTGGAGGACTTGAACCGGACCCTACGGGGTTGGTTCGGGTACTTCGGTGCGAGCGTGAAGAGCCGGCTGCGCGAGCAGGATCAGTTCGTGCGACGTCGCCTGCGGGCGATCTTGTGCAAACGCCAAAAACGACCGGGATCGGGACGAGCCCAACTGGCCCACCGTCAGTGGCCCAATGCTTGGTTCGCTCAACAGGGGCTGTTCAGTCTGGAACACGGCTCCTGTGAGTACGGCTAGTCTCACAGTCAGACCCCACCGACTGGAGAGCCGGATGCGGGAAATCCGCCCGTCCGGTTCGGAGGGAGGGGTGAGGTTCTATCCCTCATCCCTACCTCTATCCCGCTTGCGCTCGGAGCCGCACTGTAAGTTGGGAGGCGTTGCTCCGACCTATCCGAGGTGGACATCCTCCGTGCCCAGGAACGTCGGATCGACTCGGAGACGTTGGTGGCGTGCTCGCGCCGCACTTCGCTCCGCTGCCTTGGTGCCGTCAGCCTGGCGTTCGGCTTGGGGTGGTCGCCGGAGGTTCTCTCTGGGGCCGAAAGGACCACGGAGAAACCCAACGCTATGAATCTAAATCCACGCCTCTTCTCGTTTGTCGGCGGCCGGAACGGCCCTTGGAAGGTCCTCGAATCGCGTGCCGTGATCGGGGAGCCGCTGTCCCCGGTGGAGCGGCTCGAGGTCGTGGCCGGAAACGTTGCACCCGGATCGGCTGATGCCGCGTGGGTCCTGCGGGGAGCGACCAGCAACGACCGTTACGTCACCCGAAGTGAGAAAGATCAATTGCTGGCCCGACAGCCCGCCTTGGGCCGGTCGGAGGCGGATTGCGCGGTGCTGATTCCGATCCGTAAAAACGCGAAATGGTGGTCCCTCACGACGGACGAGCGGCGGCAGATTTTTGAAGAACGTTCCCATCACAACGCGATCGGCCTGGAATACCTGCCGGCGATCGCGCGTCGTCTTCATCATTGCCGTGATCTAACCGAGGCGGAGCCGTTCGATTTTCTGACCTGGTTTGAGTTTGCGAAGTCGGACACGGCCGCGTTTGACCGTCTGTTGACTCGGTTGCGGGCGTCGGAGGAATGGAACTACGTGGACCGGGAAGTGGAGGTGCGCCTGTTTCGGGGCTCGTGATGCCGTGTCGGACCCCCAGTTGGAATGGGAGCCTGTGCTCTCGACTCCGTCGGTTGGCCCTGGGGTTGGCCACGCTGCTGTTGCTCGCCGTTTACAGCGGCGGATGTCTCGTCGTGCCCGACTCATCCCGGCTCGACGCCCTTGCTCGGCGGGCCACACTTGTCACCAACGGATTCACGCTGCACTACCACTTGGCGACGACGAATCCAGCGGCGTGGAATCTGGTGTTCATCCACGGCACACCCGCGAGCGGTGGAATCTGGCATTCCCAGTTTGTTCGGCCGTTTCCAGACGCCAATCTCCTGGCCTACGATCGTCCTGGCTTTGGGGATTCAAAGCCCACCCGCCGCAGGCCACACTTGGCCGATCAGGTCGCTGCCCTGACCAACCTGCTCGCGTTGCTGCCGTCGCTTCCGACCATTCTGGTGGGCCACTCTTACGGCGGTCCGGTGGCGTTGCAGGCGGCACTCGACCGGCCGGACGTGGTTGCTGGCGTCGTGCTGATCGGCGGCAGCGTGGACCCAGCTCAGGAGCGTCCCCTGTGGGTGCAATACCCCTTCAACTACACGGGTACCTCGTTTTGGCTGCCGGGTTGGTTGCGTCAGTGCAACCGCGAACTGCTGACGCTCAAGGGCGACCTCTTGGAACTGGAAGCCGCGGTGCCGGGATTACAAGTGCCGGTCGTAATGCTCCACGGCGGACGCGACCAACAGGTTCCGGTGGCCAACGTCGCCTTTCTCCGGGCGCAGCTGGCCGCTGTCGGTCGGACGAATCTGTTCCGGGAACTGGTGTTCCCCGACTACACCCACTTCATTCCGTGGGAGCATCCCGACGCCGTGGAACAGGCGCTGCAGGAATCGGTCCGCCTGATCAAAGCCGGAACCCGGCGCTGAATGTCGGTGGGCGTTCTGGGTGACGTCGGACAGAGCCGGTACTCTGCCGGAAGGAACGCCAAAGGCGAGGCGTGTCTGAGACTCCGAGGGGCGGGAGTTCACACTCTGCGACGATGCCAGAAAGACCCGTCTCCGGTAAGGCGAGGCTCTGCCCGACCTTTGGAGTGCGGTAGCGAAGCCAGCGCAGCTACCGCTTTTCGTCCCGGCTGCTGACGTGTAGAGTTACTCCACCTTCGTCCTCCACGTGCCCCAAAAGCGCAACTCTCAACCGTCCTCCAGTAGGGCGACGCTCTGCGGAGCCGTGCGTGAGTGGAGTGGTGACGCGTGATTCGCTGTCCGGCCCTTCCCCAATGGGAAAGCGGTAGCTTCGGACGCTTCGCTACCGCACTCCATAGAAGGAGCTGAGGTCTTGGTGCGGAGCGTGTCTTGGCAAATGACGCGTGGGGAGTTCACACACGTACGACTCTGCGGAGCGTCGCCCCACCAGGAGAACGTGCGCCGCCTTACAGCAGCACAACGGGATATTGCCGGATGAGTGGGTCGGAGGTAGCCAGCGTCAATCCATGCGCTTGCGCTTGGCAGATGAGCATTCGGTCGAAGGGATCGCAGTGCAACGTGGGCAGATCGCTCAACTTTGCGATGGCGGCTTCATCCAAAACCAAGGGGGGCGATGAAATGTTTCTCGCGTTGCTGCCGGATGAATTGGGCCGGCGGCTGGGGCAAAGGAAGTTTGCCCAGGCTATGTTTGACGGAGATCTCCCAAAACGAAACCGCGCTCAGAAAAATCTGGTTACTTGGATCGCGGATCGCGGCTGAAACAGTGGCGGACAATTTTGGGTCACCGGACACGAGCCAGAGGAATTCGCAGGAATCCAGCAGGATCTTCATTTGCCTTCAAAGGACCGCAGGAGCTCTTCCGGCAGCGGGGCGTTAAAGTCATCCGGAACGGTGAACTGGCCTTTGGCGAGACCGATGGGGCGCAGTTGGTGCGGCGGTGTCGGGTCGAGGATGGTGAGCAGGCCGGAGGCCTTTTCCGGCAGGGTTTCCGCACCTTTTGGTAAAACGCGTCCGTGGTCGATTTCCACTTCAAGGGTCAGATAACTCATGGCGGAGAATTACGCCTCCCTCGGGGCACCCCACAAGTCGAAACCCCTTGGCGCGCTCCACGGACGGGCAGCACGACGCTTCAGGGAAAGCTACGGATCCCCGCCCCGGCTCCCGCCCAAGCCGGGACCCAGAAAAATCAGCAGGTGGGTATCTCCCAGGACCTGGGACGGCCGTTCGAGCCTGCGAAATTGGCTCTTACACTTTACCGAAACACACCTAGGTTTCGCGCACCTTAGCCGATGAATCGAATCGCTGGATGGTTTTTTGCCGCCGCTGCCTTGCTGGCCGCCGGAGTGTTCCCGGCCCAAGCCGAGGTGCTGGTCCCCACCGGGGCCACCTGGAGTTATTTCAAGGGGAGAACGGCCCCGTCCTCGCCGGATCCCACGGCCTGGCGGACACCTCAGTTCGCAGACAACTCCTGGGCCAGCGGGGCCGCCAGCTTCTACTACGGGGATCCGTTCACCGGCACCGAGCTGACCGACATGCAGAACGCGTACAGCTCCGTGTTCCTGCGACGGGAGTTTACCATTTCCAGTCCGGCGGACGTCCAATCCCTGACCCTCACCGCTGCCTGCGACGACGGGTTCATCTGCTGGATCAATGGCCAGGAGGTCACACGGTTCAACGTCCCGGAAGGCGAGATTCCCTTCAACGGCTTCGCGTCGGGAGCCGTCTCCCCGGATCCCGCCGTCTTCAATGACTTTCCGGTTCCCGATCCCCGCTCGCTGCTGGTCTCCGGACGGAACGTCATCGCGGTCCAAGTGTTGAATGCCAACCTGGGCAGCAGCGACATCGTCTGGGAAGCCACGCTGGTGGCCACGAAGGATACTCAGCCCCCGGTGATCGCCAGTCAGACGCCTTCGCCCGGCGCCGCCATCCGGGATCTGGCCGCCATCGAAGTGGTGTTCTCCGAACCGGTCTCGGGCGTTGACGCCGCCGACCTGTTGATCAACGGACAGGGCGCCACGAACGCGACGCAAGTGGCCCCGGGGCAGTTCGTCTTCACGTTCCCACGTCCGCCGGCCGGCCTGGTGACGGTCTCGTTCCGGAACGGTCACGGAATCGCTGATCTCGCCAGTACCCCGTATCCCTTCGCGGGTGGTTCGTGGTCCTATACCATCGATCCGAATCTCCGGATTCCCGGGCTCATCCTGTCCGAGTTCATGGCCGACAATGACGGCGTTATCCGCGATGAAGACGGGGACGAATCCGACTGGATCGAACTGTTCAACACCTCCACGCAGTCCATTTCCCTGTTCGGCTGGTCCCTCACCGACGATCTGGCCAACTTGGGCAAATGGAAGTTTCCCAACACGACCCTAGGGGCTGGAGCGCGGTTGCTGGTGTTTGCCTCGGAGAAGAACCGGACGGCCGTACCGGGACGTCTGCACACCAACTTCCGGTTGTCCAATAACGGCGAGTTCCTGGCGCTGGTGAATCCCTCCGGCGAGGTCGAGTCCGGCTTCTCACCGGTCTATCCCCCGCAGCGCGAGAATGTGAGCTACGGACGGGCGAACGGCGCCCCCAACGTCGTCGGGTACTTCACCCAAGCCACCCCAGGCGCGGCCAATTCCTCCAGCGGCACCGGGTTTGCCCCCGACGTTTCCTTCTCGCGACGCGGCGGCAGCTATCAAACTGAGTTTCAGCTCACCTTGTCCCTCGCGAGCCCGGATCCCGCCGCGGTGATCCGCTACACCCTCGACGGCACTCTGCCTTCCGCGTCGTCGCCCGCCTACGCGACCCCGATTGCCATCAGCGGGACCCAGGTGGTTCGAGCCCGCGCGTTTTCGGCCGGACTTCTCCCGGGGGATCCGCGCACCGAGATGTACCTCCGTCTCGACGGCACCACGCCGACCTTCTCGTCCGATCTGCCGATCCTGGTCCTGCACAATTACGGCAAGTCCACCCCGCCGGCCGAGGGTCAGCAGCCCGCTTACCTGCACGTCTATGAGCCGGTGAACGGTGTGACCTCGATGACCAATCCACCCACGCTCAGCGGCCGCGTGGGCATCGGGGCCCGGGGTTCCAGCACGCTTGGATATCCCAAGGTGAGCCTGAACTTGGAGTTGCGGAACGAATTTGAGGAGGACCGCAACCGCCAGCTGCTCGGGATGCCGGCGGATTCGGACTGGGTTCTTTATGCCCCCAACAATTTTGAGCCGATCCTCATCCACAATCCCTACGCCCACCAACTCGCCCGGGACCTCGGCTGGTACTCGTCACGGACCCGCTTCGTCGAGGTGTTCCTGATTACCGATTCCGTCGGCACCATCCGCTATCCCGGCACCTACAACGGCATCTACGTGCTGGAGGAACGAGTGCGGCGTTCGCCCGACCGGGTTGATGTGGACAAACTGGAGCCCGAACACATCCGGGCGCCCGAGGTCACCGGCGGCTACCTGCTCAAGGTGGACCGAACCGGCCCCGGTGAGGGTGGTTTCGGCACCGCACGTCAGGGCTTGGTCTATGTGGAACCCTCGGAAGCCGAGATCCGGGAGACGGCCCGGGCGCCGCAGCGTCAGTATTTGCAGACCCACTTCAATGCCTTCGAGTCGGCCCTGTATGGCACCAACTGGAAGGATCCCGCCACCGGATACCGCAGCTACATCGATGTGCCGGCGTGGATTGACTACCACTTGGTCAATGTCCTGACCTTCAATGTGGATGCGCTTCGACTGAGCGCCTACCTCTACAAGCCCCGGAACGGAAAGATCACGTTTGGACCGCAATGGGATTTCGATCGCGCGTTGAATTCCACCGACGGTCGCGATGCCAATCCCCGGGTCTGGAGCACCCCGGGCGCTGCGCAGGGGGCGGGCACGGATTTCTTCAACGACACCACCCAGGCGTGGTGGGGCCGATTGTTCACTGACCTGGAGTTTTACCAGCAATGGATCGACCGGTATCAGGAACTCCGTAGCTCCACCTTCGCCACCACCAATTTGCACCGCCTGGTGGACCAACAAACCGGCGAGGTTCGCCGTGCCCAGCCCCGCGAGCAAGCTAGGTGGGGCCATCTCGCCCCGCCGCGCGGCGGCTTCAACGGGGAGATCACCTCCCTGAAGAACTGGCTCAACAACCGAGTCAGCTTCATGGACAGCCAGTTTGTGCAACGGCCCCTCCTGAGCGTCATCGGAGGACCGTTTGAGGGTGCCACCAACGTAACACTGACCGGACCGGCAGGAGCCATCCTCTATTACACGCTCGACGGTACCGACCCCCGACTTCCCGGGGGCGTTGTCTCACCCTCCGCCCGGGTGGCCGGTGTGGACCCGATTGTCATCACCGCCAATTCCCGACTCGTCGCCCGGGCGAACCTCGAAGCGCACACCGCCCGGACAGGCTCCGGGAACCCGCCGCTGGTCTCCAAGTGGTCAGGCATCACGGCGGCCACCTTCTTCAACACCCTTCCGCCACTTCGGATCACCGAGATCCAGTATCATCCGGAGGATCCGGCGGAGGGCTCGGCGTGGAGCGATGGCGACTTCGAGTTTGTCGAACTGGCCAACTTATCCGGAAGTCCGCTGGAACTCGCCGGGTTCTCCCTCGCGGGCGGAATCCAGTACACCTTCACCGCCTCCAGCGGCGTGACCTCGCTCGCCGCCGGCGCGAGGGTTCTGTTGGTCAGGAACCGCACGGCGTTCCTCGAACGATATCCCGGCGTGACCGGAATCGCCGGTGAGTTCGCCGGGGCACTGGGCAACGATGGGGACCGAATCCGCCTGCTGGGTCCCGTTCAGGAGTTGATTCAGGAGTTAAGGTACGATCCCGCGTGGGCGCCGCTCACCGACGGCGTCGGATTCAGCCTAGTTCCCCGTGATGAATCCGCTGACCCGGCCACCGCCGGCGAGGCCTCAGCCTGGAGACCAAGTGCCCGCCCCGGCGGATCGCCCGGCACCGTGGATGGATCGGTCGCCATCCCGGCGCCGGTGTATGTCTCCGAAGTCCTCACGCACACCGATCCCCCGATGTTGGATTCGATCGAGCTGTTCAATCCCGGCAGTGCCCCGGTGGCGATTGGCGGTTGGTGGCTCTCCGACGACTTCCGGTCCCCGAAGAAGTATCGCATTCCCTCGGGGATCGTCCTGGCTCCGGGAGGCTACTGGGTGGTGACTGAAACGGACTTCCGCTCCGGGCCGAACGGCTTTTCGTTGAGCGCGCTGGGGGACAGCGTTCATCTGTACAGCGCCAACGCGTCCGGCGAACTGACCGGATGGCACCATGGGTTCTCCTTCGATGCCTCCTTCAACGGAGTGAGTTTCGGACGCCTGGTCACGAGTGACAGCCGCGAGCATTTCGTGCCGCAACGGGAGCGCACCCTGAATGCCGCCAACGCCGGGCCGAGAATTGGGCCGGTGGTTCTCACCGAGATCCACGCCGAGCCCCCTCCCGTTGGCGTCTTCAACAACACCCGCCACGAGTTCCTGGAAATCCGCAACGTGACCTCGGCGCCCCTGCCGTTGTTCGACCCGCTCCACGCCACCAACCGGTGGCAGGTGCGCGGGGGAGTCGACTTCGACTTCCCGCCCGGGGCGACACTGCCTCCGGGTGGGTTTGCGCTCATCGTGAGTTTTGACCCGAACTGGCCCTTCAGTCCGGAAGCCGACTTCCGCGCCGCCTTCAATGTCCCCGCCGAAGTCCCTATTTGGGGGCCGTGGGACGGCATCCTCGACAACGCCGGGGAACCCCTCGAATTGAAGCAACCCGATGAACCGATCGGAGATCCCGCCGCGCTCGCGGGCCAGGTTCCGTTTGTCCCGGTCGAATCGCTTCACTACCGCCCGACCGCCCCGTGGCCGACCAACGCGTCGGGCACCGGGAACTCCCTGCAGCGCCTGCGCAGCCTCGTGTTCGGCGACGAAACCACCAATTGGGAGGCGGCCATTCCTACGCCGGGACGTCAGAACAACGCGGGTGACACTCTGGACACTCCCGCGGACGCAGATAACGATGGCCTGCCCGACGACTGGGAAATCGCCAACGGTCTGAATCCGGCCTCCGGCAGCGGTGAGGAGGGTTCTCTAGGCGACCCGGATCTCGACGGGGCGACCAATGCCGATGAGTACGTTGCTGGGACCCATCCCCGGCGCGCCGACAGCGTGTTTGCCGCCTCCATTGAACCGGCCGAGCCGGCGGTTCAGATCCGGTTTCCGGTCGTCACCGGCCGCCGGTACACCTTGTGGTATTCCGACAGTCTGAGCCCGGTGGACTGGCGCGAGCTGAAGAGCTTTGGCGTGCAGACGACGGATGCCCTGCTGACCGTGACGGACACTCCGGCGACCGGGATCCGCTACTATGCCGTCACGGTGGCTTTGCCCTGAACGGGCCTCACCCTTGTTCCAGCCTCAGCGCGAGGCGACACCGGCCATACTCAGATCAAGTTAAGGGCGAACATCGGAAATGACCCGCTCACTCGTCCAGCTTGTCCCTTGCTGCCAAATGGGTGCGCAGTCTCGCCAGCCCGGCCTCGTCCCATCCCGCTGGCTCCGTGAGCGCGAGCCACGCGTCGATGTAGTCAGTCGCCGCGATCGTGTGGCCGAAACCTTCGGGCGCCGTGCCCACCGCCATGTCGATCGCCAGTTGCAGCATGGTGACCACCGGAAACCACCGCAAGGAGGGCGAAACATCCTTCCCGCGCGGTTCGTTCATCCAGTCCGGAGCGCGCCACGCCGTTGCCGGGGTGAAAAAGGTGATGGGATCGCTCGGATACTGCAGGAAAAGAATCCGGAATTTACCCCAAGGATTGTCTTTCCCTCCGGTCACGCCGCCCTGCTTCATGAAGCGGACTACGGCACCTTTGCGAAATTCCGGTAGCCATGCCGGCGTGCCCGGATCGCGGCGGGCGGTAGACTGTCGCCAAGTCTCGTGGCGGAAGGGCGGGCCGCTCCACAAAGCACCGTGAAACGGGTCGTCGATGATGTCATATAAGTCGAACGAGAGATCGGAATTGTGCGAACCCAGGCTCAGTCCGTTGAGATAGAGCCTCGGCCTTGATTCGGGCGGCAAGGAACGCCAGTGGCCGTATACCTTCTGAAACAGGGCGCGCGCCGCTTCAGCCCCGTATTGCGCCTGGGTCATCAGGGCGAGCGGGCTATTGAGATAGGAATACTGGGCCGTCACGGTGGCGATATCGCCCCGGTGAAGATACTCGACCGGATCCTGACCTGCCGGGTCCACCCAACCAGTTCCGGTGGGGGTGACGAGCAGCAGCACGGAGCGCTCGAAGCCACCCGCACGTATCAACTCATCAAGCGCCAATTGGGCCCGCTCTTCCGGACTGTCGGCCGAATTCAGACCGACATAAACCCGCACCGGTGCTGCCACCGGGGTGCCGAAGAATTTCTCCAATTCCGCCGCAGTGGGGCCTCCGGAAATGAAATTCCGGCCCTGATGTCCAAGATCACGCCAATCGACGAGTGACTCCGGGCTTCCCGTTTGGCTGGCCAGCGTTGGACGCGGGAGGCCGTCGTCGATCCGCGCGTCGAGTTCCTGAAACGAGCGGTCCGCGATGTTCAGCAAGAAGGTGAAAAGTAAGCCATCGATGGCAAACCAGAACAACATGGCCGTGACGGCCACCGCCACGACGCGGGAAACCCTGGGCGGCACATGGCGCGCCAGGCGTCGCGACGCCCGCACCGAGAGCCAGCGGAAAGCACGGGCCAGCGCGAGAAACAGGAAGAAGGTCGCCACCGCCACGGGTACGAACAAGAAGGGCTGGAGTCCGGGGATTTTCTCCATGCCCATGATCTCACGCAGCGAATTCTGCCAATGGACCGTGTGCCACAGACTGGCCACCACCAGCGAAACACAAATTACGGCCGCCATGATCCCCGTTGCCCGCGCCATCCGGCCGCCGAGAGCGGGTAATCCGAGGTATCGCCATAGCGCCATCCAGCCTGCGCCCAGCCCATAGCCGATCGCCACGGACAGGCCGGACAAGACTGCCTGCAACAGCATGGGTCGCGGAATGAGCGAAGGAGTTAGCGACGCAGCCAGGAAAACTGCGGCCGGCAGCAGACAAGGAAGACTCAAGCGGGGATTGAGCCGCGTGACGATTGATTTGAGGCTCATGCGGGCGGGTCTAATGCGTCCGTTTCATGGGATTGGGAGCAAACCACCGGCGAGACCGGCAGGCCCTTGCAAACGCTGTCAAAGTTGTCCTGCTTCTCCAAGAACTCGAAGCGCTCCCTGCCCCACACGACATGGCCCGCGCCCGCCCTGATCCTCATCTCCGTCATCGGCGCGATGAATCCAATCTTCTGCTCTTAGAAATCCCGCTGGTCGGCAAAGGGCAGCGTGGCTTCGCGAAAGAGAGCCGGCGTCCCGGCACGGTCGCGGGAGCGCCGGCGTGGATTGTTGCTTACTTCTTCTTACCGGTGGCCGCCTTCTTGTCGGCGACGGCTTGGCTCTTCTTTTTGGCAGCGGAGGAAGCTGCGGCGTTTTTCTGGGAGGATTTCTTCTGGTTGTCTTTCGGTGAACGGTCGCCCATGGAATGAATAGGAGTTGGTGGTGAATTCTGCGCGCGCGGAATGTCAGTTTCTCCGCGGGGTCCGCAACATGGCCTGCGTCCGACGCCGATGTAAACGTCGGGTGTGGATTTTCCGTTCGCCTTCTCCGATTCCCGCTCAGGTGCTCTGGGGTGGTGTCTGGAGGGGCGGCCGGGCGCGCAGATAAACCGTGCCCATCCCGCCCTGACCGAGCCGACGCTCGAGGCGGTATTTCTCGTCGAGAGTTTGTCCGACGTAATCATCGACGCTGTGCATGGGTGAACTGGATCGTGACCTCCGAAGCTTCCGGAAGGATTCCCCGAACCCCACGCCGGCGCCGGACGACGCTATCTCAACTTCTGACAGCGCCACAACCTTGGTGGGCCCCTAGGCTGGGCTAAGAGCCCGTCTGAAAAATGGGCTGGGCTCTGCGATGAGGGATTTTGGGGGAGGGCGGGGCGGCGAGACCGAAGCATTCCCGTAGCGGGCTGGGCCGGACGAGCCAACGAAGGCCTCGCTCCAAAGAACCGTCGCCCGAGTCAGACCGGATCCACAAAGCGTCCCGGATCGCAGTCGAAGCGCTTCGCCAGAGTTCGAATGTGATCCACGGTCAGACGGTGATCCGGTTGAAGAGCGAACTGGATGCGGCCTTCGTGAACGGAGTTCCCTGGGCGCCTTTTCCCTTGAAACGAAGGACTTCTCACCGTGTCTTTCGTAATGCCTGCGGTTCTGCGAGGGGCAATTTCCCGTGCGCTTTCTTTCTGTAGCTGACCGTGAACTCCGCGCCGCCGCGCGGCGTCCGGGCTTACACCGGCTGCGTTGGCTTACCGCTGCGGCATTCTCCATTCTGCTGCTCTGGATGGCCTGGGCCTTTTCCCTCTTCACCCAGCCGCGCGCCGGACCCCAGGTCTTCCAGGGCTTTTCGGTGATGATCTTCCTCTACTGCCTGTTGGTCGGGGCCACAGGCGCCGCAGACACCATCAGCCGCGAGCGCCGGGAGGGGACGCTCGGTCTGCTCTTCCTGACCAACCTAAACAGCGCCGAGATCGTCGCCGGTAAACTCTGTTCCAGCATCCTTGGCGCGCTGTATCCGGTGCTCGCGATTGGTCCCTTGCTCGCCCTGCCGATGCTCGTGGGCGGCATTACTGAAGAACAGTTTGGGCGCACGCTGCTGGCTTTGTTGAGCACCCTTTTCTTCGCCGTCACGATGGGCCTCATCGCCTCGGCGGTCAGCGTGCGGCAGTTTCCCGCGATCGCGCTGGCCACCGGCTTGGCGCTGATCTTGGGGATGGCACCGGTAGCGGTGGCGGGAGCGTTGCGCAGTGTGGGGTATCCGAAACTGATGACGGACTATCTCGCGGCGTGTTGTCCGCTGCACGCGTTGAACGCCGCCCAGTCCTGGCCGAGGGCTCCGGGCGGCGAATACTTCTGGTTCTCGCTCGTGAGCGTGGCTGGGATGTTGTGGGTGTCGCTGATGCTGATCGCGTGGCGGCTCCGGCGAAGCTGGCAGGATCTTCCCAAGAACGGTCCGCTCTGGACGCGCTTCGGTTGGATGCGCCGCTGGCGGGATCGCGGACGCCACGCTCGCGCTGGCTTGCGGCGGCGGTTCCTCGATATCAACCCGCTGTTCTGGCTCGCGAGCCGCGGGCAAATTGGGTCGCCAGTCTTCATGTTGGTGACGGTGGTGGTGGCTGGGATGGCCGTTGGAGTGGTCGCGCCGACGCTGGAACGTTCCCTGGGCGCTGGCGCTTTCGGTCCGGTGGAAGGCCTCTTCTTCGCATGGCTGCTGGGCACGCTGGCGCTGCACTTGCTGGTGCTCTCTTACGGAGCTGCGGTGGCCTCACAGACGCTGGCCGAGGACCGAAAGTCGGGCGCGTTGGAGTTGATCCTTTGTACGTCGACCAGCGAGCGGACCCTCTCGCGGGGTCTGTGGCGGGCGTTTGGCCGACGGATGTTTTTTCCAATCCTAGTGGCCGTGCTGGCCCACTTGTTTCTTATCTGGCTGGGAGGCGTCTTGGTTCTGCTTGATCCTCCGGAACCCCTCCCGTCCGGCATCACGCCCGCGCAGTTGCTCTGGCATGCGTGGTCAAACCAGCCGTTCGCGGGAACGTTCCTCAATTGGCAAGTGGGTTTCATGTTGCGTCTCGCCCTGACGGGACTCGGGATGCTGCTGGCGGCCTGGCTCACCCTGGGCTGGCTTGGACGCTGGCTGGGCTTGAGCCTGAAGCATCCCGGCTTTGCCCCGCTGATCAGCGTGGCGGCGATTCTGGTGCCGCCCGCGCTCCTCTTCGCGCTCGTTTGCTACCTCTTCGACGACTGGGGTCTCGATCGGCTGCCCGAACGTCGGTTCCTCCCGCTGATGCTGGGGATCGCCGGCGCCATCAGCCTCGGCAACTGCCTGCTGCTCTCTGTCTGGGCTCAGGGTCGGCTCCGGCAGGATTTCCGGGCCATCGCGACGGGCAGCCTGGAGCCACGCCGGTTTTGGTGGCTGCCCCGACGGAACACAGTGATCCGACTGTCGGTAACCGTGGGCGCCTTGCTGGCGGCCTTCGTGCTCTTGGCCCTTGGGTTCTACGGCTCTGAAAACTGGCGCAGTCGGCGCGACTGGCAGGCCTTCCAGCAGGAACTTAAGCAGCGTGGGGAATCCCTCGAGCTGGCCGCGCTCCTGCCTGGCCCGGTGCCCGAGGACGACAACTTCGCCCGCTCGCCCATCTTCCAGCAACTCGTCCGCGGTACCGAGCTCAATACCATCCAGAAGCGTCTCTGGAACGCGGCGGCGAAGGAATCCCGAGAGAACTTCGACCCCAGCCCATCCGCGTGGCGCGGCAACGAAATTCGTCGGCAGTCCACCGACTTCACCACGAATTTCGCCTGGGTGCTGCCCCTGGGCGTGAAGATGTCCACCAATCGCCAGCAAGCCGCCGTCAGTGTGTACGAAGGGCTCAAGCCGCTGGAAACGGAGCTCGGCGCGCTCGCCGAGGCCAGCCGTCGCACCGGCTTCCAGCTCACCACCAACCGTCAGTACGCCGTGGTCTTCGACACCGATAACCGGTCGCTCGCCGTTCTCGAGCCACTGGAGTTTCTCTTCCGGATTCGCGCCTCGACGCGCCTCGTCATGGGCGAGACCGAGGCGGCGGGTGAGGACGTACTGACCTGCCTCCGTCTGGCCGGTTTTGCGCGGCAATCACCCGATGCCAACAGCACAGTGCGCACGCAGAGTCTTCTCTACGATGCCCTGCAACCGCTTTGGGAGGGCGTCGTTTTGCACCGTTGGACCGAGCCTCAGTTGGCCGCCTTTCAGACCCAGTTGGAGCAATTCCCGCTCCTGGCCGACTACACGAATGCGGTTCGCCGAATCGTCCTTGCCCACGTGGAATCTTGGCTGACGCCGCGGGAGACAGATCGGTCGGCGGGCCGCATTAGCGTCCCGGGTGGCCAATTCCTCGAGCAAGAGGAAGTGGTCTGGCAACCTTCCGGGTGGTGGCTGGATCACTGCCTTCAGCTCTACCAAGCCGGGCAAACGGCGGTCGCCAACGTGGAGGTCGGTACGGGTCGCGTGTCGACGTACTATCTCTACAGCGAATTGAATGGGCTCCCGCTCGGTAATCAAACTGCGGCGGTGCTTCAGGCCGAATGGTGGAGCCCCAACCCGAAACTGTTCACCTTCGCGCAGTGTTCACTGAACCAAGCCATCCTCGCCTGTGCCCTTGAGCGCTATCGTCTGACCCACGGGGATTACCCTTCCTCCCTGGCCCAGTTGGTGCCCCGCTTCCTCAACCAGGTGCTTCCTGATGTCCCTCACGGACGCCCCATGCACTACCAGCGCGAAAGCCGGGACCGCTATGTCCTACGCGGGTTCGGATCGAACGGCGTCAACGATCAGGACAAGCCCCGCTCTGACGACTGGCTGTGGGCCTTTCCAGTCATCCCCACCAACGCTCCCTCCGATCCCTCTCCCCGGCTCAGGTAAGCCTTAGCCCGGATAGTTCACAGGCGTTCGTCGCGAGGCGCCGCGAAGGCGCGTCTGGCAAGGCGGCCGAAGCGATTCCGAACCGGGCTGTATGAGGACATACTGTCCGGCGAGGAATGCGAGGCCAACGCCGCCAGACGGGCTTGCAGCCAGCCGCAGCAGAAAGTGTGTGAGATATCCGGGCTAGGAGGCTGTGCCCCGCACGGCCCCCCAAGGCCGACTGCCATTTTTACTGGGCTAGCCAATCGTAGGTCAGGCGTTGGCTGCTGGCGCCACCCCAAGAATCCAGGGCATAAAAGCGCCCGTCGATAATCCGGTTCACGACCAACTCGGTATCAGATCGGGCTTGGCCCACGAACAGTTGGTTGGGCATGAAGCCCACGCTGGACATGGTCCGCACGAAGACCACGAGGCCACTGCCCGGGGAGTAGGAGCCGCGGATGAAATCGCCACTGAGCTGGCCGGTGAACTCGCCCGTGGGACAGCTCGATCCTTGCGGAGTATTGAACTGCAAGGGCACGGTCCAAGTGTCGCCGAACTCAGCCGGTCGATTCACAAAGGTGTAGTGAGTTTGCAGGCAGAATTCGCTGGATTGGGGCGGCGGCAGCAGGGTGAGGCCTGGGTAAGGATGAGTGACGGGCACGGCCGCGAAGGGGAACTGATTATTCTGCGGAGTCGCGCCGCCGCTGGCGTCCAAGGCATAGATGGTCCCAAACAGGGTTGCGGGAGCCGAGATTCTGCCCTTTCTAAACGGCGCTCGGTAGCGTCCGACATAGGCTCTTGATGGGGCGCTGTACGACCCTCGAACGAGGACGAACGTCCCTTCCGCCGAGGAATAGAAGCCGCGCACTGGTTCGTAGGAAGTGGAGTTGGAAATAGAGCCGAACAAACTGCCGCTGGAGTGCTGGTCCAGGTAGAGAATGCCTAGGTGACCATCTTCGTTGATGCGCCAAGTTCCCTGCAGCGCTCCCTGCGCCGCTGCCGGCGCGAGATTGAACATCAGCAAGAGCAGAAGTGCCGGCCCGCCGAACCACAGTCGTCGGCTTGGGGAGAAGCGGGAGCTCACCGTTTGGACGAGCGAAAGCAGATTCGAATACAGAGGGAGGCTTGAGGTGGGATGATTCATTTCCGGGAATGCAGATAGAGTGAGTTGAGACCAAGGCTGGTGCGGGGGTGTGAACCGTCTGATGAGCGGCTCCGCGATCGCGGGACTGCAATTAGGAAACGAGCACCTCTCGGGAATCTTTCGACGAATCTGATCGAGCCGGCGGCGCAGCGTGAACCGCAAGCCAGTTGAGAGTTGAAAGTTGAAAGTTGAGAGAGAGAAAAGCGAATGCCTTACCGCTTGCCGCTTACCGCTTACCCTTCCGCCCTCTCAGCTCTCAGCTCTCAGCTCTCAGCTTCCCCCCGGTGGGGCGACGCTCCGCGGAGCCGTTCGTGTGTGGACTCCTGACGCGTCACTGGCCGAGACCCGAACGGCTCGGTGTAACCTCGCCCTACCGGGAAACCAGCTGAGAGCTGAGTTAGGCGAGGATTTCCCGGATGACCTGGCCGTGAACGTCGGTGAGGCGACGGTCGATGCCGCTGTGGCGCCAACTGAGTTTCTCGTGATTGAGGCCGAGTAGGTGGAGCAGGGTGGCGTGAAAATCGTAGCTGGTGGTGACACCCTCGACGGCTTTCCAAGACCACTCGTCGCTCTGACCGTGCGCAATCCCCGGCTTCACGCCCGCGCCGGCGAACCACGAAACAAACGTACCCCCATTGTGGTCGCGGCCGACACTGCCTTGGCTGAACGGCATCCGGCCAAACTCAGTGGTCCAGACCAAGAGGGTGTCTTCCAAGAGTCCGCGCGCCTTCAGGTCGAGAAGCAAGGCGGCCGCCGGTTGATCCATGCGCCGGGCCGCAACGCCCAATTCCTTGGCGATGTCGGTGTGATTGTCCCAATTGTCGGACCCGCCTCCCTGCCCACTCCACACCTGCACGAAGCGAACGCCGCGTTCGGCCATGCGCCGTGCGAGCAAACAGCGTTTACCGAAGTCGGCCGTTTCCGCTTGGTCCAGACCGTAGAGCCGCTTCGTGGCTTCGGTTTCGCCGGTGACGTCGAGCAATTCCGGAGCGGACAACTGGAGGCGGGCGGCGAGTTCGTAGCTTTCCAGCCGCGCCGTTAGTTGGGAATCGCCCGGGCGTTCGGCGGCATGTCCGAGGTTCATCTCGCGCAACAGGGCCAGACCGTCGGCCCGACTGGCCGGCGTGATGTGCTTCGCGTCCGCCGGAGGGAGGAGATGGGTGATGGGGCGGGGAGCGCTGGCGTTGATGACGGTTCCCTGGTGATTCGCTGGTAGGAATCCGGAGGTGAAGGCGCTGCGACCATTGTAGGGAAGTCCGCGTGAATCGGGCAGGACCACGAAGGCGGGCACGTTATCGGACAGACTGCCCAGCGCGTACGAGACCCACGCGCCCGCACAGGGAAATCCGGGCAACAAAAACCCACTGGTTTGCAAATACGCCGCCGGGCCGTGCACGTTTGATTTCGACTGCATGGCCATGAGAAAGGCCAAGTGGTCCACCTGCTTCGCCAAATGCGGTAACGCGCTGCTCACCCAGCGCCCGCATTGACCATGTTGCGCCCATTCGAAGGGGCTCTTCATCACGGCGCCCGGCGTACTGATACTGGCCTCAACGCGTTCACCCGTGCCCGGATCAAAGGGCTTTCCATGGCGGGCAATCAACTGGGGTTTGTAATCGAACAGATCGCATTGGCTGGCGCCTCCGTTCAGGAAAAGTTGGATCACCCGTTTGGCCTTGGGCCGATACACCGGGGGCGGGGCGGCGACGGTTTCACCTTGGAAGAGTGAGCTGAGCGCGATGCCGCCCAGGCCGGTGCTCAGTCGGCCCAAGAAGTCGCGGCGCGTGAGGGAGGGGCTCATGGCTCAGTCGAGGTGAAGGAATTCGTTGCTGTTCAGGAGGACCTGACACGTGTTGGCCAGACCGTGTTGCTGGGCGTAAGCGGTGAAGCGGGCCAGTTCCTCCGGGCGGGGCGGTCGTTGCAACATCCGACGGAAGGCAGCCGTGATCTGTTCGCTCGGAGTCAGATCCAGGCCGGTCAGGTTCGCGGCGAGGTGTTCGCACTGGCGGATAACGAACGGATTGTTGAGCAGTGCGAAGGCCTGCACGGCCGTCGTCGAAACGCTGCGAACCGGGGTGAGCGTTCCTCCATCCGGAGCGTCCAAGGCATCCATGAGCGGGTCGGGCACCGTCCGGAAAACGAACCGGTAAATGGCACGTCGGCGATTCTCCGGAGCGTCTGGCGCGAAGTTTTCGTAGTCGAGGAAGGCCGGCGCGCCGCCATCGGGAACAAACGTGGCCTTACCCCGATGCACGAATTGCACGACTGCCGGCCCGCCTTGCGTGAGGTCGAGCTGACCACTGAGTTGGAGGACGCTGTCGCGGATCTGTTCGGCCGTGAGTCGAACTCGATTCATGCGCCACAGGAGGCGGTTGTCCGCGTCGACTTCGGCCGCGTCCGACCGGTGGCTTGAGCTCTGCCGATACGTGGCGCTGGTGACGATCAGACGATGCAGGGCTTTGAGGGAGCCGGCTGCGTCGTCGCGAAACCACACGGCCAGCCAGTCCAATAACTCGGGATGACTCGGGGAACCGCCCATCTTGCCGAAATCATTCGGGGTGTCACATAGGCCGCGTCCGAAGTGATAATGCCAAACCCGATTGACGACGCTGCGCCAGGTGAGGGCGTTGCGCTCATCGGTCAGCCAGCGAGCTAGGGCGGCCCGGCGGTTCGACTCTTCGCCTTCGTCCGCGATTGCCAAATCGCCCGAGAGTCCCGGGACGCAGGAGAGCGTTCCGGGGCCGACGAGTTCCGCCGGTTGGTTCAAATCACCGCGAGTGAGGAGATGGATGGGCCGGGGCGTGGCCGCGGGCTTGAAGCTGCCGTTGGGCGGGAAATCGCGCGTGATCGCGTAGACCTTCTCCGGCGGGGGCAGGGCGGCGAGATCGCGCTCAATTTCGGCCAGGAGGACCTGGACCGCCAGCTCTCGTTGCTCTTCCTGGGTGCGCTCGGATTCTGCTTTGCCGAGCAGTTGGCTCACCCGTGCGGGCAGGGGAGCCCGCTGGTCCTCCGGCAGCGCCCCGGTGCAAAACGTCAGTCGGAATCGTCCGAGTTGATGGGCCGCTGTGCCGGCTTGTTCGAGTCGGAGGATCAGTGTGGTGCCGCTCTCGTAGCCCACTGGGTGCTTCAGTTCGAAGACCGCTTCGTGCGGCATTCCGTAGTGGGGATGAATGCTCCAAAACGTTTCGGGCCGACCATCAATCGCCTGGGCCACGACATCACCGCGATCGGAATGATCGGCGGTTGCGCGCGTGAACTCGAGTCGAGTCGCTCCGTGGGTTTCGTGACCCGTGGGCTGTGGTTCCCCGCGAAATTCGGTGAGATGAAAATTCCCCGTGGGATGATATCGGCCGGGTCCGCGTCCCGGCAGTGAGTCATCGGGCAGTGCTTCAAGTCGCAAGGCCCGCAGGTCCGTCCGCCGGGTCTGGGCGGTGATGATAAAGGTGTCTTTGTCCGGCAAGGCTCCGCTCACCCGCCAGGAGCCGTCGGTTTGCCGGGTGAAGGTGGTGTCCGCACCGCTTGCGCTGGTGACACTCACGATGTCGAGGGGTTCCCACTGGGCGGCCCGCCGCGCTGCTGATTCCGTGAGAGCCGCGACCTTCTGTACGGTCTCCGGAGCGGTCAGGATCGCGTTCGAGGAAGCGTCCCTTCGTTCCAGAGCGGTCTTCCGGGTGAGCAATTCGCGTCGTCTGACATGAGTACTGGGATCGGAATCAAAGGGGCGATCCGCGCGGTCCACGCCGGCAAACACCGCCTGCGACGCGTAGTACTCGCGCTGCGAAATAGGATCGAACTTGTGATTGTGGCAGCGCGCGCAATGCACCGTCAGGCTTTGAAAGGTACTCATCGCGGTGGTCACCAGATCGTCGCGATCGAGGACCTGAGCCAGGCGGTGGTCAAACGTGTCTTCGCGCACTCCGACCATCAACGTGTCGTCCCATGGACCGGCGGCCAGGAATCCCAACGCCACCGTGGCTTGCGGGTCTTCCGGAAACAGCGCGTCGCCAGCGACCTGTTCCTGCACAAATCGGGCGTAGGGGCGGTCTTCGTTGAAGGCGCGAATCACGTAGTCGCGATACGGCCAGGCATTGGGTCGCGCGTGGTCGTGGTCGTTGCCGTGGGTATCCGCGTAGTGAGCGACATCCAGCCAATGCCGCGCCCAGTGTTCACCATAACGCGGTGACGCGAGCAGACGATCCACAAGGAACTCGTAAGCGTTGGGATCGGAACTGGCGACAAAGGCTTCCACCTCCTCGGGAGTCGGGGGCAAGCCCGTGAGGTCGTAGGTGACCCGACGGATGAGCGTGCGTCGATCGGCCTCGGGTGAGGGCGTCAGGGAACGCGCGGATAAGGAGGCGCGAATGAATCCGTCGATCGGATGGGAACTCAACCCGGGCACCGCGGGTTTCCGCAGCGGTTGCAGGGACCACGGCGGGTTGGTCTCGGGAGAAGTCCCGGCCCATTCGTCGGGCCAGCTCGGACCGGCGTCAATCCACGCTCGCAGGGTAGCGACTTCCTCCGGGGTGAGGGGCGGGGCGTCGCTTTTCTCGGGAGGCATTTGCTGGTCCGGGTCAGCGCCGCTGACGTAGCGAACGAGCGGACTCTGGTTAGCCGAGTGGGGTACGATGGCGCGTTTCCCGCTGTCCCCGCCTTTAAGGGCGACTTCGCGCTGATCAAGCCGGTACCCGCTCTTCTGTTTCTCCGGCCCGTGACACCCATAGCAACTGCGTTCCAGGATGGGTCGAACGTCTCGGGCAAAGTCGGGCGCGCCCTGGGCGATCCCGCTAAGAGAAAGCAACAGCACCCAGATCCACCCAGCGGCCCCGCGATTTCGGCGAGGGCCTCCCGGAGGAGCAGAGTTACTGGAGACTTCGGTGCTCATCTCCGGCGGTCCCGTGCGACCCCGGCGGGGGATCGCGAGAAAGCGCTGCCGACCGCGGTGGGGTGAACTTCGGCGAGCATGAAAGAAACTGGTCGGGTTGCCCGGCTGGGTTCAACCCCAATCTCGAGCCGGCGGCGCGGCGTGAACCGCAAGCCAGTTGAGAGTTGAAAGTTGAGAGTTGAGAGAAAAATACCGGTAGGGCGACGCTCTGCGGAGCCGTACGTCCGTGGACTCCTGACGCGTCACTCGCCGAGACGCGGACGGCTCGGTGTAACCTCGCCCTACCGAAAGGTCAGTTGAGAGAATAGCGAGTGCCTCACCGCTTGCCGCTTCCCGCTTCCCCTTCCGACCTCTCAGCTCTCAGCTCTCAGCTTCCCCCCGGTAGGGCGACGCTCCGCGGAGCCATTCGCGTCCTGGCGAATGAGCGCGTCATGACATCACCCACGCACGGCTCCGCAGAGCGTCGCCCCACCGGTATTTTTCTCTCAACTCTCAACTTTCAACTCTCAACTGCTTCCCCCCGGTAGGGCGACGCTCCGCGTAGCCATTCGCGCCTTGGCGAATGAGCGCGTCACGACATCACCCACGCACGGCTCCACGGAGCGTCGCCCCACCAAGTTTGCCTCCGCCCGAGGTCCGATACCGCCGGGCAAAACGACCCACTAGAACCGGGGTCATGCAGCGTCGACTCTGGCTAACGCCTGACCTCCTTTCGCCTGGTGAGGTTACCCTTTCCGGTCGCCCGATCCACCCGGTCGATTGGTCCCCGTTGCCGCACCGAGGTGTTTGCTCATCCCGATGAAACACGTCCCGCTCATCCTCTTCATCCTCGCCTGCGCCGGAACGCTGTTCGCCACCGTGCTGTCGCTCACGATGTGTATGGCCATGGGCGCGAACTCCTCGCCCGCCGCTCTCCGCGTGCTCAAGTCCTTGATGATCGGCGTCACACTGCTTGCGATCGCTGGCGTCACGACCGGCAGTTTCCTGCTCCGCGCCGGACATCCTGGCGGGGCGCTGGCCGCCGCTCTCGCGCCGGCGGCGATCATGGTCCTCGCCTTCGTGTTCTCACTGGTCTTAAAGCTCTGAACTCGCGGCCCTTCTTCTGCGTCATGGACCGCCTTCTCCAGACCTTCCGTGAATACCCCGCTATCGCCGGGATCACCGCCTTTCTGCTGATTTCGCTCCTGCTCGCGCTCGTCCTGGGCGGTCTGATGGCGAAGTCCGGTGCCTCGCTGAAGCCGCTTATCTTCTTCTTCGGGTTCCTCGCCATCGTCGGCGTCCCACAGGCCACGCTACACGTGCTCGACGCCTGGGCTCATCGGCGGGCCGTTGTTGGTCAAGCGGCCGCCCAGGAAGCGTCCGGCCAGCCGAACCCTCCGGCCGGTTCGACGCTCCAGCCCGTCGCGTGGGACGTGGTCTTCGGCCCGCAGGCGGATCCCGCGCTCATCACCGATGCTAAGCGCGGCCTCGACGCCATTCTCTCCGAGGCCACGGAAGCCAAACTCTCCTTCAACGCCAGTGGAGAGTCCGCCCTGGCCGCGCGCTTCGCCACGGCCCAAGCCGCCGCCGCCGCGCTGAACCGCTACCGTGCGTTCTTCCAGTTCGGCACCGTCTCCGGCAGCGAAGTCTCCGGTTGGACTGGCCAGCGCTATCAGGGCCAGGGCGAGTGGAACCACGTCGTGGCCGCCGGCAACGAACTCTATGCTTGGACCGGTCCGACGCGGGAACGGGTCGTGGCCCACCGATTCCGGGCGCTTGGCCCGATGGCCGATCCCACGGCGCCGTCCGAAGCCCCCGATGGCATTTCCAAACGCCAGGTCTCGACGCGTCTCGCGAAAAACCTCCCGGTCATGTTGACCTTCATGGGCATCAACCTCGTCCTCGCCGTCGGCTGGTTCTTCAAGGCGTCCGCGTGGTCCGCCAGTGTCCCGCCCGCCACTGCGTCGGCTGTGGACCTCGAGACCCTTCGCCAACGTCTGCTCGCCGTGAATCAGACGGACACCCCAGTCGAGGTGAAGCCCGGTGCCGACCACAAGTCGCTTGAGGTCTCTTGGCGCTACGCCGACGCGCGCTGGTTTGACCTCATGCGCGTCCACCAAATGAAGCGCCTTCACAAGCTCGTACTCGAGTTCGCCGAGAACGATCACAAGGTCCGGATCCGGGAATACTGGAGTGCCTTCGACGCCTCGGCGGGAGCGGGCGGAGTGCGCGTCGCTTGGAAGGCGTCCGTCGGCATGATGCTCTTCCAGGTCGATCACGTCCGCGTGGTCGGCGTGCAGATGGGGCCCGACGGCCAACCCACGGGAGAATTGAGCCAAGCCTACACCTTCGACCTCCAGAGGCTGAAGGCGCCGTTCGTCGAAGCCGTGACCAACGCTGGCTGGCGCTGGCAGCCCGTCATGTGGACCGCGCCCAAGCCGCTCCGTTGGCTGACCGAGTAGGACGTCACCCTGACGGCACCCGAGTCCATGGCCTGCACCATTGATCATCTCCGGCCGAACCACGGCGTGCGCGTCCTCCGCGACTTCACCGATGCCCGCGGACAGTCCTACGGCGCCGGTGCGACCGGCCTCGTCCGTCAGATGGGCTTCGATGGAATCCAGGGCGAACTCTGGATCGACTGGGAGCGGAACGGCGTGCTCGAGCGGCTCTACTTCGCCCTCGGTTCGCCCACCGGCCCCGGGAACGGCCGGATGCGCGAGTACTTCGAGTTAGGCGCCTATGATCCCGGTAACGCAGCGTCGGAACTTCCCCCGGTGAAGCCCAGAGCGGAACCGCCCCGGAGATCCCGCGGACGGAGCTACTCCGGTCAGCATCCTCCGGCGGACACCAATCTGGGCGAGGTGTCCGTCGCCTGTGACTGTGATCCCGCCCTGCATCGCGCCGTGTTGATCGAGTTCCTGGGGGTCAACGCCTGCCTGCGTTGCGGCACGGTCACCTGCAGCAGTACGGTCGGAGATGAGGGCCGCTACACCGGCAACTCCTGGCAGGCGTACCTCGCCGTACCGGTTTCGCCTCCTGTGCTCGATTGGCTCTCGCAGTGGCCGCGCGTCACCGTCCGCCGCCACGGGTTACACCGCTGGCCGACGAGCGACGTTCTTGGCCAGCGCGACGTCATCTACCTGCCGGCCGACACGCGCTGCGAGACCTCGGCCGAGCTAATCGCGCGGGAGGACGAATTCCTGGGTCGAACGTCTGAAATCCCGTTCCCCAGGGCACCGCCGCCCACCGACCTTCCGCGGGAGTGGCAGGCCTTCGCTCACTTCTGGTCCGCGCTGCGGCTCACCCCGGACAGTGATCTCTCGCAACTGTTGTCATTCGCCCAACTGCAGAGCCCTGGCAGCGTCATCGCCGTTGAGCGGTTGCTGCGCCGGCCGGACGCGTTCGACGTCCTAGTCGCGGCGCTGCGAAGCCGGGATCCGGCGCTGCACAGCGCCGGTACCGCGCTGGCCCGGGCAGCGCGGCCCGTGGATCCTCGGCTGCCGGAAGTGCTGATCGAGATCTTGAACGGACTTTCCTTCGAGCCATTGCCTAGCGTGCCCAGCCGCATCGCCAGCTGGGGACGACTCGAGGAGCTGTTCGTCGTCATCGCCGATCTGAAGCTGGCCACGCCGAATATGCTCACCGCGTTGAAGACCCTCCAGCGTCGCCTGGTCCGCCATGATCCCAATCTGGCGAGCTACATTACGATCGTCCTGCGCGAACTCCTCGGCGAACCGCCGCCGACACATCGAGAGCCCTGGCTTCCCTGAATTCGATTCCGCCTCCCTGCCATTCGCGGTTCCAACGGCCTGGTACGGCTAAGGGTCCGTCTGAAAAATGGGAACGGCCCTGCGACGAAGGACTTGGGGAAGGCCGAGGCGGCGAGACCGGAGCATCCCCGGAGCGGGCTGTGACGGTCGAGCCAACGAAGGCCTCGCCCAAAAGACCCGTTGCCCGGTGGATTCTCACAACAAGGGCTGGCTGGCTTCGTTGCTCCTCGGTCACAGACCACGGTCTGGTATGCTCTCTCGTCGCGCCTCGCTATCTATCCCGCCCAGCCGGTCATTTTCCGCCGCTTGTCGGTATATTGCGCAATATCCGACAGGCCCATTCTCGAACCAGTTCGTCCTCAGCTGGTTCCGGAAATCCATTTCTGCGGTGATACCAATATACCGACAACCCGTGTCGGATATTACGGAGGCCCATTTTCGGCAAACCGTCGTAAAAAACCCCTCGACAGCGAGTTACACAGACGCCAGCCTTGCGGTGATATTAATATACCGACAGAACGTCTGTCGGTGAATCAACTGTTAAGGATACCGACATTTAGCGATATGAAATGGCTCGCCAGCATCCCCCCGGCGGAGATGTTCTTAGGTATGCCCCGGCGGGGCCTGTCGCTCAACCGGAGGCGGCGGAGGTTGGAGCGACAGGCCCCGCCGGGGCACACCTACCAGCGCCGGGGTGCTTCTGTCGGATGCCTTCGGTTTTCCAGAACAAAGTGCTGTCGGATCCTTAACAAGGCGCTGCAGCGGACACTGGCTCGCCTCGCAGCTGAGCCCATTGAGAGTCCCAGAGCCCAATCCGTTTCTATCCCCGTCGTCGCCAGCGCCGCTGAGCTTCCTCGTTGGGCGGAATAGTGATCGTCACATGAAAAGTCGTATCATGTATATCGAGGACAAGATCGGCGGTCTGATTGGGCCGGCTCGCATCGGTCGCGTCACGTTCTCCAAGACGGGCAGCACCATTTACTATCAGGGGCGCAGCTTTCAGCGCGTCCGAGGTTTTAAGCACAACTACGAGGACGTGGAGACAAGCGACCCCTTTTGGATTTCCGGCCCAAAGCGCAACGGCGAGGACTCGCTGTATGGAGGCAGCACTCCGACCGAGATTGATGACGATGTTCGTGAGGAGTATTGGCGAGATATCAGGCGACAGCCTGAGAAAGTGATGACGACATGACCGTGCCCAACCAGATCGCTCCACCCGAACCGCCGCCGCCAGTTTCTTCGTCGGTCGGACTGGTTCACCGGACGCTGGATTCGCTGCCAGCGCCCACTTCCGGCGGCGGTCGGTGAGCTCAAACGTTGGATGCTTGACCAACTATGAAAGCGTTTGGGCTTATTCAACTTTATCGACACTGCGCGAAGCCGACGTGGATTATCGTTCGGTTCAGGCGTACCAGTGAATTGGACAGCGGCTTCCATGGATGGGGCGACTTGGTCTCCGTGAGTGCTGGGGAGGCTGAAGCACGACTCCTTGATATCGTGTTGGGTGAGTTAGCAGATGCGCGACAGGTCGCCTTACCAAACTCCCCGGAGCTTTCCGCGTCGCCAGCGGTACGCAAACGCCAAGCAAAAATTCTTCGAGAGTTTGAGCCTGTTTCGATCTCGGACCCGACGAGTGGCGAGCTCCAGATACAACCTCTTCTGATGTCACCTCGTGGTGGCGGGATGGGCGACCCGAAAGACAGAGTGATCTTTTCTCTGCCGAATACCAATCAGAGGTTTCTAGCAGCGCTGGATGTTGCCTATTCCCGCTGCGCAGTTGTTTACGACCGATGATCGCATCCAACAAGACGCTGGAGACGAACTGCCGCCCCGCCTCTTCGCTCAACGTCGGGAGGCAATTCGGACGCGCCGTTCACGCTCGACGTTGCGTTTCAGGCGGCAGTCGCTCAGCTTCGCGTTCGGCGGCGGTGCGCTTGTGAAGCTAGCATCTACATCTGCACGAGAGCCTATTGGAAAGGCGTGCCTCGTAATGGCCATTGCGGTCATCGGTTGGGCGCTCGTTGTTTATCCGATTGCCTTTGAGTATGCGTACCGTGAGCTCAGCGCTGCGGGCGCCCATAAGTTGGCTTTTTTCCCAGCTGCGATGGCGGATCTTGCCAGCGGGTGGTTTACAGCATTTTTAATCATTTCAGCCGCGGCCGCGTTTACATCACTAAGGCAGCTTCGAGATGTTCGGCTTTGGCGATTAAGCGCATGGGGTGTGGTGCTGCTTAGCGCCGGCTTGCTCCTGCTCCATGCCCTTTACGACGGTCCAGTTTCAGTCGCAGATAATCTATGGGCCGCTGTCACCCATCCGACCTCTTTCCACTGGCCAGTCCGCTACTTTTGGCTCGCGCTTCAGCGTTGGGGATCATGGCCATGAGTTTAACGCCGAACCCGATCGCTCCACCCGAACCGCCGCTGCCCGTTTCAGACTCGGTCAGATTGGTTCATCGGACGTTGGATTCGCTGCCAGCGCTCGGTTCCGGCGGCGGTCGGTGAGCTCTGTCGTTCGGCGACTTATGACGCGTGTCCTATTACTCACGGTTGAATTCACCATGTGGCTCACGCGACCAGGAACCCAAATGCTTGTTCTCCATCCCGCGTTACCAGTCCCGAAAGACTGGAACAGACATCGTTGGACTGAGCGGACTGAGCCTGTGATTGTTGTCCGCCCCGACAAACGTGAACTCGAGGCCATCGCGCGAATCAGCGTGTCGCACCTGAACTTCCCCAATCCAAACGTCTCCATAGACGAGCGCTGGCGGATCACTGTTTCGCTCACGGACAGAACAGCCGAAGAGGTTCCATTTGGCAGCAAGATCTTCGTGTCACCAGAGGTTCGCGATGCAATACTCTAACCCAACATCGCCGAACAAGGCTGCTCCAGTGAACGCGCCGACTGCGCGTGGGTTCCATTTCGAGCACCCTCTGCGGCGCGTCACTGAGCAACGTCGTTAGGCGCTGCTACGTCTCTCCCGTGAACGAAGCCCAACAATGCGCTATTCGGACATCGACCCAGTTCTCATGCCGTGGGCAGCGAGTCATTCGCTTTACGTCCACACGCAGCATCACGACGAGCCGGTTCGCGTCATGGCCGTCGTGGACGACGCCGGAGACCAGTATCAGCTTTATGCCGGCCCCGACCCAAAGGACTCCAACTACCCGGACACCAAACTCGCGCTCGTGGGCGTTTCCCTTTCCAAGCGCGGTGACAAGAACCACCACGCTTTCTACCGCGAGAGGATGCGGTTCACTTTCCAGCAGCTCGTTCCGTTATCCGACCTTTCCCACGCGCTCGACGAGGCATGGCAGCGCGTCCACGAGTGGATTTCAGAGTCAGGCCATTCACGCTCGAACGCATGAACCGAAACCCCGCAACGCCTAACATCCAAGGTTGTATTGCTGCGGAGCGAAGCGGAGCCAGCAACTACACCTTTGGTTGAACAAGCCCGGAGTGAGGGGCGTTAGCGGGGGCGGGAGTTTGGGGGAGCGTTGATGGCGCTTATGTTT
>JAFLEF010000070.1 GCA_017309115.1 Verrucomicrobiota bacterium | reverse complement strand
GCACGAGGACTCGGTCGAGGATGGCTACTTCTTGGTCGGTTCACCTGAGTCGCGCCCGTTTGGTTGGAATGAAGTCCCCGCCGCCCGGCATCAACGGGGAGTGAACTTCGGTTTTGCCGACGGGCATGTCGAACGACGCCGCTGGGTGGATGAACGGACCTTGGTTCCGGTCACCCGGCAAGGCCTCTGGGGGCTGCACCAACCTAACAATCCAGACGCAGCCTGGCTCCATGACCATGCCTATGCCCCACCACCATAGTCCCGCTGGCACGACACGTGCCTTCCTGCTGACGCCTCGATAAGAGGCGGGTGGGGGCTCACGATGAACAGCCCCACCGGGCAGGTCTAGCACACCATTCCTGACCCAAAGCTTGCCCTCGACCCCTCCGCCTGCTGAATCTCGCCCCAAGTTGATGGAGAAGGAGAGCGTCAGCCGCTTCCGGCTCGCCGGCCTGACGCTGGCAGTTCTGGGGGTCGTATACGGGGACATCGGCACCAGCCCGCTGTACGCCATGCGGGAGTGCTTTGGTGGCCCGCACGGTGTCCACCCCACACCTGGAAACATCCTGGGCGTGCTGTCGCTGATCATCTGGTCGCTGATCCTGGTGGTCTCCATCAAGTACATCGTCTTCGTCCTCCGCATGGACAACAAAGGCGAAGGCGGCGTACTGGCCTTGCTGTCCCTGGCGTTTCCGGAACGTCGAGGGGACGGACCGCTCAAGCGTTTCCCCAGCCTGATGACCCTGCTCGGCCTGTTCGGTGCGGCCCTGCTGTACGGCGACGGCATGATCACTCCGTCGATCACGGTGTTGGGGGCCATGGAAGGCTTGGAAGTCGTGACCGACCGGCTCACCAACTTCGTGATCCCGCTTTCGGTCGTGGTGTT
The DNA here is from genome assembly GCA_017309115.1 of Verrucomicrobiota bacterium. Lineage (GTDB taxonomy): Bacteria > Verrucomicrobiota > Verrucomicrobiia > Limisphaerales > UBA9464 > UBA9464. The sequence goes on along the minus strand of JAFLEF010000070.1, from coordinate 30,695 downwards.
GGTCGGATTGTTCGCCATTCAACGGGCCGGGACGGGCCTGATTGGCCGGTTGTTCGGCCCCGTCATGGTGACCTGGTTCGCCACCATCGCGGTGTTGGGCATCAGCGGGATCATTGTGAATCCGGGGGTGCTCAAGGCCTTCAGTCCGCATTACGGGGCGGAGTTCTTTCGGGTCAATGGCTGGACGGGCTTCGCCGTGTTGGGCTCGGTGGTGCTCGTGGTGACCGGCGGCGAGGCGTTGTATGCCGATATGGGCCATTTCGGCGTGAAACCCATCCGCATCGCCTGGTTTACCCTGGTTCTGCCGTCGTTGCTGATCAACTACCTGGGCCAAGGGGCGCTGTTGATGGATCATCCCGAAGCAGCGGTGAATCCATTTTACCGCCTGGCCCCCCGCTGGTTTGTGTTTCCGCTCGTCGGTTTGGCCACCAGTGCCGCCATCATTGCGTCGCAGGCGCTGATCAGTGGCGCCTTTTCGCTGACGATGCAGGCGATTCAGCTGGGATATCTACCCCGTCTGGGCATTGAACACACCAGCGAACGGGAACGCGGCCAGATCTTTATTCCGCAGGTCAATTGGGCCCTCATGGTCGCCTGTGTGGCCTTGGTCCTCGGCTTCAAGACCTCCTCGAATCTGGCGGGAGCCTACGGAATCGCCGTCACCCTCACCATGCTGGTGACGACGCTGTTGCTCTACTTTGCGGCCCGGCGCATCTGGGGCTGGAAAGTCTGGCAGGCGGGAGGCCTCTGCGGCTTGGTGTTTCTAGTGGAACTGCCGTTCTTCGCGGCCAACGCCCTCAAGATCGTTCATGGCGGTTGGTTCCCGCTGGTAGTGGCGGCGCTCATCTTCACCCTGATGACCACCTGGCGCAGCGGACGCCGACTACTCTGGGAACGGGTCAAGGCCAGTGCCCTGCCCACGCCGCAATTCCTCGAGAGCATGCGCCGCCGCGAAATGCCCCGGGTCAAGGGAACCGCGGTGTATCTCGCCGGCAATCCGGACGGCGTGCCCATTGCCCTGCTGCACAATCTGAAACACAACAAGGTGCTCCACGAACGCGTGGTGTTTCTGACCATTTTGGTGTCCGAACATCCCCGGGCCGACGACGACAGCCGGATTACCGTGGAGGAACTGGAGAACGGCTTTTGGCGGGTCCGCGCCAACTTCGGATTCATGGAGGAGCCCAACGCGCCGGAAGTGTTGCGGCGATGTGCGGATTTCGGGTTGAAGTTCCGTGAGGCGGAGACCTCCTACTTCCTGAGCCGGGAAACCATCATTCCCTCGAGCCGCAGCGGCATGTGGAGTTGGCGGGAGCGGTTGTTTGCCGTAATGGCGCGCAATTCGCAGAGTGCCACCACCTTCTTCCAACTGCCCGCCAATCGGGTGGTGGAACTGGGCATGCAGGTGGAGATCTAGCACGACGCGCGGTCGCCTCGCTTTTTTCAGAATCGGAATTGCTGGTCACCCCGCTCTTCCGCTTACTAGACGGCACGTTCCTTGAAACGTTTCGCCCTGCGGGCGGAACACCATTTCAATCACGATCGGAGGTGCGGGAACCCTGTGAGACTCAGGGACGGTAGCGCCACGGTATCGGGTTACAGACTCCCAGGATGGCCAGTGCTGTCCGCAGAGCCACTGGAGATTCACGTCTCCGGGAAGGCGGGAGCGAGGTCGAAACCCGGAGTCCGGATATCGCGTCGGTCGTGCTCGTCAGGAATTGGATCCGAGCTCTTGTGTTCGGGCCAATTTCGCTTCGCCGCTCAAGCGAAGGATGAGGCCAGTCCTTCCCGACCGGTCTGTCGGGTTGGATTCCAGGATGTCTTGGACGCCTTCATTCTCGGTTGCGCTCACTCGTCGGGTTCCACTTTAGGGGCGGAATCCACCGGGAGCGCCTGGTCTCGTGGACATGCAGTTTCCAGCGGAGGAACCCGTTGGAGGTTGGTCCTTAAACACTCCATGCAGACTTGTCGGTATCGGTCCCTGGCCCTTCTGGGCGGGGTCTTCCTGGTTGCCCAAACTCTCCAGGCCCAGTACGCCTCGGAAATCATTCAATACACTCCCGGCAGCGGTGGCGCCCCCGGCTTCAATGACCCAGCGAGCGCCCTCGGCGAACCCAGCCGAATCACGCCCGGCCAGTTCGGGGGTCCCGTGGATCCCTTCAGCCCAGCCTATCTGAACTCGCAGCTGGTCAGTATCGGTGCCGGTGGCTCCCTCACCGTGCGGTTCTCCCAGCCGGTGCTCAATGATCCCGCACATCCCGCCGGACTGGATTTCCAGATCTTCGGCGGCGCCGGATTCATCATCACCAACGCGTTCGACGAGAACTTCAACTTCATTGGCACGCCGGCCACGGATGGTTCGTTGTTCGGCGCCCAAACCGGGGAAACCCGGGTCTCCGTCAGCGCCGACGGCACCACGTTCTTCACGCTCAATCCAGCTTTGGCCCCAGCGATTGAAGCCCTGTTTCCCATGGATGGTTCCGGGGATTTTACCCGGCCCGTCGATCCGTCGCTCACCTACGCAAGTTTTGCCGGCCTAACCCTGGAGGGAATTCGAGCCCTGTACGCCGGCAGCGGCGGCGGGACCGGCTATGATCTGGCTTGGGCACAGGACCTGAATGGCCAACCGGTGAACCTGTCCTCAGTGCAGTACCTGCGCGTGGAAGTCCTTACCGGCAAGGCGGAACTCGATGGCTTCAGCCTGATCGCCGTCCCGGAACCGCCCGTTTGGGCGCTCTTGGGTAGCGGTGTCCTCTGGCTGGGCCGTCGGCTCCGCGGCACCCGCTCCTAAACCGGAAGCCAAGATGAACACTCCGGCCACTCTCCCCGGCGACGCGCTGCCGGATCCCGCGCGCTGCCCCCTGTGCGGTCGTCCCAACGACTGTCAGATCTGCACCGCCGCGACCTACAAGGGTTCGTGCTGGTGCGCGGAGATGCCCTTTCCGGAGGAATTGCACGACCGCATTCCGGCCGACGCACGCAACCGGGCGTGCGTCTGCCGGCCTTGCATTGTCGCCGCCCTCAAGGCCCGGCCCCTGCCCCCGCTCGCGTCGGGCGATTTTTATCTGGAACCCGGCACCGGACGCATGGTGTTCACCGCGGCGTATCTGCGGAAACGCGGCTATTGCTGCGACAGCGGCTGCCGACACTGCCCGTGGGCCGCCACCCGGGACGCCGCCAAGGAGCGGGCCAAGCGGAATCTCCCGGGAGGAATCGCCCTGCTGTTGGCCTTGCTTGGATTCGCGGTTGGCGCACCCGTCCAATCCGAGGCCGCGCAGTGGACCGAAGACTTCGCCACGAATCCCTTGGCCCGCGGCTGGCGCGTCATCGGGGAAACCAATCGCTTCACCTGGAACGCCACCGACCAACGCGTGGACGTCACCTGGGACACTGCGTCCCCCCACAGCTTCTGGGCCTACCCGCTGCCCCAGTCACTCACTGCCGCAGACGCGTTTACCCTCGCCTGGGATCTGCAACTGAACGACGCGGAAGGTGGTGTGCGCGAAAGTCGCCCCGGAGCCATGCAGGTCGCGGTGGGTCTGCTCAACCTCGAACGCGCCACCTCCCAGAACTACGCCCGAGGCGCCGGCCGCGCGTATGAGACACTCGAGTTCAACTGGTTTCCTGCTGGCTTCATTCCCGGGTTCGGCGCCGTTGAACCCACGCTGTCCACCATTGCCTTCGACCAAACTGGCCGGGTCGTCGCCAACTTCGATTTCCCCTTTGAGTTTCCGCTGGGCACTCCGCACCGCGTGGAGCTGACCCACGAACCGGATCCGCGAACGGTCACGCTCCGGGTCCGTCAGGCCGGCACGCTCCTCAGCGAAGTGCGCCTACCCCTTCCCGCCAGCTTTGGGGCCTTCGACCTCAACGCCGTGGCCGTGCTGGTCTGGGACGAACGCACTTCCCAAGCCGACTCCCTGCAAGCCCATGGTTGGGTGGACAACTTCAGCCTCACCTATCCGGACCCGCCCATTCGCGATTTGACGCTCCTGCCCTCGGGTCGGGACGTCGAGTTCCTCAGTAGCCAGGGCTGGAACTACACCCTGGAGGCCAGCAGTACTTTAGGAAACTGGATTCCCCTTGGCGAACCGGTGGCGGGAACCGGCGAACGCCTGCGTCTGGGAGATCTGCGGGACGTCGATTTTCCCTGGCAGTTCTATCGGGTGAACGCCCGGCGTCCCTGAGGCACCCGCGCCAATACGGTTCGCGAAATTGTCACCGAGGCGCTTGAACACCGGCCGTCCCGCGGCGTCCACTGCCGCGTGCTGGCAATTCTTCGCTGGACTGTAGGGCTGGCCGCCGCCTGGCTGCTGACGGCCTCCGCCGCCTCGCCTGCCCGGGAAGCCCTTGACCGTCAGGCCGCCGACTTGTTCGCCGGGCCCATCCTACGGTTTGAAATCCGACTGGCCCGACCCGAAGTTCAAAAGCTGCGCCGCGAACCGCGCACCTATGTGCCCGCCACCGTCCTCGTGGCCGGACAGACCTTCACCAACGTTGGTATTCACTTGAAGGGCGCCGCCGGCAGTACCCGGGGCATTGATGACAAACCCGCGCTGACCCTGAACTTCGACAAGTTCAACCCCGACCAAACCTGCCTCGGACTCGAGAAGTTCCACCTCAACAACTCCGTCCAGGACGAGTCCTATCTGAACGAAATTGTGGGCAGTGAACTGTATCGGCGGGCCGGTCTGCCCACTGCCCGCGCCACTCACGCGTGGGTTACCCTCAACGGTCGAGACCTCGGACTGTACGTGCTCAAGGAAGGCTACGATCGGCTGTTTCTGAAGCGGAACTTCCCCGCCGGTAAGGCTGAACTCGGCAACCTATACGACGGCGGCTTCCTCCAGGACATCACCGAGGAATTAAAACGGGACGTCGGCAAAGGACCTGAAGATCGCCAGGATCTGCAAGCGTTGGTGAAGGCCGCCGACACCCCGGTCGAGCAACGTCAGGCCCGTCTGGAAGCCGTGCTGGAAGTGGACCGGTTCCTAACCTTTCTCAGCGGCCAGATTCTGACCGACGACTGGGATGGCTACGCCCGCAATCGCAACAACTACCGCCTCTACTTCGGTCCGCCCACCGGCCGGGCGGTGTTCATCCCGCATGGCATGGATCAGCTGTTCACCGAGACCGGATCATCCATCGAACCCGGCTGGGGCGGGATGTTGGCCCAACAGGTTCTGGAAGTGCCGCAGTTCCGCGACCGCTACCGGCAACGCCTCGCCAGCGTGCTGACCAACCACTTCACGCCGGCTGTCATCACGAACCAACTTCAGAACGTCATCGGCCGACTCCGCTTCGCTCATCAGGGGCGACCGGCCGAGGAATGGGCCCAACTAGAACCCGTGTTGAAGGATCGGCAGCGTCGCATTCTCCGCCGCATCGCCAACGTGGAACGTCAGCTCGGACTGACGCCCAGCGCCAGCCCAGCCACTGAGATTCCTGCCCTGAGTGATTGGGAGCCCCGCCCCCGCGAAGGACGATCCCAACTGGAGATTAAGGATTGGAAGCCAGAACAACCGGCGCTGCATCTGACGGCCCTCAGTTCCCGAACAGTCGCTTCCTTCCGAACCTCCGTCTGGCTGGAGGCCGGCGAGTACACCTTCTCCGGACACGCCCGCTGCCAGGGCGTGAAGGGCGGCACGGGCGCCGGACTGCGAATCAGCGGTCAGCAACGCAATGCCGGACTCAGCGGCGATCGCGACTGGAGCGTGGTGACGTTCCACTTTCGCGTCGACGAGGACCGCGACGTGGAACTGGTCGCCGAACTGGAGGCGGATCGCGGGGAGGCCTGGTTTGAGGTCAATTCCCTCAAGGTCACCCGCAAGTAACCGTCACTGTCCGGACGGTCCGTAGCCCGCCATCGGCTGGCCGTCGTCGGTCAACTTGCCGCAGCTCCACAGGAGTCCGCGCGTAACCAGATCCAAATACCTCGGATCCGCCACGGTTTCATTGTTGTGACCAATCGTGGTGGCAAAGACCCGGGCCTTCTTCGGACCATATTCGTGGGTCCACACCACCACGCTGTCATTCTGGCCCGGCTTGTCTCCGGCACCCTGACGTCCCCGGGCGAGCGGCTTGGCGTCGTCCCAAACCTTGATGTTGTTGTAGAGCTCTTCGTTGATCGTGGTCCAGTTGGTCAGACCCGCCGTGACCGGTCCGCTGTTGGGAACGTAAGTGATCGCAATGGGCTTCTGCGGTCCGTGGCCGCTGGACTGCAGGCCCAGATACTCGAACCACAGCCCGTGCGGTGTTCCCGGGGTGGCAGGTTCGTTCGGATTGCCGATGCGATACGAGTGCATGGCGCAGTGGAGGTTCACCGCCGGAAGACCGTCCCGATGCGGCTTGAGCACGCCTTCGACGACCTTCTGATCATTGATATCGGCGGCGCACTCGTCGTGAATCACCACGTCATAGCCCTGCGCGTAATCAGGCTTGCCGAAGATGGGCAGCGGCGGATGGGTGCTGCCGTCCGGGGAATAAATGATGTCGACCGTCAGATTCGCCCGGGCCTCCAGTCCCTTTTTGAGAATGTCCTTCTGGGCGGCGTAGTCATGGCAGCATCCCCCGAGAATGAGCAGCGCGCGCAGCGGACGGATCGGGGCCTTGGTCCCGGGTTTGCGTTCGTAACGAGCCAGGAACGCGCCGCTGCCGGGATTGCTTTCAAACGCCGTCGGCGTCGAGCCACCCGGCGTCGGATAAACCGCGCGCCATCCAGTGGGCGTCAGCTCCGTCAAGGCATTGAAACTGCGTCCGGCATTCGGTCCCTCAACCTCGGTGATCGCCATCACCGCGGGTGTGCGGCTGAAGTCGACGGTGAAGTTGCCGTTGATGCGGGTGTCGCCCATCTCCAGGTTGTATTTGCCGTTGTTCACGGTCAGCACCAGCGTGGAGAGGTTGTCCGGGGAGATGTCGTTGCCGTCCATCACGGCTTCGGCAATCACCCAGGTGCCGTCAAACGAGCGAAGGTCAGCCGCCGCGACCGACCCGAGGGTCAGCAGCGCGGTCAACCACAGGGACCAAAATTGGCGAATCATAGGACTTCGGAGGGAAAGTAAATGAGGCCCAGCTAGAGGGCGGGAGAACGGTCAAATTGTCCAGCCTTTGCGGTCAACCTGACGCACAAACTGGTTGGCGCCGGGATCGTTCATGACCCTCATTGCGGAACGACTCCAGATCAGCGGACGTCCACTGCGAATCGCCACATTCCCCAGCAACACCACTTCGGTCATCGGACCGGCCACCGAGAAATTGGAGATCGCCGCCGGACCGCCCTTGCAGGCGCGAATCCAATCCTCGTAGTGGCACCGGTCCCAGTTGGAACACTTCGCATAGGTCTCCGGAACATTCTTGAAGTCGGCCACCTTGCGCCCGGACCGGAAGCTCGCGCCGCCGTTGTAATTGGTCAGCATCACATCCCGATCACCCACAAACAGGACGCCGTTCTCAGCATACTTCACCCCCGGGAACAAGTCCGCCGGTGGCAGCTTCCCGCCGTCATACCACCAGAGGGTAAAGGGCGCCCGACCGCCTTCCGCCGGAATACTCCACCGCACCACCGACGAGACCGGACCGGCGACTTCGGTCTGACCTTGGCTCCAGGCTTCGACCGTGGTGGCGTCGCGAATGCCGAGCGCCAGGTCGGGCAGATTGAACAAATGACAGCCCATGTCGCCCAGCGCGCCGGTGCCGAAATCCCAGAACCCCCGCCAATTGAAGGGAACATACGCCGGACTGAACGGACGCGGCTGCGCCACTCCCAGCCACATATCCCAATCGAGCGTGGCGGGAACCGGCGGGGTCTGGGTCGGCCAACCCACCCCCTGCGGCCACCACTTGCCTGGCCGATCCGTCCAGCAATGCACTTCGTGAACCGTCCCCAATACTCCCGCCCGGACCAACTCCACCTCCCGCAGGAGTTCCGGATTCGAACGGCCCTGATTTCCCATCTGGGTAGCCACCTTATGCTTCTGCGCGGCCAGCGTGAGACGACGCGCCTCGTCAATGGTATGCGTCAGCGGCTTCTGACAATAAACGCCCATCCCGCGCTCGATCGCCCACATCGACGGCAGAAAGTGCATGTGATCCGGCGTGGAGACCGTGACCGCGTCCACGCCCCGACCCATCTGCTCGAACATCACCCGAAAATCCCGGAAGCGCCGGGCCTTCGGATACTTCCGGAACGTATCGGCCGCCCGGGCGTCATCGACGTCGCAGAGCGCCACGATATTTTCCGAATCGCAGCCTCTGATATCGACCGACCCTTTTCCGCCCGCGCCAATACCCGCGATGTTCAATCGATTGTTGGCCCCCAAGACCGGGAGGCGACTGACCATCGGGAAGGCGGCCGCCGCCCAGGTGGTCTGGCGCAGAAACGCACGTCGGGAAAGGGGGTAGGTAGGCATGGAAGTGCGCAGCGTAGAACCAAGGCGCGGCGGTTGACTACCCCCCATTCTGGGAGTCAGCCGACGTCGCCAGTCTGGGTCGGGCGAGGGCCGTTAGCGCGAGCGAACCGTCCGAACGGATGTTCAGTTTTCGTTATCTAAACGGTCCGTCCCAAAATAAAGTTCTCGGCTTAGTGCAGGCACTGTTGTATTGCAACGTCCGGGAAGAGTCCGGGAACCATGGTTCGCCGGAGCTGCACAGGGTGATTCCCCAGGGAGCGATCCAGCCCGGGCGTCGGACGTCGGAAGGCGGACTGCCACTGGGAACCACCCGTTACTATTTGATCCAAGTGATCCGCCCGCTGGCAGGATTCGCAGCGGAAGAGAGCGCTTGGAGCAAAGGAATTAAATCACACCCAGGATGAGCTTGCCGTCATTTGCTGAACTTGAAGTGTCAGCTGATTTGCAAAAGGCGATGGATCGCCTTGGATTTGAAGCACCCGCCCCGGTTCAGACCGCGGTTTTACTGGCCGTCAACGCCTCCCGGAGCGCCGTCATTGCGGCTCCCGCGTGGTCCGGCCGGGGAACCGCCCTGTCCCTCGCGGCCGTCAAATATTCGGCCAAAGGCGAAGCGGGCATTCGGGCCCTGGTCTTGGCCGGAACCCGGAGCCGCGTCTTTCACCTCGCGGAACTGATTGGATCGCTGACCGCCGGTCGCAAGGGAATCGCGGTGGCGGCCCTGGTCTCCGGCCAAAGCGCCGCCCGCCAGGCCGAATTGCTGAAGAAGGAACCGGCCATCGTGGTCGCCACGCCCGGAGTCCTGCGCCAGGCCCTGCACGCCGGAAGCGCCACCCTCGATCCGTCCGTGGCCATCCTGGTCGATGGCGCCGATGAACAGTTGGATGGCGGACTCGAAGAAGACTTGGAAGCCGTTCTGGCCGCCGCCCCGCCCCAACGGGTGGTCGTCGCCCTGACCACCACCATCACCCGCGATCTCGAAGCGCTCACCGCCCGCCGCATCGCCGAGGCCGATCGCCTGGTGTCCGAACCGGCCCCCGCGCCAGCAAATCTCACCTGGTTCAGCCTCGAAGGAGCCGAGAAATTCCAGTCCTTCACCGTGCTGGCCGATCGGCACGACCTCAATCGGACCCTGGTGTTGGTCAATAATCGCAACACCGCGGAATCCCTGGCCGACCGATTGACCGCCGCCGGTTACGCCGCAGAAGCCGTGTCCTCCGACGCTTCGGCCACGGTTCGCGATCGCGCCGTCAAACGTTTCCGCCAGGGTTCCGTGGCGTTCCTCGTGGGAACCGCCCGCGCCCTGAGCGACCTGGAAATTGATCCGGCCGACGCCGCCATTCATTGGGATTGGCCTCTCGATGACGCTGAATTTGCCGTGCGGCATCAGCGCCTCCGAACCAACGCCCTGGCCTTTGCGCTGACGTCCGGACGCGAACTCGTTCGGGCCCGCGCCATCTCGCGCCGAGGTTCTCCGGTTCGCATGGGACGGCTTCCGCTCCTAGGCGAACTCGCCGAACTGCGTCTGCACGCCAACGTGGCCCGCATTCGGGAGGCCCTCGCCGGACGCAATCCCGCCGCCTGTCGCTCGGTGGTCGATCTACTGATGGCGGAAGGATTCGAACCCGCCGTCATTGCTGGCGCAGCCATCCGACTGTTGGGGGCTCCGGAACTACCCTCGCTGCCACCGCCACCGCCGCCCGTCGTGGAACGGCCGGTTCCAGTTCACACCCCGGTGCCAGTGCCCGTGCCACCACCCGCCCCGGCCGTGTCCCAGATTACCATCGAAGAACCCGAGCCACTGCCGGCGGCCGACCCAAGCTATGATCAGGCCGACTGGTCTCCCGGCGTCGGCGCTTCGGCCGGCACCGAGGAAACCGAGGGCGACGCTAATGGCAACCAAAGCCAGGACGGCGGCTACGACCAAGGCGACTCCGGATACACCTATTCCGACAACGCCGCGGAAGACGGCGTTGTCTATCCGCCGGGCGCGAATTTTGGAGACGAAGAAGGCGGCCCTGAAATGGGCGGCGGCGACGATCGCCAAGGGCGCCGCGGACGTCGCGGCGGCCGCAACCGCGGAGGTGCGGGTGGGGGCGGCGGCGGCGGGGGCGGGGGTCGCGGAGGCGACGGCGGTCCCGCCACGTCCGGTATGAAACGCCTGTGGCTGAATGTAGGTCGAATGGATCGCATTCAACCCCGGGACATCGTGGGCTGCATCCTCGGCGAAACCGGTTTGCCTTCCGCAACCGTGGGCCGCGTCCAACTCTTCGAGCGGCACACCCTGGTGGACGTTTCCGCCACCTTCGAGAGCCAGATTCTCGAAGCCCTCAACCGCGCTGCCGTCCGCGGCCGCAAGTTGAAGGCGAAGATCGCCGCGTATTGAGCGGACAAAAAATTACCTGAGCGCCGTTCGGTTTCGCCCGGGTGCGGGTTCTGGAGTGTGACGTGAACGCCTCCGATAGCACCGAATTGCTCAGGGAATTTGTCGACTCGGGCTCGGAACCCGCCTTTGGCGAACTCGTCCGACGCCATCTGGACCTCGTTTACTCCGTCGCCCTGCGAATTTGTCAGGGCGACGGAGCCACTGCCCGGGACGTCTCCCAACAAGTCTTTACCGACCTCGCCCGGCGCTCCCGAACCGACTCGTCGTCTTCGGGCCCCCTCCACGCCCGCTCCCTCGCCGGCTGGCTCTATCAGCACACCACCTTCACGGCCTGCAAGGTGATCCGAGCGGAGGTTCGTCGTCGGGCCCGGGAGGAAACCGCCATGAAACTTCAGGCACCCAGCGGGGATCCTGACTGGGACACCCTCGCCCCGGTTCTTGAATCTGCCCTCACTGAACTCCCTGAGCCTGATCGTGACGCCGTGGTGTTGCGCTTTTTCGAGAAGGCAACCTACGCCCGGGTCGGCGCCGTCCTGGGAGTTCGCGAGGATGCCGCCCGCATGCGGGTGGATCGAGCACTCGACAAACTGCGCGACCAACTGGCCCGACGAGGCGTCACCTCGACAGCGTCCGCCCTGGGAGCGTCACTCGCCGCTCATGGAGTCACACCCGCACCGTTAGGCTTGGCGGCCACCGTCATCAGTCAGGCACTCGCGCCCTCCGCCGCGAGCGTGGCCGTCGCCGGAGCCTTCGCCAAACCCCTAACCCTGGGGATCGCGGCCGCCGTTTCGATCGCGAGTTTATGGACCGCTTTCCAATTCCAGCGCACCGCTACCCAACAGCGGGCTCAGTACGAAGCCCGCCTCGCAGCCCAGAACACTGCGCTCCAACAGTTGGAAGAGGAACTGGCCCGTCTCCGCGCCCAACTGGCTCGACTCAACGAAGCCGGCCCGTCTTCTGAGCGCGCCGAGTTACTCCGACTTCGTGGAGAAACCGCCCGACTTAGCCGCGAACTGGCCGAGCGCCCCACTCCATTTGCCACCAATGCGCCGACGGAAAAAGTCGCGCCCAGCCAAATTGACGTGAGCGTCATTTTTTCCGAACTGCCCGAAACCGTGGCCACGACCTGGGTTCGACGCGACGGCACCACGATTCTTACCGAGGCCCAGGCGAAATCCTTGGTGGATTCCCTGGAAAAGCTTCCCGGCGTCGATGTCCTCAGCGGACCCAAAGTCGTCACCCTCAGTGGTCGGGCGGCGGAACTCAGTATCGGAGATCCGGATCAGGCCGGGCTGATGCTGGAGGTCCTCCCCGAGGAAGTCGCTCCGGGTCAGTTAGCCCTGGAGTTTCGGGCAGGATACCGGGAGCCACCTTCTGCGGAGACTCGCTTGGTCGACAAAGCTAGAGCCAGGCTTCTCGATGGTCAGACCGTGGTGCTGCATCAGCCGTCCCGAGACCCTTCCGACAACTCGCGGAGCCTGTTGGTCCTAATCTCTCCCGTCCTGATCGATCCCGCTGGCCGACGGACCTATCCCCTCGAGCCCGAGCGTCACACGGCGGCGGTTCCGAATCCCGAACCCCAAACCGGAAGCTCCGCTCCTCCGTAAATCGGCAAAGGACCGAGTGTGATCGGGAACGGGTTCAGTGAAGGAGGTGTTCACCGCAGATTTAGCGCAGATTTTCGCAGATTCTTTCTCGGGTCGCAGAGTCAGGTCAAAACGACCACGGCAACAAACACCCTCCTCCCCAAGAATTCCTTCCCCAGAAATCTGCGATAATCGGCGTTAATCTGCGGTTACTAAGGACCCACCCGCCCCCGGTGGAGTGACGCTCCGCGGAGCCGTGCATGTGTGGACTCCTGACGCGTAATTCGCCGGGACACGAACGGCTCGGTGGAACCTCGCCCCACCTCGCCTCCCCCCTCCCATCTTTCTTCTGTTTTCATGTTTTCCAGATTCGTCCTTCCCCCTCCGCGTCCTTCGCGCCCTCCGCGGGAGACTCATCCTCTCGGCCTGAGTTTCCCCAATTCCCCGGGTCGGAAAATTCCCGCGGGAGTGATGATGCCGGTAATCAATTCCGGCGGGGTCACGTCAAAGCCGGGGTTGATCGCCGGACTACCCGGATTCGCGATGCGGACGTAGCCGCGTCGGGAACTCCCCGGCTGCACACCCCACGCTCCCAGAACTTCGTCCTCGTGACGCTCCTCAATTGGGATCTTCTTCCAGTCACGAACCTCCCAATCCAGCGTCGACAAAGGTATCGCCACGTAAAAGGGAATGCCGTGCCGATGCGCCAGCACGGCCTTGGTGTAGGTGCCAATCTTGTTGGCCACATGACCCGTGCGACCCAACACGCGGTCGCTACCCACGATCACCAAATCCACCTGTCCCCGCTGCATCAGCGAACCCGCTGCGTTGTCAGCAATGACGTGATGCCGGATGCCCTGCTGCGCCAATTCCCAGGCCGTCAGGCTAGCCCCCTGACAGCGCGGACGTGTCTCATCACAGAGCACGGAAAACGTGCGCCCCTGTTCCTGCGCGGCATACATCGGGGCGGTGGCCGTGCCGATGTCCACGAACGCCAGCCAACCGGCGTTGCAGTGGGTGAGCACCGTGGCGTTCGGGCGAATGAGTCCGGCCCCGTGAATTCCGATCGCCCGACAATGCTCCACGTCCTCCTCGGCAAACCGCTCGGCCGCGGCCAAGGCTCGCTCCTGACGCTCACTTACGGTGGTTCCAACCTGCATCGCCGTGCGCACCTCGCGCAGAGCATTCAGCGGATCAATGGCCGTCGGGCGGGCGTTCTTGAGGGTCTCAAACACCCCGTCCACATGCCGCTCGAACGCCTCCAGCTGCCGACCGCGAAACGCCCGCGCCCCTTGGGCCAAACCATAGGCCGCCGTGGCCCCGATCGCTCCCGCCCCGCGCACCACCATGTCCCGAATCGCGGCCGCTGTGGCCCGATAGTCCGGAGTCTTGATTCGACGGAATACATGCGGCAGCAGACGCTGTTCAATCAGCACAACGGAATTCGCAGCGGCCTCAAACTCCACCGTTCGGAAATGCCGGGATCGGCCACGCACTGTGACGTTCACGCGGTCAGGCTAACCCAGACAGTCCCGTTGGCCTAGGTTGGCGTCCACCCACGTTTTCCTTCTCTCAAACGTGATGGGACATTGAGTTTGTGACGACTTCGGGAATTCTCTCCGCGCTCGGCCCATCACGTTTGGGACTTCACCATGCAAAGCGTTCCGTCCAACTCCCCAATCGAACAATACCTCCGCCATCTCCACGGAAAGTTTGCCCGACTGGAAGATGGCGCCGTCGCGACCTACATCCCGGAACTCGGCCGCGCCCGACCCGGCTGGTTCGGCATCGCCGTGGCCACCGTCGACGGACAGGTCTACGAGGTCGGCGACAGCCAGATTCCCTTTACGATTCAGTCGATCTCGAAACCGCTGGTCTACGGACTCGCCCTGGAAGCCGCCGGACTCAAACGCGTGCTTTCCAAGGTAGGCGTGGAACCCTCGGGCGAAGCCTTCAACTCGATCAGCCTGGATCCGCAGACCGGCCGTCCACTGAACCCGATGATCAATGCCGGAGCCATCGCCACCACCAGCCTGGTTCCCGGCAACACTTCGGAGGAACGGCGCCAGGCGTTGCTCGAGTTTCTCGGCGAGTTCGCCGGACATCCGTTGGTCCTCGACGAATCCATCTATCAATCCGAACGGGATACCGGACACCGCAATCGCGCCATCGCCCATCTCCTGCGTAACTCGGATATCCTGACCGGCGATCCCGAGGATCCCCTCGACTTGTACTTCCGCCAATGCTCGGTGGCCGTCACTTGCCGAGACTTGGCCGTGATGGCCGCGACGCTGGCCAGCGGCGGAATCAACCCCCTCACCGGCCGACGCGTCCTGCAGGCCCAGAACACCGGACGTCTGCTCAGTATCATGAGTTCCTGCGGCATGTACGACTACGCCGGCGAATGGATCTACAACGTGGGCATGCCCGCCAAGAGCGGCGTCGCCGGGGGCATTCTCGCTGTGCTGCCGGGTCAACTGGGCGTGGGCGTCTTCTCTCCACCGCTGGATGCCAAGGGCAATTCCGTCCGGGGAATCCGGGTCTGCAATGACCTGTCCAACGACTTTGGACTGCACCTCTTTAACACCCCGCGCGTCATTACCCCGGCACTCCGGGCGATCCAGACCGGCGCGGACGTCCGCAGCAAACGGCTGCGTCCACGGGGGGAATTGGAGTTGCTACGCCAGTTCGGTCACGGCATTCGGATCTATCCTCTGCGGGGCCGGTTGATCTTTGCCACGCTCGAACCCGTCATTCGCGCCGTAATGGAAGATGCGCGCAACGCGACTCACGCGATTCTGGATCTGAGCCAGGTGGTGGACATCGACCGCGCCGCCTGCCGGCTCTTGCTGGAGCTACGCGAGGTCCTGCTGCGTCAGGGCGTGAAGGTGTTTCTCACCGGCGCAGCCGAACGCCGAACCCTCCAGGAATTCATCGTTTCCCGACTCGACCAAGGCGGCTGGAAACAGATCTGTCAGCACGATCTCGTCGATGAAGCGCTGGAAGCCTGCGAGCGCGAGGTATTGCGCCAGCACACTCCGACCGCCCAGACCCTGCTGGAGGCTCCCCTGGCCCATCAGGAACTCTGCCGGGGATTTTCACCGGGGGAACTGGAAGACTTGGCTTCGCGCCTTGCCGCTGAGGACCTGCCGGCGGGAACCAATGTTCTGATCGCCGGTTCCCCGGCCGATGCGATGTATTTTTTGCTGCAGGGCGAAGTGGGAGTTTTCCTCACCACGCCCGAAGGCGCGGAACAAATGATCAGCCGGCTGGGACCCGGAATGAGTTTTGGAGAATTGGCCCTGACCGATCGCGCGCCCCGCTCTGCCACGGTGCGCGCGCTGCAACCCATCAAAACGTTGCGGCTTTCCTTCGAAGCCTTCGACCGACTGCCCCAGGAAGGACTGGAACACCTCCAGTCCAAGCTAACCTCAAATCTGGTGGGCGTTCTCGCCAGCCGCCTGCGCAGCGCCAATGCCGAGATTCGCGGACTGAAGTAACCCGGCTCAAATCCGGCTCCGGAAGTAATCGATCGTGCTGCGGAGTCCTTCCGCCAGCGGCACCTGAGGCGCCCACTTCAGCACCTTGCTCGCCCGGGTGATGTCGGGCCGACGTTGCTTCGGGTCGTCCTGCGGAAGCGGCTTGTGCACCAGCTTGGACTTCGAGCCCGTCGCGCGAATTATTTCCTGGGCGAACTCCAGCATGGTGAGCTCGTGGGGATTTCCAATGTTGGTGGGCAAATGCGCTTCCTTGCCCTCCAGCATCATCAATCGGTAAATGCCTTCGATGAGGTCGCTCACGAAACAGAACGAGCGGGTCTGCTTGCCGTCGCCAAAGATGGTGATGGGTTTGTTGGTCAGCGCCTGACCCAGGAACGCCGGCACGACTCGGCCGTCGTTCAAGCGCATGCGCGGTCCATAGGTGTTGAAGATGCGCACAATCCGCGTGGGCACCTGATGCTCCCGGAAGTAAGCCATCGTCATCGCCTCGGCGAACCGCTTGGACTCGTCGTAACAGCCGCGCGGTCCAATGGTGTTGACGTTGCCCCAATAGCTCTCGGGCTGCGGGTGAATCAGCGGATCGCCGTAAATCTCCGAGGTCGAGGTCAGGAGGAAACGCGCCCCCTTGGCCATCGCCAAGCCCAGCGCCTTGTGCGTGCCCAGGGAACCAACCTTGAGCGTCTGAATCGGCAGCTCGAGGTAATCAATCGGGCTCGCCGGCGACGCGAAGTGCCACACGTAATCCACCGGTCCCGCCAGGAAGAGAAACTCGGTGACGTCCTGCTTGATAAACTTGAGATCCGGATGCCCGGCGAGGTGGGCGATGTTGTCAGTGGATCCCGTGATCAGGTTGTCGATGATGATGACCCTGTGTCCGCGCGACAGGAGGACATCGACCAGATGGGAACCGAGGAAGCCAGCCCCGCCGGTGACGACGGAAGTGGGGGTGGAGGGAGAACGACGTTTTTTGGTCTTGGTGGTCATGCGGTGGTTCAGCGAACGCCGAACCCCGGCAATCAACGGTCAAAAAACGAATTTCGAAAACCGAAAACCTCACTACTTCGCGCCGGTGCCAGTAAACACTGCCGGAATCGTCCGGAGCAGAATCTTCAAGTCCAGCCACAGCGACCAGTTGTCGATGTACTCCAGATCAAGCCGCACCCATTCCTTGAAGTCCTTGACCTGATTGCGACCGCTGACCTGCCACAGACACGTCAGTCCCGGACGAACACTCAAACGCCGGCGATCAGCCGGATCATCGAAGCGCCGGACTTCCTCGACCGGCAGCGGGCGGGGTCCGACCAGGCTCATTTCGCCCCGCAACACGTTGAACAACTGGGGAAGCTCATCCAACGACCAGCGGCGCAAGCGGCGCCCAATGGGGGTGATTCGGGGATCGTTGGACACCTTGAAGACCGGACCGGACATCTCGTTCAACTGCTCCAATTCCTGTTTCAGCTGCTCGGCGTTGGTCACCATGGTCCGGAACTTCAGCATGGTGAATGGACGTCCATTCAGACCGGCACGTTGCTGACGGAACAGGATCGGTCCCGGCGAGGTGAACTTCACGAGCAGCGCGACCAGCACCATAATCGGCGACACCAAACAGATCAGAGCCAGGGAACCCACGAAATCCACGCCGGCCTTAACCATGGCCTGCCAGGAGGCTTCTGGACCCGTCCGGAACACGAGCACTGGATGTCCCGCCAGTTCGTCCACCGAAGTCTGCGAAAGCCGCGTCTGGAAAAAGTCGGCCAACAGCCACACCTCAACACCTTCTAGTTCACAGGCCTGGATGGCCTGCTCAATCTCCCCGAAAACGATCTGGCGCGGCGCCACCAACACCGCATTGGCTGACGTCTCGTGGAGCAACTCGGGCAGCATACGAGCCGGCGTCTCCTTCAAATCCACCCGCAGAATGATTTCCACTTCACCCAGCGCACCCACTTTCAACGCCTTCTCCACTCCAGCCGTCTCCTCCCGACCGCCAATCAGGATCACCCGCTTCCGCGTGGCGTGACGTCCCAAATGGGACAGCGCCCAGCCCCGCATGATTTCCTCCTTCAGGAACACCACCATCAGGGCAATCGGCCCAAACAACAGGGTGACACCGCGCGCGCCTTCCGCCTTCCGGAAATACAGGGCAATGATGACCGCGATGTTGATCCAGAACACTGCCCGCAGCAGCTGCCAGAAGGTTTCCCGCCGGGAAAACAGCAGCGGCCGCAGGTAAAATCCCTGCAATTCCAGGACAAACGGGGTCAGCGGAACAATGACCGCCAGCAACCAGAAGTAGTTGGCGAATGGATCGATGAGGTTCGCCGAATCGAACAGCGGCAGCGACCGAAGCAGGTGCGCAAACCACCAAGCGACGCCGAACAGAACGGCATCGAAGAGCTTCTGAAACTTCGCGTAAAGCTGTCGTTCCCGACCGAGCATGAGAATCCGTTTAAATCACGGCGTCGTCAGACGCGTGGTGGGGTTTGCGGATGACTTATCCTAACGCGAAGCCACCTCGGGGGACACTTCAAAGTAGGGAGCTGTGGACCTAATCAATTCGGATACCCGTTGGTAGGCCGCCTCCTCCTCCCCCGGCGCGCACGGGGCAAAAAAAGAAACGTAGGCCCACCTCTGCAGGACGCCCCGCGTCACCAAATCCCGGACCATCCACCACTGACGCTCCCAATGACTGGAGGTCTGTTTGTCCTTGGACACGAACCAAAACACGTAGACGCCACTCACGTCCATCGGTCGCCCACCCGACTCCGTGCGCAGTCGGCAATCAAACCGCTGCACCCGCCGCGGACCTGGACCACTTTCGCCAAAGGGTTTGTCGGTCTGTTCCAAGACCTTCCATCCCACGCCGGTCAGACAGTACTCCGGCCGGTGAATACTGGTTCGATCGGTGCCCATCACCACAATGCTGAGCTGAACCCACGACCCATCGGATCGGATGTAGCGGCCGCGACCGAACACCGTATCGGCGGGAAGACTGGTCAGTTCGACGTTGGAAACAGGCAGCGTCTCGAAGCGATATCCGTCAATTTGAGTGGGCAACGCCACCGTGTTGCTTCGGGCCAGACGCCCATCCTCCCCAATCAACGGCACCGACGACAGTTTCACCCCGGGGCGATCCAGGGTCTGGCGACTGGCCATCGAGCCGACCAACCAGCCCGTCAGGCCGATCAATCCCAGGGCGACCGCCGCCAAGATGTTTGCCAAGCGTTTCATGGATTCACAGGAGCAGGATGTGACGGCAGGGGTTCCGATCGGGGCGCCGAAGGTTCCTTGAGAAAGCGACCCAGCAGCATCACTCCGCCCAACGCCACAATGAAGGTCACAAATCCCAAATTGGTCTCAATGCGCTTCCCGGCATCGCCGCCCCAGGCTTCGCCGACCGTAAACACAATGATCAACCGAACCACGTTGGCCAGTACCGCCAGCGGAATGGCCGCCACCACCAACGACAACCGACGCCACAGACTGTTAAACTGCATGTACCCGTACACCAGGGTGAGCAGGAACACGACGGTCAGACTGCGGATCCCACTGCACGCCGGCGCCACCTCGAACTCAAACCCCTTGGTGCCGTTGGGCAAGGCGTGAAACACCATGGTGCCCTCCCGAATCAAATTCAGGTTCAGGACGGTATTGCAAAATCCAGTCGCCAACTGAGTCGACAACAGCCGCAGGTGAAAGGTGAGCGAGTCGGTGTAGGCCGTCAGGGGGACGGTGAAAATCAACAAGGCAAACGGGAAGAACGTCGCCTTCAACCACTTCGGTCCCCAAAATAGGCCAGTCAGGGCGTAAATACCGAGGCCGAACGCCAGCAGGGAAACCCGGGCTTGCTGAATCAGATAGCCGAACAGATGCAGCACCACCGCCAGACTCAGAAGCACCAGCGCCGGCGGCCAGGGACGCTTCTCCAGCGGAATCAGTTCGTCCCGCCGCATGAACAGGAGGACCGCAATCAACGGCGGAATCAGGTAGCCCAGGGAATCGTCCGGATTCGCTTCGTAATTGGCCACCACCCAAGTGAAAAGCGAAGCGGTATCGGCATAGCCAAAGCTGGAGTTGCCCAGGAACTGGAACAGCACCACCCAGACGGCCGCGACCACCAGCAGCTGCGCCTTGTAGGGCAAACTCTCGATAAACTGACGGACATCATTCATGCAAGACGGTCTCGGAAATCGCCGCGAACAAAGTCATTCCCTCCCCGCCACGCAAGCGCAAATCCAGGAACGACAACTTAATCGGGCGTTCCCAGCACTTCGTATCCGGTACGGGTAAGCCCCAGCCGGAGGTACACCGCTTGAGCGCGTTGATTGTGTTCTTCGACATACAGGCGCAATCCCCGAAAGTCGGGCTCGAGTGCGCCCATTCGTTGAACTTCCCGAAACAAGGCGGTGAAAACGCCCCGACCCCGGGCATCCGCCCGGACATACACGCTCTGTAGCCACCAAAAAATGCCGTTGCGCCAGTCGGTCCATTCGTAGGTAACCATGACCTGCCCGACCGTCTCTCCGTTCAATTCTGCCACCCAATACCTTCCCTTGCCGGAATCCCGCAGCAACGCCGCAATCCCGGCAGTGACCACCTGGGGATCCAATTCCTTGGCTTCAGTCTCCCGCGCCAACCGGCAGTTGAAATCCACCAACACCGGAAGATCAGCTAAAACAGCGGGACGAATGTGCATCGGAGATCAGGACCGAACTTCGCCAACTCAGATCTGGAAATCGACCACCGTCTCCCGTTCCCGCTTGGGCATGACCCGCACCTTGATGTCTTCCATGAGCACCAAGCTGTCCCGAGGAATGCTCTGCATCAGAAACACGTTGGCGCCAATCGTCGAACCGGCCCCGATGACGGTATCGCCCCCGACAATAGTCGCATTGGCGTAAATTGTGACCCGATCTTCCAACGTAGGATGTCGCTTCTGCCCGCGCAGGGCCTGACCCGCAGCCAGCGACCGGGCCACCAAGCCGACGCCCTGATACAACTTCACGTGGTTGCCCAGTTCCGCCGTCTCGCCAATGACCGTCCCGGTGCAGTGGTCGACAAAGAAATGGGTTCCGATGCGGGCACCGGGGTGAATGTCCATGCCGGTCCGGCTATGCGCCCACTCACTCATGATCCGGGGCAATAAGGTAACCCCCCGACCGTGCAGCTCGTGAGCCAACCGATGCACCGCAATGGCTTCGATAAACGGATAGGCGAGAATGACTTCCTCACGGGTTCGCGCGGCCGGATCCCCCTGAAACGCCGCTTCGACATCCGTTTGCAGCTTTTCCCGAACCACCGGGACCTGACGCAGGAACTCACTGGTCAGGTCCGAAGCCGCCGGCCGGGAATCTCGCAAGCCCGAGTCGGGGCAACCGAAACAGCGCAAACTCTTGTAAATCTCGTCCTCGAGACGTCCAGCCACGGAATCCAGCAACAGGGCGGTCTCCGCCTGCAACTCCGAGGAATGAACCACCCGGTCGTCGAAGAAGCCGGGGAACACCAACCGCAGGAGATCCCGGGTGATATCCACCACCGCTTCTCGGGAAGGCAGGTTGACTCCGTCCAGATGATTGATGCCGCCATGCCGCCGATAGCTCGCCAGCAGAGCCTGCGTCATTTCGGTAATCGGATACGTCACGCCCGGCCAGTATCTCCAGACGGCGCGAGAAGTCCAATCCGGCGGTCGGGAGTCTGTTTGCTCCGTCAGGGGAAGTAGAACTGCAGATTCCCGTCGTCGGTCTCGGTCGCTGGATCATACTCCAGCAGCGTCTGCACCAACCGGGCGTCGTTCAACTGCTGAACCGAACCGTCCCCCAGCGTCACCATACCCACATTGGCGCCGTGGCAGATTCCCTTTCGCCAGCGGGCGGTTCTCGCCCCCGTTTCGGCGGAAGTGAGAATGAAGCAGCTGATATTGTTGGGCAGGCCGGTGAAGTCGAATCCACTCATGCTTCGATCCGTGGCCAGAATGACTCGGGGCCGATTCTCAGTGGCCTCGTTGCACAAGGCATAACTGATATTGGTCAGCACCAAGGAGGCGAAATTGGTGCCTGGAACCTTTCGGACGTCGGCGGGACAGAGCAGGATCTTGGGAGTCACCAATTCGTTGGATACCAGCGAAAATTGGAAGTTCACCCGATTGGTACCAGTCCCATCCGGCCGTCCTCCGCCGGCCGCTGTTTCCACCCTCCAGGGAAATCTCCCCTGATGATTGTCGCCCCAAAGTCGCATCGCCAAGCCGATCTGTTTCAGATTGTTCCCGCAGGTGATCCGCTGGGCTTTGCTTTTGGCCTTCGCGAGCGCTGGCAACAAAAGACCCGCCAAGACTGCGATAATCGCAATGACGACCAGCAGTTCGATCAGCGTGAACGCCATCAAAGCGGGCCGGGCCGCCGAAACCTTCAGGTTTAGCGACCCGGCTATTCCATACCGGGACAGACGCAGAGCCCGCCCCAGACCTCTTCCGGCCTCAGGGTTTGAGCGAAGAAGTGACACGGAAGAACTTTTGGCTTTCGGTCGGCGCATTGGTGCTGACCAAGGAAGTCTCCAGAGCCAAGGAGGAGTCACCAGCAACGTAGGGACCCTCCAGCTTGGCCGCGGTGTGAATCTGATAGTGCAACCCACGAACTGCGTTAAATCGCAACTCCACTTGGCCATCGGTGAGCGGTCGGGACGCGACATTGATCTCCATAGCCGAGACCGTTCCATCGAAATACTTCTGAACCAGAGCCCACGCCGTCTGGCCCACCTGTGCGCCCACATGACGGCCCGCTAAGTCGTCGACCGGAGGGTGGATTCCGCCCCAAATCCGAGACAAACCAACCTGATCAGCAGCATCATAGTAAGTCGCCCATTGCAGCGTTACCGGCTGGGTCGGACCCGCTTCGTGGACCAAATAGGTGATCGTGTAGCTCCCCAGGCCGCCCGGAAACCAAGGGCTCCCTGTAAAGCCAGTCATCACTTCCGCCGCCGCGCGACTAAACGTGCTATGTCCCGAGACGTAACCGGGAAATCCGGGAGTAACGAACGTCTTCTTCTGATACGGCATCCAGTCCTCCGCATGGATCCATTTCACGCCACTGGTCTGGTCCACGGGAAACTGCGGCTGCCCCGGCCAAGAGAAGACGGCAATCTTCCCCGGGATGAGGCCAGCGTGATGACCAGAGTTCACCGTGTCCTGAGTGACCAACTCGATCAGGCCCGGAACCAAGGGCAACCCGTTCGTGTGGTACGACGGCAAAGTGGGATCGCTGGACTGGCCTTTTCCTCCGCAATAACGAATCGCCGAAAGAGGACGCCAAGCGTTGTAATACCGTTTGATGCTCCAAGCGGCGCAACCGGCATCGAAAACGGCGGCATTTAGCGAAAAGTAGAGCTTCACGTCCCACTCCAAGCGGTCCACTTCGGGACCAACGCCACCAATGCGGTAGGTGGTCAGGTCATCAGAAACATGGTTTGCAATGGCGTTCCAGTGTCCCGGAGGCGTTTCGGAAGACGGCCCATCGGCCCAAAATTCAGCCAGCGCCCGAGTGAAATCGCCCCTCAACACCGGATTGGCCACGTAGGGCTTGCCCGTGATCGGATTGGTATCGTACCCGTGGCCATCATTCGCTCCCAATGTGTTGCCCCCAATGGTCGCCGGCGAGATATCGACCATCACACCGTCGTCCGGACTGAGCTCACTGCTGGCACGAATCACCGCCACCAGGTTTTCCTTAAACTGGGCGTCTGTCGCCGTTCCCAGAAACGGTGGTGGACCCGGATCGATCCAAGGCCGGTTCTCATCGGTCCGACCCAACGAAAAAGCCCGCACCCACAACCACTGCGCCCCCAGGTATCCCTGAACCGGATTCTGCGGAAAACCATTCTGGTCAATAGACCCGGCCACGATCAACCGTTGCCATTTGTTGACGTCCACCACGGTGTTGTTGGTGCCGTCGTCGATTCCGGGCAGGAACGGATTCATCAGCGGATTCGCAAAAACATACCGGCGGGGATGACCCGGAGGATAATCCGGATAGGCGACCGGCGGATTGGCCATGGGAAAGGGCGTGCCGGCAGTCTGTCGCGAGCCGTCCTCCAAAAACCACGCCGACACAGCATCGTAAATCCGGTTGCCGATGCCTGCCGGAGTGGACGGATCGCGCGAAACGTTCGACGGATCGTAGCCCAGCGCCGTCATGAAAGCCGGATTGGCGTCCGCCTGATTCGTCGCCGTCCGGGAGAAGGCATGACGTTCCAGCATCATTCGGTACATCGCGTAACTGATCGCTTCGCGTCGCGCCGCAGCCAGGTCCGGGGCGGTGTGCTTTTCCCGATACACGAAACCCACGGCATTAGTGTCAAACGCCGCCCAGGCGTCATACATGCAGACGGAGAACGAGAAGAGATTACGGGCCTGTCCGGGCGGATGAGGGGTATCCATCCGGATGCCTTCCAGAATGCGTTCGTTCCAATTCCGGGCGATGGAATACTCCGGCTTGGGAACGTACCAATTGATGGAAGCAGCCCCGACGTTCAGTGCCGACAAAAACCCCATTAGGACGAGGCCTAGCCCGGATATTTCACAGGCTTTCGTCGCGAGGCGCAGCGAAAGCCCGTCTGGCAAGGCGGCCGAAGCGGTTCCGAACCGGGCTGTATGAGGACATACTTTCCGGCGAGAAACCCGAGGCCAACGCCGCCAGACGGGCTTGCAGCCAGCCACAGCAGAAAGAGTGTGAAATATCCGGGCTAGGAGACTCCGAGACGAAGCATTCCCGGGAGACAGCTGGGAAAAGGAAGCAAGCATGGTGCGGATCAGAGTTTTGGTGGAGGAGCTTCCGATGGTTGAAGTCCCGCGGAAGGAACGGCCGGAACCCGCCCTGTCATTCGCCGTGTTCCGCAGTTCCCTCAGGGAAACCTCGGAGGCATCATGGCAGTAAATAGGACTTCGCATTGGAAAGATGCGGGAAAGCTAATGATCCACGGAAGATTGACTTCGAAGGAGGGGACAATCCCATCAATCCGGTTGCCAAATGGATCAATTCTGGGGCGATCCGCCGAAAAACTATGGCCGCCCAGTGCCTACCAACGGCCCTGTTCCCGTAACTTCTGTTCCACTTGGCGGGCGGCGTCCGGATCCAATACTCCGTGGCGGCCGCCCGTCAGGCACCATTCTATTCGCCGAATCACGTCCGCTGACGTGATGAGTTCCATGCAGTGCGGCACGGGACCCGGCCGGACGTCCTGACACAGCCACGAAGGCGAATCGTGCTCGGAACCGTCCCCCAGCGGCACGACGCGCGAACGCCAGCAGGGACCGGCTTCGCAACACGGCAGCGCCCCCAGCGTGTGGAGAAAGTGATGGTGCGGATAGGCTTCCCAATGCGGCGGCTCCCGTCCGCCCGCCACCACCACGCACGGCCGCAACGGCGGACGCCCGACCGGCGTCTCCACCGCCGCCGCCAAGTGCATCACGGACGTCACCGGACACAACACGCCCTGAGCATGATACACCAGCCGAACGAGCTCCCGCAGCGACGTCCGACCCCGCAAATCCAGCGTTCCCCGCAGGTCCGGATGTGGATCCCCTCCGGCCCCGACCTGAACCAGCAGCAACCGGCCGCGAAAATGATCCACCACGTCCTGGAAGCGTTCCGGCAACCACCACTTCGTCGTGTAGTCGGTCTTACCGCCGGTCACCACCACCCAGAACGGAACTTCGTCCCCAAACACTTCACCCACCTGACTCAGCCACCACCGCTCGTCGTCCGAAAGATGGATGTCCCCCTGAAAGCGTGTGGGACGCAGGATGACTCCCAACTCGCGTTCCAAGAATTGGGTGTAGCCGTGGATGAAGTGATATGGGGCGGTGTTCGAATCATTGACCAGCGGATACTCGCAGGCGAGCACCCGGACTTCGGGATCATCAACGGACAACGGCGTCAGATAGGGATTGTGCTCCCATAACTCCGGGCACGAGGTGCGCACGTCGGTCAGAAACTGCCCCGGGTAATGCTCGTGCAACTCCCGCACGGCCGCGGTGAGCATGACAATGTCGCCCGGACAAAGATCGCAGGTCAGGATCAGCTTCGTCATGGCGGCGGCCCTGGTTTGCGGCACCGCGGCGAATCAGTCGTTCAGAATCGACAAAATCACCAACACCACTCCGCCTCCCACCACCAGCAGGGTGAGGAGATTGGTCGCCAGTGACACCAGGCACGTCAGCAGGAGGATCTTCTCCGTCATTGTCGTTCCTTCCGCAAAGGGCTTTGGACCGGGACGTGGCGGGGAACTGGGCAGCTGGGAACTCGACTGCACCAAGGGTGGAGACGATGGACGGCGCGAGGAGGAGCGCGGCGGGGACGAAGGTCTCGGAGAAGAGGGTCGTGACGAAGAACTTGCCGGCGGCGGACGGAACTGCTGAGCGAAGGCGTCGCCCACCGGCGGATACTGCTCGTCCTCCGGCGCGGTAGCCACCCAACGCGGCGAACTGCGACGGGAAGACGAGGAGGCCGCCAGATCCTGGAGGGTGGGCTCGGTTTGCATGATCGTATTTCCCTCCGCGGATCCCGGCCGGTGCAACCCAAAAATCGGACGGAAACAACTCACGCGTCCGCACCGGAGCGGCCCGGGGTCGGCGCCGCAAATGCCTGCCGAAACGTAAACGCGTCCGCGGTGGATCCCTGCGCTCGGAGCAACTCCAATCGTTCGCGCGCCTCCGCGAGACTTGGACGATGTCCCGTCGGAACCCACCACAACACCAGAAACGCCTCGCTCATGGACTCAAACCACTCCGCGCGCCGCCGCATGATGTCCCGGTGCGCCGACTGGTACACGTACTGCCGCAGGGATTCGAGATCCTGCCACACCGAGACGTTGACCAGGGCCTTTTCACCAAAGAGTTCCCGCTCCTCGGTGGTTCCCTGCGGGGTGCGATACCGCCAGACGAATCCAGCGGATTGATCCGCCAGCGCATTGATCCGGTCGAGGTTCGCCACAAAATCCGCCATTCGTGGCGACTCCAAGGATTCCTTCATCAACGCAATGTTCAACTGGGCCAGTTCGTACGTGGGCATACCGGAAGGGAAGGTTCGAACTCCGCCAGTCTCATCGCGACCGCTGGCGATTCGCAAGTGCGGCGGTCGGCCGGGCGCCTCTGCGGTTGCCTTGCCGGTCAACTCCGCGATACCAGTGCCGCGTGGCCACGCTGATCCAGCGCCTCCAGCGGCATCCGTTCCCGGTGGTCGCGCACTTCGAACGCGTTGTGGCCGTGTCGTTCGCCTTTCCCGAAGCGCTGCTGCATCCGCTCCTGCCCGCTCCACTTGTCCTCGACACCTATGAGGGATGGGGATTCGTGACCGTCGCGCTGGTCTGGACCCGCGGTCTGCGGCCGGTCTTTCTTCCCCCGTTTCTCGGACAAAACTTCTTTCTCGCCGGCTACCGCATCTTCGCCCGGCTGACCGACTCGGATGGCCGGCGGCTGCGGGGCCTGAAGATTCTTCGGAGCGAAACCGACCAGGCGCGCATGGTCTGGTCGGGCAATCTCCTCACTCACTACAACTACCGGCGCGTGTTGGTGGACGAACAGCGCAACGGCCATCGGTGGCAGGTTCGCACTCGGCGTCCGGACGGCGCGACGACGCTGGACGTGTCCTTCGACACCGAGATGGAAGCCGCCGCGCCCCCCGCCGGTTCCCCGTTCGCGGACTGGCACGCGGCCCGACGTTTCGCCGGGCCGATGCCCTTCACGTTCGACGACGAAGGCGACGGACGGTTCGTGATCATTGAAGGCTCCCGCGCGGACTGGACGCCGCGACCCATCGCCGTGGAACGGTGTGAAGTCGCTCTCTTCCAGGAGCCGCCGTTTCGTGAAGCGATGCCACTTTTGGCGAACGCGTTTGCCGTGGAGAACGTCGCGTATCGCTGGGCGCGCGGCCGGGTGGTAACCCCGGGAAACACCGGTTCGCATGACTGACCGGACCCCCTTCACCGGGACCTGGCGGGTCGTACGGTTCAACTGGCCGCTCTACGCCGCCGCCCTGGCGGTCGCCGTCGCGAGCGTGGGCACGCTCGTGGTGGCAGATGCGGTCCTGACCCGGATCGCCGCGTTGGGCGCACTGGCGAGCGCCCTCTGGTTCCTCGGCGGATCGCTCTTCGCCTCGCACCTCGTCTATGACCGTTCCGATCTGCATCGGGGCCGGTGGTTGGCGCGGGCGTTGCCCCAATCGCCGCAACACATCGCCATCTGCCACTGCGGCTACGATGAAGTTTCAGCGCTCGTCCATGACACGCTGTCCCCGGCGTCGCTGACTCTTCTGGATCACTATGCCGAAGCGACCATGAGCGAACCTTCCATTCGCCGGGCCCGTCGGCTCTTTCCACCCGCGCCCGGAACCCTGACCGCGCCCCACACCGCCTGGCCCACGGCCGACGGCGCTTTCGACGCCGTATTGGGGGCCCTGGCCATCCACGAACTCCGCTCCGCTGCCGACCGCGCCGCTTGGTTTTCCGAAGCTCGCCGCTGCCTGACCCGCGACGGGCGCATCGTCCTGGTGGAGCACCTTCGGGACGTCGCCAACTTCATGGCCTTCGGACCCGGCTTCGTGCACTTTCACTCTGCCGCCACTTGGCGCCGCGCGTGGGAAAGCGTCGGCCTAAGCTGCGCCGACTCGTTCCGCATCACCCCCTTCGTTCGCGTCTTCGTGCTTCGCCCCCATGACTGAACTCCTCGAACCGGCCCTGCGCCTGGCCGGGGCGGGCCTGATTCTGCTCGCCGCCCTGCATATTCCGATCGGGCGTCATCTGCGCTGGCGCGAGGAAACCGCCCGCCTGTCACCGGTGAACGAAGACGTTTTCCATGTTCACGCCTTCTTTATCTGCCTGCTGTTGGTCGGGATGGGCCTGCCCTGTCTGCTCGATCCGGCGGTGTTGCTCGAACGATCCCGCGCCGCAGCTTGGGCCTCCTGGCTGCTGGCGGCCTTCTGGGCGGCGCGCCTCTATTGTCAGTGGTTCGTCTATCGACGTGACCTCTGGCGCGGGAAACGGTTCGAGATCGCAATTCATTGGCTTTTCACCGGAATCTGGATGGCCCTCACCACCCTGTTCACCCTTTGTGCTGCCCGTCAGAGCGGCTTCCTGGGATGAAGGCTCCCGCTCTTTGGCGTCCCGGGTTTTGCGGCCTCTTGATCGGTGGGGTGTGGATCTTCCACGGTCTGTGGAGCAAGGTGCTGGGGCAGATCCCGCGGCACGAAGGGATCGTGGGCCGGGTCCTGGGCGATTCCGTGGCCGCACCCGCGACGATCATCATTGGACTGGGAGAAATCGCCCTGGGGATCTGGGTGTTCAGCGGTTGGTTTCGCCGAACTTGCGCCACCCTGCAGACCCTTGCGCTCATCGCCATGAATACCCTGGAGATCCTCCTGGCCCGGGATCTCCTCATCTCCGCCCCCGGCATGGTGGCCCTGAACCTCTGCTTTCTGGGCGTTGTCTGGTACTGGGCCCTACACGCCCTGCACCCACCCACTGCCGGCCTCAAGTGATCTGAGCCGGACCGATTCAGACCGACCGCGGGGGTGAACCGCAGATTAAACGATTAAACGCAGATTCTTTTTACAGAAAGCACGTCCCCTCGCCCACGAACTCGAAAAACCAAAAACGTTCCGGCTCCAAGCCAGCAACCCTGGGCGAGCGCTGATCTGGCGGACCCGGCGGCCTGCCCGAACAGGGCCTTCACCTTCGCGGACCCGTACAGCCCCACGGTAACCTGGGTGGCTATCCAGAAACGGGTGCCCCACGCGTTGACTTGGTCAGACCTCACCGACTTCTCGGCCACCTGTGACCCAGCCACCGAGTTCCGGTTGACCGTCCACCTGGAGGACCCAACCGGGACCCTAGCTAGCGTCGTCGCCGATCAGCCTGCCGCTCAATCGCACCCTCTACGCCTATGCCGTTGACGTCGTGGGTAGTGCGGAATCGTCGGAGGTAGTCCGGCACGACTACCGACGGCTGCCGTACGCCGAGAGGGGCTCCTAAAGGGCACTTTCGACTTTCAATATACGAACCAGCCGGCGTATATCGGATAGAAACTCAGGTCATCATGAACAACTTACAAACGAGTGGCCGGTCGGATCTGCCGAACGCGATATACGAACCGGAGCGCGGCCTTCCAACGGCAGGTGTCCTGATGGCCAACAGCTTGCAGCGAACCCAAAGACACCACTCCCCATTCTCAATATACGACTGGCAGTCGCAGATTAAACGTTGGGCTAATTAACACGTTATGGAGCCATCCGGCCAAAGAGGCTCGATCTGGGTACGATGGGCACTGGCAGTTTTTCTCGTGCTCGTGTCCCTCGGCATCATTCTCCCGAGCACGGGACACGTTGTCATTGACCACGCCACAACGCCCCCGACACCACATATTGTCGGTCGTATCCAAGGGAGTTTGATCGCCATCGCAGTGGCGGTAGTCCCTCTTGCGTTGATTTGCATCGGGACGTTTCGCCGTTCACCGCTTGCAATTCCTGGCTGGATATTGCTGGCAGTATTGATCGTGATTGGGATCATGAAGTGAGTATGCGAGAGACGTGGCCCAACCAGATCACTGGAGCGAACAGCCGCCTCGCTTCTCCGTTCGAGGCTGGGCTGCGGTTCGGATGCTCCGTGTGCGCTCCACCGTCACCGTCAGCGGCTGTCGCTCAGTTCTGTCGTTGATATGGCTTTCAACGTGTCAAGTGGGCGTGGACCTTGCGTGGCAGATTTTTTGATGCTGTCAGGAAGTGAACTTTCGCGGACGTTCCACTCGTGTTCCGGGGGATAGGGCTCCGCAGGAGTG
>JAFLEF010000007.1 GCA_017309115.1 Verrucomicrobiota bacterium | reverse complement strand
CCATCCTCGACCGAGTCCTCGTGCTCTTCAATGAACACAAAGGTCTTGGCTGGACCTGGGTTTTGCAGGTCGTCCAGTCGCTGATAGTTGGGATTGGCATAGCCGGAAAAGCGGGAAGTTTCCCCGACCGAACCGTTCATCGCGTAGCTGCGCACGCGGGGCACCTTGCGGCCGCCGCGCAGGGCGTAGGAGGCATCGGCGGGACACTTGAACAGCGCGGGCGAACGGGCGTAGCGGGCCAACTGGGTCCGTTCGGTGTCCGCGAGTAGGACGGTGTTGGTCGCATCGGACAAAGGTCCCGAGAGCACCTGTTCGTAGCTCATACTGCCCATTACCCAATTGGCGGTGGGCAGCGCCAAGCCCGACCCATAGTCCCAGTTGCGGGGGAGGCGACCGGTGTCGTCGGCGTAGAGTTGCCAGGCGAGGTGAAGCTGACGCTGGTTGTTCACGCACGGGATGTTTCGCGCCTGCTGCCGCGCCCGGGCCAGGGCGGGCAGCAGCAGGGCGGCCAACACCGCGATGATCGCGATGACCACCAGCAGCTCAATGAGCGTAAATCCCCGGCGCTGATCCATGGTTAGCCCCACCCGCCCCTTATCGAGGCGTCAGCAGGAAGGCACGTGTCGTGCCAGCTTTGGTCCCATAACCCACAATCCAGTTCGCGTCATTGACGCGTTCGATGGCTTCGTCCAACCCGATGCTTGACCCGCGCGAGCATTCGGAATTGCCTTTGTAGAGTACATCTCAGCGGACCCCGCCCATGATTTCCTCCCACCCGCGAGCCAGCTCCAGCCTTGCGTTTACCCTGATCGAGCTGCTGGTGGTCATTGCCATCATCGCCATTCTCGCCGGGATGCTGTTGCCGGCGTTGGCGGCGGGCAAGGAGCAGGCGCGGAAGACGCGGTGCTTCAACAATTGCCGGCAGTTGATCCTGGCCTGTCAGCTCTACGCCGGGGATCACCGGGGTTATCTGCCCTGCGGATCCATGAATTCCTCCCGGTCGCCCAAGGGTTACCTGACGTGGGACGAACAGGTCGTGCCCTTCGGAGGCATCACCAATCTCCTGATCTGCAGCAGTCACAAGTTCGGTC
Organism: Verrucomicrobiota bacterium; assembly: GCA_017309115.1. Taxonomy (GTDB): domain Bacteria; phylum Verrucomicrobiota; class Verrucomicrobiia; order Limisphaerales; family UBA9464; genus UBA9464. The sequence continues at coordinate 206,751 of JAFLEF010000007.1, read as the reverse complement.
GGCGACACTACTGGGCCAACGCCAACATCGAGAATGGTCAGCAGTCGGAGGGGAATCCGCGTCAGACCGGCGTGATGGCGGCGGGGTTTTCGGTGCAGCCGGAGACGCTGAGGAATCCCAGTGGCACGGTGGCGTTCACCGAGATTCGCGATCAGAAGGCCAGTTACGCGTTCGGCGGGGTATCGAATCCGGGCGAGGGTTGGGGCTCGATGCTCTTCGCCTACGAGGACCTGTTCATCCTGCAATACCGGCATCTGAAGCGGGAAACGATCTCGTTCACCGACGGTCATGTGGAAAGTATGAAGTCCAACGTGGTCATGGGACCCAAGCTGCCGTCCGGTAAGTGGAGCTTCGAGAAATTCTACCGCGATCCCGCGCGCGTTCCGACGAAGTGAGCGGTCAGGGAGTCCACCGGTAGATGAGGGATTTGGCCTTGTAGTTTTCCTCGACGAACACCAGGTACTCGCCGGTGCTGCGTCGGAACGCGGTGATACCGGTCAGCAGGTCAATCCAGCCGGTGTTGGCCACGCCACCCACCGTCGGGCCGGGATCGAAGACGCCCAGTTCCTGGCCATCGCTTAGGCGGTTCACCCAGATGCGACCGCGTTCCTTCCAGCCGCCGGTGAAGACGTAATCGCCGGCGGCGGTTACACAGCTGGCTTCCGCCCCGGCCCCGGGAACAAAGGACACGGTCTCGCGATTCCCCGCGAGGTACCCCCGACAAATGAAGACCCGACGGATGTGCCGCATGTCGGAACCTTCCTCGGCAACGATCAGGGTGTCGGAGTCATCCAGATAGCAGACTCGGGCGACGGTCCCCACGCCGCGGGGTTTTTCCAGCACGGTAATCTTGTCCGCCGAGTAGCGCGGATTGCCGTGAGTGTCCAAGCCCTGGAAGTCGTAGCGAAAGAATCCGTAGGCCATCCAGAGGTTGCCTTTCTGGTCCACCCAGAACGGACCGGGTTTGATGCGGTCGGTGTTGGGAGCGTACTCGTTGGCCTGATAGCTCCCGTCGCCGTTGAGGTCGCGCCAGATGGAGGTTCCCTCCGGCTTGTGCGGCGGCCATTTCAGGTCGGTGTTGTAGAGTCCGTGACCCCATTGGAGAATCAGTCCCGCGGGAATGGCGATCTCGCCGTCGAACCGGAAGATGTTGATGAAGTTGCTGGCGAACATGCCGCCCACGAAGAGGAACCGGCGGCCCTGGAGATAGACCATTTGAGGCGACGTCAGCCCGTGTTCGCCTTGTTGCTTCACGTGCATGAGACCGCGCGGATCCTCCGGAAACCGGGTGCGATCCAGAGTGTAGCTGACCCAGGTGGCCTGCTGACCAGGAGGCTTGGACCAATCCATCGCGAAGCGTTCCTGGATGCCCCACACGTCGAGGGCGTCGTTGGAGGGATCGGCGCAGGCGACGTCACAAAAGAAAGGACCATAGACTTGCCAGCGGAGTCGGCCGTCGGGACTGAACGACCGGAGAACCGACCCCATTTCACTCTGCGCCACGTAGAGATTCGTCTGCGCGTCCATGCCGATGCCGCGGATGCCCCAGAACTTGGTCGGAGTGATCTGGCCTGGTGTGCCGGACCCGATTCCGCCGTAGTCCCCGAAAGTTCGTACCAGCTTGGGGGCATCCCGCTGCGTCACGTCATAGAACAATACCTGTTGCCGCGGTCCGGTGCCGGAATCCGCAACCATCAGGGTGCCATCCCGGGCGAGGGCCAGGGCGGTGGGTTGGAACAGTCCCGGGAACGTCACCGGTTGGTCATCGCAGGTGATGTCCCGAGGAATGAATTCCCACTCCTGGTGTTGGGGGTCGGTGTAGTCGACGCGGAGTCGCCAGCGGCGTCCCTGGGCATCCTTCGTTTCGAGGCTGTTCGCCTGAACGTCGGTGTCGCCGATGACGTCGCCGTCGCGGTAGACCCCGAACTTTTTGCCCCCTTCATCCCAGTGGCTCCAGGTGTTGACCGTGCCGTCGGGTTGAACGGCGGTGTGGATGAAGAAGTTTTGCACCCACCGATTGCTGGCGCCGGAGAAGGAGTTGCCGACCCAGGACACTTCGACCTTGCCCGGTGGTGGCTGAACCGGTCGGGGTTCGGCGGCGGCTGCGATCGTGGCGGCGGCGAAAGAGGCGGCAATGACGAATGGAATCATGGTCGGGAAGGGCGGGGCGTGCCAGGCGGCGGATACGCGCGGGAACTATCGTCGAGCACCAGCACCCAATCCCCGTCGCCGGGAGGAGTCAGGGTGCGGCGTGCTTCGCGGGGCAGTTCGCCGGAGAGTTCGGCGGAGCCGGTGCGCGGATTGAACCACCAGGCCCGGATACTGGGTCCGGTCAGTTGCGTGAGATCCAGCACCACCGGACGGGCGGTCGGCAGATACACGAAGGCGGAGGAACGGTCTTCCGTGCGGGCCGAGGTGACGTAGTTGTTGGTGGCGAAGGTGCCGTGGCCTTCCCGGGTGAGTTGATGATCGCGATCGGGAATCAGCGTCCACCAAGGTCGGGATTCGAACAGCCGTCGCAGGTGGCCCAGACTGATTCCACCCGGCTGCTCCAGAATCGAGCGCCAGTTCTCCGGGAGATTCCAGTTGGGTGAACCGTAGGCCTGGCCCATGCCACCGCTCAGCAGACACCAGTACGCCTGTTTTCGGGCCTGGAGTGCGCTGCCCCAGGCGTCGTGTTCTCCTTCGTAGGTGGATTCACCGAGGAAGAAGGGGCGGATGGGCGTCTTGGCGTACTCGGCCAAACTCACTTCATAGACGTCGGGTTGATTCCGGTTCCACGCCTTGTTGAAGCCGCGGAAGTAGGTATAGACCATGGAGACATCGAGCCAGGGTTCGCCGCTGGGCCAAACGTCGGTGCTCGAGTGGGTCGAGGCGGCGTGGTAGGTGATGAGTTGCTTTGGGGCGGTGTCCTTCAGACCGAGTCCCAGGCTCCGAATCTCTTCGCGGGCGTTGTTGGGATCATTGTCGCCTCCGAGGATCCACAGAATGTGCCCGTGCTTTCCGTAACGCTTCCCGAGCCACTGTCCCCAGCGCCGGGATGCTTCCGGACCATTGGTGTTGAGCGGTGTGGGTCGGCCTTCCCGGTCGCGGCCGGCCCAGCCTTCGCCGCAACAGCCTGACCACGCCGGGGCGATGGCGAGCAGCAGGCCCATTCGCCCAGCGGCCTCCACGACCTGATCGACCGAAGCGAAGAAGGCTTCATTGGGCTGATCGAAGCGTTGTTCGGGCGGAGTGCCGGCAAAGGGTAATTGTCCCTGCCGATTGGTCATGCCCAGGAAACCCGTCAATTGAACCTGAACGACATTGAAGCCCTGGGCCTGACGTTGGGTGAGGTACTCAATGGCCTCGGGAACCGTCAGCTTGTTGAACAGCATCCAGGCGGTGTCGGCGTGGTAGAGAAAAGGTCGGTCCTGTTGATCGACCAGATAGCGCCGCGAGGGACTCACCTTCAGGGGAAAGGCGGTGGGTTCGGCGGCGGACCCAAGAGTGACACCGAACACCAGCAGCAGCAGACAAAGCCGAAGGATGGGACGATAGGACGGCATGAATTCAGGAAGGCAGAACCTTCTGGGAATTCACGCTAGCCGAGGACGAAGACGCTGACTCCGCGTTCCCAATGAACTTTTCGGACGATCTGATCCTGAGGAAAGCTACCGTCGTTCATCTGACCGCGGGCACAGGCACCCAGCCCGAACCGGCGAACTGGGGCTTGGGATACAGCGTCGGGTGGAGCACTTCCGTCAGGAGTTCCAGTGAGTCCACCAGTCGCGGGCCGGGTCGGTTGAAGAAGGCGTTGCCGTCCGCGGCGAAGACTCGACCCGTGCGGACGGCCTGGAGTGAGCCGGCCTGGGGTAATTTCAGGAAAGCCTCCAGCGCCGAGCGGCTGCGCGGGAGGTCGAATCCGCAGGGAAGGCCGATCAACACGTCAGGATTCGTCGCGAGCAATTGATCCCAAGTGATCCATCCGGAATGCACTCCGGCCAGTCCCAGCACGGGAGTTCCGCCGGCCAGTTCCACCAATTCGGGAATCCAGTTGCCGGCGCCCATCAGCGGATCCAGCCATTCGAGGCACGCCACGGTGGGTTTCTCCTTGGCCCGGGCGACCTGCGAAATCACATCCACCACCCGGGTCTTCAGGGTGCTGATCACGGATCGACCTTCGTCCGGCAATCCCAGGGCGGCGCCGACCCGACGCAGGTCAGTCCAAAGGTCGGCAAATCGTTCCGGCGCCAGCGAGATCACTGTAGGGGCGGGCCCCGACCAGTCCGCCAGCACTGCGGCGAGGTCCGCTGGGCTCACGGCGCAGACGTCGCATTGACCCTGAGTGAGTATCAGGTCGGGTTGCAGCGCGCGAATTTGCCGCGCATCGAGTTGAAAGAGCGCCTGTTGTTGGGCGGTGGCTTGGGAGACGGCCGCTTGGATTTGTGCCCCGGATTGCGACGCGTCGATCCGGGTCGAGGTCACGACGGGCAGCGCCTGAACCTCTGGCGGAAAATCACATTCGTGGCTGCGTCCCACCAAGCGGGCGCCGGCGCCTAGGCAGTGGATCATCTCGGTGGCGGCAGGCAGCAGGGAAAGAATCCGATGGGACGTCACGCGGCGGGAATACTGAATTTGGCCCGGTGCTGACCAGCGGGAAGGAACCCGACTCGAGGTGCTCGGTCGCCGGGCGTCTGCACGAACACTTCCCGAAATGGACGACTCCGGTATTCTCGAGTCCGTGTCCGCACTGAATGATGTCTCAATTCGCCTTCATCCTGACGATGATGTCGTGGTCCTCAAAAAGCCGGTGACGGCTGGCACCTCCTGGGAATCCGGCGGGGCGGTCATTGGCATTCGTCAGCCCGCCGGTCGGGGCCACAAGCTGGCGGTGCGGGACCTGTCGGATGGCGCACCGATTCGGAAATATGGGCAGGTGATCGGCTTCGCCAAGGGGGCCATCGCGGCGGGGGATTTGGTTCACACGCACAATCTCGTGCTGCGGGATGTCAGCCGGGACTACGAGTTCGGCACCGACATTCGACCTTTGGCGCCGGTGCCGGCGGAGCAGGTGCGCCAGTTCCAGGGCTTCGCTCGTCCCGATGGTCGGGCTGGCACCCGCAACTACGTCGCGGTCATCTCCAGCGTGAACTGTTCGGCGAGTGTGTCCAAATACGTGAAGGCCCGGTTTACGCCGGAGCAATTGCACCGCGACTTCCCTAACGTGGACGGTGTGCTGGCGTTCACGCACAAGAGTGGCTGTTGCGTGCAGCCGGGGGAACCCCACGCGATGTTGCAGCGCGTACTCGCCGGAGTTGCGCGGCATCCCAATGTGTTCGGTTACGTGATGATTGGTCTGGGTTGCGAGGGACATCAGCTCAGCGGCATTCGCGCCGACGGGAAGCTGGATCAGCTGCTTCCGGGCGAACCGGCGCCGTCGTTCCTGAACATCCAGCAGCAGGGCGGCGTTCAGAAGACCGTGGACGCCGCGGTCGCCGCCGTGGCCCGGCTGTTGCCGGTGGCCAATGCCGTTCACCGCACCCCGCAATCGTTGCGGCAGCTAATTTTGGCGCTCAACTGTGGTGGTTCAGATGGGGCGAGCGGCATCACGGCCAATCCCGCGTTGGGCGTGGCCAGCGATGAACTGGTGCGTCAGGGCGGAACCAGTGTCCTGGCGGAGACCCCGGAGATTTACGGGGCCGAACATTTGCTGACCCGCCGAGCATTGACCCGGGAGATTGGCGAAAGGTTGCTCGGCCACATTCGGTGGTGGGAGCAGTACGTGAAGTTGTTCGGAGCCTCCATCGACAACAATCCGAGCCCGGGCAACAAGGAGGGCGGCTTGACCACCATTTACGAGAAGAGTCTTGGGGCGCTGGCCAAGGGTGGGCAGGCGCCGTTGAGCGCGGTTTACAAGTACGCGGAGACCATTGACCGGCCGGGCTTCGCCTTCATGGACACCCCGGGATTCGATCCGGTCAGCATGACTGGCCTGGTGTGCGGCGGCTGCAACGTGGGCGTCTTCACCACCGGGCGGGGCAGCGTCTATGGCTGCAAACCGGCGCCGTGCATCAAGGTGGCGACGAACACCACGCTGTACGACTGGATGCGCGACGACATGGACATCAACGCCGGTACCATTCTCGACGGCACAGAAACGGTGGAGGAAGTTGGTCATCGGATCTTCGAGGAGATCTTGGCGGTCGCGAATGGCAAACCGACCAAGAGCGAAGCGCAGGGACTGGGCGACGAGGAGTTCGCCCCCTGGATTCTCGGGCCGACGTTCTGAGGGAAAGCTGAGAGCTGAGAGCTGAGAGCTGAGAGCTGAGAGCTGAGAGCTGAGAGCTGAGAGCTGAGAGGTCGGAATGGGTAGGGCGAGGCTTCTGCCGAGCCGTTCGCGTCTCGGCGAAATGACGCGTAGGAGTCCACACACGTACGGCTCCGCGGAGCGTCGCCCCACCGGGGGCGGGAAGCTGAGAGCTGAGAGGTCGGAATGGGTAGGGCGAGGCTTCTGCCGAGCCGTTCGCGTCTCGGCGAAATGACGCGTCAGGAGTCCACACACGTACGGCTCCGCGGAGCGTCGCCCCACCAGGCGGTTCGGTCTCTCAGCTCTCAGCTCTCAGCTGGTCTTCCTCCCGACCGCGGATGGAATTCGTCGTGGACGTCGCGCAGACGTTGTCCGGCGACGTGGGTGTAGATTTCGGTGGTGCTGATGCTGGTGTGGCCCAGCAGTTCCTGAATTACCCGGAGATCGGCGCCGTGTTCCAGGAGGTGGGTGGCGAAGCTGTGCCGGAGCATGTGGGGCGTGACCGTACGGGTGATGCCGGCTCGGCTGACCCATTGCTTGATACGCAGCCAAAGGGTCACCGGGGCGAAGGCCGTGCCGCGTTGGGTGAGGAACACATTGGCCGGTGAACGGGGGCGAACCAGGTTGGGTCGACCGGACGCCAGGTAACGATTGAGCGCCGCGATGGCGGCCCGGCCCACGGGAACCACGCGCTCCTTGTTGCCCTTGCCGATGACCGTGACGAAGCCGGCTTCCAGATGCAGTTGCTCCAGTCGCAAGGAGCGCAATTCGGCCAGACGCAGTCCGCTCGCATAGGCCAGTTCCAGCACGGCGTGATCGCAGAGATCGCGGGGCGTGACGGTGCCGACCGGCGGCTGGAGCAGGCGGTCGATTTCGTCGGCGGACAGACTCTTGGGAAGGGTCTTCCAACGACGGGGTAGGGAGAGATTCTCGGCGGGATTCTGGGTGATGAAGCCCTCGTTGAGCCCGAAGCGAAAGAAGGCGCGCAGGGCGGCCACCTGCAGGTAGAGGGTGGCGGAACTTAGTTTCTGGGGAGAGTCCGGGGTGTCCAGATGGCGTCGGCCCCGTTGATGTTCCAGGAAAGCCATCAAGTCGGCGGGCGTGACGTCCCGCCACGACTGGCGTCCCTGTTGTTCGGCCCAGGCGACCAGTTGGCCCAAGGCGTGGGAATAGGTGCGCTGGGTGTGCAAGGCCTGGCCGCGTTCGTGCCGCAGATGCACCAAGAATTCATCGACCAAGGGGGCCAGCACGGGAGCAAAGGAAAGTTGGGAGACGAGAAAGGCGACCTAGCGTCCGATCCGGTACAAGGCGGATTTCGTTCGGAGAATCAGCGAATCACCACTCAGAGCGGGCGTGGCCATGAAGCCATCTTCGAGCTGATTCTCGGCCAGTTTGGCGAAGGTGCGGGATGCGGCGAGGACCGTGGTTTTGCCTTCCTCGCTGCACACATAGATCCGCTCGCCGGCGGCCACCGGCGACGCCGAGTAGTTGCCGCCGACGCGTTCGTTCCAAATCACGGTTCCGGTCTTCGCGTCCCAGCAGGTGGCGATGCCGCTGTCGTCGATGGCGAACAGCAGCTCATTCAGGAGCAGCAACGCCGGCTTCTTGGGGACGCCCCGTTTGGAGCGCCAGACTATTTCCATCGGGGAGCCCGCTGGGGTGGGTTCATTCGCGTCGAGAACTTCTCCGGACTTTCCTGGTCGGATGGCCAGCACTTGTCCTTGGGACCAACCGGTCGGGACGAAGACCAAACCCAGACCTACGGCGGGACGAGTTCCGCCGGAATGGCTGGTTCGTTCCTCGACCCGCCAGAGTTCGGCACCGGTCCGGGGATCGTAACTGTACATCGCCTTGGCGCCCTGACTGAGCAATTGCTCGACGCCATTCAAGCGAGCCAGAGTGCCGGTCGCGTAGGCCTTGCGCCAATCCCCCTCGGCCTCTGGCTTGCCGTCGGGTCCCAGGTCCTTGAAGTCGATGCTGCGCGGAGTCTCCCACACGGTTCGGCCGGTCTTCTTGTCGAGCGCCACGACGTACTGGCGATCACTGCCGTCGAAGTTCAGATACAATCGCTCGGCATCCAGAATCGGCGAGGAGCCGGCACCGCGGTAGTGATTGCAAACGAAGTCGCGTCGTTCCCACAGCGTGCCTCCGGTCTTGGTATCCAGGCAGGCGATGCCGGGGGATCCAAACGTCAGATAGACGCGGCCTTCCTCCACCGCAGGGGTCGGCGAACCGTAGGAGTTGAACTTGTGGGCGAACTGCGGCTTTTCGACGGTGAAGAGGACCCGGTCGTGGAGGACCTTGCCCGTTTCCCGGTGAACGGCCACGGCGGAGAGTTGCTGGCCATCTTCGGTCGCGGTGGTGATCCAGATTTGGTCGTTCCACACGACGGGCGACGACCAGGCGCGGCCGTGGATGGGCGTCTTCCAGGCGACGCCGTTGGTTTCGCTCCAGGTCAGCGGCATCTGGGTGGATGAGGAGTAACCGCTGCCCCCGGGGCCGCGGAACTCCGGCCAGTTGAGGTTCTCTGCGGCGTTCCCCGGCAGGGTGACGGCCAAAAGACAAAGGCTGAGGGAGACCGGCAGTTTCATGCCGCGACGCTAGCGGGGCAGACCCCGGCCGGGCAACGAGGACCCGCGCCGGATTCGATTTGGTCCTGTCGCTTCCTTCGGGCAAGGTCCCGCGCATGCGGTTTCGATCAGTGTGGGTGTGGTTCTTTCTCGTCGCGTGCGGATCTCTTTTTGCTCAGGACAAGCCGACTCCGATTGATGCGCGCATGATGCGGTATCCGGATGTCTCGGCGACCCAGATCGCCTTTGTCTACGCCGGCGACATTTGGCTCGTACCGAAATCAGGAGGGGTGGCGACCCGGCTGAGTTCGCCCCGGGGTGAGGAGCTCTTCCCGAAATTCTCCCCGGATGGCGCCTGGATCGCCTTCTCCGGAAACTACGACGGCAACACCGACCTCTACGTGATGCCGGCCACCGGTGGAGTGCCAAAGCGGATCACCCACCACGGAGCCCCCGACCGCTTGGTTGACTGGTATCCGGACGGGCAACAGCTGCTCTACGCGACCTCCATGACCAGCTACAAGGATCGCTTCAATCAGCTCTATCGGGTGAGTGCTCAGGGCGGACTGCCGGCGAAGCTGCCGATGCCCTACGGCGAATTCGGAAGCGTGAAGGCGGACGGCAAGACCCTGGCCTACACACCCATCTCGCTCGATTTCCGGACCTGGAAGCGTTACCGCGGCGGCATGACCCCGGATATTTGGATCTTCAATCTGGAGACCCTTGAATCCCGGAATCTGACGAAGTCCGACTCCGACGACTCCATTCCGCAATGGGTGGGCGACACGTTGTACTTCCTGAGCGATCGGAATGAAGCCAAACGGGCCAACCTCTGGGCTTGGAATTCCAAGACCGACCAGATGAGGGCGCTGACGACGTTTACGGATCAGGACATTCACTTCCCCAGCGCCGGTCCTCAAGAGTTGGTGTTCGAGAACGGCGGCAAGTTGTTTCTGTTCGACTATCAGACGGAGCAGATTCGGGAAGTGAAGGTCGAAGTGGTCACCGACCAGGCCACGCTCAAGCCGCGGGACGTCAATGCCAGCGGACTGCTCCAGGACGCCTCGATTTCGCCGACGGGCAAGCGTGTGCTGCTGGGGGCCCGAGGCGACGTGTTCTCGGCGCCGGCAGAACAGGGAGTGGTGCGCAATCTGACCCGTTCGTCCGGGGTCGCGGAACGATTTCCATCGTGGTCGCCGGACGGCAAGTTGATCGCTTACTTCTCGGATCGAACCGGCGAGTATGAGCTGACGGTTCGAGCGGCGGACGGCACTGGAGGTGAGACCAATTTGACCCGTCTTGGCCCCGGTTTCCGGTACAGCCTGTATTGGTCGCCAGACTCGAAGAAGGTGGCGTTCATCGATCAGGCGATGCGGATTCAGGTGTACGACTTTGCGCGGGCGACGAACGAAGTCGTAGGCCGGCAGTGGTGGAAGTACCACGGAGACCTCGCGAACTTCCGGGTGAGTTGGAGTCCGGACAGCCGCTGGATGGCCTGGGGCCAGGATCTGACGAATCAGCAGAGTGCGATTCTCCTGCACGACTTGAAGGAAGGGAAGAGTCACCAGGTGACCGAAGGGTTCTACAATGACGATCTGCCGGCGTTCGATCCGGACGGGAAGTATCTTTATTTCCGAACCGTGCGGAACTTCAGTCCGCTTTACAGCGAGCACGACAACTCGTGGATCTACGCGAATGGCGCCCGGGTGGCAGTCGTGCCCTTGAAGCAGGGAATGCCGAGTCCGCTGGCGCCCAAGAATGACGAAGAAGAGCGGGGTCGGGAGAAGAAGGCCGAAACGAATTCACCGCCGGTCACGGCTGGTTCCGCTGGAGAAACTAATTCGGTGGCGGCAGCGGTCACGAATTCCGTGGCGGGTTCCACCAACACCACGGCGCTGGCGGGGACCAACGCTCCGGCGGGAGGCACCAACGCCGTAGCCCAGGCCGATGCTCCGAAAGCGACCGAGATTGATCTGGAGGACTTCGAGCGACGGGTGGTGATGCTGCCAATCACTCCGGGTCAGTATGACACCGTGATTCCGCTCGCCGGAGGAAAGGTGATGTACCGGAGGTCGCCCAGGGTTGGGGCGGACGGCGGAGACGCCACATTGTTCCTCTACGATTTGGACAAGCGGGAGGAGAAGACGGTGCTGGGAGACTGCGGTGGGGCCGAATTGTCGGCGGATTCCAACAAGCTGCTGGTTGCTTCGGGAGGACGATGGGCGGTGGTCGAGCCGAAGGAGGGACAGAAGCTCGATAAGGTTGTGCCCACGGGTGATCTTGTGACTCGCGTGGAACCGCAAGCCGAGTGGCGCCAGATCTTCAATGACGTCTGGAGGTTCCAGCGGGATTACTTCTACGACCCCAAATTGCACGGCGTGGATTGGGCGCTGATGAAAGTGCGGTACGGTCGCTTGCTCGACAGCGCGGTGACTCGCTGGGACGTGAACTACGTCATTGGCGAACTGATCGGGGAACTGAACTCCTCCCATACCTATCGAAGCGGGGGAGACCTAGAGAATCCGCCGAGTCGCGGGGTGGGTTATCTGGGGTGTGACTTCGTTCTGACGAACGGGCTGTATCAGATTTCGCGGATTATCGAACCCTCGTCTTGGGACGTCTCTGAAGTTCGTTCGCCTCTGCAACAGCCCGGCCTGAAGGTGAAGGCTGGAGATTACCTTTTGGCGGTGAATGGGGAGCCGCTCGATCCCGCGGAAGATCCTTGGGCAGCCTTCCAAGGCCTCGCCGACCGCACGGTGCTACTCACTCTGTCCACCAACGGAACTTTAACGGGAACCCGCGAAGTGCTGGTAAACACCCTGGACTCCGAAGCGCGCTTGCGCCATTTGGCCTGGCAGGACGAGAACCGGAAGCGGGTGCTGGAGAAGAGCCAGGGACGCATCGGTTACGTGTATGTCCCGGACACCGGGATCAACGGACAGAATGAACTGGTGCGTCAGTTTCGCGGACAGGTGAGCCGCGCCGGCTTGGTGGTGGACGAACGTTTCAATTCCGGCGGCCAGATTCCCGATCGCTTCGTGGAATTGTTGAATCGGCCGCTACGGAATTGGTGGGGCGTGCGCGACGGTCTCGACTGGCCCTGGCCGCCGGCGGCCCAACAAGGACCGAAGGCCATGTTGATCAATGGCTGGTCCGGTTCCGGCGGAGACTGTTTCCCGTATTACTTCAAGCAAAGCGGACTAGGCCCCCTCATTGGGCAACGCACCTGGGGTGGGCTGATTGGGATCACCGGTGCGCCGGGCCTAGTGGATGGCGGCAGTGTCACCGTTCCCACCTTTGGCATCTATGACCTCAACGGTTCGTGGATCATCGAAGGCTTCGGGGTGGTTCCCGACATTGAAGTCGTGGATGATCCGACTCAGCTGGCCAAGGGCGTGGATCCGCAGTTGGAGCGGGCGATTGAGGAAGTGCAGAAGGCTCTGGAGAAGAATCCTCCGCCGACGCCTCGCAAGCCGGCCTATCCGGATCGACGCGGACAATAAAGAAAAACGGGAGCGAAGGGGTTCCCTTCGCTCCCGCTGGTCTTTGGCTAATCGGGGGCGGTTACTTCGCGCCTTGATCGATCCAGGCGCGCACCAGACCCACCTGCTCGGGGGTCAGAGGCTCGCCCTTGCCGTCGGGCGGCATCGCCGTGTCTTCATCCAGTCGGGAAATAGAGACGACCAACGAGCTCTTGAGGCTGTCGCCCTTGACGATGCCTTCGCCGTTTTCGCCGCCCTTGAGCGTGGCTTCCAGCGAGTCGAGACGCAGTTTGCCCTTCTGCTTTTCCGCGCCGTGACATTTGACGCAGGATTTCTCGAAAATGGGTTTGATGTCTTTGTCGAACGTCACGCCTTTAGCGGTTGCTGGCGGCGGGAGTTTGGACAGATCCACCGCGGCCAAAGCCAGGCCCGCAGTGGCGAGGGTAATCAGGGAAACAAAGGGAATGGTCTTCATGCGTAGCAAGCGCGTTTCAACGCTCTCCGATGACGCCATGGCGGTCAAAATCATTCATGCGCCGATCGGGGCGGTGTGAAGTGGGAACGACGAAACGCTAGAACGAGTTGCACGGCGGAAGGTTTCCGGGCTATTTGTCCACGGTAGAAATCACCACAACGACATTGCCATGAGCCAGAACGAACTTACTGCGGACAAAATTGCCGGCGAAATGACCGCCTTGGTCCAGGACGCGGAAGCCTTGCTGCACGCGACTTCGGGTCAGTCGGACTCCAAAATCGCCGAGATTCGGGCCCGACTTTCCGGTGCTGTGGCTAACGCCCGGACGACCTGCCGCTCTTTGCAGGGCAAGGCAGCGGAACAGGTCCGCCACGGCTTGGAAACGACGGACGCCACAGTTCGGTCACACCCCTGGGAATCAGTAGGCGTCGCCTTTGCGGTGGGACTGGTCGTTGGCGTTCTGGTGGGACGGCGCTAAATCAGGATGAGCGATTCCCCTGAATCGCGTGGTCTGCTGGCAACGCTGCGCGGACTGGCCTCCACGGTGTCCTCCACCGTGTCCAACCGCCTGGAGTTGCTCCTGGTGGAACTCCAGATCGAGCGGGTCCGCTTTTTGCAGATTTTGGTGTTGTTGCTGGTGACGCTGGTACTGGCGTTTCTGGCAATCCTCACTTTAACGGCGGCCATTGTGGTCGCCCTGTGGAAGACGTCGCCGGTTTTGGTGCTACTGGTGATTTCCTTCGTTTATGCGGTGGGCGCGTGGCTCGCGGCGCGGCAGGCCCGGGTGTTGTTTGGATACGAGGCGTTCGCGGGATCTCTCAGCGAACTCAAAAAGGATCAGTCATGGTTGAATCAAACTCTCTCCGGGCCCTCGAACTCCGGCGCCGACTCCTCGTCGCCGAAAGCGAACTGAACCGCCTGACCTTGCGGCAAGGGTTTGCTGACCTGCGGGATCAGACCCGTTGGGTTACGGAATTGCGGCCCAGCACCAAGACCTCCTCCACCCCTTGGCTGACCTTGGCCGCCCCGGTGGCCGGAATGTTGGCGGCGGGTGCCTTGCTCAAACGCGGAACCTTCTTCGGCCGCATCTCGGGGTTGGTGAAGCTAGCGACCGTGGCCTATCCCGTCGTGCGAGCCTGGCAACGTCAGCGGCAGAACCCACCGTCAGAATCCTGAGGGTTTCGCCGGCGGGACTCGGTGCGGATCGGCTACTGGCTCAGATTTTGGCGGGCTTCGAGAAAGCGCTTCAGTTCGCTGGCCAACGTTCCTCCAAAACCCGGGATCAGCTCAATTTCCTCGATCCGTGCCAGTCGCAGGCGCTGCACACTGCCAAAGCGCTTCAACAGGGCCTGTTTTCGTCCTTCGCCGATACCCGGGAATTCGTCGAGAATGCTCTCGGAAATCTTCTTGAGCCGAAGCTGGGCGTTGTAGGTGTTCGCGAATCGATGGGCTTCGTCGCGCACACGCTGCAGCAGCTTCACGGCCCCGCTGTCCAACCCCAGTCGCAGAGGTTGGCTTCGACCCGGCAAATAGATTTCTTCGAACTCCTTGGCGAGGCCCAAAATGGGAATCCGACTGAGCCCCAGCCGGGCCAACTCGGCACACGCTGCATTGAGTTGGCCGAGCCCGCCATCAATGAGGATCAGGTCAGGAAGTCGGGCTTTGGTGGGAGGTTTGGGGAGCCAGGGGATTTCCGCCAAATCGGGATCCAGCGGAGCCGGCACTGCGGCGACTCCAGCGGCATCGGTATCCAACCGCACGGGTCGCTGTCGCAGGACATCCCGGACATCATCGACCGCTCGCTGCAACTCCTGTGGACTGGCTTCACCGCCGTCGGCATGGGGCCGGTCCACTTGGCCGCTCCGCACCTCGGTTAGCAGTCGCGAATACCGGCGACGAACGGTCTCGGCCATGCTCGCGAAGTCATTCTGCTGGGTGACGGATTTCATTCGAAACCGTCGGTAGTTGCTACGGTCGGGACGGCCGTGCCAGAAGCTCACCATCGAGGCGACGACAAAGGTGCCGCTGATGTTGGAGATATCGAATCCTTCGATGCGGGAGGGCGGTTCGGCCAGTTCGAGCACCCGGGCCAGTTCCCGGAGGTCGGCTTCGGGATTCACGGCGACCGGCAGCTTGTAGGGAATCCGCTCAAACTTCTCGGTCTTCTGAGTGGTTCGTTTGAGATCTTCCAAGGCATCTCGCAGTTGGGCCGCCTTTTCGAACTCGAGATTGGCGGCGGCCTTTTGCATTTCCGCCTCCAGCTCCGTCCGGAGTTCCTCGGACTGACCCTGGAGGAACTCGATGCCGGCCTTGACCTGCTCCAAGTATTGATCCCGGGTGACGTTGCCGATGCACGGCGCGGTGCAGTGCTTCAGATTGCCGTAGAGACAGTGCTTGTAGTCGGCCTCGCCGGGGGTGAGGGGCCGGCAGCCGCGCAGATGAAACTTGCGCCGCATCAGGGTCAGGGCCCGGCGCACACTGCCGGAATGGGCAAATGGACCAAAATAGACACACCCATCCTCCTTGCGCAGGCGGGTCAGGGTGAACCGGGGAATGGGATCGTTCAGATTGACCTTCAGCAGCAGGAACCGTTTGTCGTCCTTGAAATCCAGATTGAACCGGGGCTGGAAGTCCTTGATGAGACGACCTTCGAGGAGCAGGGATTCGGGTTCGGATTTGACCACATGCCAGTCGAAGTCGTGGATGGCATCGACCAGGGCGTTGAACTTGAGGTCCCATCCCAGGCGTCGGGATGGATGGAAGTATTGGGAAACCCGTTTGCGAAGATCCCGGGCTTTGCCGACGTAGATGACGGTTCCAAACCGGTCCTTATGCAGGTAGACCCCGGGCCGGTGAGGGACCTGAGAGAGTTTGTTCCGGATGTGGTCGGTGACGGGCATGTCCGCGGAAGTGGAAGAGTACTTCCGGAATGGATGTCAGACAATCCGCTGACCCTGAAAAGCCCTTACTTCCGCTCGCTCATGCGCTCAGCCAGCCAAGTAAAGTCGGCGGAAGCCGACGGAGAAACCGGGAAGGGGAAGGGGCCGGCGTTGGGTCGGGCGGAACGTCGGGTACTGGAGGAGACCCAAGGGTGGGTTTCCACGTGACCATCCATAAAGGCGAGGTTCCCGGCGCCGCTGTGGTAGGAAGCCGGCAAATGACTCCATTGCAACGTGTGGAGATCGTTCAGGAAGTAGCCATCCCCTAGGCTATCCGCATTCTCGTCCAGAAAGGTGAAGATACTGCTGGGGTTGGAGACGTCCGAAACGGTCTGATATTGCCGGAAGCCTGGGTTCCACGGGTTGTATACGTTGGTCCGATGACCCATGGCATCACCGACCATCGCGTTGAGGGACATGCTGCGGACTCGACGGGTCCATCCGGCGGCCTTTTGGGCGTCACTGAGAATCCGATCGGACGGACAAAGGAAAACTTCGCTTCCGCGGTCGAGGTAGATAGCCAACGGGCTGTAGACCAGGAAGTTGAGATTGGTGTTGGAGGGCGACAAATCCCAGGTGAGATAGTTGTTCACCCAGTTCTGGTTGAGATTCAGGCTGGTGGAACGATAGGGCCGGCCGGTGTCCAGATTGACGACCAGTTGCTCCTGATTCTCCGACGCATACAGCAGGAGGGACTGCTGCAGCTGCCGGACATGATTGGCACAGACCAGCCCGGTGGCTTTGGAGCGGACGCGGGTGAGGACCGGCAACAGCATTCCGGCGAGAAGGGCGATAATCCCGACGACCACCAGCAGCTCAATTAAAGTGAACGCCCGGCCATGACTGCGCGAGGCAGCCTTTGACGGGGAGAGCAGGGCGTTCACTTCCGTATCTTTCGACTCGGTCCCCCTATTCTGTCAATGAATCGTCCGTGAAACGCCGCTGATATTTCAGAACACCTGATCCCTACTAGCCCGGATATCTCACACTCTTTCTGCTGCGGCTGGCGGCAACCTCGCCTGACGGCGTTGGCCTCGCATTCCTCGCCGGACAGTATGTCCCCATACAGCCCGGTTCGGAATCGCTTCGGCCGCCTTGCCAGACGGGCTTTCGCGGCGCCTCGCGACGAAAGCCTGTGAATTATCCGGGCTAGCGCTCGGTGGTCCCAGGCTGCCTTCAGCCAAAGTTTCGTCAGTTCACCAGTTCTGGCTTCTCCCAGAAGGCGTAAGCCAGCAGGTGCAGAATGTTCATCTGGACGTCTTCGACTCGGCCATAGTGTCCGTCCGGAATCACAACGAGTTGGTCGGCCAGTTCGCCCATTTGGCCCCGCTTCGATCCTACCAGGGCCATGGTCTTGATGCCGGTGGCTTTAGCCCAGTCAAACGCCCGCACACAGTTGGGTGAATTCCCGCTGACGCTGATGCCAATCAGGACGTCGCCCGGTCGGGCATAGTTCATCAGTTGCCGAACAAAGATGTCTTCGTAGCTGTAGTCATTGCCCAACGCCGTGATCCAAGCGGTGTTATCAGTCAGGGACATGACTCGAAATCGTCGCGGCAAGACATCCGAGGCTCCCTTGCCGAGATCGACGGCGAAATGGCTGGCGTTCGCCGCGCTGCCGCCGTTGCCGATGACAAAAATCTGGGCGTCGTTTTTGTAGGCCTCCTGCAGGGTGGCGATGAGTGGGCTCAAGGTCTCGGGCTTGAGACTGGCCAGAGCTTTCTGTTGAGCGGCCAAATAGGCGGAAATCCAATCGGTCATGGCCCTGAGCTTCCAAGCCTCGGGGCCGAACATCCAAGGAGAAAATGAGGTTCGACGAGGACCGAGTGTTGGAGACGGGACTCAGAGGCTTCGGGAGGCCAAGGCGAGGGCACCAATCGGCACAGAGTCTTCCCCCAACCCGGCCAAACGCACCGCAGGTCCGGGTTGGAACGAATCCATCAAGTACTGGGGAATCGCCGCAGTCAGAGCCTCCCGGAGGGGTTCTCCCACCAGGGAAAGCCCACCGCCGACCACCACGATTTCGGGATGGAACAGGTGGATGACGTGGGATAGCGCGAAGGCCAGATTGTCGGCCAATTCACTGAGGATCGCGTGGGCCAGTTCGTCCTGAGCGGCGAGCGCGGCGGGCAGATGACGTGCTTCCCCGCCCACCTTTCCGTCGCAGAGTCGTCCCAGGGGACTGGTGGGATGCAGGGCGACGGCCTGACGAATTCGTTCGTCGACCGCCCATCCGGAACAGCGCTGCTCCACCAACGTGCCGGCTTTATCGAGTCGGACATGGCCGATTTCGGCCTCACCGGGAGTCGCTCCGTGATAGAGGCGTCCGTCGGCGATCAGTCCGCCGCCAACCCCGCTTCCCATGTTGATCCAAAACACCGGATTGAATCCCCGGCCGGCTCCGTGAAGGGCTTCTCCCAAGGCGGCCACGTTGGCATCGTTGTCGACGTGAACCGGAAGTCCCGTGAGGGTATTCAACCACTGGCCGAGCTCAAAATCGTGCCAGCCGGCAATTTGATGCGAGCACGCGATCCGTCCCGTACGCCAATCAACCGGGCCGCCAAAGCCGACTCCTAGGGCGGAGGGTTGGTACTGGGGGAGCAACTCCGCCAATACTTCGGCCAGCTTCGCCCGAATTCCGTCTCCGCCGGCGGATCGGTCCACCGCGAACCGGCGGCGATCGGTGATTTGACCCGCGAGATCACCGACCACCACTTGCAATTTCGTGCCGCCGATTTCGATTCCGACCAGGTTCATGCTAGGAGCGGGAAAAGTACTCCGGAGCCTGGCCGGACTTCCACTTGATGTTACAGCCCATGCTGGGGAGTTGGCGCGGAGAGATGGGTCGACCGGCCAACAGGTCCTCTAAAGCTGCCCGGAGGTCCGCCCCGGAAATGGGGCGACCGTTCCCTGGTCGGGAGTCGTCAAACTGACCGCGGTAGACCAGTTTCCGATTCGCATCGAACAGGTAGAAATCGGGTGTGCAGGCTGCCCGGTAGAGACGCGCGACCGTCTGATCGGCGTCGAAGAGGTAAGGGAAAGTCCAATCGGAGAGGCGGGCTTCTTCGACCATCCGCTCCGGCGAATCCGCCGGATAGGCTTCGGCGTCGTTGGAGTTTATGGCGACCAGGGCGACGCCGCGGTTGGCGCACTCCCGACCGAACTGCGCTAGGCCTGCGCGCAGGTGTTTGACGTACGGACAATGATTGCACAGGAAGACCACCACCAAGGCGGGGGCTTCGGCGAATTGATCGCGACGGACCAGTCGGCCGGACGCGGGCTCCAGGAGTTGAAAATCGGGCGCCGGTGTTCCCAGCGGCAACATGGTCGAGGGCGTTAAGGCCATGCCCGACGATGCCGAGGCCAGAAGAACTCGCCAATTGGGAAAACCGCCGGACGCCTCGGTCAGAATCCCAGATCTTCGGGAGCGTCCAGGGAATCGGTGTTGGTGGGCAGACTGGAGACGGCCGACTCGAGGAGTTCCGGTCCAAAGGGGGCGATCTTGGCGTTGGGCCACAGCACCCGGCCAAAGGCGACCATGCGGTTGACCAACGCGCGGTCGATGCCCAAGGCGTGCAGATTACGGGCGGTTTCGAAGGTCGTGTCCCGGAAAGCCGGCTTTAAGTAGCCGGCGGCCTGGTATTGCCGCCGGGTGTAGGTCTCCGCTTTTTCCAACCAGGGTTTAATCAGCGCCTCAGCCACTCCACGTCGGGTGTTGATGTCGATGCTGGCATACATGCCCTTCAAATGGTTCCCCGGGGCAAGCCAGAAAATGTTCTGCTTATAGGGGTTCCAACCGTTTTTGTCCCCCACCGGCAAGCCGTTTTCCCCGACCTCGCCTCCCTTCACCATATTGAGGATCGCGATCCCGTAGGTGGGCATTTTGGCGGGATTGTTCCAGGCGCTGAAGTTGAGCGCATGCAGGTAGCCCCAATCGATTGGGACGGTGGATCCGTTGAGTCGATTGCCATCATTGAGTACCAATTGCAGTTGGTACCATTGCATGGACTCGGTGAACCACTGGGGATTCTTGGGCGTTCCCAGCATGTGGGGCGCGAGGCGGAAGACTTCCCCGTGAAACCAACGCCGGTCATTTACGGTAGGGTCCTGCAGTTCATGTCCCACGTCCTCGGCTTGGAACTCGGTCATCAATTCCCACAGCTTCACGACCCGCCAATGGGCTAGTCCGACGGCGCGATCGCTATAAGCGGCAAATTGCTTGGAGTTGCGGTTCGGCTTGACCACTGGAATGACCGAACTGGCGCGGTCCCAATTGCTCTTGTTGCCGTTGATGATCCGGCCGGCCGCCTCACCGGAGGTCCCAACCAACTGGTTTCGCAAGAAGGTGTGCATGCGAACAAAGTCGTGGTTGGGAAAAATGAGCGGGTACGCGTCGTTGGGATGAATCTTGGGCAACCAGCGATTCCAGTCCGGAAGTTGTACCACCAGCGGAATCTCCCGGGCGTTGACCGTGGTGGTGAAGTCGAGGGAGTTCGTCGTGGCGCCTCCGGGAAACAGGTACCGGAGCGTGTCCAGATCGTTGTCGAGTACCCATTCCAGTCCGGCTCCGGCCGCCCAACTGCGCACGGGCTTCTGGTCCAGTCCTGGGCCCGGTTGATACGGTGGGTTCCAGGGGCGGCCGTTCTCCTCGTAAGGAATCGGCAGAGATCGGATGTAGCTGGCAATCTTCTCACCGTCGCTGCGGGAGAGGCGGTGGAATACGGAACGTTCCACGATCGATTTGTCCGAGTAGTTGAAATACTTGAGGTCACGTCCGTCGTGGGCGTGGCAGTCGCCACAGTTCGAACGAAGGGCGATCCCGCGTTCCCACAGCGGTGCGGAGTACCAAAGCGCTTTGCCGGCAGCGATGGCCTCGGGCGTGTTGAGCACTGGCGTCCAGGATCGCGGATCGTCGGCAACGAATTCGGTTTCCGGAACTACCGGCTGGTTGCCTGCGACGAAATTCACCGCGAGAACCCGGTACCCAATGGACTGGCCATCCAAGTCATTGAACCGAAACTGGACCACATTGTCGCCTTCGCCGGCGGTGCCCTGCGCGATGGGCAGCACCATGCGCAACGTTCCAATGGCTCCGCCGATTCCCCAGAAGGCTCGTTCGACCTGGGGCAACACCACGGAGGTATTGTTAAGATTGCTCCAACCGGAATTGTTGATCCGGATGCTGGCCTTGTTTTCGAAGGTCAATCCGTGGATTTGCAGTTGCAGTCCGGTGATTTCCGGGGAACCGGCCGGAACGGTCAGCGTGACCGATTCCTGGTGTCCGGCGGATCCCAAGACTTCGATTGGGAGGGTTACTTTGGCGTGAGCCACCCAAGTGGAGCCAAGCAGGAGGGCAAGCAGTTTCAGGCGCATGGTTTGGAGGTGGACTGTGGGTCAATTCCGAGACAGTCGGCCCGCCCCGCGCAGGATGTGTGCCGCCGATCCACCCCGTGGCAAATCTCAGAATTGCTTCGCCTCGAGAGCGAAATTTGCCCCTAGAGACGGCCTCCAAAGCCACTTTTGACACTAGAGGAGTCGTTTCTTGGAACCGAGAATCGGGCGTGCGAATACACCCGAATTCCAGGGACAGTCGGGGTTACTCACCAAATCTTCACCCTTGCTTCGGGCTTTCTCCACATGGGGTCCCCTTCCTTGATTCCGAAGGCCTCGAAAAACTCCGGCATGTTCGAAATCGGACCAATGGCCCGGAACATTCCCGGGGAGTGGGGACCGACTACAACCTGGCGGCGGAGGGCGTCGGGCCGGAAAGCCGTCCGCCATTGCTGGGCCCAAGAGAGGAAGAAGCGTTGTTCGGGGGTGAAGCCGTCGATGAGTTTTCGCTCCTTGCCCTTGAGCGATCGTTGGAGGGCTTCAAACGCGATCGAAGTGCCGCCCAGATCGGCAATGTTCTCACCCAGGGAGAGCGCGCCGTTGACATTCAGTCCGGGCAGCGCGTTGTAGTTGTTGTACTGCTCGATGAGGGCAGTGGCACGAGCTGTGAACTTCTCGGCATCCTCCGGGGTCCACCAGTCGGTCAGATTACCGTCGGCATCGTAGCGGCGTCCCTGATCATCGAAACCATGCGTGATCTCATGGCCGATCACGCCACCGATCGCTCCGTAGTTGACGGCGTCATCCAAGGTGAAGTCGAAGAAGGGGGGTTGCAGAATGCCGGCGGGAAACACGATCTGATTGGCGGTGGGTTGGAAGTAGGCGTTGACCGTGGGTGGAGTCATGCCCCATTCGGATTTATCCACAGGTTTGCCCAACTTGGCGAGGTTGCGCTTGGTGTCGAAAAGGGCGGCGGACCGGAGGTTTCCAAACAGGTCCTGACGGCGAATTTCGACCGGACCGTAGTCCCGCCACTTGTCCGGATGGCCAATCCGCGCGACGAACCGTTCAAACTTCGCCAGGGCCTTTTGGCGGGTGGACTCGGTCATCCAGTCCAGTTTTTGCAAGCGCTCCTTCATCACTGCAGTGATGTTGACGATCATTTCGTCCATGCGGGCCTTGGCTGAGGGCGGGAAGTATTCGGCGACGTAGAGCTCGCCCAGTGCTTCACCAATGCCGCCGTCCACCATTCGGGCGGCGCGTTGCCAGCGGGGTTCCTGGGCTGGAGTGCCGCGGAGCACCGTGCCGTAGAAGCGAAAGTTTTCCTGTTCAAACGGCGCGGCGAGGGCGGGGGCGGCGTCGTTCAGGGTTTTGTAGCGGAGATACGTCTTCCAATCCGAGAGCGGCCGGGCGCCTAGTTGTTCCTGCAGGCCTTCAAAGAACTTGGGCTGCCCGACGATGATCTCCTCGGCGGCCGGCCCGGTGAGGCCGCGTTCGGACAGATACAGGCCTAGGGGAAACGCCGGGACTTTGCTCGCCAGCTCCGAGGTGGCCATCTTGTTGTAGTTGGCCAGTCGATCGCGCAGTTCCAGCGGAGTCTTGGAATTGGCCGCCAGCGACTTCTCCACGTCAAAAACGGTCTGTGCCTCCGCCGTGGCGGCCTCCGGGGTACTCCCGGCAAGAACCATCATCTTGGCGATGTGGGCCAGAAACTCGGTTCGCTGCTTTTCGAACTGATCGCTGAAGTAGTAGTCCTTGCTGGGCAGGCTTAATCCACCCTGGCTGGCATAGAGGGCATTGATGTCACTCTTCTTTTGGTCGGCTCCGACACCTACGCCAAAAAAGGAACTGGTTCCCTGCTGGTGCAATTGAGCCAGGACGCGGGCCAAGTCCTCCTTGGTGGCGATGTTCGCGATTTGGGACAACTGAGGCTCAAGGGGCTTGAGTCCGGCGGCGTTGATGGTGGCTTCATCGAGGGCCGACGCGTAGAAGTCGCCGACCTTTTGGCCAACTGAGCCTGGGGCATGGTTGGTGGCCGCAGTTCGCTCGAGGATGTCCTTGAGGGCCGCCCAATTGTACTGCGCGAGTTCGTCAAAACCGCCCCAACGCGACTTGTCTTCCGGGATCGGGTGGTCCTGCAGCCACTTCCCAAAGGCGTAGCGGGGGAAGTCCACGCGGGGATCGGCGGTGAGGTCCATGTTGACGACGCCGAACCGAGGAGGAATCGGGCGGGAGGATTCCGCTGCCGTCAGCGAATCGGTGGAAATCAGACAGAGCACCGCCACAAGCAAGGAGTCGCGTTTCACGTTGCCGCCATGCCACGCGATTTTCCGTTTGGACGCAACCCGTCAGGCCAAGCCGGGGATTCAAGGTCGCCCCGCGGTCGACCACCTCGACGCGGGTTTAGAAAACCAGCGCCCTAGGTTGCCATTTTTGACAGGGTAGGCTCATGACCGATCTCCGAAGTCACCGGGCGATGTATCTCAAAGCGGTCTTGTTCCTGGTCATTGGCGTTTCCGGTAGTGCGCTTTTGCTGGCCGAGAATTTTCACTGGCGGACGGCGTTGTTGTTGGCGCTGACCATCTGGGCGTTTTGCCGGTCCTACTATTTTGCGTTTTACGTCATCGAACGGTACATCGATTCGCGTTATCGGTTTTCCGGGTTGGGATCCTTTGTCCGATATCTGATCACCAAAAACCCGCCGCCTTTGTGAGGACGGCGGGTGAAGGAAGACCGCGAAACGGTGAGGTCACTCGGGGCGCAGGACGTGACAGTTGTACCCGCCCGGATGCTTGATGAGATAGTCCTGGTGGTAGTCTTCGGCAGGGTAGAACTCCGAGGCACGGGTAATCTCGGTGACAATGGATCGCTTCCATTTCCCGGACTGGTCAACTTGGGCCTTCACGCGCTCAGCTACTTCCTTTTGCTCGTCATTCAGATAGAAGATGGCTGAACGATACTGAGTGCCCACGTCGTTGTGCTGGCGATTGAGGGTCGTCGGATCATGCATCCGGAAAAAGTAGCCCAGGAGCTGTCCGTAACTCAGTTGGGCCGGATCGAACACAACCTTGAGCCCTTCTGCGTGTCCGGTACGGCCGGTGCAAATCAGTTCGTAGGTGGGATTCTTCACGGTCCCGCCGGTGTAACCGACGGTTGTCTCCAGGACTCCGGGAATTTTGCGGACGATCTCCTCCATTCCCCAAAAGCAACCGCCGGCGAGCAGTGCCGTCTCCCGGTTGGAAGGGGCTGCGGTCGCGGCCGGCGCGCTGTTGGCATTGGTCGCGACGGGAATCAGCCCGGCCTTCACAAACGGTCCCAGATAGGCGCCGTAACCTTCCTCGGCCATCTTCTCCACCGGCACAAACCGCAGGGAGGCGGAGTTGATGCAGTATCGTTGGCGCGTCGGCCCAGGGCCGTCGTCAAAGACGTGGCCGAGATGGGAGTCGGCGCCTTTCGAACGGACCTCGGTACGGACCATGCCGAACTCAGTATCTTTTTTCTCGACGACCTCCGCTCCTGACACCGGGCGAGTGAAACTGGGCCAGCCTGTTCCGGAGTCGAACTTGTCCAGCGAACTGAACAGGGGTTCGCCCGAGACGACGTCCACGTACAGACCGGGCTTCTTGTTATCCCAATAGGCGTTGCGAAACGGCGGTTCGGTCCCGCACTGCTGGGTAACGGCGAACTGTTCCGGGGTGAGCTTGCGTTTGAGTTCGGATTCGTGGGGCTTTTCGAAATTGCTCATGGCGGATGGCGAGAGGGATGGTTCGCGGTCCGGGTTGGCGCTGCGAACCCAGAAAAACGAGGCGGTGACAACTCCCAGGACGAGCACCAGGGACAAACTAAATTTTGGGCTAGGTTTCATTGGTTCAATTAGCGCGGAGTGCCTTGCCGCTCCCCACCGTAATTCAAGTCGGACGGAGTGCCGAAAAATTACAACGATTGCGACCGACGGGGAGGGTGGAGCTACCGTTCAGGATCCCGAACGAAGGGTATGGATTCGATTGTTGCGGGATGCGCGGATGACTTCATGGACAAAGCGGAGTTTCTCGAGGGCGGGTTTGGGTAGAACAAACGGATACAAATCAGGCAGGCCCATTCCGCGGTTCAGCGAATTCAGGGCCCGGGTCAGGGGCAGCCAATAGGCCAGTATGGAGTCGAAGGGGTCGTCCTGACCGGTGAGCAGGGCGGGGTTGGCCTGCATGCTGGCCGCGTCAGGATGTGTGGGTCGCAACATGACTCCCAGGCTCGTCGCCGTTTCGACTGTATCGGACATGTGGAGGTAATGGGCCCAGGTCTCGGCCCAATCTTCCCAAGGGTGGGCACTGGCGTAGGCGCTCACAAAATGGTCCGGCCAATTGGCGGCCGGTCCGTAGAAGTAGTAGCGGCCGAGTGATTCCTCATAGTTCTGTTCCTCGTTGCCAAATACCCGGCGAAACGCGGGAATTCGGGAGGTCCAGGAGATCAGTTGCTCCCAGTAATAGTGCGCGATCTCGTGGCGAAGGTGGCCCAGCAGCGTGCGATAAGTCTCATGCAGACGAATGCGCTGACCTTCCCGTTGGTCGTCGTCGGCTTCGGCAATGTTGATGGTGATCAGCCCGCTGAAGTGACCGGTGAGCGGGAGGGCTCCGTAGGCGTCGGGGCCGAGGAAGCGAAAGCGCAGGGCCGGTCGGTTCTCCGCTGGGACGCCGCCGAGAGGAAGACCCAGTTGTCCGAGCGAGTAGAGGATTCGCCGCTTGGCCGCCTCCAGTTTTCGCCAGCGCTCCAAATTGCCAGGAAGATCCAGGTCGGGAATGACCTCGTTGAGGCGGCAGGAGCGGCAGTACGCGTGTGGATCACCTTCCGGGATTCGCCAGTTGCAGAGATGATGGTCGAGATCGTTTCGGCAGCGACGATACCGAGCCCCTTGGGCTCTCGGGGTCAGGGCCCGATCCCAGCCGTCGTGGCCAGGTTCCAGGGCACTGAGATCGCCGCAGTCCGGAAGGAACCCCAATTTGCGACCGCAGTTCAGGCATTGGACATTCTCGAAATAGACCAAGCCGCCGCACCGGTCGCAGTGGAAGGCCTTCATGGGCGGCTTCCTGACCGTGTCTCCGCTAAACCGGGGCAGGGGCGTGGCTCTGGGGCGGACGGACTGGCGAAGACAGCCCTGCTGGATTCAAAAACAGGGCTGGTGTCCACCCACATCAATTCTGCGAGTTGGCCAGCAGTTCCTCGAAATCGACGATCTCCTTGATCTGGGTAAGGAACCACCGGTCGATTTTGCTGAGCTGAAAGATCTCGTCGATGCTGAATCCGGCGCGCAGGGCGTGACGGATAAAGAAAATTCGTTCCGCATTGGGCACGCTAAGTTTTCGCGTGATGATTTCGCGGGGAAGGATGTCCCGGTCGCCATAGAGTTCGACCACGAGGGGTTCTTCCGCCTGACCTTCAGCGCGTTCAAACCGTGGCAGGCTTCCCGTGATGCGCCACGGCTTGCCGTCTCCGCCGAGCCCGCTGCGACCAATCTCCAGGGAGCGCAGACATTTCTGGAGGCTTTCCTTAAAGGTCCGTCCGATGGCCATGGCTTCACCGACGCTCTTCATTTGGGTGGTCAAGGTCGGGTCTGCCTGGGGAAACTTCTCGAACGCAAACCGGGGAATCTTGGTGACGACGTAATCGATCGTGGGCTCGAAACTGGCGGGAGTTTCCCGGGTGATGTCATTGCGAATCTCATCGAGCAGATAGCCGACGGCCAGTTTGGCTGCGATCTTCGCAATCGGGAATCCGGTGGCCTTGGAGGCCAGTGCGGAACTCCGGCTAACCCGGGGATTCATCTCGATGATGACCATGCGCCCGGTGTCCGGATTGACGCCGAACTGGATGTTCGACCCGCCGGTTTCGACACCGACGGCCCGGATCACGGCGAAGCTTTGATCGCGCATGATCTGGTACTCCTTATCGGTGAGCGTCTGGATGGGGGCGACCGTAATGGAGTCACCGGTATGCACGCCCATCGGATCAAAATTTTCGATGGAGCAGATGATGACGCAGTTGTCGGCCCGGTCGCGCATGACCTCCATCTCGTATTCCTTCCAGCCGAGTAGCGATTCTTCGACGAGAATTTCCGAGACGGGCGACAAGTCCATGCCTCGTTTGGCGATTTCTTCGAACTCGTCGCGATTGTAGGCGATGCCGCCACCGGTTCCCCCAAGGGTGAAGGCCGGCCGAATAATCACCGGGAACTTTCCGATCTTCTCGGCGACGGCGCGGGCTTCGGCCATGTCGTGAGCGGTTCCGCTAATGGGAACGTCGAGGCCAATGCTCAGCATCAGGTCTTTGAAAATTTGGCGATCCTCGCCCTTTTCGATGGCGTCGGCCTTGGCCCCGATCATTTCCACTCCATGCCGTTCGAGCACGCCGCTCTTGTGGAGTTTCATGGCGGTGTTGAGGGCAGTCTGCCCGCCGAGGGTGGGCAGCAGCACCAGTTTGTGGGCGACGGCGGGATCGGCGGATTGAGTGGGCACGCCCAGGATCCGCATGGTTTCCAACTCGCGAACGATGATCTTCTCGACGGCCTCGGGCGTAATGGGCTCGATGTAGGTTCGGTCGGCGAACTCCGGATCGGTCATGATGGTGGCTGGATTCGAGTTCACCAGGATGACGCGATACCCTTCCTCGCGGAGAGCCTTGCAGGCTTGGGTTCCGGAATAGTCAAACTCACAGGCTTGGCCGATGATGATGGGGCCGGCGCCAATGATGAGGACGGAATGGATGTCAGTACGTTTCGGCATGCTACGAAAAGTGACGAGATGGAACACGGGAGGGCGACGTTGCGCGAAGAAAATTTCCGGGTTCTGTGTTCTGGGTAGGCTGGGACGAGTCGGGGGAAAAATATTTTGACACCGCACCCGTTCTTCCGGCATTGGTTTCGTCGTCTTGGGAGACCAAGGCAGCTCATCCAGAGTGGCTGAGGGAAACGGCCCGCAGACGCCACGGCAACCGGTTGAACCGGCAGTTCGACGACCAGGTGCCAAATCCGGCTGAGATTTCGGAAACGAGATCTCGGCGAAGATGAGAAGCGCCGGTCCGGCTTTCCGAACCCCTTCTCGTCCGGCGGGAAGGGGTTTTTTGTTTCCCCATTTCGCAGCAACTCGGCTGGGCTGTGGACGCCAAGTGTCCACTGATCGACGACGTTATGAGCCATAGCCAGGGATTCATGAAGGCGCTGAAGTGCCGCGAATGCGGACACGAATACGCGCTGGGTGCCACCCATGTGTGCGAGTTTGATTTTGGACCGTTGGAAGTCGCGTACGACTACGACCGCATTAAGGCGGAGTTGACCCGCGCGGCCATCCAATCCCGACCGCAGACCATGTGGCGCTATCGCGAGCTACTTCCGGTGGCCGGCGAACCCTCGGTCGGGCGGCAGGTGGGGTTCACGCCCTTGGTGAAGGCCGATCGATTGGCCAAGCGCCTGGGGATTCGCGAGCTCTACGTCAAGAACGACGCAGTCAATTACCCCACGTTGTCCTTCAAGGACCGGGTGGTCAGCGTCGCGCTGAGCCGATCCGTGGAGTTGGGCTTCAAGACAGTGGCGTGCGCGTCTACGGGTAATCTGGCGAACTCGGTGGCGGCCAATGCTGCGGCGGCCGGGCTTGATTGCTACGTGTTCATTCCGCACGACCTGGAGCAGGGCAAAGTGGTCAATTCGCTGGTCTACGGCGCCAATGTCATCGGAATCCGGGGGCACTATGACGAAGTAAACCGCTTGTGTGCCGAGATCGCCGGCAAGTACGGCTGGGCCTTCGTGAACGTCAATATGCGCCCGTACTACGCCGAGGGTTCGAAGAGCATGGGCTTTGAGATCCAGGAACAACTGGGCTGGCGGGTGCCGGAGCACACCGTGGTGTGCATGGCGTCGGGTTCGCTGCTGACCAAGATTCACAAGAGCTATCAGGAGTTCACGAAGCTGGGGTTGGTGCCGGAGACGAAGTGGAAGATTCACGGAGCTCAGGCGACCGGCTGTAATCCAATCACCCAGGCACAAAAGGCCGGACTCGACTTCTTCAAGCCGCAAAAGCCCAACACCATTGCCAAGTCCCTGGCCATCGGGACGCCGGCGGATGGATTCTATGCGCTGAGAGTGATGAAGGAGACTGGTGGATCCGGGGATGATGTGACCGACGATGAGATTCGTGAGGGCATCCGGATGCTGGCGGAGTGTGAGGGCATTTTTGCGGAGACGGCCGGGGGCGTCACGGTGGGGGTGGCCAAGAAGCTGATTGCCCAGGGCAAGATTCCCGCCGACTCGAGTGCGGTCCTGTGCATCACTGGCAATGGTCTCAAGACTTTGGACGCCGTCGCCGGACACGTCGGGCAAACTCGGGAAATCCGACCCAGTCTGCGCGAATTCGAAGCGTTGCGAGTCGCAGATCAACCGGAGTTGGTAAATGCCTAATCGGGAGCGCTTGTGATTCGAATCTCCATTCCGCCGACCTTGCGCCGATTTTGTGGAGGCGAGGAAACTGTCCAAGTGCGGGCGGGTACCGTGGCGGATGCCATTTCCCAGATGCAGGGTCGATACCATGGGGTGCGGGAACGCCTTTGCGCCGAGGATGGCCGCATTCGCGGTTCGGTCCTGGTATTTGTGAACGATCAGGACATCCGCTTCCTGGAGGAACAAAATACCGCTTTGCGACCGGGTGATGAAGTCACGATCATTCCGGCATTCGCGGGCGGCTAAACCTGACGGCTTGCCTCAGGGGCACGTCCTCGTTGATTGTCTTCGTCTTACTGTCATGTCCGTCAAAGTACGCATTCCCACGCCGCTTCGGAAACTCACCCTCGAACAGGAATTGGTCGAGGTGGGGCCCGGCACCATCGGCGGGGCCATTACTGAACTACAAACCAAGTTCCCGGGAATTCGGGAGCGTTTGGTCGATGACGCCGGTCAGGTGCGGCGCTTTGTGAACATCTACGTCAACGAGGAGGACATTCGATTCCTCCAGAACAATGACACTCCGATCCGGGATGGGGATGAAGTGAGCATCATTCCGGCAATCGCAGGAGGTTGAGCGCAGGAGGAACTTTGTGGCGGCCCGTGACTCCAATTCGACCAACCGGTTCGCCCGACCTCAGTCTTCGCGGTTGTGGTTAATGTTCCCGCCTCGGCTGATTCAGCAGCCGATTATCTGGGAGTTGGGACATAAGTTCGAGTTGGTCACCAATGTGCGCCAAGCCAGTGTCAACGACGAGATTGGGATCGTTTGTCTGGAATTGGAAGGAAGCCCAATTGAGGTGGAAGCCGGGATCAAATGGCTCCGCACGTTGGGGGTCAATGTTGAGCCCGTGGAGCTGAGTACGGTCGAATCCTGACGGTAATTTTGGGGCGAACCGCAGGCTCGGGCTGTGACTCGCTGCTTGACCAGATTGGGAAGCGGTCTTATTTGCCAATCAAGTGCTTGGCAACCAAGCATCCAATCCAAATCAGCTCCCTATGACAAAGCGCGATCTCGTAGTCCGGATTTCGGCCGAAACCGGGCTCATTCAAGAAAAAGTTCAAGAGGTAGTCCAAAAGACATTGGACTACATCTCCGAGGCAGTATCCCAAGGCAGGACCGTGGAGTTGCGAAACTTCGGGGTCTTTGAGGTCAAAGTCCGCAAGGCGCGGATTGGCCGTAATCCAAATCAACCCGAGCGGGACGTCCCTATTCCCCCTCGAGCGGTGGTTAAGTTCAAGCCGGGCAAGGAAATGCGGGAAGCGGTGATCCAACTGACGCCGAAAGTGTAAGCTTTCGATCAGCCCAGAAGGTAGGGAAGTGGCTAAAGCCGTCTTCCCAGTTGGCCCGGTTCCACTTCTGGGATCACTTCTCTGCCAGCAACTTCTTCACCTTGCCCGTCAAATCCTCGCGGGCGTTCAAGTCCCTCACGTTTCCCTGTTTGTCGACCAGCCACATGGTGGGAATCCCTTGGATTCCGAACTGCTGGCCAAACTTGTTCTGCCACCCCGCACCGTCGAAGAACTGAGGCCACTCCATGGCCTTCTTCTTGACGAATGACTCCAAGGATTCCTGATCCTGATCAAAACTGATCCCGACAATCTCAAATCCTTGGGAATGCAGTTGGTCGTAGGCCGCCTTCACCTTGGGAAGCTCAGCGACACACGGTCCGCACCAAGTCGCCCAAAAATCGATCAGCACGACTTTTCCCTTCATTTCAGCCACATCCACCTTCCGGCCATCCACGGCTGTGAAGGCCATTTCCAGCGGCTTGCCCAGAATGTCCAGTTTCTTGAGCTGAGCTGCCGCCATCTTCTTAATTTCGTCAGGGGCCTGGCTGTCGGCAATCTCCTTGCCGATGGCTTTGGCTTTGTCTCCCCCTAGTCCGTCCGCGATCTGGATTAGGGCCACATACACCTCGGGACGATTGGGGAACTCCTTCATAATCTCCCGAACCCCGATCTCGAACTCCAGCAGCATAGCCTCCATGCCCTTGTCCTGGAGCGCCGTGGCCTTGGCGACGGCGGCCTTCATTTTCTGCATGAAGGGGTCGGCATCATTGTCAGCCGCTTCCGTCCGTTTGGCGGCGCCGGCCAACTTACCTAATTCCGCTTCGCGATCAGTAACACCCAACTGCACCGCCGCCTGAAGCATTCCCAAACGGATCTCCTGGGCTTCGGCGGCCTTTTTGCTCTCAGGATACTTCTCCGCAAACTCCTTGGCTTTGTCCGCAGCGGCGGCGGCCGACTCACCCATTTTTTTCCGGAAGGCGGCGTACTCCTCATCAGTGGGCTTCTGGGTATTCCACTCCGAAGGCGGCAGGGGCGGGCGGGAAGCATCCAGGACGGCCTTCCAGGCGACTGCTTCTGCGTCGTTGGCTGCCGCGTTGGGAGCAGGTTTCCCCTCTTGGGCCGAGACGACGGCGGCCGCCGTCGAGGTCAGAACGAGCGCCAAGAGATAACGAGTGAGTTTCATGGGGGTGATTTGCTGGCCACAACCGTCGTCGTTGGAATCCGGGGTTCAAGCCTCTTTGTTGGGCCGGGACTCAGATTGATCCGCCTTCAGCCGGTTCCGCAGTTGCCGGATTCGGCGGGGATTGGCTGGATTCCGTGTGTCACCTTCGCGCACATCCTCAGGCGGGTGAGCCAAGGAGTATTCCAGAGCCGCCACTAAAGTCGCGCGTTCCGCCTCGGTCACAGGCAGGGACTGGATCGTTTCGCGCGCTTGTCGGGCAGTCCAACGGGCGAATTCCAAGAGCAGGGCGCAAGGTTCCAAACAGGGAACGGATAGATTCGGACCGGCCGGAGCAGCGCCCAAGCCTGGGGTGGGCCAACAACGACGTCGGAGACACAAGGAGGAGTCACATCCCGCCGTAGCGACTTGGTCGGCCTGCGTATCAGTCAGGTTTTGGGTGCTGCGGTACATACCCGTTTGCCGCGCCATGAAGTCCCGAAACGACGTAACCTCGGCCACGCCCATCTCCCAAGCATACCAGTCGGCAAGGGCACCGGGGTACAACTGGTCCAAGGCCACTGCGAGATCGGCTTCGGTGGCTAGGTGGCAACACCAGCCGGTGCGAAGAGAGGGTGCGGCTTTGTTCGGTCGAAAAGCTCCCCGAAGGGTCGAGTCTGCCCAAGTGGCCAAATTGTCCAGCGCGAGGTCCTGTAACTCTCCTACATTTCGATCGCGATCGGCGATGTGACGCAGCAGGAATCCGGGTGGTTTCTCCCGGATCTCGACCTCAAGAAATTGGACGGGCTCCTTGAGTTGGGCGCGGAGCGTGGAGATCTGTGGATTGACGTAACGGTGCATGTCGTCGCCGCAGGTTAGGGCCAATCCGGGAGAACGAAACCGGCGGAGCCCACGGTCACCCGCGATAGACGATCAACACGCCAAAGTCCGCGAGGATCTTCTGGGAACCCATTTCCACGTAGCTGTAATTGATCGAATTGATACTGACGATGTTATCATCCCCGATCTTGCCGAGGGCTTCGGAAACAATGACGTCAAAGTTGTCGTGGCCGACCTCCTTGCAATCAGAGTGACGGATGGTCTTCACCTTGAGCCGGCGGGCTCCGTCCTTGACGGCGGTTTCCAGCGTGGGGAGGGCTTTCTTGATCAGTAATTCCACAGGTTTTTCACTGACGGGCACCGAAAAGTGCTTTTCCTCGCGGGAGGCAGCCGAACTGTGTGCGGCAATGCCGACCTTCATGTTCGTCGGATCCGGCGGCGGGATGACGATTGATTTGCCACAGGAAGGGCAGGCAATGGATTGACCGGCGGCGCCCGCATCAACCTCCAATTCTTGCCGACAGGACGGGCATTTAAAAACAATGTCCATGATGGCTCCTTGAGGATTGCGACAAGGGATAGCGCAAAAAGGCGAGCGAGGGAAGCTTTGGCCTTGGGCGGGAAGGGGTGGGATTAATTACTCCCCAGCAACACGGTCGATCTTGGCTCCGAGAGCACGCAGCTTCTGCTCCATCCGTTCGTATCCGCGATCCAGGTGGTAAATGCGGTGTACCTGAGTAGAACCCCGGGCGGCGAGCCCGGCAATCACCAGGGCCGCGCTGGCTCTCAAGTCACTCGCCATTACCGGAGCGCCGCTCAGTGGTTTCCCGCCTTTGACGATGGCGTTGGGACCTTCAATGGCGATGTCGGCACCCAATCGCATGAGCTCCGCCACGTGCATGAAGCGGGACTCGAAGATTCGTTCGGTGATGACGCTGGTTCCTTTGGCTAGACACATCAGGGCCATGAACTGAGCCTGCACGTCGGTAGGGAATCCCGCGTAAGGCATGGTCGTGATGTCGGCGGGCTTCAGGCGGGTCGGTCCACTGACCCGCAGGGTGCCTGCTTTGCGATCGACGCGGACTCCGGCCTCGCGAAGCTTGTCGAGAACGGCGGCAAAATGTTCCGGTCGGGATCCGTGGACGATGATCTCGCCCCGAGTGGCGGCGGCGGCACAAATGAAGGTGCAGGCTTCGATCCGATCGGGAATCACCTCATGTTCGGTGCCGTGCAGTTGCTTGACGCCCGTAATGGTCAGAGTGGGACTTCCGATGCCCTGGATCCGGGCGCCCATGGAAACAAGAAAGTTGGCCAAGTCGCCAACCTCTGGTTCGCACGCTGCGCTCTCAATAACCGTCACTCCTTCCGCCAGGGTGGCGGCCATCATCACGTTAGCGGTGCCCAGAACCGTTGGGCCGGCGCGTCCTCCGAGGAACACGGTGTTTCCACCGAGTTTACGGGCTTCCGCTTGGATGTAGCCGCTGTCGATGGTGATTTGGGCCTTGAGCGCGGCGAGCCCCTTCAAGTGTAGGTCGATGGGTCTGGTCCCAATGACGCATCCACCGGGGAGCGAGACCCGAGCTTCACCGCATCGCGCCAAGAGTGGTCCCAAGATGCAAATGCTTCCCCGCATTTTGCGGATCAATTCGTAATCCCCGAAACCCTTAATGCGAGCAGCGCGGACCGTGACGGTACCGTCCTTGAATTCGGCTTC
Organism: Verrucomicrobiota bacterium; assembly: GCA_017309115.1. Taxonomy (GTDB): domain Bacteria; phylum Verrucomicrobiota; class Verrucomicrobiia; order Limisphaerales; family UBA9464; genus UBA9464. The sequence continues at coordinate 172,180 of JAFLEF010000007.1, read as the reverse complement.
GGCTCCCAACGACTCCAGGATCTTGAGCATGAACCGCACGTCGCTGAGGTCAGGAACCCGATGGAGTGTGCAGGTGTCGGAGGTGAGCAGGGTCGCGGCGAGAATGGGAAGAACCGCGTTTTTGGATCCGCCAATGGTGACCTCGCCTCGGAGCGGCCGGCCACCTTCAATAAGAAAGCTGTCCATGAAGTGGTGTTACCGCGGTGGCCCGCCACGGCCAGCCGGTGATTGATGCCACCGTAGCGGTCAGGAGCGCGGTGGATCGACGATGAGAATCCGTTCGCGCCCGGACAAGTCTTTCTCCACGGCATTTATTCCCCAGCCGTTTTCGCGGAACAAATCCTGGAGGGCGGGGGCCTGTCCATCGCCGAACTCCAGTAACATCCGTCCGTCTGACTTGAGCCAGGAGGCCGCGGTCGTGGCCAGTTCGCGAAAGCAATTCAGGCCGTCGGGGCCGCCGTCCAGGGCGAGGCGTGGGTCATGATCCCGGACTTCGGGCGACAGGGTTTCAATCTCCGCCGTGGGAATATACGGCGGGTTGGAGACAATCAGGTCAAACCGGGAGGGCAGTGCCCGGGCCGGGTTGGCGGTTCGTAAGGCTTCCCATCCCCGCCCAGCGAGGAAGTGCAGATGATCCGCGAGGCGGTGGGCCGTGGCATTGGCCCGGGCGATTCGGAGCGCGTCGGGCGACGCGTCAATGGCCACAATCTCGGCGGTCGGTACTCCCCGGGCGAGCGCCAAGGCTAGGCAGCCCGAACCGGTCCCCCAATCCAGGGCGGATAAAGGGGGCGGCCGGAGCTTGAGGTGCTCAATCGCCAGTTGGGCGAGAATTTCCGTCTCGGGTCGCGGCACGAGAACGTCCCGAGTTACGTGCAGATCCAGTCTGAGGAAGGAGGTCCAGCCGGTGATGTGCTGGAGCGGTTCACGAGCTGCCCGCCGGTCCAGGAGCCGTTCGAACTTGGCGGCCTGGGCTTGGGTTAGGGCTTCGGACTGGCGGAGCCACAACTCCAGATGCGGCAGATCAAGCAGATGCCCCAGCAGCAGCTCGGCGTCCAGACGGGCCGTGTCGATACCGGCGGCGGCGAGCTGGCTTTCCCCGGCGCGGATGGCCTCACGAATCGTCATATGAATTGAAGGTGGGTCGAATCAGAACAACCGAACCAGCGCGACAGACTCCCTGAAGAACGGAGCGGGCACAATTTTCTTGGGACTCCGCTTGGGAAGTTTTCTTTGTCCTTCTTCGGGACCTGCAGGAGGATTCGCTCATGGATGCGTTGGTTGGCCAACTCGACACCTTTCTTCGCCGGGAGCCCCGGCTGGGTGCGGGGGTGTATCTCGCGCGGACGGCAGTGGTGGTGGGGGACGTTACCCTTGGGGATCACAGCAGCGTGTGGTATGGAGCTGTACTGCGAGGGGACATCAACCGGATCGTCGTGGGGCACCACAGCAATGTTCAGGACAATGCGGTCCTGCACTTGGCGGATGATTTTCCCTGTCTGGTCGGCAATTGGGTTACGATCGGTCATTCCGCCAATGTGCATGCGTGTACGGTGGAAGATGAGTGTCTGATTGGCATCGGGGCGACGATTTTGGATGGGGCGGTCATTGGAGCTCAAAGTTTGGTGGGGGCGAATGCGCTCGTTACGCCCCGGACCCAGATTCCTCCGGGTTCACTGGTGGTGGGAGCGCCGGCGGTCGTGAAGCGAGCGTTGACACCCGAGGAGCGGGCTGGGCTCAAGCACTGGGCCGAGAAGTATGTGGTCAACGGCGCCTACTGCCTGCGCCACCAGCTACATGTTGGCGCGCCTCTGCGTTCGGGAACCTGATTTGGCCAACATTTAGCTTACTCGGAAGCGGCGGGGCCATTGCTGATTGGCTTCCCAATAGGTCACCTTGTTTTTGATGGCGGGATCGTCGGGCGCGGGCTGGATTCGTCCGTCCTCATCCTCGGCTCGGGAGACCACGGTATGTTCGCCGGGGGAGGGTGAGTTCCAATCGAAATGCCAAAAGCTCCAAGTGAACCGGCCTTCGCTGCCCCGGACGGGTTTTTTCTCCAGAACCACGGGTTGCCAAGGCCCGTCATCGATTCGGATCTGCACCGAACGTAGAGGTGTGCCGTCACTCCAGGCGGCGCCGCTCAACCGAATTTCCCCGTTCGGCCGCTTGACCGCGCGGGCGGTGACGGATTTGCAGCACAGGTTGCAGACGCTGGTTTCCCGCCAGTTCGTGGCCTCCGGATCTTCCTGCGGCACCCCTCGCAGCGTGACATACTCTCGGGCCATCCATTTGCCCATGAAACGTCGGTCCAGCACCTCCACCCGGTTGAGCCATTTCACCCAGGCGATTCCAAACCATCCCGGCACCACGAGTCGGAGCGGGAACCCATGAATCGGGAGCAGTGGTTCACCGTTGTGTGCCCACGCCAGCAGGACCTCGTCACGGAGGGCATGTTCCCGGGAAAGGCTGCGCGCAAAGTGTTGGGGGAAATCCTTGTCGCGGATCTTCTCCACCTTCTCGTCGGCTCCGTAGAAAACGATTTCCTCGGATCGCTTGGTCAGTCCCAGATCGCGCAGCACCGGCCCCAGGGGAGTGCCGGTCCAACGCAGATTGCCACACGCTCCAGCAAATCCCGGGTTGGACCCGTTGCCACCGCACTCCAAAGTGGCCGTTACGGTCCGCTGCGGTCGCTTCATCAGATCAGCCAGGCTGAGCACGGCTGGCTTTTTGAGATAACCCGTGAATTCGATCTTCCAGTCCGCCGGCTTCAATCCAGGATCAATGGTCGGTTTGGGATAGTGACTGACTTCGTACAGATCCTTGGAATCCGTGATCCATTGGGACAATTGGGCCCACCTGAGCATGGGACGTTTGGGGTCGTAGGGCTGCGGATCCAGAAACGGGACCAGCTCTTCGCCGGGTGCGGGCTCCCAACCCCAGGCCTTCAGGGGACGCGCTGCCAGAACGTACGCCGCCAGCGCCACTGAACCTCGCATCAGTTGACGCCGGGAAATTGCCGGGGAAGTCATATCGGGAGGGTGACCGAGATGGGGTCGGAGGAAAACTGCGAATCGAGCCGGGAGGTTTGCCGGGTGCGACTTAGTTGCGGGAAGCCGCCTTGTTGGGGCCGATGATCTCGATCAACGTTCGCTGCAACACGACGGCTTCATCGAGCCCGGAGGCGACCAGTTGGACATTGGCCTCGAGGAGGAGGTCCATGGCCCGGATGAGGTCTGGGGGTTCCCACCGATCCACCTGTTTGAGCGCCTGGAATACCGGGAAAGGGTGACCGGCCAGCGGATTGAAACGCTTATCGGTCGGCAGTTGGGAGGCGTCGATGAGGGAGACCTGCGAACGGAACGAATTGTAATCGCGGGCCGGGCGGAGCTGACCTGTGCGGCGGAGCTCCTTTACCAGCAACAGCAGGCGCATCTTGGAGATCAGTCCGTAGACGAGGCCGATTTCGCTCCGTTTTTTGTCGGCACCGGTGCGGATGGTCCAGAGCTCTTCATCCAGGACATGGAGAGCCCGTACCAGATCTCGTTCACCCACCGCTTCGCCCAAGGCGAAACCCTCGGCGAGCTTCTGCAGCGGCGTGAGCAATTGGACTGCGGAAAGGGTGATTTCCGGCTGATCTCCGGAATGCAGGATTAGCTTCTCCACCTCGTTGTGGAGTGTTCGCAGATTGGGTCCCACCCGGGACACAAATTCAGCCAGGGCCTCATCTGCGATGGACTTGCGGGCGGCGCGAAACTGCTTCAGCGCTTCCGCCTCCACCCGGTCGGCCCAATCCTTTTCCTCCGCGAGCGAACCGTAGAATTCGACTTCAGCCTGTTTATCAAGCGCCTTGAAGAAGACCCGACGCTTGTCTGGCTTGCTGGCCGAAATGAGCAGGCGCAGGCCCGACCAGCGGAAGGTCTTCCATTGCTCGGCGAGTTCTCCAAGAGCCTCAGTGACCGTGGCAGACTGTCCGGTTCGATCCTCGCCCAGAAAGGTGCAATCCCGAAACCAGATCAGCTTCTCTCCGCCAAAAAAGGGCAGGGTGTTCAGAGCCTCCCGAAGCCGGCGCAAACGAGTCAGGGCCTCGTCCACCGAACCGGCGCTGGCTTCTAGAACTTCATGATCCATCCCGCCCACCTCGGCGCTCCACGACTCCCAAATCTTTCGGGCCCTTTGCTTGACGGAGAATTCGTCGTCTCCGCAGATCAGGGTCACCGGCCAGCGGGCTGAGGCCGCTGCCTCCGGGTCTTTTGTTGCCCGGGCCATCAGGGAGTTTCTCCGCCGGGGTTTTCTCCACTCTGACCTTCTTCGCCAATTCGGGCGAGAACCTCACTCATGTCCTCGACTTCATGGAACAGATGGCTGGTGACGTAGATGGGTCGCTTTTGGGCGGCCGCGAGTGCGAGGCAGTCGCTGGGACGGGCATCCAGTTCGACCAACTTGGATCCTAGTTCACTATCCTGACGGAGGATCAACCGAGCGAAGTAAGTGGAATTGCGCAGCTCGGTGATGATCACTCGTTCCACGGTTATGCCAAACCCCTGGAAGACGTGGCCAATGAGGTCGTGGGTGAGGGGACGCTCATGATGGCTGCCCCGCAGCGCCATCCCAATGATGGCTCCCATATTGTGTTCCACCTGGATGACAAAGACCTTGTCGTCGTTCCCGATGAAGAGGGCGACTCCGTTGGCGGAGGGTAACAGGCCGCGGATCTGCACCGGCACGACGTCCTTCTTCATGAGCTGAGTGTGGGAAGCGAAGAGGGTGAAGGCAAGGATTGGGCGGCCGATGGTGAACGGGGAGAGAAGAGTAGTTTTCCCACAATCCCTTCAAAACTCGGCTTGCGCGGGAGAACTGGCTTTCGTCACTGTCCCGGCGCCGGTTGCCGTAGCCCCCGCACCGGCAAGCGAACTTAAGCATGGCGAAAGAAGAACCCATCGAGTTGATCGGGACGGTGACCCAGGTGCTCCCCGGGACCATGTTCCGCGTCCAGTTGCCCAACGGTCACGTTGTCTTGGCTCACATTTCGGGAAAGATGCGCAAGAACTTCATTCGCATTGGCGTAGGTGACAAAGTTCAGGTGGAGATGTCGCCTTACGACCTGGGGAAGGCTCGGATTACCTTCCGCCAACGGATGTAACCCGAAGTCGCAGTTCTTCGGGAGCTTCAGCTGCAGCGGCCGCCGGCTTACTCGGAGGTCGGGACCTGCAGTTTGAAGGGGGGAATTCGCGCCAAAACTGAGCGTCCCTTGGCGTCCACGCCGACAAAAGCTCCTTCGGCAACCGCGCTTCGCGTGCCGATGGCGTGGTAGCTGTTGTAACTGAACTTTCCACCGGGCGGGATGACTGGTTTTTGTCCCACCACCCCGTCACCTTCCACCACTTGCTGGGTTCCGTCTTCGTGAGTGACGACCCACTTTCGGCCCCGAATCGTCACCGCTGTCGGGCTGTCGTTGTGGACAGAGAGGAAGTAGATGAATGCGTGCGGGCGACCGTGACACTTCTCTGGGGGTAGGTGCTGGTACAAGAGGCGGTCCAGCGTGACCCGAAGATCTGTCAGTTCAACCACCGCGGCTGCTCCGTTCATCGGATCCAAGCTAGCGCGAGAATCTTCAAGGAACAAGCCGCGCGGCTGTTTAGGAGTGGCCGATCGCAGATCCGAGGCTTTTGAATCCGGCAAGCGGCACTTTGGCGACGGCTTTCGCTCCGTTTTTCTCGCTCCCAGACGGGGGTTTGACGGATGCTTCGGGAGTTCGATGACCGCGCCCGTTTCGCACCTTAGGAGTCTGGACTACTCAGTAGTCCAGCAATGCATGCATTGCGGCCTTTGCCTGCCGACTTGCCCGACCTACGACGCCACCAAACTCGAGCGTAATTCTCCGCGAGGCCGGATTGCCTTGATGCGGGCCATTGCCGATGAACGCATCGAACCTTCCACGGCGTTCGCCGAGGAAATGTACTTTTGTCTCGGCTGTCTGGCCTGCATGACGGCCTGTCCTGCGGGAGTCAACTACGCGGAATTGTTCGAACATGCCCGAGCCGAGGTTGAGGCCAAGAATCTGATCCAGTCGCCCCGGCGGACCTTGATTCGGGGTTTTACCCTCCATTGGTTGTTTGATGATCTACGACGGCTGCAGTGGGTGGGCAAAGCGCTGTATTGGTGGCAAGCCAGCGGACTTCAGGGCCTGCTTCGGCGAAGCGGGGTGATGTCGCTGTTCCCTCGGCGGCTTCGGGAATTGGAGGAAATGACTCCCCTGGTGGAGCCGGAGTTCACGGCGGATCTGGTTGGGCCGGTCACCCCTGCACGGGGATCGCGCCGGTACCGGGTCGCGATGTTGATCGGCTGTGCCCAGGATCTGACCTTCGCGACGGTCAACCGCGATACAGTGGAAGTGCTGGCGTATAATGGGTGTGAGGTGGTGACACCTCCGGTCCAGAATTGCTGCGGTTCCCTGCATGCTCATAATGGGGAATGGGAGCTCGCCAAAAGCCTTGCCCGACGAAATCTGGACCAGTTCCCGCCAGAGGAGTTTGACGCCATCATCACCAACGCCGGTGGCTGCGGCTCCCATCTCAAGCATTATTCTCATCTCCTCGCTGGGGATGCCCGGTACGAAGCCCGGGCGGCAGTGTGGGACCGGAAGGTCAAGGACATCCACGAATGGCTGGTTGAGATTGGGATAACTGCGCCAGCTCCCAAGTCTGCCGAAGAATTGGTGGTGACCTACCACGAGTCCTGCCACTTGTGCCACGGGCAGAAAGTTTCCAGCCAGCCCCGGCAGCTCCTGCGGCTGATCCCGGGGGTGACATTGGTGGAATTGCCGGAGGCAAATTGGTGCTGCGGAAGCGCTGGTATCTACAATCTCACCCAGCCGGAGATGGCGGGTCAGTTACTCGAGCGCAAGATGACCCACCTACGTTCCACGCGGGCGACGGTGGTGGCGACGGGTAATCCGGGCTGTCTCCTGCAACTGGTCACCGGTTGCCGCCAACGAGGGATGGATTTGCGGGTCGTCCACCCGATTACCCTGTTGGCCGAGGCCTATCGGCGCTGAGGTCGTTGGCCGACAGGTTTTGAGTCGACTTGGCGGCGAAACACGGCAAACAGCTCGCCATCCACCCAGCGGCGCGATTTCAGGGTGAACTGGGCCGCTCGGGCCAGTTGAGGAACACCCTCGCCATCGGCGATCGTCGGGGCGGTTCGTCCACCAAACAACCGGGGGCAAATCGTGAGGTGTAGCTCGTCCACGAGCCCCGCCCGAAGGAGCGCATCGTTGAGTTCAGCGCCGCCCTCGCAGAGTAGGCGGCGTACCCCTCGGTCCCGGTATAGCCGTTCCAAAGTGGAGTGGAAGTTCAGGGTCTGACCTGAAGCGATCCAGACTTCGTCGGCGAGCGCTCGGAGAGCCGTTAGGTGAGGTTTCGCCCGGGAGGTGGCGAGCAGGATGATCGGCGAAAAACGTTGGGCCCACACTTCGGCCGTTGGCGAAATCGTGCCGGAACCGCTGACCAGCACCCGGAGAGGATATTCAGCTAGGCCCTTTCGAAGCCGACGCCGTCGGAAGGATTCCCCCCCGTTTCCCAGGGTGGCGTGGGATTGCTCCAATGTTCGGGCGCCGCAAAGAATGGCATCGGCCGTGGCCCGAAGTTCGTAAAGGTGGTGTAGATCGCGCGGGCTGCCGAAACTGGTGACGGAACGATTGGCCGTAGCAATCTTTCCGTCCGCAGTCATCGCCATGTTGATCAGGACGAATGGTCGGTTCGGTCGGGTATCGAAGGAAGGGTGGGCGGGCTTCATTCCGGAGGCCTAAAGGAGCAACATGGCGTCGCCGTAGCTGAAGAACCGATACCGCTCCCGGATGGCGTCCTGATAGGCGGAGAGAATGAAATCTCGTCCCTCGGGATGCCGCCTGGGTTGGGCGAATGCGCTCACCAACATCAGGAGCGTACTCTCGGGAAGGTGGAAATTGGTCAAAAGCCCGCCGACCACCAGAAATGGCGCGGGAGGGTAGAGAAAAATCCGAGTTCGTCCGGGGCCGGGGACGATCCGGCCGTCGTTTTGGCGAGCGACACTCTCCAGAACCCGCACGGTTGTTGTGCCGACAGCGATGATCCGGCGTCCTTCAGACCGCGCTCGTTGGATGGCTGTGGCCGCTTCCTCCGAAACTTCAAACCGCTCTTCGTGCATCAGGTGATCCTCCACTTGGTCCACTTTGACCGGAGAAAAGGTGCCGTGCCCGACGTGGAGGGTCACCTTTTGGAGTTCCACTCCGTGCTGTTCCAATTGGGTCAGAATCTCCGGGGAAAAATGAAGGCCTGCGGTCGGGGCAGCTATCGATCCAAGTTTCTTGGCATAAACGGTTTGATATTGGATTTCATCGTCAGAACGGGAGGCTGGATCGGACCGATCTATATACGGGGGGAGGGGTAGTTCGCCGATTTCCTGAAGGCAGGCGAACAGGTCGGCGACCCCGGAGAACTTCAATCGGCACCAACCTTCCGAGTTTTTCTCCTGCACCGTAGCCCGCAGTGGCGAGGGACTTCCCTGAGGATTGTGAAAAAGCAGTACGGTCCCCGGTCGAACGCGTTTGCCAGGTCGCAACAGGACCCACCAGTCCATTGGTTCGATTTCCTCCAAGAGGAGAATCTCAAACTGGCCACCCGTGTCGGCTTTGGAACCTCGGAGCCGGGCGGGAAGAACCCGCGAATCATTGAGGACCAGGACGTCGCCTGGTTGGATCCACTGGGTGATTTGGGGAAAATGCTGATGTTCCCAGGTTCGGGTCTGCCGATGGACCACCAGCAGGCGGCAGGCGTCGCGCGGATAGGTCGGAGTCTGGGCGATTAACTCCGGAGGTAAATCGTAGTGAAACTCTCGAGTGAACACGGGTCGGCAGAGGTTTTTTGGGGCGCGCGAACGATGATTTCAGCTTCGAAATCGTTAACGGAGCAGGATTGGGTTCGTTGTTGTGGGTTCTGATGGGAGTCTAATTCATTGCACGGGAAACGGTTCGACAACGGTGTCAAAACCGTTTGACGGATTAGGCGGATCTAGGGTTTTCTAGGGGCCGGTAGTTAATTTTAGGGAAATGCCCGAATCGCCATGCCTGACCCTGCTCCGAGCAGCGGCTCAACGCCGACGGAGGCCGTGTTGTCTGACCGGACAACCGACGGTGGGCTCCCGGCGTTTACATGGCAGTACACGTACAAGCTGGATGCGCAGAAGCGGGTGGCGTTCCCGAGTGAGTGGCGACCGGCTGACCCTAAGACTCTTTTCACGTTGGTATTGTGGCCTCACAAAGGGGCTGGGCGCAATCATGCGTACGTTTACGGCCTGTCGCAGCGGCGTTTCCAGGACCTATTGGCTAAGCTGGAGAAAGCCGGGATGGGTGATGCCCGGGCGGGCGCCTTGCGGCGAGCGATCTTCGGCAATTCCACGACCATGCCTCTGGACCCTTCGGGCCGGTTGGTATTGCCGGTCCGAATGGCGGATGCCATTGGGCTCCAGAAGGAAGTGCTCTATGTCGGAACCGGAGCCGACTTCGAAATCTGGGATCCCGGACTTTACGAGAAGTGCACCCAAGCCGAGGCCGAGTTGGCGGCCGATGCTTACACCCAATTGGTCTAACTCATGAACTGGTCGAGGCTCAAATTCTGGAAGCGTTCGAGTCCATTCGCGGGCGGGGAGGCGGTGGCGCTGGAGCTCACCCCCCGACATGACATCCGGCTGACGTCGCTTGAATCGACGGTTCGTCCGGAATTCAAACCGCCGGCCAGCGCCGGCTCCCGGGCTCCTCGGTCGTGGTTCGGATGGCTGACGGGCAGGAATCGTCGACGCGAATCGCCCGACCGCTTGGTTCAAGGTGAGCTGCTCCTTCGGCAGGTACGGCCGATGCGGAATGATTTTCGGGAGGATTCCGGTTCGCTGGGCCGTCGGAACCCGAAAGTTTTGTACGAAACACCGCCGGCTCCGGAGCGGCGCGATGATCAGGATCACGCTTGGAACCGGTTACGAAACCGTCGTCCGCAGTCCCTGGTGGTACCGGGGGAATAAGGTATGCGCAGTGTCCGAGTTTTCTCACCAACCCGTCATGCTGGCGGAAGTGCTGGCAGTGCTCCGACCTCGGGCCGGAAAGCGCTTTTTCGACGGCTGTTGCGGTGGGGCTGGGCACAGCGCGGCGATTCTGGAAGCGAGTTCGCCGACGGGGTTCTTGTTTGCCTGCGACCGGGACGGGGACGCCGTGGCGGTGGCGACTGAACGCCTGGCCCGATTCGCGGGCCGATTCGAGCTCCGGCGCCTGAATTTTGCCGAAATTGGGGATTGGATCCCTCGAGCCAGTTGTGCGGGTGCGTTACTCGACCTCGGGGTCAGTTCGCATCAGCTCGATACCGGGATTCGAGGGTTCAGTTTCCAGCAGGACGGACCGCTCGACATGCGGATGGACCGACGTCAGGACGCCACCGCGGCGGATCTGGTGAACACGCTGTCAGCCGAGGAGCTGGCCACGATTTTTTGGGAACTGGGGGATGAGCGCGAGTCGCGCCGCATTGCCCGGGCCTTGGTACGGGAACGGTCCATGCGACGCTTCGAAACAACTTTGCAGCTGGCGGATTTGGTGGAGCGGGTGTGCCCACGCCAAGGACGGCGGGCTCATCCGGCGACCAAGGTGTTTCAAGCCCTCCGCATTCAAGTGAATGACGAATTGGGTTCGCTGAAGCAAGGGCTGCGGGCGGCCTTCGACGTTCTTGAACCAGGAGGTCGACTCGCGGTTATCACGTTCCAATCCCTGGAAGATCGGTTGGTGCGCAACTTCATGCGCAGGGAATGTCGCGATTACGATTTACCCCCGGGAGCTGAGGACGACTTGCCGCATCTCCGAACGGCGCGCCCTCCCCGCGGGCAACTCGTGCACCGCAAAGCGCTTTTGCCGACTGAGGTCGAGCAGCAAACCAATCCCCGGTCGCGCAGCGCGCAATTGCGGGTTCTGGAGAAACTCTGACATGGCCAAGAATCAAAAGCGGGCAACCGTCGAATTGCGCTGGCAGCGCTTGGTCCTGGTGATCGGCTTGGTCATTGCCATCGCCGGCTTGACCGTGGGCTACGTTGTCCAGCGTCGGGCTCACGACGAACTCGGGCAGCAGATCAAGGAGGTCGAGCGGGAAATCGGCTGGGCGAAGCGTCGGGTCAAAGAGGGCCGCGAACAGTTGGAGCGGTCACGTCGCAAGGATGTTCTGGTCGGCCGCGCAAACCTGATGGGATTGGGTCTTACGGATGTTGTCTCCAGTCAGCGTCTGACCATCCCACTCCTAGCGGCACCCTCGGCAGTGGCAAGCGCTCGACCTATGGCCACCAATGAGTCGTCGACTTCGGTTGGGTCGTTGGCCAACGCCGCCGGTTGGGTTCCTTCCCGATAATCAGCGATGAATCGCGCCGCTTCCTATCGCAATCTATGGGTCATCACCTGGCTCCTGGCCGGTGGTTTGGCCTTGGTGGCGGTGCGCCTGACGTACATCCAATTGATTGACCCCCAGGAGCCCACGCCGTTCAGCGCGAATGATCCTGAGATCAAACGTCTGCGACCCGCCAGCCGGGGCGAGATTCGCGATGCCAACGACACTGTACTGGTCCAATCCCAAATGGCGGTGGTCATTCGGGCGGATCCGGTTCGGCTGGGTCCGTTTGCGACCGATGTGGCCCGCCTCGCGGCCGCCCACCTCAATCTTTCGGAAGCCGACGTTTTGGCTCGGTTCCGTCCGGTCCCGTTTACCCAAACGCAGTACACCCGGGTGACCAACGGTGGGATTGTCACCACGAACCGGCAGTTGGTTCCGCGGGTGCTGCGGTCCAATTTGGTCGCCACCAATGTTCCGCCGGAAGTTTGGGATCACTTGGCAGCGGCGCTTCGAACCAACCGATTTGAAGCGGAACGGCTGTTGCTTGCGGAGCGATCCAATGTCGTGGCCAGCACGCGGGCCACTTTGGAAAGCACGCCCTGGTGGGATCTCCCGACGCGTTGGCGGCTGAGCCGCGACCAAAGCCAGCGCCTCCGATCCATCCGCCGGACCGCAAAGCTGATGGAAACCAACCTGCTCGAGTGTCGGGAGTCAGGGTTGTACGCGGAATTCTTCGAGCTCAGGCGGTATCCGTACGACCACCTCGCGGCCCATGTCCTCGGGTTTACCACCAACAAGGCGGAAAGCACTCGTCGGCAGCGGAATCTTCCCGTCGAACTCGGCGGGGCTCAGGGTATCGAGCAGCGGTTCGACGAGGCGTTGGTGGGCAAGGCAGGAGTCCTCCAAGGGCAAACGGTGGGTGGTCGAGAATATGTTCCGTTGCGGGAGCGAGATATTGCGCCGGTGGACGGAATCAATGTGCTGCTCACGCTCGACATTCAGATTCAGGAAGCCGTTGAACGAGCGTTGGACGAGGCGGCGGAAAAGCTTCGACCGCTGGCCATTTCGGCGGTGGTGGTGCGGCCTCAGACCGGTGACATCCTCGCCTTGGCGAACCGGCCTACCTTCAATCCAAACGACCGCAGTCTGCGCCTCCTGAAGGGGGTGACCAATCCCATCGCCGCCTTCAAAAATCGGGCGATCAATGAGCCCTTCGAGCCGGGGTCCACCTTCAAGATCCTAACCTACGCCGCGGTTCTGAACGAGCAGTTGGCCTCCATCGACGATCAGATTGATTGCCACGGCGGTCGATGGACCGTGACGGGAACCCGGCGGGTGATTCGCGATGATCAGGGCCACTATATGAATCGGGTGTCGGTGGAGGAAGCATTCGCGAAGTCGAGCAATGTAGGAGCGGTGATATTGGGATTGCGTGTTCCGACGAATCGGTTTGTTCAATACATCCGTGACTTCGGTTTCCTGACTCGGACCGATATTGAGTGCGGAGAGCAGGAGTTGCGGACGCAGATTCGTCCGGTGGTTCTGCGTCCGGGGATTACGAACTACGTCACGAACCAGTTCTGGGCGTTTGGGGAACGATCGGGAGCGATCCCGTCGTGGGACGGTTGGACCCCGAGTTCGTTGCCGTTTGGATACGGTTTGCGGGTGACTCCGCTGCAAACCGCGATGGCGGCGGCGGCGATTGCCAATGGCGGCGTGCTGATGAAGCCACGACTTGTCCGGGAACTACGCACGGCTGATGGGCAGTTGGTTCAGGAATTTCCGGTGCTGCCCGGGAAACGGGTGATTAGCACCAAGACTGCGGCAACCATGACGACGTTGATGGAGTCGGCGGTCGAAAAGGGAACTGGGGGACAGGCGGCCTTGGAAGACTTCGAAGTGGCGGGGAAAACCGGTACGGCCAAGAAGTTCGTCAACGGCGGTTACAACGCGACCCACTATTACGGATCATTCGTTGGGTTCTTCCCGGCGCGCCAGCCGGTGGCGGCGATTGTTGTGACGGTTGATGAACCGACCACGGCGGGGAAAAGCTATTACGGCGGCAAGGCGGCCGCGCCGGTGTTTCGTCAGATCGCCTTGGAGATCGCCAACATTATGAAGTTGGCGCCGACGATTCAGACCACCAATTCAGCGGCCGCCCAATTTCTCGATTCGGGTGGCCAAGCTCACCTCGTTCGCAATCCCTGACATGCTCCTCGAAGACGTCATGCTTCAGATTGCACCGGGCCGACGGCCGGCTGGTTCCTCCGCGCATCGGCGGCAGGAAGTCCGCGGTCTGACGCCGGATGTCCGGCGGGTATCGCCCGGAACCGTTTTTGTCGCCCTGCCCGAGCGCCATCGGGCGGATCCGTTGGCGGCTTATGCGGCTGCGGATCGCGGAGCCCGGGCCGTGATCTGCGAGCCGGACGCCATCTTGCCGGCAGGTCTGGCGAGAATTGAAGTGCCGGATTGTCGGCGGGCCTTTGCCCAAGCTGCAGCGGCGTTTTTTGGCCATCCCGAACGCAGTCTCCAGTTTTTCGGGGTGCCTTCCGAGGCGGACTCCGGGCGAGAAACCCGGCTGTTCTCAACCAACGTCACTCATCTGTTGGCTCAATTGCTGTCCCGACCCGGCCAAGCTGCGGCCGGCTTTTCGGAATTGAGCTGCGAGGCGGCGGATCGCGTGCTTCACCGGCGCGTTTCGGAGCTCGATTTCTTTGAGTTTTTTGAGTTGTTGGCGCAGGCCGTCCGGCGGGGCCAACAACAGGTCGTCGTTGAACTCAATCTTCAGTGGCGTCACGCCTTGGAGCCTGAATTGCGGTTCAAAATGGGGCCTGGCGGCGGTCTGGATGACGTGGATTTCCAAGGAACCTGGCGGGGATCTGTCGGCCGAATCGACGGCGCCCCCGTCAGTTCGCGTTTGGTGGGTCGGCAAAACTGGCGGGCTCTGAATCAAGCATGGCGAACGGTTCAGTCAGCTGGAATGGCGACGGAGTTGGGCCGGATCCCCCGGTTGCGGCCGACCCCCGGCTTTCTCGAGCCGGTTCAGGCGGGGCAACCATTCGGGGTGTTGGTCGATGCCGCCCGAACCCCGGTCGCTGTTCGTAATCTCCTGGACGACGTCCGAACGTTCGCGACGGGCCGGTTAATCCTGGTTCTGGGTGCTCCGGAGTCCTTGGGGGAATGGGGTCGGCGTGAACTGGGGCAGGCGGCCTCCAGTGCTGACTTTACGGTGGTCACCTCCGATGATCCCGGTCAGTCCTCCGTGGAATCCTTGAGTGCCGAGTTGGCGGAGGGCTTAAAGGCGGGAGCCTGGGGGCTCGAACCGGATCGCGAACGCGCTTTGTTCCGGGCCATCAGTCTGGCGCGAGCGGGGGATGTCGTGTTGGTGACGGGGAAGGCGCATACCCGCACGGAGATTCGGCAAAGCACGGTCATTCCCTGGGATGACCGCGATCTACTTTCGGCGGCGCTGGCGGTTCGTGGTTACGGAGGGACCAGGCTTTAGCACAGCCACCGCGGACGCCAGCGCCCGGACTTTGAATTCACACCATGAAGATTTTCCTCACAGCGGGGTCCTCCGACCGGAACGACGCAGTGACGCCACCCGTCAGGAACTGAATGGAACCTCGTACTCTCCAGTATGTGGCGGCGGCGTGCGGCGGCGAACTGTATCACGGTTCGCCGACCCAAGTGATTACCCGGGTGACGACCCATTCCCAGTCGACCCAACCGGGCGACCTGTTTGTTTGTCTGAAGGGTGAGCGGTTTGATGGCCACGACTTCTTGGGAGAGATGGTGGGGCGACCAGGTTTGGTGGCGATGGTGGCTCGCACGCGTCTGAACGACGTTCCGCCCGGGCTGCCGTTGGTGGTGGTGGATGATCCGCGTCGGGCCTACGGAGAACTGGCGGCGTTTTATCGTCGTGAGTTTGACCTGCCGGTCCTGTGTGTGGGTGGGTCGAATGGTAAAACGACAACCAAGGACCTGATTGCTTCGGTGCTCAATCAGGCGTTCCCCACCCTGCGAAGTGAGGCGAGTTTCAACAATGACATTGGCGTCCCGGCGACGTTGCTGAGGTTGGAATCCAAGCTGGGTGTCGCGGTGCTCGAAGCGGGAACCAATCATCCGGGGGAATTGGCTCCGCTGATTCGGATGATTGCGCCGCGAATCGGGGTGATCACCAGCATTGGGCGTGAGCATCTGGAGTTTTTCCAGGATTTGAACGGAGTGCTCCAGGAAGAGGGGTGGCTTGCCGAACTTCTACCGCCGGCTGAGCAGGGAGGAGTTTTGGTGCTGGATGGGGCTTCGCCGCATGCCGAAGAGTTGGCGCAAAGAACCCGAGCCCGGGTTGTTCGGGTGGGCTATGGCGCCGCCAACGAGTGGACCGCGGGAATCCGGGCTATGGATTGGAGCGGAACCACATTTTCGGTGCGCTCCCCTCGACCGGAATGGAGCGGAGAATACACCATGATTTTGCCAGGCCGTCATTCAGTGCCCAACGCGCTTTATGCACTGGCGGTTGCGTGCGAGTTGGGCGTGGAACCCACCGCCGCCCGCGACGGCCTGGCTGCTTTTCAACCGGCCTCCCGTCGGCTCAATCCTCGGGCGGCCGCAGGAGTCCATATTCTGGACGATACCTACAACGCCAATGCCGACTCGATGTTGGCAGGGTTGCAGACCCTTTCCGACCTCCCGTGCGCGGGCCGTCGAGTGGCGGTACTTGGAGATATGGCGGAACTGGGACCGCACTCTGAGACCGCGCATGCGGAGGTGGGAAGGGCGGCGGCACGTTTGGAAGTGGATCGGGTTTACGCAGTGGGCCGCTATGCCGCCATTATGGCCGGCGCTGCAGGTCAATCCTTGGCCCACGCCTCGGCCGATTGGGAGGCGACTGCCCAAGCCCTGCTGTCGGAGTTGCGCGCGGGGGATACCCTGCTCGTCAAGGCCTCCCGCTCCAGTCGTTTGGACCGGTTGGTTGACCTCTTGCTGGAACGTCTGGATCAGCGGGTGGATCCCCAGTTTTCCGAAGTGAGCTGAAATGTTGTATCACCTGTCAGAACAGTATCCGGTCGCGCCGTGGACGGTGTTCCAATACATCACGTTTCGCAGCGCGGGCGCAGCCTTGACGGCCTTGGTCCTCAGCATGTTGCTGGGGCCCCGGGTGATTGAGTGGCTGCGGGATTTGCGGTTTCGGCAGGAGTATCGCCCCAAGGATGTGGCCGGGGCCAAAGACGCCACAGCCGCCGCGGCCGATTTGGCGAAACGGGGAACTCCCACCATGGGCGGAATTCTGATCGTGTTGGTCCTGGATTTAAGTGTCCTGCTGTGGGCGCGGTGGAACGCGTTGGTACTGCTGACCGTTCTTTCGCTGATTGTGCTCGCTGGACTCGGATTCTATGACGATTGGCTGAAGGTCACACGTCAGAACAATGAGGGCACAAGTTCCCGGGCGAAGTTCCTGATCCAAGTGGGTCTGGCCTTGGTCATCGGGATCTATTTGTGGCGATTGCCTTCGACCCAAGCCTTGATCACCGACGTCCAGATTCCCTTTTTGAAAAATGCCTTGCTGACAGGAATGCCGGCGGTGGGATTGATCTTGGCGGTGCTGGCCATCGTGGGCAGTTCCAATGCCGTCAATCTGACCGACGGCATGGATGGCTTGGCGATCGGATGCACTCTGATCACGGCTCTGGTTTTCCTGGTAATGACCTACATTGCCGGCAACAAGCTGTTCGCATCGTACCTGTTGGTACCGCATGTGCCGGGGGCCGGTGAGTTGACCGTGGTATGCGCGGCGCTGATTGGGGCCAGCTTGGGATTTCTCTGGTACAACTGTCATCCGGCTGAGGTGTTCATGGGGGACACCGGATCCCTGGCGTTGGGCGGAGCCCTGGGGCTAATGGCGGTCCTGATTCATCAGCCATTTATTCTACTGATTGCGGGTGGAGTGTTTGTGGCGGAGGCCGTGAGCGTGATGCTGCAGGTGAGTTGGTTCAAGTACACTCGCCGAACCCGCGGACAAGGGGAGCGTCTCTTGTTGATGTCCCCCTTGCATCACCACTTTCGCAAGAAGGGTTGGCCGGAGTCCAAGATCGTGACCCGCTTTTATATTGTAGCCGTTTTCTGTGCGGTTCTGGCCTTGAGCACCCTGAAAATTCGTTAACGTGAAACTCATGGTCTCAAGTAGGTGTCAGAAGCGAACCGTGGGGGTGCGGCTTCGAGGAGGGCTTTGGAACGGAATACGCGAGATATTGTGGGTTCCGATCCATTCGCCCCTTGCAGTAGTGGCCCGCTTCTCTTTAATGGACGCGTGGGAAGGCTTGGCAACGAGCCGTCCTCTGGGTGGCGTACACGGCGGCGCCGGCCGGTGTGAAGTCAATGCAGTTCCAGCTTGGAGAAGGAGGGTCGGTTCCCGAACGAGCAGATCTCCTTTTCGGGCTGTGTCCTCCCCGAGTGCGGGAGGCAACATCGAATTTTCGCCCCGTGTGGGCTTTCCCGGGTGCAGTGGTGAATGGAGGGTTTATCACTGGATCCGCGTTTTTACCCATCATCCTCAACCTTCGCCTTCGTCTGGCGTTTCGAATCCATGAGCAATCCCAATCCGTTGGTTCCCCAAGGCTCCTTGCTGGAACAGCAAGCCCGCAGCAAATCCACTTTTCAGATGGCGGCCTTCATCGTCGCCCTGCATGTGGTGGTGCTCGGCGGTTTCCTTTTCTTGGGCTGCAAGAAAGAGGAAAACCAAGCCCCGTCCTTGGCCGGGGATTCCTTCGCTCCCCCTCCGCCAGTTTTGACTGAGACCAACGATTTCCCAACGCTGGATCCGTACGCCCCGGCGTCGAATGTTGTGACTGGCATTCCGCCGTCCTACCCAAGCACCAATGCGGCCTTCCCGCCGGTGACACAGACGCCGGAGGCGACGATTCCTCCTCCGTTCGTGCCCTCGACCGCCACCGATCCGAGCGGTGGAGGCGGAACCCTTGGTGGTAGCGAGCACGTGGTGAAGAAGGGCGAAGTGGCCTTTGTCATCGCCAAGAAGAATGGCGTGACCTTCAAGCAATTGCAGGAAGCCAATCCCGGACGTGACCTGGCAAAGCTAAAGGTCGGCGATAAGCTGATCATTCCGGCCGGAGGTACTCCCGCTTCGACCGCAGGAAGCTCTGCGGTGACCGCCCGCGCCGGCAGTACTGAATCGGTCACCTACGTGGTCAAAGGTGGGGACAACCTCTCACGTCTCGCCAAAAAGTACGGCACAACGGTGAAGGCGATTCGGGATGTCAATGGAATGAAATCCAATGACATCCGGGTGGGGCAGAAGCTGAAGATTCCGTCCAAGACCGCGGCGGCTACGGAGCCGGCTCCGGTACCTTCGGTTCCCCCCCCGTTCCCCGCCACTGCTCCGACCGCCATCCCGGCCAATCCGCTCCCGCAATAAACGGGAATCAGGAGCCCCGTCCGGCGCCCGCCCGCTCAACCCTTCCAATTCTGCCACATGAACCGAACGATTACTGTTTTGCTCGGCGCCGTGGCTGGATTGTTGGTGTTGGGGTTGGCGACACTGGCAAGTATCACGATGTCACGAGCCACGCCCGGGGCCGATTGGTTGCATCCCTGGTTGGTGAAACAGGCCCTTGCTTGCGGCATCGGTTTCGCCGGCTTGATGGCGGCAGCCTTTGTGGATTATCGGCGGCTGGATCGTCTCGTCTGGGCGGTCTACTTGGTCGCTCTGATCCTTCTGGCGTTGGTATTGACTCCTCTGGGAACGAACAACAAGGGGGCACAGCGTTGGTTGTGGGGAACGCAACCCTCTGAGTTTGCCAAATTGGCCCTGATCCTGGTGTTGTCTTGGTACGCGGTTCGGTTTCAGCACCGGATGGCCACCTTCACTGGGGGAATCCTGGGAATGGGGGCCATTGCGGTGCCGATGTTGGGGCTCATCGTGATCGAACCCGACAAGGGAACTACGCTGTTGTTGGGTGCCGTGACCATGGCTCTCATGCTGGTGGGCGGGGCCCGCTGGTCTCAGGTCATGGTTCCGCTGGTGGCCGGCCTGGCAGCCTTTGCTGTGCTGCTTTCTGTTCCAGGATATGCCCGAGACCGGGTGCAAGCCTTCCTCAATCCGGGCGATAACAAGTCCCTGACTTACCAGGTCGACCGGGGAATGGATGCGTTCGGAGCCGGCGGTTGGCATGGGGCGGGTTTTGGTCGGGGCACTCACAAATTCAAAGTGCCGGAAGTCCATACCGACTTCATTCTGCCGGCAGTCGGGGAGGAGTTGGGGCTTCCGGCCACCCTCGGAGTCGTGGTGGCGTTTGCGTTCATTTTGTTTTGTGGGGCGTTGATTGCTCATTGGGCGAGTGACGGATTTGGAATGATGCTGGCGTCGGGTATCACCTTTGTCATCGGTCTCCAGGCCTTGGTGAATCTCGGTGTGGTCACCCATCTTCTGCCTAACAAGGGAATGGCGCTGCCGTTTATGAGCCGCGGTGGTACTGGGACCGTGGTTCTCCTGACCATGATCGGCCTTTTGATCAGCGTTGCGCGCCAAGCTCACGTGCCGACCGCGGCAAACGTGGGAAGCGCGGTACCGAATCCGTTCGGCTCGACGGACACTGACTTTCCGGAATGACCCAATTGAAACCAGGTGTGACGGTGGCTCTCGCCTGTGGGGGCACCGGAGGCCATCTCTTTCCAGGGTTGGCAGTGGCCCAGGAATTGGCCGAGCGCGGCGCTCGGTTGGTTCTGTTTGTGTCGCCCAAAGAGATTGATCAGCAGGGTCTGGCGGCAAGCCGACATCGCTTTACGGTGGTCACTCTTCCCCAGGTGGCGCTAACCCGGCGGGGGTTCGCGGGATTTCTGCGCGGAACTTGGCAAGGGTATCGCCAGTCCGTTCGAGAATTTAAGTCCCTTCGACCGGCTGCAGTTTTGGCCATGGGCGGCTTTACCGCGGCGGCTCCGGTGCTGGCAGGACGTCGCGTGGGCGCCCGGATTTTTCTACACGAATCCAACGCGGTCCCGGGCCGGGCCAATGTCTGGCTGGGGCGCTTGGCCGACTTGGGCTTTGCTGGAATGACCGATGCCGTCTCGCAATGGCGGGTTCGGCGAGTGTGCGTGACCGGCACTCCGGTTCGGCCGGAAATTCGCCTGGCAGAGCAGGGCGCATCGCGGCGGGCTCAGGGTCTGGCCGAGGATCGGCCGGTACTGTTGGTGACCGGGGGAAGTCAGGGCGCGCACGGAGTGAATCAGCTGTTCCTCGCGTGCTTGCCGGAGTTGGCACAAACCTTTCCCGGACTTCAGTTGGTGCATCTGACGGGATCGGCGGACTTCAAGGAGGTTTCGGAAACCTATCGGCGCGCGGGAATTCCGGCTCTGATCCGTCCCTTCTCGAACCAAATGGATCAGTTGCTGGCGGCGGCGACGGTGGTGGTCTCCCGGAGTGGAGCTTCCTCTCTGGCCGAGTTGGCGGCCCGCCGGCTGCCCTCGGTGCTGATTCCCTATCCGAGCGCGGCGGGCGATCACCAGCGGCGCAATGCCGAGGTATTTGTGCGAATCGGAGCCGCGCGAATGGTGGATCAAACGGTTTCCGACGGATCTGTGTTGGGGCGAAGTTTGCTTGGCCTCCTCGAATCGGAATCGACTCGGGACCAAATGGCGGCGGCGTTGGCTCGGTTGGATCGGCCGCAGGCCGCGGCGGAAATTGCCGAACTAATTTGTCGGCAATTGGGCGAACGTTGGGGAACGGAGTCGGCGGTTTCGCTGTCGCCGGGTCGGGCGTTTGCTGGAGGACAGGCCGGATGAAATCAACCCTTCAATTGTCCCCCGAGCCTGTTGATGACGTCATCAACCAGGCGGCCCTACATGCCGAGGTCATTTCAGACCTGTTCCGTGACTTTTCCATCGCCCTGCCCAAAGACACGCTCGTGCATCGGGACGAACCTTTGGCGCGGCGAACCACCTTGCGGGTGGGTGGGCCGGCCGATCTTTGGGTGGAACCGTCCAGTGAGAATGCGCTGACGAGCGTGCTCGAATTGTGTGCGTTGCGGCGCGTTCCGTGGTTTGTGCTGGGGCGGGGGTCCAATTTGTTGATCCGGGATGGGGGCTTTCGCGGAGTCGTCATTTCGCTCGCGCACGGCCATTTCAGCCGTATTGAGCGGGTGGAAGACCGGCTGGAAGTGGGAGCCGGAGCGCGCCTCAAGACGCTGGCGGTGGAGGCTCGGCGGATGGGTCTGACCGGGCTTGAGTTTTTGGAGGGTATCCCGGGTTCAGTGGGAGGGGCGCTGCGGATGAATGCCGGAGCCATGGGTGCCTGGATGTTCGATCGCGTGGAGCGGATGCGCTGCATGAGCCCGGAGGGAGTCATTCGGGACCTGCCCGTGGCCGAGATTGAAGTGAGTTACCGCAGTTGCCCGCTGCTGCGAACGCACTTGGCACTCGGAGCCACCCTGCGCACCCACTCGGGGGCGGTCGAGGACATCCGCCGGCAGATGGATACCTACAGCCGCAAACGCTGGGACAGTCAGCCGAATCAACCGAGTGCCGGTTGCACCTTCAAGAATCCATCGCCGGAGCTGCCGGCGGGTCGATTGATTGATGAACTGGGGCTCAAAGGAACTCGGGTGGGCGACGCCATGGTGAGTGATGTGCACGCGAATTTTTTTGTGAATCTCGGCGAGGCTCGGGCGAGCGATGTCTTGGCGTTGATTGAGTTGGTCCGCACCCGGGCACGTCAGGCCCGTGGAGTTGAGTTGGAGACGGAAGTGGAAATTCTGGGCGAAGATTGATCATGGCCAAACCTCGCACGATTGCGGTCTTGTTGGGCGGTCCTTCGGCCGAGCGGGAGGTTTCTCTGCGCTCGGGCGCGGCGGTGGCTCAAGCCCTGCGTCGCGCGGGTCATCATGTTTACGAGGTGGATCCGCTCCCGGGAGCCTTGAAGCTTCCGCCTGGGACGGAAGTGGTGTTCCTCGCCTTGCATGGCACGTACGGAGAGGACGGAACGGTTCAGGAAGAACTCGAACGGCTGGGTGTTCCCTACACGGGTTGCGGTGTGGAGGCGTCCCGGATTGCCTTCGACAAAGTTTTGACCAAGGAGAGGTGTCGTGAACGGGGCGTGCCCACGGCGAAATCGCTGACCTTTCGCTCGGTGGCGTCGACTTGGCCGGGCGTCGACTGGCAACCGCCAGTGGTCTTAAAGCCGGTTCGCCAAGGTTCCAGCGTGGGACTTCAGTTTGTTAACGCGGTGGAGGAGTTCCCGGCGGCGTTGGCGGAAGCCTTCCAACATGATTCGGAAGTTTTGATGGAGGAACGAATCGTGGGACGAGAGACGACTGTGGGAATCTTGGAGAACGTGGCTCTGCCCGTGGTGGAAGTGCGACCCAAGGCGGGCGCCTACGATTACCGCAACAAGTATACGGCGGGGTGTACCGAGTACTTCTGCCCGGCGGAGTTCCCTCAGGAAGTGACGCGAAAAATTCAGGCGGCGGCCCTGGGAGCCTTCCAAGCGGTGGGCGGTCGGGACTACGCCCGGGTTGATGTCATGGTCACGGCACAGGGCGATCCGGTCGTTCTGGAGGTCAATACCTTGCCAGGAATGACCGAAACCAGCCTGTTGCCCAAGGCCGCCCAAGCTGCCGGGATGAGCTTTGGAGACCTTTGTGAACGCATGATCGAACTCGCGGTCCGCCGCGCGCACCCCTAACCGGCCATGATTCGCTTTTTCGGAAACTCCCGCAAAAACCGCCGCCGCGACTCTGATTTCGTGT
This sequence comes from Verrucomicrobiota bacterium, assembly GCA_017309115.1. Lineage (GTDB taxonomy): Bacteria > Verrucomicrobiota > Verrucomicrobiia > Limisphaerales > UBA9464 > UBA9464. The sequence goes on along the minus strand of JAFLEF010000007.1, from coordinate 149,037 downwards.
TCGCCGTTAAATCGGGCGGCTCTGGATCTAGCCGGCCCGCCCGCTCCAATTGGTGGCTCAAGCCGGTCCGCTGGCTGGTCATTTTGGCAGTCCTCTCCGTCGGTGGCGTGTGGGTGACACGCGTGGCGCAGGACCGGTGGTTGCACCGGGTGGAAAGCCTGGCCCTCAAGCAGATCATCATCAATCGCGAAGGTCTGCTGACCGAAGATGAACTCCGGCGTTTGGCCGGAGTGGAAGTGGGTCGGAACGCATTGACGGTGGATTTGTATCAGGTCCGCCAGCGATTGCTGCGACATCCGCGCATCGAAGAGGCTCGGGTTGAAATTGAGTTTCCCGACATTTTGCGAATTGCCGTTCGGGAGCGAGTTCCAGTCGCCCGCATAGTCCTGCCGCCGTTGGGATCGGCGCAGGCCTATTACCTGGTGGACGATTTGGGGGCGGTGTTTCTGCCATTTCGACGAGGGGATGTTCCGCCGGATGTCCTCGAAGCCGAAGCCGTGCTGCCCAACCTGGTGGGAGTTGGCCTGACCGGGGTCGTTAGCGGCAGTCAGTTCAAGGATGAGCGGGTGCTTTCAGCCCTGCGCTGGTTATCGGCCTTTGAACGGTCTCCCATGATCACCGTGGCCAATTTGGTCGAGGTGGATGTTTCCGAAACGGGCGTCCTCCGGTTGCTCACCCGCGGCGGCAGCCGAATCACTGTTGGGGCGCAACGGGACTACGATCGTCAGCTGGCGGAATGGTTTTCGGTGAATCAGTTCGGACAGCGCCAGGGACTGGCCATCGCCCAGCTGGATCTCAGCGTGACCAATCATCCGCCGTTGCGTTGGGCCGAGCCTGGGACAGTGACTCCCGAACCGGTTCCCCCCGTTCGTCCCACGAAACGTAAACCCGCCCGTCGCCATGTTTGAACCCGGACAAATCCTGATTGGACTCGAGATTGGCACCTCCAAGGTTTGTGCTGCTGTCGGCGAGGTAGCCGAAGGGGGTGAACTCAATATCCTGGGATTGGGCCAGGCCCGCTCGCGAGGCGTGCGCAAGGGCGAAGTGTTCGATGCCGAAAAGGCAGGCGAAGACATTCGTCAGGCCTTGGCCGAGGCCGAGGAAATGGCCGACGTAACGATCGAGTCCATTTACCTGGCCGTAACCGGGCGTCACCTGGAATGCGCCAATTTCCGCGGGGTTCATACCATCCCGACGGTGGACCGAGCCATTGACGCCGAGGATGTCCAACTGGCCTTGCGCAATGCCAAGTACCAGAGCTGTCCGGCCGGTGCCGAAATCATCGACAGTGTCCGGCAGGATTTCCTCGTGGACGATCATGCCGTTTACGAAAACCCGGTGGGAGTGGTGGGCGCCCGGATTGAGGCTCGGGTGCACGTGATCCTTGGGCATGCCAACCGGCTGGCGACCTCGCGTCAGGCGGTGGAAGCCGCGGTGCCCGTCCGGGTGGAAAAGACCGTGTTCAGTGGCTTGGCTTCGGCGCTGGCCGTACTGACTACCGAGCAAAAGCAGGCCGGCGCCATTGTGGTGGATTTGGGGGGTGGCACGACGGAGTTTGCTTTTTTTCATCAGGGGTTGCTGCGGCACTCGGGGATTCTGGCGGTCGGCGGCGATCACGTTTCGAACGACCTGGCCTACGGGCTCCGAGTGCCGTTAAGCCGCGCGGAAGAGCTCAAGCTGGCCCACGGATCGGCGTTGGTGCGCAAGGAGAACAGCGCGGCCATGTCGGGCCCCACGGCCGGAGCGGGTCTCACGGATCGGCCTGTGTCGCTGGGAAAGCTGGAGCGCATCATGAGCATGCGCTGGGAGGAGACCTTGGAATTACTGGCGCTTCGTCTGCGGGCTGCCGATGCGTTGCGACTGGCGACTGAGGGGGTGTTCCTGTGCGGTGGGGGAGCGCGAACTCCCGGTATCGAAGAGCTTGCGCAGCGGATCTTTCAACTGCCGGTCCACCGAGGAATCGTCCAAAGTGTATCGGGGCCGGCGACGGTTCTAGAGAATCCAGAGTTTGCCACGCCCATTGGATTGGTGCGCTATGGAGCCATGCGGGCGAAGCAGCGACCGCGGCCGCGACTGTTTTCGCGGCTGACCAGTTTTGCCGGACTCACTTCCCGGAGGTCGTCATGAATTTCCAAGCTCCTGAATTGGCGCCAGCGAGATCGGCCCATGATCGGTCTGTTTCACTTTGTGGCGTGGGGCGGGCCGGTGCGCGTCTCGTTCGGCTGGTCGCGGGTTCCTTTTCGGGTTCCGCCTGGACCGTAGACACGGAGTCCGAGGCCAAAAGTCAGGCCACCGAAGACATCGGCCGAGTTGAATTGGGAGAACGGACCACCCGGGGACTCGGTTGCGGCGGGGATGCGGCCTACGCCCAGCGAATTGCGGAAGCGGAAGTCGCCCGAATCCAATCCCGAATGGGACCCGGCTTATTGGTATTGGTTGCCGGAATCGGCGGAGGCGTTGGCGCGGGTATCAGCCCGGTAGTCGCTCGATTGGCCCGGGAAGCTGGAGCCATAGTGGTGGCCGTGGTAATTGAACCGTATGAGTTCGAGGGCGGCTTGCGGCAACGCAACGCCGAGCAGTGTCTGATCACGCTGCAGGGCGCCTGCGATGCTGTGATCCGGGTATCGAATCAGGCCGTGGCTCGCCTGAACCCCGAATTGTCTGCGATTCAGGAGCTCATGGATCTGGCGGATCGTCATGTCGCTCGCGTGATCAGCGGGTTGTTGGGACTGTTGCAGCGATCTTCGCTGGTGCCGGTTGGTCTGGCCGAGTTGGAGCGGTGGGCTCGGGGACGCCAGGCTCAAGGAGTGGCGGCGTTTGCCGAGGCTGAGGGTGCGGAGCGGATTCAACGGGTCTGGGAGGACTTGATTCAGCATCCTTTCCTCCAGCCTTCCAACCGCCTGACCGATGCGGGTGGCACCTTGGTGCATGTCATGGGCGGTCCGGATCTGCGCATGGACGAGTTGGAGTGGGTGCAACGGGAGTTGCGTCAGCGATGTCCTCGGGCGCAAGTTTTAGTGGGAGCGGGCGTTGATCCGGAGTCGACCGGGAAGGTTCAAGTGTTTCTGTTGGCCGTGCGTGACGGTGTTGGCTTAACCGCGGCCACGAACGTTCCCGGATTGGAGTCAGCCGGGGGTCGCCCAACCCCGGCGCCGATCAAGACCCTGTTGTTTGAAGATGCTCCTCCCGCGGGAGATTCCCGAATGGTGGGTCTGGATCTGGCTGCGGAGAGCCGGGAGGCGCGAAACCGGTCGGCCCAAGCGGCCCGAAAGGCGCAGCAGCAACAGTTCAACTTTGTTCCGCCGTGGACGGGTCGATTCGACAGCGCGGAAGGAACGCTGCATCAAGGCGAAAATTTGGACGAACCCACGTTTGTGCGGCGTGGAGTGAAGCTGAATTAAGTGGCTGGCGGGGATCGGCCCCCGGCTTGCCCCAGGGCACCTTTTCAAGGCACGCTTACTGACCATGAGTCGAGCAGGGTCGTCGGTTGTTTCGCGGTCGGGTCGGTTTGCGTCCGGTCCCGCAGCCACGGTGGCGGCGTTTTCGGAAAGCATCTCCTTTGATTGGCGATTGTGGCGTCAGGACATTCGCGGATCGTTGGCGCATGCGGCGATGTTGCGTCGGATTGGGATTCTCACCGCCGCGGAGTTGAAGGCCATTCAACGGGGGTTCCGGGAGATCGCAGCGGAGATTGAGGCAGGAACGTTTGAGTGGAAGCCGGCGTTGGAAGACGTGCACATGAACCTGGAGGCGGAACTGACTCGCCGGGTTCCGGCCGGTGCCAGGCTGCACACTGGTCGCTCGCGCAACGACCAAGTAGCGGTCGATATCCGTCTCTGGCTGCGTGACGAATGTGAAGGGGTTCGGGCCGACGTGCTCCAACTGCAACGGGCCCTCGTGGGTTTTGCCCGGCGTCATGTGGAGGTTCTATTGCCGGGCTACACTCATCTGCAGCGGGGACAGCCGGTGTATCTCGCGCATCACTGCCTGGCATACGTGGAAATGTTGGAACGCGATTTGGGGCGATTCGCCGACGCGCGGGAACGGGCGAACGTTTGTCCCCTTGGCTCTGGAGCCTTGGCGGGGAGCACGCTGCCTTTGGACCGTGAGTATGTGGCCCGGGAGTTGGGATTCGTGGATTCCCGCGGCAAGGCCCGGGTCACGGCCAATTCCATGGACGGCGTCAGCGACCGTGATTTTCTCGTCGAGTTTGCGGCGGCGGCGGCGTTGACCGCAGTTCACCTGAGCCGTCTGGCGGAGGACCTTATTTTGTGGGCCACCAGCGAATTCAACTTTATCAAGATCGCTGACGCTTACACCACCGGTTCGTCGCTAATGCCGCAGAAGAAGAATCCGGACGTCGCGGAACTGACCCGGGGTAAGACGGGGCGGGTAGTGGGAAACCTCATGTCCCTGCTGACCTTATTGAAAGGCCTTCCAATGACATACAATCGGGATTTGCAGGAGGACAAGGAGCGGGTCTTTGACACTGCGGACACGGTTCGGGCGTGTCTGAGGCTGATGGCCGGCATGGTGGACCACACAACGGCCAAGGCGGTGAATTGCCGGGCGGCGGCTGAGGATCCGCAGTTGTTGGCGACGGACCTGGCGGATTACCTGGTTCGGCGAGGGGTTCCGTTTCGGCAAGCCCATCATTGGGTGGGTGCGGTGGTGGGGTTGGCCGAGGCTTCGGGGAAACCGCTGAATGCAGTTACTTTGTCGGAGTTTCAGTCGATCTCCCCGGAATTCGGAGCCGATGTGGTGGACGTTTTCGATCTGAACCAGGCTATGGACCGGCGACAGTCGATCGGAGCACCTGGGACCGCTCAGGTAAGTCGCCAGTTGAAGGCTTGGGAACGGCGGCTCAAAGCCGCGAAGCGGTGAGTCTGGTTAAGGACTGTTGGTGCTGACGAGTGCCGACCGGCCCCGAGGTTCCGGAGGCAGAGGAGGCGGAGCAGTGATCAGCGAAACCATCTGACGCCACGTAGCGCGCTCGGTGGGGGTCATCAGCTGCCACCGTGCGATACTCTGGAGAAATTCAGCGCGTTCGGGAGCGGTCAGCGCCAGAAAGCGGCGGAATCCTCGAACGGCGCGTTCCCGCTGCTCGGGGGGCAAACTCGCAAACCGGGCCAGAGTAGCTTCCATTTCCTGGCGTTCCTCGACCGATACCGTTCCCAGAACCTTGGCCCGTTCCCGCTCCGATAGTTCAAAGAAGCGTTGGAAATCGGCAGTTTTGCGGGTTCGTTCCTCGGGCGTGAGTGCCCGCCAGCGGACCAACTGGGCTTCAATCTCTGTGCGTTGGCTGGCGGGGATTTGCGCGAGAAGGTTGGTTACTGCCCGAGGATCGTTCGCCTGCCCTCTCACAAACCAAGAGAGTGACTTCTGACTTTCCAGCAACTCCCGTTGCCGGTCCGGAGGAAGCTGAATCCAAGTTTGCCAGCGGTCTTCCAGCAGCGGGCGAATTCCTACCGGCGCTTGGGTCAGAACCTCCGCTTGCTGGTTGGTAGGCGCCTGAACCAACTGAAAGAGGAAGTACTGGAGTTCCGCCACCTGAAGTCGCAGTTCCCGATGTTCCGCCGGGAGGACTTCAAACTCGCGCAGCTTGACTTCGATCAGTTGGCGAGCTGCCGCGGAACGGGCGGAGAGGATCTTTTCCCGATCCGCGGGACTGGCGGCGAGAAGTTCGCGGAAAACCTCCGTGGGAGCCTTGCGAAGCGGGGGGCTGGGCGGGGTTGGGCGGGATTCCGGAAGTGTTGTCGGCTGAGCCCACAGGAGACACGTGAGCCCCAGACTTCCCAACCCAACTTTGACGCGGCTCCAGATCATGGATTGGCTAGGGCCGCAATGAGCTCGACATCCCCAGGCTGGGAGGATGTCCGGAGCAGTTGAATGGCATCAAAATCTTGGAATACTTCGACTCCGGGAACCGCCGTGGCCCGGGAGACCGCTTGGACACTCTCGGCCAGATTGGAGCGTTGGTGCAGGCGGAACTGCCACCAGCCGGTCAGGGCTAGGGCGGCCACCGCGGTCATAAGGGCGGGTCGGAAAACCCAGCGCAGGGGAGCTGTCCAAGCCGTTCGCCGACGGGCTTCAGAAGTTTCCAAGCGGTTGATTTCTCCCATTACCTGGGAGGTAAAGTTGCTGGAAAGAGGCGCATCCGGCAGATCCTGAAGCAGCCGATTGAGTTCGATCTCTTGCTCCAGTCGGGCTTTTTCCCGGGGGGAATGGGCAAGGCGCGTTCGCAACTGCGAGAGACCTTCCGCATCCAGTGCCCCGATCGCCACTGGATCGAGCCAATCGGAGTTTTCGGGGGCGGGCTTCATGCGTTGAATTTGATAACCACCAGATTTCAAAAGTTGCGTTAGTCCTGGTTCCAATCTCCCGAACGCAGGTACGGCTTCAGGCGCGCCTTGAGGACTTCGCGGGCGCGGTGGATCAGGGATTTGGTGGCCTGGAGGGAAGTTCCTAGAACCGACGCAATTTCTTCGTAACTCAGTTCTCCTTCTCGGCAGAGGAGCAAGGCGGTGCGTTGCTTTTCGGGAAGGTCCGCCAGGGCTGAATCTACCTTGGCATGAAGCTCCGTCCGGGTGGCCACAAGGTCGGCTCCAGGAGCTCCGGGGTCCGAGTATTGCCGCAGGGGGTGGCTCTCATCCTCAGGATGAGTGACGTCGATGGAATCCGCCGGGTGTCGCGCCCGCCGCCGGACTTCATTGAGAGTCAGGTTGCGGGCGATGGTGAACAGGTAAGTGCTGAAGCGAGCCGACGGCTGATATCGCTCGGCCGTCTTCCAAAGTTGGACGAACACGGCTTGGGCGAGGTCTTCCGCTTCAGTGGCGTCCGGCAGAGTGCGGAACACAAAATTCATCACCGGTTGCTGCCAGCGCTCCACCAGTTCTTGCATGGCCTCCGACCCCTCACGCCCCCCTCTCTTGACGCGCAGCATGAGCGCGACATCGGGGTCCAGAGAGGGTTCGGGCATGGCGGCAAGAAGGATTGTCCATAACCGGTCGGCCAACAAGGTTGCGTCGGATGGGCGCTTCTTGAAGGAACGGATTCCCGTCAAACCCACTTTGTGCGTTGCTCTCCGGGCGGCGGGTCCTCAGGTTCCGCGCGTTCGAAGTGAAAACCTTGCTTGCCAAGATAGAAGCCAACGCCCTGCGAAGGCTTCCCCTGCCTCCCGGACGCAAGCCGGCGGAGGAACTTCCGCGTTACCGGAGCTTCTTGAAGGAGGAGTCGGCTCGCCTTCGTATTTTGCATCGGGCGGGTGCCGGTGGGTTGGAGATTTGTCAGGCTCGGGCGGCGATGATGGATGTGTTGATTCGGCACATCTTTGAGGCCGTCCAAGCCGCCTTTCCCTCGACCACCAAGCCACCCCGACTAGCCTTGGTGGCTTATGGTGGATACGGACGGGCAGAGTTAAACCCGTTCAGTGACATTGACCTCATGTTCCTCTATGCCTCCGGCGGAGGTCGGCCGGCGGAGGTGACCCTGAGCGAGTGGACCAGCGGACTATTGTACTCGCTCTGGGACATCGGCCTGAAGGTCGGCCATTCGGTCCGGACCGTGGATGACTGCGTTAAGCTGGCGAACGAGGACATGCAGGCCAAGACTGCGATGCTCGAATCGCGGCTGATCACCGGGGACGAGAAACTGGTGCAACAGTTGCGAAAACAGTTCGATGCCCGGTGTGTCGTGGGACACGAAGACGAATACATCGGTCAACGCTTGGAGGACCAGGCCCGCCGTCGGGCTCGTCACGGCAACTCGGCGGCCATGCAGGAGCCCAATATTAAGAATGGGTGCGGCGGCTTGCGGGACTTCCAAAACTTGCTGTGGATGGCCTATTTCAAACTTGGCTATCGCTCGACCGCGGCCTTGCAAAGTCATGGTCAGATCAGTGTCCGTGAACGAAAGCAACTGGATGAGGCACACGACTTTTTGCTGAGGACCCGCAACGAACTCCACTACTCCGCCGGAAATGCCGCCGATGTGCTGACCGCTCCCGTCAAGGCCGGTGTCGCAGGCGGCCTGGGGTACGCCGAGCGGTCCCCCCGGTTACGGGTGGAACACTTCATGCGCGACTACTACACCCACGCGCGCAATATCTATCTGATCACCCGGACGCTGGAACAACGATTGGCCTTGGTGCCGACGCCAGAGCGAGGGTTGCGTTTGTTTCTGGGACGTCGCTCCCGACCGCCCACCGCCCAGGAATTGGATGGCTTCAAAATCGTGGGGCGTCAGTTGTTGGCTCCCTCCCGCACTATTTTCCGGGAGGATCCCAACCGGCTCATTCGGGCCTTCCTGTATGCCCAACAACGCGGATTGGAACTGCATCCTGATCTCGCGCAAATGTTGCGACAGCTGGTTCAGGAGGGTCGGGTGGATGGGGCGTTTCAGCGGGACCCAGGCGTTCACGCGACCTTTCTTGAGATCCTCAGTCAACGCGGGAATGTGGCGCCGACCCTGCGGTCCATGCATGAAGTGGGATTTCTTGGGAAGCTGGTGCCGGAGTTTGGTCGGATGACCAATTTGGTGCAGCACGAGTTTTATCATCAGTACGCGGTCGACGAGCACACGATTGTGGCCTTGGAGAAGCTCGACTCGATTTGGGGAGCGTCTCAAGCGCCTCAGTCCCATTACGCCTCCCTGTTGCAACAGATCGAGCGACCGGAGGTTTTGTATCTGGCCTTGCTGCTGCACGATTCAGGCAAGGCCTTTCCGGGGCGTCCGCACGAACTGGTGGGAGGTGAACTGGCGGTGCGCGCGGCGCGACGTCTGCATTTGGATGGGGCCACCACGCACACCCTGCGGTTGCTGATTGAGCTTCATCTGGAAATGGTAAAAATTTCCCAGCGTCGGGATCTGGAGGATCGATCCGTGATTCGGCAGTTGGCGGCTGAGGTCCAGACTCCGGACACCTTGGCGATGCTGACGCTGCACACGCTTTCCGACTCGTTGGGGACCAGCGACACGCTCTGGAACAGTTTCAAGGACATGCTGCTGCGGTCGCTTTACTACAAGACGCGCGATGTCCTGTTGGGGGGAAGCGAGTTTATCAAGGTGGAGCGTCGTCAGCGGGAGTTGTTGCAGAACGAGGTCACCAGCCTTTTGCCGAAGACGTTTTCGCCGGACGAGATTGAGGCCCACTTCCGTGGCATGCCGGCGCGTTACTTCCAGATCCACGATGCTCGGGCGGTCGCCCGAGACCTGACCCTGGTGCATCAGTTTATGCACCTCCAGTTGACGGAAGCGGATCGGGCACTGGAGCCGGCCTTGCTGTGGAGCGAGGAACCGGATCGGGGTTACGCGGGAGTTCACATCTGTACTTGGGACCGGTCGGGGCTGTTTGCCAAATTCACCGGCGGACTGGCGGCGGCCGGCCTGAACATCATGGCCGCCCAGATCTACACACGATCGGACGACATCGTGCTCGACGACTTTTTCGTGGTGGATGCGCGGACGGGCAAACTTCCGGAGACCTCGGTTCGGCAAAAATTTGAGCGTTTGGTGGCGGATGTCTTGGCGCGGGGCTTGGCCCCGGCGAAGGCCCTGGCCAAGGCTCAGAAGTATCCCCCGCTGTACCGGGCGGTGGGCGAGCGAATCACGGCAACCGTCCGCTTCGATAATGACACCTCGGAGACGTGTACGGTGATCGATGTCGAAGCGGAGGATCGGGTTGGACTGCTGTTTGCGCTGGCGCAGACCATGTACGAGCTCCGTTTGGATGTGGTCTTGGCCAAGATTGTCACTGAGAAGGGCGCGGCGATGGACAGCTTTTACGTGACTGAGCGCGACCGGAAAAAGGTTCTGGACCCGGAGCGCCTTCGTGAGATTGAGCGTCGCTTGCGGGAAGCCGTGAGCCAACCGGCGGCGTGAATTGTTCCGCAGGCTGGTATTCCGGGCCGGGGGCGGTTATCACTTCCAACGTGTTCCGCCGACTTTTCATCCTGGCATGGTTGTGCACGGTCCCAGTTTTGGCCGGGCCGGATGACGATTTTGTGGAGATCTATCAGTTGATCCAGCAAACGGATGCCTTTCGGGAGCAAGGACAGTTTTCCCAGGCGCGTACTGGATATGAGCGGGCGCAGGAGCTGCTCCGGACACTCAAGAAGGGCTATCCGCAATGGAATGAGCGGGTGATTGCCTATCGCCTGCGTTATGTGGCCGAGAAACTGGAAGCCCTGCCCACCGTCGAACCAGCCAGCCAAGTTGTGGTGGGCGAAGCCGTGGCGAAACCAGTCGAAGCTCCAGCCAATGAAGTGCTCGCCCAATTCAATGCCCTCAACAGTGAAATCGGAACGCTTCGGAGTGAGAAACTTCGGTTGGAAGCCAAGCTGCGTGAGGCCTTGACCGCTCAGCCGGCTCCGGTGGATCCCAAGGAACTCCAAGCCGCCGTGGATCGAATCACCCAACTCCAGGCCACCAACAAAGCCCTTTTGACCCGGTTGGAGACGCAGCAGCAGGAACGAACCACTTTGGTGGAGAAGGTGCTTCTGGAGGAGGCGCAGAAGGCGCTGCAGACTGCGAATCAACAGCTGTCGAGTCAGCAGGAGAAGACGGTGGAACTCGAGCGCTTGCGTAAGTTGACCGAGGCCGAGCTTAAGCGGTTGCAGGAAGTCGATTTGAAGGGATTGAAGACGGAGAATTCCACCCTCAAAAGTCAGGTGGACGCCCTGCAATCAGAAACCGAACGGGGGCAGCAAATTGCCAATCTCACCCAGCGTTTGGAGGTGCTCCAATCCAAGTTCGAGGAAGCCAACCGAGCCAACGAACTGCTGGTGGCAGATCGGGATCAACTGGCGCAGCAGTTGCAGGATTTGAAGGTGCGCCAAACCGAAGAGGGACTTTTGCGGGTAAAGCAATTGGAGACCGATCTGGCGTTGGCGCGGGCGGAGGCTGACCGGCATTCCGTCACGGCGGCCCAGCTGGAAACAAAACTGTCCGCAGAGACAGTTTCGCGGGCTCGACTCGAGGTGGAGAACAAGGACTTGGTCCAACGGTTGGACGCCCTGACCCAGCAGTTGACGGGAGTAAAGCTGCTGCAAACTCAGTTGACTGCGGAACAGGAGGAACGGGCGGAACTGGAGGCCCAACTCGAGGCAGCGGAGGAGCGATTGGCCGCGTTGAGTTCTCCTTCCGAAGCCCCGGGGAAACTGTTGCCGACAGCGGAACAGGGGCAGGTGGCCGCCGGCTCTTTGCCGGATCCGGCACTGGTCTCCCAGATTCAGATTTTGTCAGGAGAGACGGTTCGGCTGCGGGAAGCCTTGCGCGAAGGTCGGGCTCGCCAGGTGGAATTGGCGTCACTGTTGACCGACGCCCAGACGGCCGTGACAAAACTGGAATCCGAGAAGCGAGGGCTACTGAAGTCTATGGCCGAGCTTCAAGCGACTCCGACCCAACGAGAGGTGGCGCGCACGCAACGCAAAATAACTTCGCTTGAAGAGAAAGTCCGCTCCCTAGAGAAGGAGCGGGACAAACTGGTGCAGCGGTTGGCCCAAGCCTCAGAAAAATCCAAGTCCGGGATCCAGCTGGCGCGAAGGGCGCGCTTGGGAATTCCCCGGGAAGATGCCCAGCGCTTCCGGGACTCGCGTAATTAAGATTTCAGTTAGGCGGCTACGATCTCCTGATCCTTGGCGACGGCAAGATCCTGCTCGTGTTTGGCCCGGGCGCCTGCGATGTCGTACTTGTCGTTGTCTGGGTGCTCCGGATTGAGCGGAGAGATATCGCGCAGCTTCTGGATGATGGGGGGCAGATGCTTGAGCAGGTAGTCGACGTCTTCCTCGGTGTTGTAGATACCCAGACTGAAGCGAACGGAACCACGGGCGCGCATCGGGGTAACGCCCATGGCACTTAGCACGTGGGAAGGGTCAAGAGACCCGGTGGTGCAGGCACTACCTGAACTGGCGCAGATTCCCACTTGGTCCAGCAACATAAGGACGGCCTCAGCCTCTACGAAATCGAAGGCGATGTTGGCCGTATTCGGGAGTCGGGGCTCCTTGGCGCCATTGCGGATAGTATTGGGGATCTGGCGGAGGATGTGATTTTCAAGGCGATCTCGGAGGGCCCGCACCCGGGTGTTTTCGTCTTCCAAGGTCGCCATCGCCAGTTCGGCGGCCCGTCCAAAGCCCACGACGTTGGGAACACTTTCGGTTCCTCCGCGGCGACCGCGTTCCTGATGTCCGCCGATCACGTAGGGCTGGTATTTGGTGCGTCGCTTCACATACAGCATGCCGATCCCTTTTGGAGCGTGCAGTTTATGAGCGCTGAGCGAGAGGAAGTCGACGCCGAGCGCTTTGACGTCCACGCGCAGTTTGCCCGGAACCTGGACGGCATCGGTGTGGCACAGTACTCCGCGACTGCGGCAAATGGCGGCGACTTCTTCGATGGGGAAGATGACTCCTGTCTCATTGTTGGCATACATCACGGACACGATGGCTGTATCGGGTCGGATGGCCTGTTCCAGGCGATGGAGATCGAGGGAGCCGTCGCTTTCGACGGGGAGAAACGTGACTTCGTAGCCGCGTTTCTGGAGGTATTCGCCAAAGTTGATATTGGCGCTGTGTTCGACGGCGGTGGTGATGACGTGCTTTTTCCCGGTTGTGACCAAGGCGCTGTGGATGGCTGAATTGTTGGATTCGGTTCCGCAGCTGGTGAACAGGACTTCTTTGGGATCGGCGTTGACTAGAGCGGCGACTTTTTCGCGGGCGGCTTCGACGTGTTTGTGGACCTGGGCGCCGAACGCGTATGCGCTGGACGGGTTGCCCCAGTACTCACGGAGAAATGGGATCATGGCGTCCGCCACTTCCGGAGCGATCCGGGTCGTCGCGTTGTTGTCGAAATAGTACACCTTCGGTAATTCGTTCATGGGCAGCTGCACTCGGCCGATCTCAAAGCAGACCGAAATACTCCGGAATGCTATATCCGGGCAAAGTTGGCGCAAGCAGGCAGGTCGAGTCGATCGGGAATTCTCGAGTGAAGCCAAACGATCCAACCTCCTTTTATTCCGAAATCGCGTTGCTCGAGAACGTGACTTTGAATGAATCTTGCGGCCCGGAGAAAAATCCGCGAGGTTAACTTCTGTAACATTTGTAAGTCACTTAAGTATATGTCCGAGTCCGCCCCGGTTGAATCCAAGCCACTGACCAAGAACGAGCAACTCAAGATTGCCATTCCGACGTTGGCCGGGAATATCGCTGCTACCCTGGCGAATCCTGAAATGGATGCGTTTTCGTCTGATGACGAACAGTTTCTGAAGTTTCACGGAATCTATCAGCAGGATGACCGTGACCGTCGGAAACAGGGCAAGGTTCACATCATGATGATCCGGGGTCGGATTCCCGGCGGCGTTCTTTCAGCAAAGCAATGGGGCGTGTTCGATACCTTGTCGACGCAGTACGGCAACGACACCTTGCGAATCACGACCCGCCAAAGCATTCAGTTCCACGGCGTGGCCAAATCTGGCTTGGGAGCGCTGATGCGCGGGCTGAATCAGGCGTTGGTGGACACCCTGGCCGCTTGCGGTGACGTCAATCGCAACGTGATGGCTGCTCCCACTCCGGCCAGTAGCCGAGCCCGGGAACAGGTTTACGAGGATTCCCGATTGGTTTCCGAAGCCCTTCTCCCCAAAACAAAGGCGTATCACGCGATCTGGCTCGACGGCGTCCAACTCAACTTGGAAGCGCCGGAAAACAAGGATTTCGTCGATCCCCTGTACGGCCGTCAGTACCTGCCGCGCAAGTTCAAGGCAGCGTTTGTCATCCCGCCGGTCAACGACATGGATGTCCTGACGAACTGTCTCGGGTTCATCGCCGTCATCGAGAATGGCGAAGTCGTCGGATACAACCTTGCCGTGGGCGGAGGCATGGGTCGCAGCCACGGTAACACCGCAACTTATCCGCGTTTGGCCAGCGTCCTCGGGTTCTTTCCCCGGTCGCATCTGGTGGCCGTGTCCCAAGCGGTGCTGACGGTCCATCGGGATTTCGGCGATCGCACCGATCGCAAGCATGCCCGGCTGAAGTACGTAGTTCAGGAAAGGGGGGCCGACTTTGTTCGCGCTGAAGTCGAGAAACGGGCTGGTATCAAGTTGGGTCCGGTTCGGAGCTACCACTTCACGACCACCGGTGATACCTATGGCTGGGCGAAGTCAGTCGACGGTTCCCATTACCTCACGCTGTACGTGTCCATGGGCCGAATAAAGGATGCGCCGGGGTATCAATTGAAGACGGCACTGCGCCGGATTTCGGAACGTTTTTCGGGAATTGAGTTCCGGTTGACCGCCAACCAGAATGTCATTCTCGCCAATATCTCCGAGTCCGATCGTCCCTCGGTGCAGGCCCTGTTGAGCGAACATGGAGTTCCCACGGAGAATCAGGCGGGCGTTCTGCATTCTGCGGCAATTGCCTGTCCGGCCTTGCCGACCTGTGGGTTATCCTTGTCGGAATCGGAACGGTATCTCCCGAGTTTGCTGACTCAAATCGAGGGCCTTTGTCAGGAAGTGGGCCTGAAGGGTGAGGAAATCGTGATCCGGATGACGGGTTGTCCCAATGGCTGCGCGCGTCCGTACATCGCGGAGATCGGATTTGTGGGTAAGGCGCCGGGTCGATACCAGATTTGGCTGGGGGCGGACGCCGCCGGGACCCGTCTGGCTCGAGCCTGGAAGGAAATGGTAAAGGACACCGAGATCCTCAGTGTCTTGCGACCGGTTTTGACGCGCTACGCTGCGGAGCGGACACCTGGAGAACGTTTCGGCGATTGGGTCGAACGGTCGTTCTGGTCCACTGAGGTGTCCGCTTAGGTGGTTTGCGTTCCGGCGGCGCCTTTTCGGGTAAGCCGCGGGACGCCTCAATTCGATTTCGAAGACGGATTCCCTATGACCTCCGATCAGATTGCCCAAGCCAACGCTCGTCTGCGGTCGTTGGAGCCCTTGGAGATTGTCCAATGGGGCCTGGCTCAAGCCGCGGGGCGGGCCATTGTTTCCACAAATTTCCGCCCCTACGAGGCGGCTTTGCTGCATTTGGTCACCCAGGTTCAACCAGATATTCCAGTGCTGTGGGTCGATCATGGGTACAACCGACCGGCGACTTACCGGCACGCTGAAGCGCTTCGGAAACGTCTGAACCTGAATATTAAAGCGTACCTACCCCGGATGACCCCGGCGCATCGCGATGCTCTGCATGGGGAGATTCCGACGCCCGAGGATGAAGCAGCGCTAAAGGAGTTCAGCGCGGTCATGAAATTGGAGCCTTTCCAGCGGGGAATGAGGGAGCTGGCCCCCCTGGTTTGGATTACGGCTTTGCGGAAAAGTCAGAATCCCAATCGCGCGGAGCTCGACATTTTGTCCGAGGACAGGAATTTTGGTTCCCTCAAACTCAACCCATTCTTCCTCTGGACCGATGCTCAAATGGAGGACTACCTCGTTCGACACGACCTGCCCAATGAGTGGGACTACTTCGATCCGGCAAAAGCCGACGAGAAGCGCGAATGCGGACTGCATGCCGCATGGGGTGCCAAGGCAGTGTCAACAACGTGGTCCATTTGAGATCGGATTGTCCCGCTTTCTTCGTTCGGTAAAACCAACCATCGATGAGTTCCTACCATCTCGACCATCTCCAGTATCTCGAAACTGAGGCCATCCACGTCATGCGCGAGGTGGCCGCTGAATTCGAGCGGCCCGCCCTGATGTTCTCCGGAGGCAAAGACTCCATCTGTCTCCTTCGGCTGGCGGAGAAGGCGTTTCGGCCTTCCGACATCCCGATGCCGTTCCTCAATGTCGATACGGGTCACCACTTCCCGGAATTGAATGAGTTTCGGGATAGTCGGGCGGCCGAGTTGGGCGGGAAGTTGATCATTCGGAAGGTGGAGGATGCGATCAAGGCCGGCATCGCGGTGCCCACGCCGGGAGAGGTCAGCCGAAACCGATTGCAGATCCCCACGCTCTTAGCGGCGATCGATGAATTTCAGTTCGACTGCGCGATTGGCGGCGCCCGCCGCGACGAGGAAAAGGCCCGGGCCAAGGAACGGTTCTTCAGTTTCCGTGATTCCTTCGGACAATGGGATCCAAAGAATCAACGGCCAGAGATCTGGAATTTGTACAATGCCCGGGTCAATCCCGGCGAACACATGCGAGTGTTTCCGTTGTCCAACTGGACGGAGATGGACGTTTGGGAATACATCCGAAGGGAAAACCTCCAGGTCCCCACCATCTATTTCAGTCATCGCCGCCAGTGCATTCGGCTGGGGGGCCGCGGTCAGTGGCTCCCGGTCAGTGAATTTTTGGTCCCTCGTCCCAATGACGAAGTGAAGGAGCTGGTCGTGCGGGTCCGAACGATCGGCGACATCATCAGTACTGGCATGGTGGAGAGCCCGGCCAATACGGTGGATGACATCATCAACGAAATCGCCGCGGCCCGGGTGACGGAACGAGGTTCACGCGCCGATGACAAGGCCAGCGAGGCCGCCATGGAAGATCGGAAAAAGCAGGGTTACTTCTGATTCTTTCCCCAACTCTAACGATTCTTTTCCGAACTGTTCATGAGCCATCCCATTGAAATTCTCCGCTTTAACACCTGCGGGTCGGTCGATGATGGAAAATCGACGCTAATCGGGCGCCTTTTGTACGACTCCAAGTCGCTGATGGAGGATCAGCTGGAGGCGTTGGAGCGTTCTGCCGACATCACCGGCGGGGGCCAAATCAACCTGGCCAATTTGACCGACGGTCTGCGGGCCGAGCGGGAGCAGGGAATCACGATTGATGTCGCCTACCGCTACTTTGCGACGCCTCGTCGGAAATTCATCGTGGCCGACACGCCGGGGCACGTGCAGTACACGCGCAACATGGTCACGGGCGCTTCGACGGCGAATCTGTCGATTGTGCTGGTCGACGCCCGCCAGGGCGTCATTGAGCAGTCGCGCCGGCACACGTATATCGCGTCGCTCCTGCGCATCCCCCACCTGGTGATCGCGGTGAACAAAATGGACTTGGTCGGCTGGTCGGAAGCCCGTTTCACCGAGATTCGGGATGCCTTCGAACAATTCCTCCCGTTGCTCGACATCAAGGACGTAAAGTTCATTCCCTTGAGCGCTCTCAATGGCGACAATGTGGTGGATCCGTCCAAGGAAACTCCTTGGTACGTGGGACCTTCATTGTTGGGACACTTGGAAACGGTTCACATTGCCAGCGACTGGAACCTCCATGGATTCCGATTGCCCGTGCAATGGGTAAACCGGCCTAACAATCCTCGCGATCCGCGATTGCATGACTTTCGTGGCTTAAGCGGTCAGATCGCTGGTGGGACGGTTCGAGTGGGGCAGCCAGTCATGGTTTTGCCCGCCGGTCACCGCAGCACCGTGAAGGAAATCTGGACCCACAGCGGTTCGCTCGAAGAGGCCTTCTGTCCCCAATCCATCACTTTGGTGTTGGCCGACGACATCGATGTGAGCCGGGGCGACATGATTGTCGGCTTGGACAGCCTGCCTGGAGCCAGCACCGAACTCCACGCTCGGCTTTGTTGGATGCATCCGAAGCCGTTGCAAAAGGGAAAGAAGTACTTCCTGAAGCACACGACCCAAACGGTTCAAGCGGTCGTCACAGCCATCGAGAATCGCATCAACATTCATACGTTCGAGGCCGAGCCCA
This sequence comes from Verrucomicrobiota bacterium, assembly GCA_017309115.1. Lineage (GTDB taxonomy): Bacteria > Verrucomicrobiota > Verrucomicrobiia > Limisphaerales > UBA9464 > UBA9464. Next base: position 131,399 of record JAFLEF010000007.1, on the reverse strand, counting down.
ACCCGTCCGAGCTCGCCATGAACGACATTGGGGAAATCCGTATCAAGACGGCCAAGCCGCTGATCTTCGACGGATACTCGCACAACCGCTTAACTGGTGCGTGCATCCTGATTGAGCAGGGGACTAACGCCACAGTCGCGGCTTGCATGCTCCAGCCGCCGGTGGAGCCGATTCGACCGGAGTACAACGACTTCGCGATTTAAGTGGAACCGGCGCTTCACCGACTGGCGGTGCAGCGCTGGTTGGCCCAAGGCTGAGTTCCCACCGGAAGCGGCATGCTGCTTTTTCGCGCCCCAATCCCTGAAAACTGGTTGGAGCGGGTGCTTTCCGATCTTCCGGCTGTGCTCGTGGATCATGCCCACCTCGAGCGAAAGGCAGCCACCTCGGCGCTCAACTTGGAAAAGTATCGGCTACTGTTTGACCGGGTTCACGAACTCAACGCCATCGCCATCGAGGAACTGCAACACTTCGAACTCGTCTTGAAGCTCCTGGAAGAGCGGGGAATTCCGTTTGCAGAACCGCAACCGAGCCCCTGGATCAAGGGGCTGATGCGGGCGATTCGTCCCGGAGTTCAATCCCAGGTGATCGATCATTTGGTGGTGTGCGCACTAATCGAGGGTCGGAGCTGCGAGAAGTTTCAGATTCTGGGCCGGGAATTGGCTTCCCGGGATCCGCAACTCGCTTCGTTTTATCAGAGCTTGGTTGAATCTGAGGGTAATCACTACGCTACCTATTTGCTCATGGCCCGGCACATTGACGCAGCTGAGACAGATCGTCGTCTGGACTGGTTTCTCGACCTGGACGCGGAGTTGATCCGGCAACCCAATCCCAAGGTCATGCTGCACTGATCGGGAGGACCCCTGCGAGGTGATGGCGCAGATACTTCACCAAAGGAAAGAGTTCTGTTCGGCAAGGGCGACTTCGCCCTGATAGAGAACCACCCGCCAGGCAAGTATTTCGCCCGCCCGTTGGTATTCTTCACCCTGGAGGGTGACGGAAGACCAACCTCCCCAGCGACGGTTGCCCGCGATGGGGGCTTCCAACTGAAGGGGTTGGTGGGGTTCGCGTTTCGCCGTGCGAATCCACACGCGAAGCTTCAATTCGTCTTCAGGAATTCCCTTGGCCTTCCACTGAATATCGAAGCGAACTCCGGAGACTTGGCTGGGATTGTCCCGCAGCTGCCTCTGGTAGGCATCACGCTCGAACAATCCAGGCGCCAAGGAAATGCGTCCTTTGAGGTCCAGCAGATGTGGAAGGACTTTTCGAACGGAAGGCTCAGATCCTTCGACAGCCCATGGGGAGAGGAGTGGAAGGCCGATTAAGGCGGCGAAAAAGGCACGTTTCCTCACGGGCGAAAGCGGGGAGGTTGCGGTCGAGGCTCGCTCAACAGTTTGGCGGCTGGCGAGATATTGGGGGTCGTGGGAGCAGAGCTGGGGGAGTACGGATTTGCCTGAACTCCGTTGAACAGAGAATCGAGACTGCTTCCAGGTCGTCTCCCTCCGGTCGAGTCCAAGGAAGGGTCGGCGGTATCGATCGGGAGTGTCTTGGGTAAGGAAGCTTCGGCCGAGGCGGGCGAATAGTAGGAATCGACTACAACCGCGCGCAGCTCCCGGGTGCGGCCCAGTTCCGCCGGGTCAGACCCAAATCCTCGGCGGAGACTCTCGCCGTCGCCGGACAACTGCTGATAGCGCTCCAACCGTTGGCGACTGAGTTCGTCCAGTCCCAAGCCTCGACCGCCGGCCGTGTTTAGGGAGGAACGGAGATCTTCGAGATTAATGATAGCGACGGTCTCGGTGGATGCATTTAGTCCGCTCAAGGATCTGGAGCTGGTATCGCGAGTTCCCAGGGGATCCAGATTCTTGCTCTGGTTGGAGACGCCGAGGCCGGTCAGATCCAGAATTCCCAAGTCGTTGTCGATTTCGTCGGCGCTTTCATCCATTCGCTCCGCGCTGGAGGTTTCCTCCTTGGCGGGGGTGCTGCCTTGGCGGAGGCGTTTCTCGAGGACGGTCTGGGGCCTCCGCGGAGTGATGAGTAATTCGACCTCTTCCTGGGCCCGTTCACCACCGATTGGTTGATTGTCGGCTTGGGAAGCGACGCCATCGTCGAGGAGGAAGTTTCTCTTTCGATCCAACCGCTCCATCATTTCCTTTTGGGTGCGGGCGTCTGGAACCACCGTTTCCACCGCGGGTAACTCGGGGCCAGCACCCCGGTCAGTCACGCCCCCAATGGAATTCCCTTCCAAGGCGCGGAAGGGGGATTGCTTGGCTGGAGCATCAAGGTTGGAGGGAATCTTGCGCGGTGCCGGCAGAGTGACATTCGCCTTCTCACCGGCCACGAGGAGCAGCGGAAAACCCAGCATCAGTGCACCGGCCAACGTCAGGCGGTGGATTCGTTTCGCCACGCTGGTGTTCATGACCGCCAAGGTGACCGTTCGGCGCAACGCCGTCAAAACTTGGGTTAGCCGAGTTTCGCCCGAAGCGTTTCGGCAATGGCCAGGAAGGCACGTCCAGCCGGACCGGTGGGATCCGACACCACGGCCGGGATTCCTCGATCACCGCCTTCCCGAACTCCGGTCAGCAGCGGAATCTCGCCTAAGAAGGGCACCCCCTTGCGCCCCGCTTCGGCAGCTCCACCACCGTGCCCGAATATTTCCAAACGGGTGCCGTCCGGCGCGAGGAAGTAACTCATGTTCTCGACGATTCCCAGAATGGGGACATTGACCTTTTCAAACATCGCCATGCCCTTGCGCACCACCCCGATGGAGGCCTGCTGGGGCGTAGTAATGATAACCCCTCCATCTAGGGGGACGATCTGACACAGGGAGAGTTGGGCGTCGCCGGTTCCCGGAGGAAGGTCCACCAGCAGGTAGTCCAATTCCCCCCAGGCGACCTGATGGATGAATTGCTGAATGGTTCTCTGAATCATGGGGCCCCGCCAGATCAACGGTTGGTCATCGCCAACCAGGAAACCCATGCTCATCAAACGGACCCCGTGAGCATAAGGAGGGACCAATTGTTCGTCGTCCGTGACCTGCGGTCGCTCCTGTAAGCCCATCATCAGCGGGATGCTGGGTCCATAGATGTCGCCGTCCATCAGTCCGACTCGGGCTCCCAAATGGCGCAGGGCACAGGCCAGATTGACCGAGCAGGTTGATTTTCCTACGCCGCCTTTGCCAGATGCGACTGCAATGATGCGGCGGATGTGGGGCAGTTTGTTTTTGACCAACGGGCCACCCGGGGTGCCCGCCGTTTGCTGCGGTGTGGGAACCTTGACCTGGACGTGGGCATCGGAAAGGCCAGGGATTTGATCGCGCAGGGTCAATCGTGCCGCATCAGCAATTTGCTCGCCCACTTCGGGGTTGGGTGAGGTGAGTTCGATCAGAACTCCTACCGCAGAGCCATCCACTTGCACGTCCTTCACCAAACCGAAGGAAACGATGTCCCGGCTGTAGCCGGGGTACTTCACTTGGCGAAGAACCTGGAGGACTGCCTCGGGCGTAATCATGGGCGCAGAATGAGGTCGGTCGGGTCGAGTGGGAACCTTTAGTGCATGGGCTTGCCGGAAACATCCGCGGCATGCTGACTGAACGATTTGCCGCGGCCGGTCGGCTGAATCACGGAGTCGATGATTCCACGTTGGAATTCGTCCCACATGGGGGACATGCTCCTGAGCTTCTCGACAATCTTTCCGAACGTGGCGACCACGTAATCGATGTCTTCCGCGGTGGTGTCCTTGCCGAGGGTCATGATGATGTTTCCCTGGGCCAGGGCGTGATCGAGGCCAATGGCAGCGAGGACATGGGAGATTTTGAGCGACTTGCTGACGCAACTGGAACCACTGGCGACGGCGATGCCGTTGAGATCGCAGAGCAGGAGCTGTCCTTCGCCTTCGATGAACTCGGTCGAGAGGTTGAGGTTAGTCGTAATCCGTTTAGGCCCCGGTTCTGGTCCGTTGAGTTTGATGTACGAAACGTAGGTGCGTAGCCCGCGCCAGAGCTGCTGCTGGAGTTTTTGCGTATGCGCTACGCGCGGGAGTAATTCCTGTAGTGCAACCTCGGCGGCGACACCCGCACCCACAATTGCCGGAACGTTTTCGGTTCCAGCTCGTCGTCCACCTTCCTGGACTCCGCCGTGAATGATGGAGACCAAACGAGCCTTCTTGTTGCGGTACAGCACCCCAACTCCCTTGGGTCCGTAGAATCGATGGGGTGAGAAGCTCACCAGCGCGGCGCCCCATGATTTGACATCGATCGGCAGCCAACCGGCGCTGGCCTCGCAATCGACGTACAACGGTACCGACTTCTCTGCGCAGATTCGCCCCACCTCGATGATGGGTTGAATGGTGCCGATATCGTGGTTCACATGATGAACGGCCACCAGAACTGTCTGGGAAGTGATAGCCGCCTTAAGTTCTTCCAGTAGGATAACGCCCTCGGCGTCCACACCCACGCGGGTGCATGTCCAGCCCTGTTTTTCGAGAAACTCCACCGAGTTGATCACGCTCGGATGTTCCGTGGCACAGACCACCAGATGTTTGCCTTTGCGCTCGTTGGCGTAGGCCACGCCCTTGATGGCCAAGTTGGCGGACTCCGTTCCGTCGGACGTGAAAAAAATCTCCTCCTCACTATCGGCATTGATCAAAGCAGCGATTCGCTGACGGGCCACCTTGAGGGCTTCACGAACCCGAAGTCCGTGTTCGTGCAGGGAGGACGCGTTACCGAACCACTCGGTGAAGAACGGTTTCATGGCCTCGAAGGCCTCAGGCAGAAGGGGAGTGGCGGCTTGGTGGTCGAGATAGACGTGGCGCATGGAAAAAAGAGTTAATCGGGGAGAGATCCGTGTTTTCGGTCGGGCACGGCGGCGGTTGAAGTGACGAAAAATCCCGCGGCGGCACGACGGGCGTGAGCCGCGGGTCGATAAACACGAGGGCCGGTCAGGCCGCGACGGGTTCCGATTTGCCCGCCCGAGATAAGGATTCCGGATGCTTTTTGACGTAGTCTTCCAGAGCCGCCTTGAGGGCTTCTTCCGCCAAGACCGAGCAATGAATCTTGACCGGGGGCAGGCCGCCCAGCGCGTCCACCACTTCCTGGTTCGTGAAGTTCATGGCTTCGTCGATACTACGGCCCTTGATCAGTTCAGTCGCCATGCTCGAACTGGCAATCGCCGAACCGCAGCCGAAAGTCTTGAATCGGGCATCTTCAATGCGCCCATCCTTGATCTTCAGGCTGATTTTCATGATGTCGCCGCAGGCGGCGGCACCCACTTCGCCGACGCCGTCGGCGTCCTTGAAATCCCCCATGTTGCGGGGATTCATGAAGTGATCCATTACGGTCGAATTGTACAGTGTGTAGGTCTCGCTCATTTTCGGAAATTAGGTTGTCAGTTTCAGCTTTCGGGAGAGGGATCGTTTGGCCGGTGCGGCGTCTCGCGGATGTTTCGGGCCGTCCAGCTGGTGTCGAGACTGGTGTTCCACGAACGAGGTGTGTCGTCCGGCCAGTTCTGCCACGGTGGTCCGGGCGAAGACTTCTTTTACCCGATCCTGCGCTTCGGAGAAAAGTCCGCAAAGAGCGCAACCGCCCATATGGGTGCAGTCGGCGGTCGGTTCGAGGCACCGCTGGAAAGCGATAGGGCCTTCGACAGCTTCGATGACCTCCAGTACCGAAACGGACTGGGCGGGTCGAACCAGGGCAAAACCGCCCCCAGACCCGCGAGCCGACTTCACAATGCCTGCCTTGGCGAGGCTTTGAAAAATCTTGCCGAGAAAGGTGGCCGGAATGCCCTCTTCGCGGGCCAACACATCCACCATTTCGACCGTGCCCAACGAACGTCGGGACAGGGCTAACAGCCCCAACATCGCGTATTCACTGGCCCGGGTGACTTGCATAAATTGAATCGGATAAACTCGGTCCACTTCAGGGCCAAAGTATGCGGGTCGCCCAGGGTGTCAACGGGCGAATCAGAGGAATTTAGTCTGGTTCTAGCGGGGGCCTCGGATCGCCCTCAGATCCCGGTCCGACGGATCGTCGTATTTCGCTGAGCCCAAGAGGGATCGGTGGTGGGGTAATCGAGGTTGTAATGCAAGCCACGGCTCTCCGGACGTTGCAGAGCGCAGGCCACGATCAGCTCCGCCACAGTGGCCAGATTTCGGAGTTCAAGCAGGTCGGCAGTGACCCGGAAATTCCAGTAAAACTCCCGGATCTCTTCCGTCAGGTTCCCCAGACGCTTTTCAGCTCGGCGCAATCGTTTGTTCGTCCGGACGATGCCCACGTAATCCCACATGGTGCGCCGGATCTCGTCCCAGTTGTGCGAGACCACCACCAGTTCATCGGGATCAGTGGCTGAACCTACCTGCCATTCCGGAATGGGCACGGGCCGTTCCTCGGGTCGATTCGCCTTGGCGTGGGCAGCGGCCCGATGGGAACACACCAGAGCTTCCAGCAGGGAATTGCTAGCGAGGCGATTGGCCCCATGGAGTCCGGTGCAGGCAACTTCTCCCACGGCATAAAGACCGGCCAAGTTGGTGACGCCATCCACTGTCGCGGAGACGCCGCCGCATTGGTAGTGGGCAGCGGGAACCACCGGAATGGGCTGACGCGCGATGTCGATGCCGAGTTCACGGCAGCGGGCGTAGATGTTGGGAAAATGGCCAGTAATGAAGCTTTCAGTCTGGTGGGTCAGATCCAGGAAAACGCAGTCCGCCCCGGTTCGCTTCATCTCGGAATCAATGGCCCGCGCCACGATGTCCCGGGGCGCCAACTCGGCCCGGGGATCGTAATGATCCATGAATCGCTGCTGATCCGCCCCCCGCAGCACGGCTCCTTCGCCCCGGACGGCCTCAGAGATCAGGAAATTCCTGACCTGCGGATGGTACAGGCAGGTCGGATGGAACTGGACGAACTCCATGTTGGCGACAGTGAGCCCGGCCCGGTAGGCCATCGCCACCCCATCGCCGGTCGCGATGTCCGGATTGGTGGTGTAAAGATAGACTTTTCCGCTGCCGCCGGTGGCGAGCACCACGATGGGGGCAGCGAACACTTCCACACACTGATTAACGCTATCGAAGACGTAGACTCCCAGCACGCGATTCTCACCGGGCGCGCCGACCTTGGCGGAAGTGATGAGGTCGATGGCGAGGTGATTTTCGAAGAAGGTGACCGATGGTTGGCTGGCGACGGCCTGGAGGTAGGTTCGTTCGAGTTCGGCGCCGGTAGCGTCAGCTGCGTGGAGCACTCGGCGCTTGGAGTGGCCGCCCTCTCGGGTGAGATCCAGTTCCCGCGAGCCGGGTTGGGTGGGGATTTCGCGTTCCGAAAAGCGGGCTCCTAATTGAATGAGTTCCTGGATTCGGGCCGGACCCTCTTCGATGATAGTGCGAACGACGTCCTCGTGGCATAGCCCGGCTCCGGCTTCCAAAGTATCCCGGACGTGTAGTTCGAAGGAATCCTCTCGGCTGGTAACGCTTGCGATGCCGCCTTGAGCCCAATTCGTATTGGAATCGGCCCGATTCTTTTTGGTGATCAGCGCGACCCTACCTCGGGCCGCCACTTGGAGCGCGAAGTTGAGCCCAGCAATGCCGCTGCCCAAAACGAGGAAGTCGAAACGACGAAGAGTGGCGGCCATGGTCGGAGCGGGCGGCCGGTGGCCGGCTAGGTCTTCCTCCAGCGGAAGCCTTGGGCGGAGACCGGACTATTTGGTCCAGTCGAACGCGCGCTTTTTCGAGGCGTAGAGGAAGCCCACAAACAGTACACCCAGGAAACTCACCATTCCGCCCAGAATCAGAGCGGGATTCTCCAAAAGCATCTCCTTGTAGACCACCGCCCACGGATACAGAAAGACGACTTCAATGTCGAACAGCACGAAGAGCAGGGCCACGAGGTAAAACTTCACCGACAACCGGGCGCTGCCCTCACCCTCCGGAACCATGCCGCATTCGTACGGAATATCCTTGGTCTTGGTCCGGCGGCCTCGTTTGCCCAGCAAAACGGAGACCGCCAGCGTGCCGAAAGCAAACCCTAAGGCGACCAGGAGAAGAATCAGGACGGGTAAATATTGGAGCAGTTGCGAATCCATCCGGGCAAGGATCGTAGGGAAGTCGCCGCCGGTGGCAAGAATTCGCTCATCCGTAAAATTGATGCGCAATTGTGACGTAACGTCCGCACATTCTTTGCAGGGTGGCAAAGAACTTGCCTAGCAAAGCGTTCCCCGGAAGGCCAAATTTGCCGGGATCCCGTCGCCCAGAAAGACTCCTATGAACTCTCGCTGCAAATTGCCTGAATCCTTCCTCATCCTCTTCGCGTGGTGCTTGGTCGCCAGCGCATCGTGGGCGGCCGGAATCCCGACCCGCTCGCCCGCGTTGTCCGAGGGGCTCCTCGTTGCCCAGTCCGGGCCGCTAGTTCCGTCGCTCGCGTCTGGCGGTGATCTGGACGAGGACGGATTGTCAGATTTGGTGGAGATTCGATTTGGAAGCGATCCGACCCGGAAGGACACGGACGCCGATGGCTGGGATGACAAATCCGAGTACGAAGCCGGGACGCTACCGCGAGACAAGGAGAGCTTTCCGCTGTTCACGATTCTGGCGCGGGATCGCCAGCTGCTATCGGGGGATCTGCTGCTCCTACGCGCGCGAACGCTGACCAACGGCATTCTTACCACCAACTTCATCATCATCACCAACGAAACGCCGGTCGTGTTGGGCGAGCCGGTTGATGAAGACGGCGATGGAGTCAATGACGGCTGCGATCTGGATGGCGACGGAGCGGTGGATGTCATGGGAGAATGTCCCGAGAGTTTGATCACCACCAATGAGGAGGTGATCACCAATCTAGTAGTGTTTCAGTGGTTCCAGGGCACCAACGCCTTGACCGGCCAAACCAACGAATCGTTGGTGGTGCATCGGGCTCGGACCAATGAATCGGGAGTTTATTCCCTGGAGGCACGCTTGCTGAAGAGCTTTCAAAAAGGAGGGGCGGTACAAGTGGAAGTGTTGAATCTCGCGCCGAGGATCCGTTTGCCCCAACCGGCCGGCTCGGTGCTGGCCTGGGGAACTAATGAGTTCGGTCAGACTGACATCCCTGCGACCGCCACGAATGGATTTGGCCTGGCCGGAGGGTTTTCGCATTCGGTGGTCCTCACGGAAGCCGGCCGGGCAGTGGCGTTTGGGACCAATGACTTGAACCAACTGGATGTGCCGCCCGAGGCGACGAATCTGGTCATGATTGCCGCCGGTGCCGTTCAAACGATCGGACTGCGAGCCGACGGTACGGTGGTGTCTTGGGGCACCAATGAGTTCGCCCAGATCGTTCCGCCCGAGGGCTTGTCCAATGTGGTGGCGGTGGCGGCGGGTTACTTCCATGCTGCGGCGTTGCTGGCCAATGGCACCGTGGTCTGTTGGGGCGATAACGCCCTCGAGCAATGCGAGGTCCCGGAAGATCTCTCCGGAGTGGTGGCGATTTCGGCCGGGGTATTCCATACCGTCGCGCTGAAGTCTGACGGCACGGTTGTCTGCTGGGGTGATAATTCCCTCAATCAATGTGCCGTGCCCTCGACTCTGGCTCCGGTGGGAGCTATCGCCGCCGGTGGCAATCATACGGTTGCGGTATTGCGCAATGGCCTGCTGGTGGCCTGGGGTGACAATCGTCAGGGCCAGACCCGGATTCCGGCGGGCCTCGGCAACGTCCTGCAAGTGGCGGCCGGGTACAATTTTACCGCGGCCATCAAGCCCGACGGCAATGTGGTGCTTTGGCCGGATCTCAAGAATGGACTGCTGCCGTTGCCCAAGAACGCCTCCAACGTCTTTTCGCTCGCGGCGGGATACTTCCATGTGCTGGCTCTGACCAGTCGGGCGGATGACGACCGGGATGGCTTGGACAATCAATACGAGACCAATGCGCTGACCAGTTCCGTGCTACCCGATACCGATGGCGACGCCCTCTGGGATGGTCTGGAATTGCGGATGGGTTCGGACCCAACCTTGGTGGACACCGATGGCGATGGGCTTACGGACCGTTTGGAATGGGAGAACCGTTTCAATGCTACGGTCGCGACGGAGGCACCGGACGGCAGCTTGTGGCTGTATCCGGCGGTTAAGCTCACGTATTTCGGTGTGGGGAATTCTGATTACCAGCTGCAGACCACAACGAACGGCGTGACCTGGGATAACCTGGGCGAACCCTTCGCGCTTCGCGGAATTGAATCGGAGTTGCTGGATCCGCCGTTGGGAGTCACGGACTATCGTTTGGTCCCACTCGGTTCGGTGCCGCCCGAAGGCGAGCCTGAACCGGAACCGGAACCGTTGCCGGTCTTGGGAACGGTTTCGGTTCAGGGCAACAATGAGGCGGGACAGGCGAATCTTCCTATTGATTTGGCCGAGGTGGTTTCCTTGTCGGCGGGTTCCTGGCACACCGTCGCCCTTCTAGCAGATGGCACGGTCCGGGCCTGGGGCGTCAACACCAACGGACAAGCAACACCCCCGGAAGATCTGAGTTCGGTGACGGCTGTGGCCGCGGGTGGGCATCATACTTTGGCGCTTCTGACCGACGGAAGTGTCGAGGCTTGGGGCCGGGATGATTCGGGGCAGGCAACTCCTCCTCGCTGGTCGCAGCGGGCGATTCAGATTGCCGCGGGTGGATTCCACAGTCTCGCGGTCTTGGAGGATGGAACGGTGTCCGCGTGGGGATCGGATCACAACGGGCAAACCACGGTTCCGTCGGGTCTGACCGGGGTGACAGGAATTGCCGCCGGTTCGGCCCATTCCGTGGCGCTGCGGAGCAACGGGACAGTGGTTTGCTGGGGCGACAATAAGTTCGGTCAGTGCACCGTTCCCGCGGGCCTGGGTTCGGTCACCGCGGTGGCGGCCGGCGACGGCCACACCTTGGCGTTGCTGACCACCGGTCGAGTAGTGGCGTGGGGCAACAATGAAAACGGTCAGACCGCGGTTCCGGAAGGATTGGACGGAGTTGAGTTTATTGATGGTGGCTATAACCGCAGTCTGGCCGTGAAGGCCTCGGGCGAGATTGTGGTTTGGGGGGAAGGAGCCGCTGGTCTTAACGCTTCGCTGGCCGCTTACTCGCCGCCGGTGGCGGTCTCCGCCGGAGCCTATCATGTGGCGGCTCTGAAGGCGCCTGTGGACACGGACGCTGATGGCCTGGACGACAGCTTGGAAGCTCGCTTGGGAACGAATCCGGAATCCAAGGACTCGGATGGGGACCAACTCGAAGATGGCGTGGAATACTTGGCAGGATTTGATCCCTTGGCACCAACTGAAGCCGTGGACGGCGCCACCACGTCTGAATTCGCCGTGCGGTTGCGCACCTTCACGTTGCCCGTGGGGCAGTACCGAATCTTCGGCTCGACCGATCTGGTGACCTGGACGCGGGTGGGCGGCACGATACGTAATCGAGGTGGCTATTCCGATCTGTTGCTGGAAGCCGGCCCAGAGGTGCGGTTCTTCCGGTTGGATCGCATCCAGTAAGTCACCGGGATCTGTTCGCGGCGCGGGAAATCTGACAGGTTTCTCGCGTGCGAATTCTGAAGAGTCCCTCGTCCATGCAACGGGCGGCGGTGGCCTGGCGTCAGCAAGGCCGGCGCATCGGATTGGTTCCCACCATGGGCTATCTGCACGACGGGCATATCAGCCTGGTGCGGGAAGCCCGCAAGCGGGTGGGGCCGGACGGAGCGGTGGTCCTGAGTCTGTACGTGAATCCCACGCAGTTCGGGCCCACGGAAGACCTCTCACGCTACCCTCGGGATTTGCCGCGGGACTTCCGGTTGTGCCGGGAAGCAGGGGTGGATGTCGTGTTCCTGCCCTCGGACGCGGTGATGTATCCAGGACGCGACCAGGGGGCTTACTCCACCTACGTGGTGGAGGAACGGCTTTCCCAGGGCATGGAGGGCGTTTCCCGGCCGACCCACTTCCGGGGTGTCACCACCGTGGTCGCGAAGCTGTTCAACTGTGTTTTGCCGGAGGTGGCCATTTTTGGCGCCAAGGATTGGCAGCAGGCGGCAGTGATCCGGCGGATGACTCAGGACCTCAACTTTCCGCTGAAAATTGTGGTTTCACCGACCCGCCGGGACACCGATGGGGTCGCCCTCAGTTCTCGGAACAAGTACCTCAACGAAGACGAACGGCGCCAAGCCACCGTGCTGATCGAATCCATTCGCGCCTGCCGCGAGGCCGTGGCCCGTCGCAAGATGCCGGCTGCGCAGTTGCGAGAACTGGTACAACAGGCGGTGGCCCTCCGTTCCAGCGCGCGCCTCGATTACGTAGAGTTTTTCCATCCGGAGACCCTGGAGGTCGCCACGTCAGTGGCTCGGGGGCATCAGATGGCGTTGGCGGTCTTCGTGGGGAAGACGCGCCTGATCGACAATGGTCGGCTGTAACCGCCGTTACTTGGCGGCCAGCGCCGCTTCGACCGCCGCAATCATCTCTATGGATTCCGGAGCGACCCCGGAATCGAACCGCTCCACGACCACACCGTTGCGGCCGATCAGGAACTTGCCGAAATTCCATTTCACGTCTCCCGGAAACTTGGCGTTGGGTCCAGTCAGCGCGGTGTACAGGGCATGCTGTTCGCTGCCTTTGACGTGCACCTTTTCCATCAGCGGGAAGGTGACCTGGTACTTCGTCGAGCAGAACTCCTTGATCTCGTCAGCCGTTCCCGGTTCCTGCCCACCAAAGTCATTGCTCGGCACGCCGACGATCACCAGACCTTTGTCCTGGTACTTTTTGTAGAGCGCTTCGAGACCGGTGTACTGCTTCGTGTAGCCGCACTTCGAGGCGACGTTGACCAGCAGGACGACCTTGCCGTCGAAGGCCTTCAATGAAGTGGCTTTGCCGTCAATGTCCTTGAGCGGGATTTCTTGGAGGTTGGAGGCGGCAAAGACGGTGGTCATGGTGGCTAGAGCAGTCAGAATCGGGAGCAGTCGTTTCATGGGGTCAAAGTTCGGTGAGGAGATGAAGTGTCAACCAGGGAAAACTAGGGATGCACGCGGACGCCCGCCTTGGTCCATTCCGCGACGAGTTTCTTGCTCTTGGAGTTCAGGGAATTGCCCTTCAGATACAGTTGCAGATACGGGGCAAAGGAGCGGGGACCGGCGAGATCGTTGGTGATCCAGGCGTTCAGCGGAGTGAGATCCTTGATGCGATTTCGTTCCAGGAAGATGAAGGAAGGCGCCCGCAGACCGGTCAGCGGCGCGACGTCGACTAGGCGATTGCCGGAAAGCGAAACCCCGGAGAGCGAGCGGAGGTTCTGCAGACCTTCGATTGATTTCAGGGAATTGGTTTCAGCGTAAAGGGTCACCAATCGGGGAAGATTGGTCAGCGCCGCCAGGGAGGTCAGCTTGTTGTTGCCCAGATACACCGACGCCAGATTGGTCAGGCTGGCCAGGGCGGCGATGTCTTCGACCGAATTGAAGGAAAGTTCGATGTACTGCAGGGCGGGCAGGGTGGCGAGGGGGGTGATGTCCGAGATGCGATTGCTGGAGAGGAGCAGTTGCTGAAGTTGCCGGAGGCCGGTGAGTGGGCCGAGTTGGGTGATCCGGTTGCCCGAGAGTTCCAAGGCGGCCAGTGCTTTGCAGTGTTCCAGACCGGTTAAATTGGTGATGCCCCGAAAATTGGCGACCACGGTTGAGACGTTGGCCACATCGGCGGCCGTCAACGGCGAGTTCGTGTAGCGTTTGGCAAAGACCTGTTGCCGGACGGCGGCTTCCAAATTCGGATCCAAAAAGACCGACGCCTGATTCGTAGCCTCCGCCGACCGGGCGGACAGGGTTAGGGTCAGGAACAACAGCAGCGAACGGAGGAGTTTGCCCATGGACACGCTTTTTTCGGGAGTGGTGAAGATGTCGTCAAGACGCTTCATCAGTTTAAGTCATTCAGTCGAAACGAAAACGCCCGCCTCCGGGAGCGGGGGCGGGCGGCTTCGAAACGAATGAGCGGTCGTTCGGGAGGTCTACTTGTCGTCCTTCTTGTTCTGCTTATCCATCATCTCCTTCACCTGCTTTTGGAAGTCTTCGAACTGCTGCACCACGGCGTTGTAATTGGTGACCAAATCTCCGTACTGCTTGGCCTTTTCGTTGAACTTCACGGCGATTTCGTTGCGGTCTTCCATCGCCTTTTTGGTCTGGGCGGCCAAATCCGTGATGTTCTTGTTCTGAATCAACAGATTGGTGTTGGCCTGAACCAGCGCGTTGCTGATTTGGCTGAGCACGTTGGTGGCGTAGTTGAACTCCATGCGCAGCCGGATCAGGTCGTTCGTCGTCTGGCGCAGGGACGTCAAGGTCACCTTGCGTTCCTCTTCCAGCTTGGCCTTGAGTTCAGTGATGTTGGATATCTCGTCCGAGTAGCGGCGCGATTTGTTCTCCAAGTCCTGACGTTCTCCGCGCAGCTTGTTTCCTTCGGCTTTCTCGGTCTCCACCATCTCCCGCAGACGGGATTGAACGACCCATTGGAAGGCCACCAAGCCGCAGAGGCAGATGGACAGGAAAATCAGGATTCCGACACCGACGTTGGCGCATTGATGGCGGAGGCCGGGTTTAATCTGCTTCATGTTCTCAAGGAGGCGGGTAGCGAACGGGACCGAATTTGGTCCTGGCGGCTCAAAACCGTGGCCATCAGGGCTACTTTTGTCAAAAGCTCGTTACGAGAGCGTCGGTTCCGCTCCCTTCCGCCAGATAGTCCGTGAGTCGAGCCCGGCAAACCGGTCCTTGGGAAGCGATGAGCGCTTCAGACTCGCGAAACCTTGGCTTTACCCTGATCGAACTCTTGGGAGTCCTTGCCATTGTCGGAGTGTTGGCCGGTCTCAGTTTGGCAGCGATTTCGCAGGCCAGCTCAAAAGCTCGGGCCATTCGTTGTTCGGCCAATCTGCGCCAATTGTCCCTTGGGCTGAGTCAGGTGACGGCGGAAGTCGGGCATTTCCCGCTGTTTCAAAACACCCAGCAAGGGCCGGTATTGGGCGCTGAACATGGCTCTCTTTGGAAGGACGCGGTGGGGAAGGGGTTGTCCCAGCCGCCGCGGTCGAGGAATGAGGCTCCGAAGTCGGATGGGGTCTGGAATTGTCCCAGTTTTCGAATGCGGGACGAAGAGGGCCGTCTCCATGACAGTTATGGATTCAATACCGGATTCGAGAAAAGCTACTCCAACCGGAGTTATCCGGAGGATTTGAAGAGGTTCGGTCTGGGCGGTCATTGGGAGGCAGGTGGGGATTGGTTCGAGCCTGTTCGAGAATCCGAAGTCGTGGCGCCCAGCGCCACTTACTCAATCGGGGATGGGTTTAGGGGATGGAGCGACTTTATCAGTGTAGGAGGTTCCCAGTTCGCCCGGATCGCCGGCACGAATACTTTAGGTGCTTGGCCCGAGGGCCGTGCCCGTGACCGGTCCGCCCGTGCCCGGCATCGCGGTTTCGCCAATGTGGCGTTTGTCGATGGCCATCTCGAATCAATCGCCCTGAAAACTTTGTTTTCCGATACGTCCGAAAACGCCCTCCGACGCTGGAGCCGGGACCACGACCCCCATTTAGAGCGGATCAGTCCCTGAAGGGGAGCGAGTCGGTTCAGCGAGTAGCGTCGCGCCGCGCGTCACGATCCGCCTCCAGAATCTGTTCTAGGCTCGGGTGCTCCACGACCCGATGCTGGGTCATAACCCGGGTGACCAACTCGGTGATGCCCGGGAACGACAGCCGGCCCGCCAGGAAGGCGTCCACCGCCACCTCATTGGCGGCATTGAACACTGCCGGCAGGGTTCCTCCGACTTCTCCCGCCCGTCGGGCCAACCCCAGGGCTGGGAAACGGTCCTGATCCGGCTCCTCAAAGGTCAGCGTGCCCAGTTTCGCCAGACTCGTCTGCACCCGCTCGCTGCGCTGTCGGTCGGGGTAACACAGGGCGTACTGGATCGGCAGACACATGTCGGGCGTCGACAGCTGGGCAATCATCGAACCGTCCACATACTCCACCAGGGAATGCACAATGCTCTGGGGATGGACCACCACGTCCACCCGGGCCATCTCAATGTCGAAGAGCCAGCGGGCTTCGATCATTTCCAGGCCTTTGTTGAACAACGTGGCCGAATCGATGGTGATTTTGCGGCCCATGACCCAGGACGGATGCTTCAGGGCCATCGCCACCGTGATTCCGGCAAACTCGGACTTCGGGGTCTTGCGGAAGGGACCGCCCGAGGCCGTTAGGATCAGCCGTCGGACCGAACTGGGCGGCTTGCCATCCAAGCACTGGAAAATCGCGGAATGCTCGCTGTCCACCGCCAGCACCTTCACCCCGTGAGCGCGGGCCTCGTTCATCACGATCTCTCCGGCCATCACCAGGATTTCCTTGGAAGCCACGGCAATGTCCTTGCCCGCCCGGATGGCGGCGAGAGCCGGCGCCAGACCCGCTGTGCCGACGATGGCAATAAGGACGATGTCGGCCTCAGGCAGGGTGGCCAGTTCAATCAGGCCCGCATTCCCGGAAAGGACCCGGATGCCCGGGAGGCGTCCGGTCAATTCGGCGGCTTTGGCGGGATCCTGGAGGGACACTGCGAGTGGCCGGTGGCGGGTGGCCTGTTCGGTCAGCAACTCGACGTTGTTGCCCGCCGCCAAGCCCACCAACCGCAGTTGGGCGGGCAGATCCTCCACCACTTTGAGGGTGCTGGTGCCAATGGAACCGGTACTTCCGAGCAGAACGACGTTCTTCATGCGAGGCCGACGGAGCGGCCCGGTTGAGTACCGGAGTTAGGGCACGCAGGGAAGTGGATTACTCGAAGCCGGCGCCACTAGGAAGATGGAGAACGCGGCCGCTGAGAGGTTGGCAAGCCGCGCGGTCAGTGCTCTTTTTGGGCGATGAACGTTCCCCGAACTCTTCCGTGGCTAACCGGATTGATCCTCTGGGCGGGTCTCAGCTCTGGCTGTCAGACACCGACCGGCAGTTCGCTGGCCTCCTGGCAGGGAGTTGAACTCAAGTTGATCCGCCTGGTGGATCAGGGGCAGACGCTTAACCTTCCCACCGACCGTCCGATCACGATGCAGTGGGATGCCGACGGCCGGGTGAATGGTCAGGGGCCGGTGAACCGCTACTTCGGCGCGGTCAGCCGACCTTCGGACGGATCGATCCTCTGGCAGGGAGCCCTGGGATCCACGCGAATGGCCGGAAGTCCAGAGGCCATGACGTTGGAATCCGCGTTCTTCCGCACTCTGACCCAGACCACCGAGGTAAAGGTTACCTCAGAATCCCTCACCTTGCGTTCCGCGAACGGCCAGACCGTGGCGGAATGGGTCCGACCAAAGTAGGACACCGTCTCGTTTGAAGGGGCTGTCCCGGCCATTCGTCCATTCCATCTCGTGGTGCGTCCTCCTGTCATTGCTGTGCGAACTTTTATCTCTGCCGTCTTGGGCAGTTTGAGTCTGTCTGCGGCCGACCTGCCGAGCGACGCCTGGCAGGTGCTGGAGCAGAATTGTTTCAAGTGCCATGGGCCGAGCCGGTCGGAGAATAGTCTGCGCCTGGATGTGCGGGCCGACGCCCTGAAAGGGGGCGATCACGGTCCGGCCCTGGTTCCCGGGAAGCCGGCGGAGTCGCTTTTGCTGAAGGTGGTGGCGGGCGCTCATGGGGAAATTCCGCGGATGCCACGCAAGGGCGACGCGCTAAGCCCGGCCCAAGTGGCGGCGTTGCAGACGTGGATTGAAGCAGGCGCGGAATGGCCCAAGGCCGCCCAGGTCACGGCGGCGGATCCCCGTCAGCACTGGGCCTTTCAACCGCTGCGCCGTCCGCCGCTGCCGCCGAAGGGAGAGGGAGCACATCCGATTGATGCCTTTATTCGGGACCGTCTCGTCCGGGAGAAGCTGACTCCCTCACCTCCTGCGGACCGGGCCACCTTGCTGCGACGAGTGAGTTTGGATCTGACCGGTCTGCCGCCAACTCCGGAGGAGGTGGACGCCTTTGTCGCCGACACCTCACCGGAGGCGTACTCCCGCGTGGTGGAGCGATTGCTCGCGTCACCGCATTACGGGGAGAAGTGGGGTCGGCACTGGTTGGATGCGGCGCGCTACGCCGATTCCAATGGCTTCGAGAAGGACCGGACTCGCTCGATTTGGCCCTATCGCGACTGGGTCATTCGGGCCTTCAACGAAGATTTGCCTTTCGACGAGTTTACCCGGCAGCAATTGGCTGGGGATTTGTGGGCCGATGCCGAGGTCGGCCGCAGCGAGGAGGAGCGGCTCCAACAACGGATTGCGACCGGGTTCCTGCGCAATTCCATGGTCAACATGGAAGGGGGCATCGAGCCGGAGAAGTTCCGGGTCGAGACCATTATTGATCGGGTGGATGCCGTGGGTCGGACCTGGCTGGGCCTGACCATTGCCTGTGCCCAGTGCCACAACCACAAGTACGACCCGATTTCGCAGAAAGAATACTTCCAATTCTACGACTTCCTAAATCAGGACGTGGAACCCAAGCTGGACGTCCCATCGGTGGCCACCCGTGAAAAGCGGGCTGCCATCCGCGCGGCGGCGGCGGCTCTCGAGGGAAAGCTGTGGGCGGATCCCGCGATTCGGGCGCGCTTTGAGAATTGGGAGAAGGCGTTGCGGGGCGCGCCAACGGTGGCCTGGATTCCGTTGGATGCCACGGAATGGCATTCGACGCCGATGAAGTTTGAGAAGCAGGAGGACTTGTCGCTCCTGGCCGGCGGCGATGTTTACAACAGTTCGGTGCTCCGGGTGTGGGTGGATGTGCCGTACACCAATCTCACGGGATTCCGGTTGGAGGCGCTCAATCACGGTAATCTGCCGAATCAAGGTCCGGGCCTGGATGGTCAGGGCGATTTCCTGATCGGTGAGTTCATGGTCGAAGCCTCGCCGCTGACCGAATTGACCAATGCCGCAACCGCCGGAACTAACTTTGTCGCCACTACCAATCGAATCGAATTCCGAAGGGCCATCGCCGATGTCGAGGCCAGCGGGTTCCCGGCATCTGCGATGACGGACGGGGTGACCACCAACGGGGGGTGGGCGACTGCTTTCACTGCTGGTCGACGCAATCAGGAGCGACGGGCGGTCTTCGAGACGACCCAGCCCGTGGGCTTCCCGGGCGGGACGCGATTGTTGCTGACCGTTCACTCCAAGCTCTCGGATGACCTGCAGGGACGGCATGACCGTGTTTCGAACTTTATTCCGGGTCGGGTTCGCCTGAGCGCGACCACCCAGAAGGAACCACTCACGGTCGATCCGCTCAGCGAATCCCAGCGGCGACGATTGTTGGGAGCAACCCGAACGCCGGAACAGACCGCCGAACTCTTCCGGGTGTTTCTCTTCCTGGATCCGTCCCTCGCCGAATCGGCCCGCCAATGGGATGAACTCTGGAAGGACTGGCCGGGTGCGGAGAACTACACCCTGGCACTGCAACGTCGGGAAACCCCGCGCCAAACCAAAGTGTTTCGCCGGGGTGACTGGCAAAAGCCCACTGTTCCCGTTACGGCCGATGTTCCCGCGGTTCTCAATGGCTTGGGCGGCGACCAGCCTCGCGATCGCCGCGGACTGGCGGAATGGCTGACGAGTCCCGCCAATCCCCTGACCGCTCGCGTGATCGTCAATCGCGTGTGGCAGCATTACTTCGGTCAGGGGTTGGTCGTGACCACCGAGGACTTTGGCGTGCGCAGCGATCCGCCGTCGCATCCGGAGTTGCTGGATTGGATGGCGGTGGAATTCATGGCGCCATCGCACGGAGGCAAACCCTGGTCCTGGAAACAACTACACCGGTTGATTGTCTCCTCCGCGACGTACCAGCAATCCTCCCGGGTGACTCCGGAGGCGTTGGAACAGGATCCGTACAACCGATGGCTGGCGCGGGGTCCCCGGGTGCGGGTGGATGCGGAAGCCGTGCAGGACATTGCCCTGAAGGTCAGCGGCCTGCTCTCGCCCAAGGTGGGTGGTCCGAGTGTGTTCCCGCCCTTGCCGGATGGCGTGATGAGTCTGGCCTACGGACCCATCGCGTGGAATGTCAGTGAAGGCGACGACCGGTATCGGCGAGCGATGTACACCTTCTGGAAACGCAGTGTGCCGTACCCGGCCCTGACAACCTTTGACGCGCCCACCGCTGAGCAAAGCTGTGTCCGTCGGGTTCGCTCCAATACGCCGTTGCAAGCGCTGGTGACTCTGAACGAACCGACCTTCAATCAAGCCGCGCGTTGGCTTGCGTGGCGGACCCTGGCGGCGGCCCCGGATGAAGCCGGCCGAGTGAGCTGGGCGTTCCGGCAGTGCCTGGGCCGGCGTCCGGATCCGTCCGAGACGGAGGTGTTGACCCGTTTGGTGCAGGAGGCGCGCACCGAGTTTGCTGGCCGTCCCCGCGACGCAGCGGCATTCGCGCTGTCCGATCCCAAGAGTCCACCGCCTCTGCCGCCGGGAACCTCGGTGGTTGATCTGGCTGCCTGGACTACTGTGACCCGCGCCCTGCTGAATCTGGATGAAACCGTGACGAAGGAATGACCGCCGCAACCGCTTTCCCCGAACTTCCGTGAACCTTCCTCTCCATCTCGATCACGAACGGCGTCAGTTTCTCACCCGTCGCTGGTTCTTTCGCGAATGTGGTCTGGGCCTGGGCTCGATCGCCCTGGCGTCGCTGCTGAATCAGCCGGCTCTGGCCGCGCCGTCGGGAAACAATCCGCTGCTGCCCAAGCGCCCGCCGCAACCGGCTCGGGCCAAGTCGGTGATCTATCTGTTCATGGCGGGCGCGCCCAGTCAGTTGGAGTTGTTCGACTACAAGCCCACGCTGGCCAAGTACAACGGTCAGCCGGTTCCCAAGGACATTCTCGGAGGCCAGACGTACGCCTTCATCAAGCCGGACTCGGCGATTTACGCGCCGGAGTTTGCCTTCGCCCAGCATGGGAAATCGGGAGCGTGGGTCAGCGAAGCCCTGCCGCATCTCGCCGGCGTGGCGGACGAACTGACGATCATCCGGTCCATGAACACCGACGCCTTCAACCATGCGCCGGGACAGATCTTCATGAACACCGGCTCGCAGCAGTTCGGCCGGCCGAGCATGGGCTCCTGGGTGACGTACGGATTGGGCAGCGAGTCGCAGGATCTGCCGGGCTTCGTGGTCCTGAATTCCGCCGGAGGACTCAGTGGAGGCGCCGGCAACTACGGCTGCGGATTTCTTCCGACCGTGTTCCAGGGCGTGCCCTTTCGCAAAGGCGCCGATCCCATCCTGTACCTGAGCAATCCCGCCGGGCTGAGCTCCACGCTTCAGCGCAAGACGCTGGATGCCGTCAAGGAACTGAACGAACGCCGTCTTGGCCTGATGGGCGATCCGGAGATCGCCACGCGCATCAACTCCTTCGAGATGGCGTATCGCATGCAGTTCAGCGCTCCGGAGTTGGTGGATCTTTCCAAGGAATCCAAGGAAACGCTGGAACTCTACGGGGCCAAGCCGGGCGAGGCGTCCTTTGCCAACAACTGTTTGCTCGCGCGTCGGATGGTGGAGCGCGGGGTGCGTTTCGTGCAGTTGTTCCACGAGGCCTGGGATCACCACAGTGACGTGAAGGGTGGGGTCAAAGGACAGGCCAAGGTGACGGACCAGGCCTGCGCCGCCTTGATCAAGGATCTGAAGCAGCGCGGACTGCTGGAGTCGACGTTGGTGATTTGGGGCGGCGAGTTTGGCCGGACGCCGCAGGTGGAAGCCAGCAACGAGCTGAAGCGCTCCCTCGGACGCGACCATCATCCGCAGGCCTTCACCATGTGGATGGCCGGCGGTGGCACCAAGCGGGGAGTTACCGTGGGCGAGACCGATGACTTCGGCTTCAACGTGGTGAAGGACAAGATTCACGTGCACGACCTGCACGCCACGATCCTGCATCTCCTCGGCTTCGATCACGAAAAGCTCACCTACCGTTTCCAGGGTCGGGACTACCGCCTAACCGATGTGCACGGCGAAGTGATGTCCAGTCTGCTGGCCTGACGCTCAGTGCGGGGCCATGCGCGGGAGTGATTTCCCAAGGGGATTTTCGTCGCGCCGTCCGTGGACCATAACCGCCGACCACTCGGCCAGTCGCCGGCCGAGAATGCGACAGGATTCCTGGGTTTCAGGTTCGCGGGGTTCCTTGGCCGCGACCGCGCCGTAATGGAGGGTCATCTTCTTGCCGGCGTAGTCGGTGACGCCGAAGACCAAAAAGCCGAAGTTCATTAGCACGGTGAGCAGGGATTGGCAGGCGAGTTCCATGCCGGCGCCCCAGCCGCCCGCGCTGCTGAAGGCACAGGCGATCTTGCCATCCACCTTCATCCAGTGTGGCCCCATCGTTTCGTCCCAGAACCGCTTCATCTTCCAAGACAGGATCCCCATGTTGGTGGGACTGCCCACGGCGATCCCATCGCACCACACCACGTCGTCCGCGGTGGCTTCGTCGATGGACTTCAGGCGGACCTCGGTGTCGGCGATGGTGCGGGCTCCTTCCGCCACCAGTTCCGCCATGCGACGGACATTGCCGGTGTGCGAATCAAACAGGACGAGAATGCGATTCATGCGGTCCGCGAATTCCACCGGAAAGGCCCCGGGAAGAAAGCCTGAATCCCTCTGAACCTGAAATTGCCGTCGCCGATCTTTTGAACCACCGGAAGATAGCCTCGTCACCCGAGTCTCCCCCTCCCACTTTCTCCCCCTCTCTCCCTTTCCTGTCTCATTCCTGTTTTCTTGTTTTCCAGATTCACCCTTATCCGCCTCCAGCGTTGACCGGCCGACGTGATGGCGGTGCCATCGGCCATGGCCTTTCCCCGGATGAATCGGCGGCGCTTTGTGCAGGGACTCGTGTCCAGCGCGGCGGCAACATGGGCTGGATCCGGACTGCTGGCCCAATCCGGCGGCGAGCGTCCCGCGCCGGCCCAGGGCGCGACGGTGCTGAACCCCCGCGGTCGGGTTCCGGTGAGTCTCATCATCGACGACTCGACGTGTCTGGTGAATCTGAACCGCTTCGCCATGCCCCAGTTCAACGACACCTTCGCCGGCGCCAATCCGGTGTATCAACGCGATTGGCGGGATTGGCCGGTGGAGATTCCGGATGCCTTCGTTCGCGAGTTCGGGGAATGGGCTGCGACCAACAGCGTTAAAGGGAAGTACAGCATCGTTCCGTATCCGGCGTGTGTTGGACGATTGGATCGGGGACTTCCCGGATGGAGTCAGGCCGAACTGCGGGACTCATTGGAGGTCGTTCGAAAGGTGATGCTGCCGAACTGGGACATTCATCCGGAGATGATCACGCACACCCGGGTGATCGACTTGTCCACCGGACAGCCATTTGCCGATACCTCGCCGCGGTTCATGGAAAACTGGGAATGGACCACTGGACGCAGCGTGGACGAGATCGCTCAGTATCTGGGCTATGCCTTGCGCATCCTTCGGGACGTAGGGTTGCCCTGTGAAGGCATCACCACGCCCGGCGGATTCGGGAACCGGGCGCTGCCGCAACTGTCGCAGGCCTCTCTGGAAGCGGTGCGCGACGTGTTCCACGCCGAGGTGCCGCATTACTTCCGACACGTCATCGACGAGGGAACCGATTCCGTGGCCCCTCGGGTGGAGAATGCCCAAGGCCTGGGGGGAACTGATCCCCGTTGTGTCGTCAGCCTGATCGCCTGCACCGGCGACTGGACCGGCGGATGGGACAACACCGAGCCCGTCGGGGCGGATCGCTTTATCACCGCGGACGGGCAAGCGGGTCGGTTGGTGGAGGTGATCCAGCGAAGCGAACCGGCGTTGCTGCTGGCACACTGGACCGGCGTGTACTGGAACGGACAGAAACGCGGGCTGCACATTTTCCAGGAGGTCGTGCGACGGATGCACCAACGGTTCGATCATCTGCACTGGATGAAGCTTTCGGAGTTGGCGCGGTATGCGGCCGCCCGGGAATTGACGCTGATCCGGGCCGATGATTCTCGGGTCCAGCTGCAGGCGCCGTTTGCCTGTCCGGAGTTTACCCTTCGAATTCCGCGCCGGTCCGGTTCGGCTCCGACGCTCGTTGGCGCGGAACATCGGGAACTGCGCGAAGTGAACCGACCCCTGGATCTGGGGCCGAACTCCTGGCACCAGGATGCTGCGAATCTGACGGTCTGTTTTTCGCTGCCGCGGGGAACTTCCGAGCTTCGGTGGGGGTAAGGTCAGCAGGAACGGGGCGAACTGACACCTCGCGGGGTTCCTCGGCGGCAGGCGTCGCTGCAATAGCGGACGTGTTCCCAGTCACGTTCCCATTTCTTGCGCCAGACGAACAGACGCCCGCAGGTCACGCACAGTTTCTGCGGAAGGTGCTGCTTCTTTACGCCGCGCATTGGAGTCGAACCTGGGTGGCCTGACGTTGAATGGCATCTCGTTGCGGCGGGCTCAGGCGCTTGAGGTTTCGCACCTGCATCCCCATGCGCGGATTCTTCGCCAGCGTGGTTTCGTGACGCATCAGGAAGTCCCAGTACAACGTCGTGAACGGGCAGGCGTTGGGTCCAGTAGACTGGGCGGGATCGAACCGACAGCCCGCGCAGTAATTGGACATGCGTTCGACGTACTTGCCGCTCGCGATGTAGGGCTTCGAGGCCATGACTCCGCCGTCCGCGTACTGCGACATGCCCAAGGTGTTCGGCAGTTCCACCCACTCGACGGCATCCACGTACACGGCCAGATACCATTCATGAACCCGCTTGGGATGGACGCCCAGGAGCAGGGCGAACAGGCCGGTGATCATCAGGCGCTGAATGTGGTGGGCGTAGCCGAACTGAAGGGTCTGGGTGAGGGTCTGTCGCAGGCAGTGATACTCGGTGTCGGCGGTCCAATAGAACCGGGGCAGGGGATGTTCCGCGCCCAGTTGGTTGCGCTCCACGTAATCCGGCATGAAGCGCCAGTAGATGCCGCGCACATACTCCCGCCAGCCCAAGATCTGGCGGATGAACCCTTCCACGGAAGCGAGCGGTGCTCGGTTCTGTTTCCAAGCGAGCTCGGCGGCGGCGATGACTTCCCGCGGATTCAGGAGCTTCAGATTCAACGCGGCGCTGAGGCGGGAATGGAACAACCAAGGTTCCCCGGTCCACATCGCATCCTGCCATCGGCCGAACTCCGCTAGGCGATGCTCGATGAAGTCGGCGAGGGCCAGCAACGCTTCCTCCCGAGTCACCGGCCAATCGAACGCCGTGAGGGTTCCGGGATGCGTTGCGAAACGGGCGTTCACGACCTCGATCACCTGACGGGTCACCGAGTCGGGTGGGAAGGCTCGGGGTGGCGCGTGAAAGACGGGTCCCTCGCGGCCGAAGGACTCCCGGTTCTCGGCATCAAAATTCCACTGCCCGCCAGCCGGTTGACCGGACTCCATGAGGATGCCGGTCTTCTGCCGCAGTTCCCGGTAGAAGAACTCCAGACGGAGTTGTTTTCGGCCTTCGGCGTGGCGTTGGAATTCCGCCGCCGAACTCAGGAAGTGGGAATCGGCGCGAACCTCGAATGGGATCCCGGCCGCCCGCACCACCGAAAGCAGCTCCTCCCGCACGGACCATTCCCCGGGTTCCACCCAGATCACGCGCTCCGGTTTGAGTGCCGCCAAGGTCGCCGCGAGGTGGGATCCGAGGCGTTCTTCGGTCGGTTCCGGCCAAGCGCGAATTCCGGCAGGGCGATCCTGCCACTGCGCGCCCTTGTTCGTGAGCTCGCGGTAGAGCACCCGCCAGCCCTGGGCGCGCCGTCGATCCCGGAAATGGCGCATGGCAGACAGAAACACGGCGATTCGGGGTCGGGAGGACCACACCTTGGTGGACTCGTGGGCCACCTCCGCCATCCACACCAACGCCTCGCGAGGATCCACGTCCGCAAAGGCGGCGGAGGCGTCATCCAACTGATCTCCGAGAACGACGATCAGGGTGCGCGCAGTGCGGGATGAGGAGGAAGTCGAGGCGGGCATTGCTAAGCGGAGGGAATGGTTCCCCGGCCGAGCGACCATCCTATGGCACTTCGGTCCCCCGGCAACCAGATCGACCCGATTCCGAAGCGAACTCTGGTCAGCCGACGGGGACCTGCGTACCGTTTGGCCATGATCGCGGGGATCTCCTTTCGCCAGCGTGGTTCCAGCTCCCGAGTTTGGGCATTCACCCTCATCGAACTGCTGGTGGTCATCGCCATCATTGCCATTCTGGCCAGCATGCTGCTGCCGGCTCTGGCGAAGGCCAAAGCGAAGGCTCACCAGGCCCGCTGCATCTCTAATCTCCGGCAATTGGGCATCACCTACTCGATGTATACGGCGGACAATCGGGATGCGTTTCCGTACTCCGGTCGGGACTGGCCCCAAATGGGCTTCGTCGATTTATTGAAGCTAATTGACCCGTACATCAGCACGAATTCCCGTGCGTTCTTTCTCTGTCCGGCCGACCAGGGTCGGGGGTTCAACATCGAGTGGGCTAAGGCGACGCAATCCATTCCCACCAACCAGCTGCTGTTCCCGTCGTCGTACTACTACTACAACCAGTTTTACCATTCGGACGACGGTGCCCGACTGGTGGTTCGCCGAGTTAACGAAGTGAAGTCTCCCACGAAGAAGGCTATCGCTCCGTGTTTCGCGAGCACCAAGGGCAAGTGGAACGACATCCGGAAGGGGACGGCCAGTTCGGGACATGGTCCTAAGGGAATGTCGCTTTTGTTCGTGGATGGGCATTCCGAGTTCGCCCTATACGACCGGCTGAATGCGCCGTTCAAAGACGGACCGACTCTGATTTACAATCTCGACTGGACGGTGGGCGGCCTGGGCGGTGAGGACCTCAAGTAGACCCGTTTTCCCGCGGCGCCCACCCGGATCATCGACTTTGCTGGCCGGGCGCCCCATGCTCGCCGCATGAGTTCTGAGGCCTTTTCGCGCTGGCGGCAGCGGCTCCGCCAGACGGGCGTGGTCGCGGTGGTGATGGTGGATGATCCGAACCACTCCGAACGGTTGGTTGAAGCGTTGCTGGCCGGCGGCATCGATCTTTTGGAACTCACCTTGCGCACGCCGGCGGCGGTGGAGTCTATGCGCCGCATTCGGAAGTCGTTTCCGGAATTCGGTCTGGGCGCGGGCACCGTTCTCCGGCCAGAGCAGGTGGGTGAAGTCTTGGACGCAGGAGCTGAATTCGGAGTCGCGCCGGGATTGAATCCCCGGGTGGTCGCCGCCGCCCAGGCTGCCGGACTCCCCTTCGCGCCCGGAGTCTTCTCGCCCAGTGAGATTGAACAGGCCGTTGAACTGGGCTGCCGATTGCTCAAGTACTTTCCCGCCACCACCGACGGCGGCGCGCGCAACTTCCGCACGGTCATTGCGCCGTACGAGCATCTCCAGCTGGAATACATCCCGCTCGGCGGTTTGTCCCAGGCGCTGGCTGAAGCCTTCCTCAAGATTCCGTCGGTCATCGCTCTCGGCGGATCCTGGATTGCGCCGCGGGATCTGATTCGGCGCGGGGATTGGGACACGATTCGCGATCAGGCCAAGGCCATCACGGATCTGGTGAAGAGCGTGCGATCCCTGGAGGTGACGGTGTGAAGCCGGTGGTGGGATTTGGTGAAATCATGGGCCGGTTCTCGCCGGCAGGATTTCGTCGGTTGAGTCAGTGCCTCCCGGGAACGCTCGACGTGGAGTTCGCCGGCGCGGAGGCCAACGTGCTGAGTTCCGTGGTGTTGCTGGGAGGTTCGGCTTCCTTCGTGACGGCCTTGCCCGAGAACGAACTGGGCGAAGCCTGTCTGGCCAGCCTGCGGGCGCGGGGAGTCGATACGCAGCACGTCCGGCGAATCAAGGACGGCCGATTGGGCCTCTACTTCGTGGAGAAGGGGGCCAATCAACGCTCGGGAACCGTGGTCTATGACCGGTCGGGCAGTGCGGTGTCCGTTACCCCGGGATCGGCCTACAACTGGCCGGTCATTTTGCGGGACGCTGGGTGGCTGCATCTGACCGGGATTACGCCGGCCATTTCCGCCACGGCGGCCGAGGCCAACCTTCAGGCGGCCCAAGCGGCCCGCGCCCTGGGGCTGCCGGTCTCCTGCGACCTCAACTACCGCGCCAAGCTGTGGCGGTGGGATGGCCAGCTGACTCCCCGGGAATTGGCCGTGCAGCAGATGAACCGATTGCTGCCGCACGTCACGCATCTGATGGGTGGGCGCGAAGACGCCGCCGAGATGCTGGACATCCGTCCCCGCACTCCGGCGCGGTCGGATGACCGGCCGGATCCCGAGGCCGCCGTGGATGTGGCCGAGCAATTGATCGCCCGCTTTCCGCAGTTGGAGGTGGTGGCCCTCACGCAGCGTCAGACCCTGTCGGCCCTGCACCATCGCTGGGGCGGGTTTCTCTTTGAGGCGCGGACGCGTCGGGCGGTGTGGGCTCCCGTGGATGAGAACCTCCATTACGCGCCCTACGAGATTACCCACATTGTCGACCGCGTGGGCGGAGGCGATGCGTTTTCGGCCGGGTTGATCTATTGCTGGAACACCCCGGGCCGGCAGGACGCGGAGTCGGCGCTGAAGTTTGCCGCGGCGGCGTCGTGCCTCGCGCATTCCATTGAAGGCGACGCCAATTTGGTGAGCCGCGCCGAAGTGGATGCCTTGGTGGCCGGTTCACCGGTGGGACGCGTCCGACGTTGATTCCGGACCTCGATGCTCGGCTGCGTGGGAGACCGCGAGTCAAATTGGTTCTGGCGCGTTACTGGAGTTCGTCGAGGCGGAAGAACTGGCGCCGCCGATCTGTCAGGAAGTCACCCGTCACTGTGTCGGAAGTGGCTTGGAAGGGTTCGTCCAAGGGAACCCATTTCTTGAGGTCGGCGGAGTTCAGCAGCTGATAGGTTCGCCCGGGAACCACCTTCAGATGCAGTCGGACCCAGTCTTCGCCACCGAACTGAACCCGGACTTCGGGAGCCGGATCTGGCGGGGCAATGAAGACTTCCGGCGCGCTGGTGGGAGGCGGAGTGGGAGGAAATACCGGTGGCGGCGGGGGCAAACCTCCGAGTCCGCCCGGATCCAGGGAAATGTCATAGCGGATATCGCCTTCCGGAGTCGTTCCCACGACCACGAAGTTGCCGCCGCTGTTACCGCGATTCGGTGACGAATAAAGGCCTCCTCCCAGCGTGGAGTTGGGATCGCCGGGGCCGGCGGAGATCCACCCCGAGTTGAGGGAATTCATTTGGGAGTCGAACCAGGAACCGTCCGGACCGAGCCGTACCGAGTAGATCACCGAAGGGGAGTCGACGTCCGGAGGTTCTTGGGAACCCCACGAAACCTCCCAATTCGACCCGGCCATGGATTGAGCCCAGAAGGCGGGACTGGTGGCCATCCCCGCCATCACGGCTAGAGCGGAGAACCCCCAGCGGATTCGGCCGATCCCGGGACCAACGGCCGCGAAGCGTACAGGTCTAGATGACATGCTTTGTGGCCAACCCTACACGAAGGCGGCTCGGTTTCATTGGCGAAGTGAGGAATCCTGCGCCGAATCCTCAGGCTCAACTCGAAGGAACGGTCTTAGAGCCCGTCTGAAAAATGGGATGGGCCCTGCGACGAGGGATTTTGGGGGAGGCCGAGGCGGCGAGACCGGAGCATCCCCTGCTTAATCTGCTGTTCCACTCCCCATTCCCTATTGGCGTCCATTCGCGTTCATTCGCGGTTGGTCCGCTGGGTCCCGGCTCAGCGTTGCCCGCAAAGGGCGTCGTCGATGGCCTTGCCCAATGCGGGGATGCGTTGGGTGTAACTGATCGGGCTGACTGGATCCGCATAGGGTCCACGGGTCCGATCGGCAAAAACCTCGTCCACGTAGCGGTAGCCGACATTGCTGAAGAACGCGATCAGGTAGCGTCGAAATGGTTTTCCGGGCAGGGATGTAACGATGCCGGCGTCGGACGCGTAGTTGTAGGTGAGACCGGTCTTGTGAGCGAAGGTGACTTCTGCCACGGCGTTGCTGGGCCGGACATCGGCTCCGAAATTCACGCCATCCACGACGACGGTCCCGTTGGTCGGATTGATCCAACGCGCCGCAATCTGCGAGGGGATTCCCGGGCGGACGTGGCGCACTCCCGCCAGATTGGCGGTGGACAGTGCTTCGTTCAGTCCTTGTTCGAGCAAGAGTTGCTTGAGAACGCCCCGACTCGAGTCGCTGAGAAACTGCGCGGTCACGGATCGTCCATCGGGAGCGCGCCACAAGTCGCCCGGCGGACCTTCGATCAGCAGCAGCAGTCGCGCGGTGTCAAAGGCGGTCATGTGAATTCGATCCGTCTGCCAGTTCCGGCCGTCCTCCACGCGGGTGCCGTTGATTTGCAGCGTCCCCAATCCCAGGTCACGGAACTCCCGGTTCATGGTCTCGATGTGGGAGGCGCGGTGCAGCAGTTGGAGCAAGGCCTGCGTGGAGCGATTGTCGGATTGGGTGATCATGGGATCCAGCCAGGCTCGAACCGGGCGGGTCTCGTCCTTCTGGTTCGCTACGGAGAACGTGTACGGCGTGTCGAGGGTCAGCGTGCCGGAATCCACCATGCGCAGCACGTGAACCGCGACGAGCAGTTTGAAGAGCGACGCGGGATAGGGCGCCATGAACTGGAGAGAACTATTGGTGCGTCCCGGAACCAGATCATCGTGGTCGGTCAGCGGCGGCTGATTGGTCCAACCTTTGGGGGTGGTAGGCGTGGATTCGCCCGGTTTGAAGGTGCCTCCGTTCCACCGGTCGATGTCCCACCGCCGAAATCGGACCGAAGCCGCGCCGTGGTCCAAATCGACCGGGACAATCACGCCTTCGGGATAATCCCGGGACAACAGCACGTTGGCGTACGACACGACCTTCCCTTGGGCGTCGAGTTGAATGACCGCGATGTCCACGTTGGGCACGTGCGAGATCGTCTTGGGCAAGACGGGTTGGACGGCATCCTCATTGGACGGACCGAAATCGAGCACCTGATCAAAGCGTGCCTCGCGGACTGCCCGGAGCAGGGCGACTTCCAACGGGGAGGCAGCCTGAGCGCGTGGGGAGTTCACGGCGAGAATCAGGAGTCCGCTGAGGATGATAACAACGAGGTTCACGGGTTTAGAGTTCGCTCAACGGAGGGGGCGAGGTGGGGTTGGGGCGCTGATTTGCAGCCGTCTGAGGACAACCTTGGTTCACACTTCCGTTTTTCACTTTGGCAGCCTTCCAGTTACCCTGCTCACCGTCAATTGGCGGTCGCTGTTGGTCTCGGTGGTGTCCGGTCGGTCCGCGGGCCTGGATGCGGTTTAGACCAAGGTCTAATAATCTTGTCGTCGCCTGTCTTGCCTCCGCCGAAATACTGTAAGGGCCGCTGACGTTTCTGGACTTCGAAGGGCGCTGCCATTCCGCAGTGCGGATTCGGTCGGTTCGTTGGCTTAGCGCTTCATGAAATCACTGTTCTCGTTCGCCGCCCTCTGGGCCGTCTGGCTCCTCCTACCTTCCGCTAGGGGAGCTGAATCCGGTACCGCCAACTCGCCGCAGGCCGAAGAGATTCGGAAAACCGCTGTCGCGTTCATGAACGCCTTCCACAAAGGCGACGCCAAGGCGCTGGCGGAATTCTGGACCGAAGATGGGGACTATACCGATCTGGCCGGACGGGAGTTGAAGGGGCGCGCCGCCATCCAGGAGGACTTCGAGCATCTCTTTGCGGAAAATCAGGGTCTCAAGCTGCGGATCGAAGTGGGTTCGTTGCGATTTCCCACCCCGGAAACGGCGATTGAAGATGGGGTGACGTCGGTCATGGCGTCCACAGCCTCGCCGCCCAATCGCGCGCGCTACACCAATTTGTTCGTTAAGAAAGGCGGCAAGTGGCTGTTGTCCAGCGTTCGGGAGGCTCCTTACTGGCCTCCGACCCACCAGGATCAACTTCGTCCTTTGGAGTGGATCATTGGGGAATGGCGAGACAAGGCGACCAACGGCCATGCCGCCCACGTGGTTTTCGAGTGGAGTCCGGACCGCAATTTCATCCTGTCCCTCCGCGCGGTGGAAGCTGAAGGAGCGTTTCTGGACACCGGTACTCAGCGGATTGGTTGGGACCCGGTGGCCAAGCAGATCCGTTCCTGGAGTTTTGAGCCCGACGGGGGTTTCGGGGAAAGCGTGTGGAGTCCGGACGGAAGCCAGAAGTGGCTGGTCAAGTCCCGCTCGGTCCTGCAATCGGGGCACCTGGCGTCGGCCACGACGGTCGTTACCCGGGTGGACGCCAATACCATCACCTTTCAGGTCAAGGATCAGATCGCTGACGGAAAACCGCTTCCGGATACGGCCTTGATCACGATGATCCGGATCAACTGACCGGTGTGCACCGAAAACCTCATCTTCCCCGGAACTCTCAAACTCCCTTAGGAATTCTCCCATGAACCCCAGATCTCTTTTGTTTCTCTCGACCGCCGCGGTAGCGACGGCCTTGGCCACCTCCTCAGCTTGGGCCTGGGGATGCAGTCGCTCTGCGTCGGCCAGCGGTCGCTATGGCGGCAGCGTTTCCCACACCAGTTCCTCCTCTGGTAATGGGTACGGAAGCTATTCCCACTCCGGTTCAACCACGGTGACGGCTCCCGACGGCCAGAGCTATTCGGGCAGTCATTCCGGCTCCGGCTCTTACGGCAGCTATAGCGGCAGCTACTCGGGCAGTGGCAGTTATGGCAATTCGTACCATGCGAGTTATTCGGGAACGACGAGTGCCTATCATTACAGCGGCAGTTACTACGGATACCACGGTTACTCGTATCCTCCGCCGACGACCTGCTACGGCAGCACCGGGGGTGCATTTGCTGCGGGAGTGGTCACTGGAGCTGTGGTAGGTGCGGCGGCCACTGCGGCCGCGACACCCGCCCCCGCGCCCACCTACGTAGTGTCGTCACCCACCTACGTTTATCCCACGCCTGGAGTTTATGTGCCGCCCCCGACCACAACCGTCACCACAACGACGACTGTTCCGGCCGCTCCTGGTGCGCTTCCGATCGGGAGCACCGCGACCACTTTGCCGGCGGGTTTTCTTAGCATGAATGTGAACGGCATCGAGTACTACCAAAGCGGTCCCAACTGGTACCAAGCAAAGTCCGGACCTAACGGAGCCTACTACGTGGTCGTTCCGGTTCCCTGATTCACCGGTTGTCCCAATTCTGGCCTGGGCGACCGCCAGTCGGATCCGTCCCTCGTCCCCAAAGCCGACGGTCGACTCGACGAGTTCGGCCCCTTTGCCTGTTTCCTTGCTTTCCCCGAAACCAAGATCTCCATGAAACGATATCTGTATTCCCTCCTGGTCCTGTCTGTCGCGGCTTCCTTTGGTGTCCTCGCCCAGGTGCCCAACGAAGCCTTCGCCAACGCCGTCATCGCGGCGCGTCAAAACAACGCCACGTTGATGAAGCAATACTCTTGGAACTGCCGAACCGAAGTTTCGGAATATGGAGTGACCAAGGACACCCGGATCGATTCCGTCACGTGGGGACTTGATGGTCAGCCCCAGCACACGCTCTTGAGCGATCAGGGCAATCCTCCTCCGCAGGGCTTCTTTCGGCGAAGGATTGAGGACCGCGAAAAGGAACAATTTGAGAGCTATCTCAAGAGTGTTCGCACTTTTCTGCACCAGTACACGCTCCCGACGGCCGGACAGATCATTAATCTCATCAGTACCACTCCCATTCTACCGGGACCCAATGGAACCTTGCAGGTGAGCGGATCCAGCGTTGTGGTGCCCGGAGATACCGTTTCCCTGACCCTTTCGGCGACCACTCGCCTGACGCAGCGGATGACGGTGATGACCTTCTTCCAAGGTGATGAGATCACGGTGACAGTAACCTTCAAATCTCTGGCCAACGGTCTCAACTATCCGGCCTACACCCAGATCAATGTCCCCAGCAAGTCCCTGACGCTCCTGATCCAGAACTACGACTACATCAACCAAAACAACTGACCATTCTACCGGGCACGGGTTCGGGAAGATGGCGGAGCGATGGAGAGGGAACCGCCGATTGGACGCCGGTCCACGCTGACGACGGGGAGATGGCCGCATTGCAAACGGTGGCGCTGGAAGCGAAATAAACCCCACCAACTATCGGGCGAGACGGAAAAAGCGGGTCCCCAATTCCTCTCGGATCGTAATGGAGCGGTTGACTCCGTCGTCTTCCATCACTTCCGGGGGGACTTCCCAGGTTTCGGTACCGACGTCGGTGGTCTGTTCGAGGCGCCAATTTATCGAAGCCGAGGGCCACAAGATCCTCAGCGAGTTGGGTGCGCGGCGTTCGACGGCCAACTGGGGACGGATGAGCGGGTACAGGTCCAGTTGTTGGGAATTGAAATAGGCAATCCGCTGGGGAATCGCTTGGATGATCGTGTTCGCCAAGCCGGTGGAAATCCGGTCCGAACGGTATCGAATGGCGAGATAGGGAAGGAAACTTTCCGCGACATCCTCGCGCGTCGGATTGTCCCGGGCGTAGGTGGAAATGAACTCCGGGTCAGCAGCCTGTGCCGCGAGCCAGCCGCTCGAGGCAGCGTGGGTGGCATCGAGGGACGTGTGGGAAGCTTCGTGGACAAACGTCTCCTCCAGGATCCCGGAGTTGATATATTCGGTGGCCTGTCCGACGTGAATCAGAAGGTTGTTGTTCCCGCCACCGAAGGGGTGGACGCCCTTATGAATCCAGACCGTTTTCACGTCGATTCGCAGGGAATGGGGGAGTTGTCCAATCGCCGGCGCGAATCGGAGGGCTTCCAGCCGGGCCAGATCGACCGTGGCAAACTCCGGGTTGATCTGCACTTCAATGGACAAGCCGTCGTCGTAATTCGCCCGGAACAGAAAGGCATTCAGGTTCACCCAGCCAAACCGGCGATCATACATCTGGCGCACTCCCCGGCCCGCGTCCGTGAGATTTGAGAAGGCGGAGGGATCCGTGGCCTTGATGATGTCGGGGTCGATGAAAATGGTACCAGCGAAGGGCGGTTGCGCGGCCAATGGAATCGAAAGGAGACTGGCCGCCAACAGACGGCGCAGGAGATGAAGCGAAGACGGCATTTGAGGAGATTCTTAACGTGATTGAGCCGACGAGGAGTCGGCCAAGGTGCCATATGAATCACCATGGAGGCCCCCGATACCACGG
The DNA here is from genome assembly GCA_017309115.1 of Verrucomicrobiota bacterium. Classification (GTDB taxonomy): domain Bacteria; phylum Verrucomicrobiota; class Verrucomicrobiia; order Limisphaerales; family UBA9464; genus UBA9464. The sequence continues at coordinate 96,384 of JAFLEF010000007.1, read as the reverse complement.
ACAATCTTCGTTTCTATCCCAGGCCGTGTCTTTGCTCGGCAGCACAGGCGGCCCAGAAGTGGCGATCCTTTGCCTGCCAATTTTTGGACGATAGGAATGGTGCACCGGGCAGGACTTGAACCTGCAACCTTCTGATCCGAAGTCAGAAGCTCTATCCAATTGAGCTACCGGTGCGGGGCCGCTGATTTGCAACAGGTTGTGAAGTAAACCCGTCGCGGCGAGCACGTTCTGACAGAGGTTTGCCCGTGTTGCAAGCAGTAGCTGACAGCTTCGCCCTGTCACCAAGTGGTGTATCCAAACACGGTTTCCATGTATCCAAAGTTGTATCCAGACTTCAGACGTCTTGGATCACGTTGGAGCTCCCGAGAGCGGATTGAATGGCGGCCAGCTTCTCCGGGATGGTTAAATTGGGAGCGTCCGCGATCCGCTGGGGGATGATGCGCAAAATCTGGTTGGCAATCCGGCGGGCTAGGCGGTTTGGATCCTCCGTAGCGTCCAGGAACATCACGTAAGGTTTGGCTTCCTTGAACCCACGGAAGATCTCCCGGCAGCGGCTCAAGTCGGCCACCTGCTCAAAGAGGTTGGCTTGGTCGCCCCGTCCGCCAATGCGTTCGATGCCCAATTCGGCCGGTAGGTCCAAAATGACCAGCAGGTCGGGTTCCGGGGCGAATTCCTCGTTGAGGCGAAGAATTTCGGCAGGGGATGCGCCGCCGTGGATTCCTTGGTAGGCGGCCGTCGAGAAGTAATACCGGTCCAGAAGCACGATCTCACCGCGTTTCAATGCGGGATTGATGAGTGTGTCCACGTGGGAGCGCCGATCCAGAAGGAAGAGCTCCAATTCCTGTTTTGGGTCTAGCCGGCCAGTCTGGGCCGACTCTCGCAATTTGCTGCCCCACACGCCGTTGGTGGGTTCTTTACTGGTGACCACTGCCAGCTCCTCGTCCATTAAGTGGCTGCTGACGAGCCCGACTTGGGTCGTCTTCCCGGCACCGTCAATCCCCTCGAATGCGACGAGGATTCCGGGAGTGGGCAGTGGTTTCATTCCAAAGGGCGACCGTACAGAGGGCCGCCACCCACCGACAACACCGAACTATTTGGCTTTCGAAGCTGCCTGTCAGCGGTTGGCTCGGCGCTCGTGATGTGCGATCGGTCTGGTTTGGCGCGGAGGCTACGTCGGCACCAAGCCCGTCGCAGGAGGCACTGTCACCGGTTACCGACGGCCGGACGTTTCCAGAAAAAGGAAGTCGGCCACGTCGGGATTGGGGTGGGGCGAGATGAGAATGGTGTGGGTTTCGAGGAGGCGAAACACGGGCTCCATGAGCGAGCCGACGGCACTGGTATGGAGGATTGAAATGGATTCGTGTTCCTTCATTCGTTGCACCTGAAAGAACCCGATGCCTTCCTGGATGTCGCCTCGAACGCGGACTCGATAGTGAACTCGCTTACCGTTGATGGGGTGAGGAAAAGGTCGGTACCAGTAGTTGTTCTCTGATTGATTACCCACAGACGTTTCCTAGAGGCCGAACGTACGCTGGGCAAGTGGCCGAAATCGGGCATTTTGAACGGAATGGAGGTCCATATGGACCATGGGTGGGCCTACTTAACCCGGACCCCGTAGAAAATAGAAAAGGCGGGTGCTTGGGCACCCGCCTGGAGACGAAGAAAGGAAGATCCGTTAGGCCCGGATCGCGCGGCGCAGACTGTAGATGCCTAGGAAGCCAAGGCCGAGATAGGCCAGGGTGGCGCCGCCATCCGGCAACGGCACGGGCGCGGGCGCCGGTTGGGGTTGGTCCGGCATGGCTTCGTACCATTCGGAGTAGCCACCGGTAATCGCCTGCACATGGAAGGCCACGCCCAACTTGCGCGGGTCGGAGTAGAAGCCCGCGATGAGTTCGGCTTCGGTGGTCGTGGGGCTCTTGAGCTCGAAGGTCAGGCTGATGCTTTCTCCAGCGTTGATGACGCTGTTGTTGTTGCCGTTCTTGTTTTTGCCCTCCACCTGGATGGCCCAGCCGCCATTGTTGAGGATCTGGCCGCCGCCAGTCGGTTCCCAACTCACACTGTAGTCAGCGACGGTAACACCCGAGTAACTGATGGCTACGGTCCCCTTCTTGAAGAGGGAGTAGAACCCATCGGTGAGATCATCGGGAGTTCCACCGTTGGTGCCGAGATAAATGGTGGAGACTTTGGTGCCGTTCCCGGTGGCCGTCAGATTGGCCAAGGTGTAGGTGGCGGTTCCATTGCCATTCAACGACAAACTGACATCAAACCACGACGTGTTGGCGTCGGGATTGTTGTTGGTATTCAACGAGGTCACGTTCAGGTCGAAGGCCCCTGCCTGGGTTAGGCTCAGGGCGGTCGCCGCCAGACCGACTAGCGAAGCTTTAGTCATGCAATTCGTGTCCGGCCGAAACCTGAAACTGCGAAAGGCTCCCGGCCGCAATTAGGTGCGAGCAGTCCGCATGCCTTGACCCTCGGGCAGGGGTGAACCGCGGAGTTTCAGGGATCTCTGCGGGAGGGTTAGAGCCGTGTGGCAGGGGTGGTAGGTGAGTATGGCCCTAGGTCGGCACCGCGGACCGTTGGCGACCGTCAAGCTGAGTGACGCCGGAGGTTAAAGCGTCTGACAAAATCGAGAATCTGGACGGGGCTTGTCCCCTCAAATCGGTTCAAAGCTTTGGGTTTCCTTCAGCCTTCTTCTTGTCACTGGTTCACGGCTTTCACGGTTGACGTGAGGAATTGGGGGTGAGTGGGTCCAACGACCATGCTGTGGGGAATCCTGATGGGCGCGACGCTGCTGCTGGCGGCGGCTTGGTTCATGCATCGGTACGGGCAGGAAGGGGGCGCGGCTGAGGTGCTCAGTTTGCCGGCGCGGCTGCTGTTCACGATAGGTGCGTTAGCGTTGATTGCCTTTGTCCTCGTTCGCTTGGGACCGTTCGCGGCGCTCTTCATGATTCTGGTTTTTGGAGTGCTTCTGGGAGTGATGTGGGTTCCGACCATGGTGTCCGGTTTGTTGAGCCCGTTGTCGAACTCGCTCACAGGTGGTACTGAACCGATCGAGCTCAAACCGTACTACTCTCGGGCACAGGGGTTATTGAAACGTGGGGATGCCCGCGGGGCGTTGGCGGAAGTGATGGCGGAGCTGGCAAAATTTCCAGGGAATGGTGAAGGAATGCTCTTGCGCGCCCGAATACTGGCGGAGCATTTGGGGGATCCTCGCTCCGCTGGCTATGTCTTGTCGGAGATGGCGGATACGCCCGGTCGCGAGGCCTCAGAACGGTGTCTGGCGCTAAATGAACTGGCCGATCTGCAACTGAAACGTCTGCAGGATCCGGAAGCAGCGCGAATGACTTGGGAAATGGTGGTGTCCGAGTTTGGGGATACCCCTGCGGCGCAGATGGCCCGTCAGCGATTGGCGCACTTGGGCGGAGCGCTCACCGTGGGGCCAGGGGCGCCACCGCCCCGAATTCAGGTGAAGGAACACACGGTGCGGTTGGGTCTGACTGAGGATTTGGGCGCGAGTCAGGTGCCACAAGAAGATGCCGTGAAAAAGGTGGCAGAACTGGTCGCTCACCTGGAGCAGCACCCGCAGGACTGGGATGCCCGGGAGCATTTGGCGCGATTGTATCTGGATCCCCTGGGCCGGATCGACCTGGCGACTCATCAGTTGGAATGGTTGCTGGCGGAAACACAGGTTCCTACCCGGCATGTGGTGCGTTGGTACAATGAACTGGCGGATCTGCAATTGAAGGGGGCCGAAGGAGTGCCAGCGGCGCGGGTGACTCTGGAGCGGTTGGCCAATCGGTTTCCCGGGACGCCGTACGCGACCCAGGCCGAGGCTCGGTTGCGGCATCTGGTGTATGACGAAAAAGCCAAGGTCAGCACGCGTACGGTAAAGTTAGGGCAGTACGAGAATAACTTGGGTTTGAGGCGAGGGGAGAGCTGAGAGCTGAGAGCTGAGAGGTCGGAATGGTAAGGGGGGAAGCCGGTAGGGATGGACCGCTGGGCCGTCCCCGCGATTCCGAGCGGAGCGAAGGAACGCGGCCCTTGCTGGTCAGCGTCGAACGGACACCCGCCTCGACTACGCCCCGGGGAAAGGAATCTCCCGCGGAGGACGCGGAGTTCGCCGAGGGGACGAATCTGGAAAACATGAAAACAGGAGAAAGACGGGAAGGGGGAGGAGCGGATTGGAAAAGGGAGGGTTGATCCGCAGATTGGACGCGGATTATCGCAGATTTTTGATTCGGGTTTTGGCGAGAGAAGCGGTAGGGCGAGGTTACACCGAGCCGTTCGCGTCTCGGCACCACTCCACCCACACACGGCTCGGCGGAAGCCTCGCCCTGCCGGGGTTGAGTGTCCCGTCAGTGGAAAGGCGCACTTGTCGGCGGTCGTTCGTTCGATGAGCCTTGGGGCTCCGCACATGTCCATTCTGAACGTCGCCATCATCGGTACCGGAGGCATTACGCTACAAAACCATCTGCCAGGACTGGCCTTGTGCCGGGATGTCCGGGTCCAGGCCCTCTGCGACGCCAATCCAGCCACGTTGGAGGCGGCCCGGCAGCAGACCGGTGCGCCCGTCTGTGCCTCGTCCTGGGAAGAGGTGGTCACTCGGGATGACGTCCACGCGGTCATTATTGCGACTCCGAATTTCCTTCATCCTGACATCGCCATAACGGCCGCGCGCCACGGCAAACATGTGTTGTGCGAAAAGCCCCTCGCGTTGAACGCCACCGATGCGCAGCGAATGGCGGATGAAGCCGACCGGGCCGGTGTGCGGCACATGACGGCGTTTACGTATCGCTTTGTTCCGGCGATGCGGTATCTGCGCCACTTGATCGACCAAGGTGAGCTGGGTCAGCCGTATCACTACCGCTGCCTGCGATTGCAGGATTGGGGCACACGCAACCTGGGGTGGCGGCAGGTCCGCAAGCTGGCGGGCACGGGCGAGATTGGTGACATGCTCAGTCATCGCATCAATTTTGCGCAGTATCTGGTTGGCCCGATGAAGCGTCTGGTGGGCAATCTTCGGACGCTGACGCCGGTTCGGGATGGGGCGCCCAATGATACAGACGACTGGGTGGCGATCCTGGCGGAGTTCACCAATGGGGCGACGGGTGTGCTGGAGAGTTCCAAACTGGCCAGCGGCCACAATGAATCTTGGCGCAGTCTGGATTACGTGGAGCTCAATGGAAGTGCGGGAACCTTCCAATTCACCACCGGCAAATGGAACGAACTGCAGGCGGGAAAGGTCGGCGGGCCGGGGCTCAAACCGTTGATGGTGCCGCGGGAGTTTTGGGTGTGGCCGGGAAGCCCACGGGATCCCGGAGTTGGCGATCCGTTGGTCTCGTTTCGCTACGATCAGGCGGTGGAGTTCATCAATGCGATTCGGGAACAGCGAGCGTGTTCAATTTCGTTCCATGACGGGGCGGCGGCCCAGCGCGTTATGGATGCCGCTGTGCGCTCAGCGGAACAAGGACAGTGGGTCGAGGTTTGACCGGGCCGGAATCTGTTCGTTTTGCTTCGCGGCTTTTCTTCGGGACCTGCCTCGGTAGGTTCCGGTCATGTCCAAGAACGCAGTGGTCACGGGAGCGGGCAGCGGCGTGGGCCGCGCAACGGCGCTTCAGTTGTTGAAATCGGGTTGGCAGGTCGCGCTGATCGGCCGTCGGGAATCGTTGTTGCGGGAAACGGCGGCGCTGGCGGGTGTGCCGGCGTCCCAAGTGTTCGTTGGCGCAACGGACATTGGCGACGCCGCTGCCGTGGAATCCCTGGGCGCGCGGATTCTTAAGCAGTTCGGTTCGGTGGATGTCTTGGTGAACGCCGCCGGAACCAATGCTCCGCAGCGGGCGTTGGAAGTGCTGTCCCTGGCGGATTATCACCTCATGCTGAACACCAATCTGCACGGCGCCTATTACTGCGTGCAGGCCTTTCTCCCCGGCATGCGAGCCCAGGGTTCGGGAACCGTCGTCAACGTGATTTCCGATGCCGGCAAACAGGCTTCGCCCAAAGCCGGACCGGGTTATGTGATGAGCAAGTTTGGACTGGCGGGACTGACCCAAGCGATCAACGCCGAGGAGCGCTCGCGCGGGGTGCGGGCTATTGGAATCTTCCCGGGGGACATCGACACGCCGTTACTCGACAAACGTCCAGTGGTTCCCGATGCGCAGGCTCGGGCGCGCATGATGAGGCCGGAGGACGTGGCGGAGTGCGTGGTATTCTGCGTGAACCTGCCGTCCCACGTGGTGGTGGAAGAAATGATTGTTCGTCCACGCTGAACGGAAGGGGCTACTTGAGGTGGTCGCTGACCTTCACGCCCTTGATGTAAGTATTGAAACCAAACATCGAGGGATTGAATTCTCCGACCGGGGTGACATCGGCCTTCTTGGGGACCGTCAGCCCGGTGAGGCTGTAGGCGGAATTGACGAAGAGGCGGCGCAAATCCTCGCTCTTGAGGTCGATGGCGGCGCCGATGGTGGTGCACAGAATGGGGGCCTTCTTGCCAGTGGCGCCCTGATACTCGCTCAGCCAGGTGATGGGCATGATGGCTTTCTTCAAGTTGGGCGGATCATTCGGCTTCATACCGGTGAGGGTCTGGCCCCAGAGGAGAATCTTGGCGGAGGCCGGGAAGTCGGCATTCACTCCGTACACGTCGCTCGGTCCCCAGACATCCGTCACCGAATTCAGAATGGGATGGGCGCGGTTGATGCCGTCCACGAGGCCGCGGGCCGATTCGGAGCCGTGGTTGCCATGGTGGAAGGTCCAGGTCTCACCGACCGCCAGGCCGCCGAACCCGCCGCCTTTGACGTCCCAGCTGAAGCGGGCGTAGGGGCTGTTTTTGTTGCGGGTGTAATTGAAGGCGTGGGTGGCGGTGCGAACCACCACCATCGGCTTGCCGGCTTCGAGGTAATCAACGAAATGCTTCATGTCGGCGTCCGGCAGTTCGCGGAACCGGAACTGGTTGAACACGAGATCCGCCGATCCGAGCAGGTGCATGCCCGGGACGTTGGTCGAGTTATTCGGATTGATCGTACCGTCGGCGTCTTGGGAGAACAGGACGGTGCACTTGAAGCCGTGGCGCTGGCTCAGGATTTTGGCCATCTGCGGCAAGCTTTCCTCGGAACGGTATTCCTCGTCCCCGCTCAGTAGGACGATGGTTTTGCCGTTGGCGCTGCCGGGGGCAGGTTCGTAGGTGGCCCATTGTTGGGCGAGCAGGCACAACGGAGACAGCAGAAGGGAGAGGACGGGAGCGAGGCGTTTCACAGTGGGAGTGTGAACGACCCTCCGGGCGGATGGCAGCGGAAAAATATTCGGAGAAAATGTCCGGATCGGGGCGGGTGACGGGTCAGGCGAGATGACACGCGACTTGTTGCCCGGGTTCCAAGTCACGCAGCGGGGGCGCTTCCGTTCGACAGCGGGCTTCGGCTACCGGACACCGTGGATGGAAGGGACATCCTGAAGGGGGATGGATGGGCGAAGGGACATCCCCGCCCAAAATGATCCGGGATCGCTTGGAATCAGGATCGACCACCGGCACGGCGGACAGCAGCGCCTGGGTGTAGGGGTGTCTCGGCCGGCGGCACAGGTCACGGGCGGGTCCTAGCTCCACGATTCGCCCCAGGTACATTACGGCGATCCGCGCGCACAAATGCTCCACAACGGCGAGGTCGTGAGAGATGAAGAGCAGGGCCAATTGACGCTGCTGTTGCAAGTCCTGGAGGAGATTGATGACTTGCGCCTGGACACTCACGTCGAGCGCGCTGACGGGTTCGTCACAGACGATCAGGCGGGGTTCCACGGCGAGCGCCCGGGCGATACCCACCCGCTGACGTTGGCCGCCGCTGAATTCGTGGGGAAACCGGTCGGCGTACTCCGCCCGGAGACCCACGGACTCCAGCAGCTTACCAATCCGGACCCGGCGGGACTCGCGATCTGAGGAGAGGTGATGAATGTCGAGGGCTTCGCCAATGCTTTCGCCGATGGTCATCCGGGGATTCAGCGAACTAAAGGGATCCTGAAAAATCATCTGGAACTGTCGCCGGCGGGAACGGAGCTCCCGCGGGGGCAGTCGCGTGATGTCCTCGCCAGCGAACCGGATTTGGCCGTCGGTGGGTTCCACCAACCGCAGGACGGCGCGGCCCAGGGTGGTCTTGCCGCAGCCACTTTCGCCAACCAAGCCGACCGCCTCCCCTTCGTTGACATGCACGGTCACGCCGTCGACGGCTTTGACCGATCCCGGGGACCGTCCCAAGGCGGTCTGATGAATTGGGAAGTGTACCTGCAACCGATCGACTTCGAGAAGGGGCGGCATGGTTGGGTTAGGATTTCCAATACGGGCAGCGGACGGTGTGTCCGGCGGTTACTTCTGCGACGCGCGGGGGATGCTGGGAGCAATCCGTGCGCGCTACCGGGCAGCGCGGGGCAAAGCGACATCCGACGGGCCATTGTCCGGGTGCGGGAACGGTTCCAGCGATGGTGCGCAATCGTTCCGCGGGATGCCCCAGTTCCGGGACCGAACGCATCAGCGCCTGGGTGTAGGGATGCCGGGGATTCCGCAACAGTTCCCGGGCGGGTGCCTCTTCCACGACCTGGCCGGCGTACATGACCGCCACGCGGTCGGCGAGATCGCCGACGATACCGAGGTTGTGAGTGATCAGTAAAATGGCCATTCCGAGCCGGCGTTTCAGATCGAGCAAAAGGTCCAGGATCTGTGCCTGAATGGTCACGTCCAGTGCGGTGGTGGGTTCATCGGCCACGAGCAGCTTGGGTTCGCTCGCCAGGGCCATGGCGATCATGATTCGTTGCTGCATGCCGCCGCTCAGCTGATGCGGATAATCGCGAACGCGGCTTTCTGGAGCGGGGATGCCGACCAGTTTGAGCAGGCGGATGACCTCGGCGGTATTGGCCCGCTGGGGTTGGTGCAACTGGAGGGCTTCCAGAATCTGGTTGCCGACGCGGAACACGGGATTGAGGGACGCGCCTGGTTCCTGGAACACATAGCTGACTACCCCGCCCCGGATTTCGCGCAATTCGGCAGAGGAGGCTTGGAGGATGTCCCGGCCCTGGACGTGAATGGATCCTCCGGAATAGCGCGCGGGCGGCATGGGCAGGAGCCGGGAAATGCTGAGTGAGGTGACACTTTTGCCGCAGCCGCTTTCGCCCACCAGCGCGAGGGTCTCGCCAGCGTGGAGCGTCAGAGAAACCCCGTCCACCACTCGAGCCCAACCGGCACCCGTGCGGAAGTCGAGCTGCAGGTCGCGGAGGGCAAGCAACGGTTGACTCATGGAAATCGGGAACACCCCAAAGGGCGAGGGGCGGACGTGGGGACGCCGCGTTGGGCGAAACCGTGCCCGTGATCCCTCGAACGTCGAGATTGAAAACGCTTAAACTTCCCGGCTGAAGAGGGGAGCTGTCGACTATTTTGGGGTCGACGGGAATCCTCACTTTACCCCCGACGGAATCCTTCGCACGCTGACGAGATGATCCCGGCATCCTGTTTTGTTTCCCGTCGCGCGCTGGGACGGGCCTTTACGTTGATCGAGCTGCTGGTGGTGATCGCGATCATTGCGATTCTGGCCGGGATGATCCTTCCGGCTCTGGCCAGGTCCAAAGCCAAAGCCACTCAGATCAAGTGCGTAAGCAATCTGAAGCAGGTCATTCTGGCCTTCCAGATGTACGCGGATGACCACGCAGATACCTACCCGCTCTGTCGGGACTGGGCCTCGGCGGGCGGCAAAGACGGGACCTATGATGTCTTCACCGCGATGACCAACAAGCCGCTCTATCGTTACCAGGGCACCCCGGAAATTTTCCGATGTCCGGCGGATAAGGGAGACCTGTTCTACGAGCAGAACTTTGGGAAGAAGTGCACCAACGCCTATGTGCAGTACGGCACGAGCTATCTGATGGAATGGGCGGCGGACTTCGTGCGGGTGAAACGGGTCACGGGCAACGTGGGAGCCCCGCGGAACCAATACGATGGTCAGTCGATGAAGTCTTCCGAGATCGCCCTCAGTGCCGCCAACAAAATGGTGATTGGCGACTGGCCGTGGCACCCCAATCGGGGCTTCACCGACCGGAAGAGCCAATGGCACAACGTCAAAGGAAAGAGTCTTTCGATCATGGCGTTTGGAGATGGCCATGCCGCCGCCTTCAAGTTTCCGACTTTGCCGCCGACCGACCGGTTTTGGAGCGAGAAGCCAGATCCGGGCTTTACGTGGTGGTGAGGCGTTAGTAGCTGAGAGCTGAGAGGCAAAGCGGGAAGCGGACGCGAGGTTGATTTGGACTGCGGTAGCCCTCTGCCGCTTTGGGGTGCGCGGCTGCGCGGCGCTCTGCGACCGCGGTCCAAGACGCGCGGGTCGCCTTACCGGTGACCGACCGACTCCTGCCAAACCGATCGATACGGAGTCGTGTCGGGTTAGTCCTACCCAGACCAGCAAAGGCCGGTGGGCGAGGCTTCGCCCACCAACCGGGGACGGTCCAGCGGTCCATCCCTACCGACGCTTCGCCTTTCCTTCCCGCTTCCCGCTTAGGCCTTACCGGCGTTGCCTCTCAGCTTTTTATTCTCACTTCAGGTTCTTCACGAACTTCTCCATGCGGTCCAGGCCCTTTTCAATGTTGGCCAGGCTGGTGGCGTAACTCAATCGGATGAAGTCATCGGCTCCGAAGGCGATTCCGGGAACGGCGGCGACCTTTTCCTGCTCGAGCAGGCGGGCGCAGAAATCCCGGGACTTCAGCCCAGTGCCGGTGATGTTGGGGAACAGGTAGAAGGCGCCCTTCGCATTCACGCAGGTGATGCCCGGCATGGCGTTGAGGCGTTCCCAAGCATAGCGACGACGCTTGGAGTACTCGGCCAGCCAAACCGGCAGGTGATCCTGCGGTCCGTTCAGGGCGGCCACGCCACCCTTCTGGGCGAAGGAACAGGGGTTGCTGGTGCTGTGGGATTGCACGGCATCAATGGCCGCGGCAATCGGCTTGGGCGCTGCCAAAAAGCCCAACCGCCAACCGGTCATGGACCAGGCCTTGGCGAAGCCGTGCACGATGATCGTGTGCTCGAAGTGGCGGGGGCCGAAGCTGGCGACCGACTGATGCACCGCTCCATCGTACAAGAGGTGCTCGTAAATTTCGTCGCTCATGATCAGCACACCCCGCTCGACGCACAGATCGGCCAGTACCCGCAGTTCGGCGGGGGTGTAGACCGAGCCGGTGGGATTGCTGGGCGAATTTAGGATGAACAACCGGGTGTTGGGCGTGATCGCGGACTTCAGTTGCTCGGGAGTCACCTTGAATTCGGTGGCATCGGTGGTGGGCAGGATCACTGGCGTGGCTCCCGCCAGCTTGACCATCTCCGGATAGCTGAGCCAATAGGGCGACGGGATGATGACTTCGTCGCCCTCCTGACAGGTGGCCAGAATGACGTTGTAGCAGGAGTGCTTGCCGCCGTTGCTGACAATGATCTGGCTCGGGTCGTACTTCAGTCCGTTTTCCCGTTCAAACTTCTGGGCGATGGCCAGACGAAGTTCCGGAATGCCGGAGCTGGGCGTATATTTGGTGAAGCCGGCGGTCAGCGCCTGAGCGGCGGCGTCCTTGATGTGTTGCGGCGTGTCGAAATCCGGCTCTCCCGCTCCAAAGCCAACCACGTCATGTCCCTCGGCCTTCATTTGTTTCGCCTTGGAATCAATGGCGAGGGTCAGGGACGGGGACAACGAGGCAGCACGATGCGCAATCTTGTAGTTCATACCGAAGCGCGCGGAGCCTGCGGAAGGCGACGCCGGAGGCAAGCGGAAGTTCTGCCCTCGCGTGAGGATCCCGGCCGGTGAACCTCGGGACAACCCGTCGGGAATGGTGTCTTTCGTTGACCCCATCGACGTTCTCCGCCTTGTTTGGCGTCTTACATGAACCTCCTTTTCTGGATGGCGGTCGGCGCCATCACGTGCGTGGTGTTCGCGTCCTTCTTCGAATGGACGCTCCATCGGTACATCATGCACCGGCCTCTGGGCCGCTTTACCTACCCCTTCAAGGCCCACGCCATCGTTCATCATCAGACGTTTCGGGCCGATCACAGCTACCATCTGATTGAGGATAAGGACAAAGAGACCATTCCGATGGCTTGGTGGAATGGGCCGGTTTTGGTGTTGCTCGGGGTGGCCCCATTCGCCGGGGTGGCCGGGCTAACCGGTCTCTGGGGTTTGGCGTTGGGAGCGCTGGTGGCGTGTGCCGCCTATTACGGGACCTACGAGTATCTGCACTGGTGCATGCACCTGCCTCGGAAACGTTCCTTGGAACGGTCCGGGTTGTTTTTCCGGCTCAATGGTCACCATCTGTTGCACCATCGGTACATGCACAAGAACTTCAATGTGGTATTCCCGCTGGCGGATCTGTGTCTGGGCACGCTGCTGCTGCGTTCCCGGGTCCACTTTGCGCAGGCGATGGGGCCGTCGGTACCGGATGTTCAGCCTCGGCTGGAACCGGTGGGCCTGCCGGGGCGGGTGTTCCGCTTCGTCCGGCTTTGCCTGTTTGGCGTCAAGGGAGCCTGAAGACCAGTTGAGAGTTGAGAGGAGCGAAAACCGGTGAACCGGATCTGCATTGTGTCCACAAACCTATCGGCATTTCTAACGTGCTGGACTTCAGGTCTTTTCTCTCAACTCTCAACTTTCAACTCTCAACCGGTTTGTGGGTAGCTGAGAGCTGAGAGGAAAGACGGGTGCGGCCACCTCTCTCGACCCCGAGCCTTCCAAAGCCGAATCAGGAAATCTGCGTTAATCTGCGACCAATCTGCGGTTCGAAACTCTGGCGGTCGGTCCGGACGTCGCGGGAAGCGTTGGCCCTTCAATTCGCGGGGCGGTACTGGGCTTCGGCCTTGGGAAGGAGCGCCTTTAGATTGGCAATTCGATCGGCGTCGGTGGGATGGGTGCTGAGAAACCAAGCGGTCTTTTCGCCACCTGCCTTGGCGTTGTACTCGGCGAACCGCTCCCAGAACCCCACCGCTGCTTTCGGGTCGTAGCCGGCTCGGGCCATGTACAGCAGTCCGATTTCGTCGGCCTCCGCCTCCTGACTCCGGCTGTGCGGCAGCGCCACTCCCACCTGGGATCCGACGCCGTAGGCCTGCATGGCGAGGGGGGCCCAGTCGGAGTATTTAGTCGTTCCGAGGTAAGCGCCGCCCAATTGGCCGACCGTGCTGATCCCGGCGGCGGCCGTCATGCGTTCGCCTCCGTGGCGGGCGACGGCGTGAGCGACCTCGTGGCCCATGACTGCCGCAAGCCCGGCGTCGTCCTGACAGATGGGCAGAATGCCGGTATAGATCCCAACCTTGCCGCCAGGCAGGCAGAACGCATTGGCCTCCTTGCTTTCGAAGACCACGAATTCCCACTGAGCGTCGGGGAGTTGGGCGACGGCGGCGATCCGTTTCCCGACTCGTTGGACCATGGCATTGGCTTCGGCATTTTTGGAGATCGGCACGTCCTTCTTCATCTTGTCGAACTCCGTGAGGCCCAACTTCATTTCCTCCTGACTGGAGAACATGTTGAGCTGCTTGCGGCCGGTTTCGGGTACGGTCGAACAGCCGGTTCCGAACAAGGCTAAAACGGCGCCCAAGCCGAGGGCCGGGAGGGTCAATCGAAAATCGAACATACGAGTGGGGAGGAGAATGGTGGCCGAACGGTAAGCCGACAAGAGGCAGTCGGCGATGAACGGGAAATGGTTTCCGGGACTATAAAGTTCCGTGCCCTTCCTCGAATTCGGCCGAGGATCTGCTTATCTTGCAGTCGTTCACATGAGCCGATTTTCGATGTGCTTCGGAGCAGACAGACGTTTCTGGTTTTCCGCCCTTGGACGGGGGATTGGCGGCCACGGTCTGGCTTTGTTTCTCTTCCTGATGGGGGCGTGGTCCGGGTCGGCTCAGCCGGCGCAAGGTCTTTTACGGGAGGTCTATGAAGGGATTGGTGGTTCTTCAGTTTCGGATCTGACCAGCGCTGCCATCTACCCCGATTTCCCGACCGACACCGGCTACGTGACGGAAGCCTTCGAGGCTCCAACGGATGTGCTCGAGGAGTACGGACAGCGATTGCGCGGCTATCTTCTGCCTCCGGTTTCGGGGAACTACACCTTCTGGATTGCCTCCGATGATGCCAGCGAGTTGTGGCTGAGCACCAACGAAGCGGTCTCCAATCGGCGGCGGATCGCTGGAGTGATCGGTTGGACCCCGTCCCGGGACTGGGCCCGCGAAGCCGGCCAACAGTCGGAGCCGATATTTCTGAACGCCGGGCAGAGCTATTACGTGGAAGCCCTGATGAAGGAGGGAGGCGGGGGCGACAACCTGGCCGTTCGTTGGTTGCGGCCTGACGGGGTGGATGAGGGGCCGATTCCGGGTCGTCATTTGGTGCCGTGGGGCGTCCAGTTCAAGGCGCCCACCATTGTCCGGCAACCGGCGAACACCAACGCCGTCGAGGGACAACTGGCCCGTTTCGAGATCATTCTCGATCCGCTGAGCCCCTCCCGCTTCCAGTGGCGTCGAAATGGCGTCAATCTACCCGGGGCTACGAACAGCATCCTCGAGTTCGGTCCGGTGCAGATGAGCGACCATCTGGCCCGATTTTCCGTGGTATTGACCAATCAGTTGGGCGGGGCGGTGTCCGCCGATGCTACCTTGACAGTTACGCCTGACACGACGGTACCCGTCCTGATCTTCGCCGAGAATCGCAGTGCCCATTCGCTTCGGGTCCGGTTTAGCGAACCCCTGGAACTCAGTCGGGCGCAGACTCCGGGGAACTACGCCCTGTCCGGGGGCGTGCTGGTGGAGAGTGCGGTGCTGTCGGCCGATGGTCGGGAAGTCACGCTGGGGGTTTCGGCGCTGACGTTTGGTCAGGTATACACCTTGACCGTCAACCGGGTTACGGATCGGGCCGCGTTGCCCAACGTCATCGCGGCGAACAGTTCACTCACCTTTCCGGCCCTGGAATACACACCGTCCGAGATTGGTGGGGCGGTCGCCGGGTCGGTGGTCCGCCGCAGCGCCACCGAGTTCGATGTCACCGGCGGCGGCCAGAATCTCGGAGCAGGCCAGGATCAGTTCCAATTTGCGTCCGAGACCCGGACCGGGGACTTCGATCTCCAGACCCGGGTGGCGGGAGTGACGGTCACCGATCCGTTTGTCCATGCCGGTTTGATGGTGCGGGAATCGGCGGCGGCCAATGCTCGTTTCGCCGCGGTCTTCGCGTCATCCGCCCAGCTCGGATGCTTCTTTGAATCCCGGTCGACGGTGGGAACGGATTCCGTTCAGGCATCGATCAGCGGCGGGTACCCGGTGAACTATCCGCAAACGTGGCTGCGTCTCCGTCGGGTGGGACCGGTGTTCACCGGCTTTGCCAGTCTGGACGGCCAGACCTGGACCCAACTCGGGAGCGTTTCCCTGCCGGGCTTTCCGGCCACGGCGTTTTTCGGAATGGCGGTGTCGAGCCAGGAAGCAACGACCACGACCACGGCGCAGTTTCGGAACTTGGGTCCAGTGACCAGCACCACGGTGGGAACCTTCAACCGGGATCGCGAACCCCTGGGACCGTTTGTCCGTTCGTCCGGATTGGTGGTGTCGGAGTTGATGTACCATCCGCGGGCGGACGATTCCGGTCGACAATTGGAGTTCATCGAGCTCTACAACGCGGGCTCCATTGCCGAGGACTTGTCGGGAGCTCAATTGATCGGTGAAGTCGCCTACACCTTTCCCGAAGGCACCCGGCTGCGGGCCGGTGAATTCCTGGTGGTGGCGGCTAATCCCACCGACCTCCGGCAGGTGACGGGCCTGACTCAGATTCTCGGACCCTATACGGGACGCTTGCCGAACGAGGGGGGCGAATTCGCCCTGAGGGCGCGTCAGGGGGATGTATTGTTTCGGCTGAACTACGGCACGACTGCTCCCTGGCCGGTGGCTCCGGATGGTACCGGACATTCGCTGAGCCTCGTCCGTCCGAGCTATGGACCGTCCGACGCTCGGGCCTGGGCGGCCAGTGAACGCATCGGGGGAAGTCCGGGCGGACCGGAGGTTCTGGAAGCCCAACCTCTGGCGGGCGTCGTGATCAACGAATTCCTGGCCCACACCGACGATCCGCAGCTGGACTTCGTGGAACTCTATAACCGTACTGCGGCCCCTCTGGATCTGTCCGGCTGCGTTCTTACGGATTCCATCTCCACCAACCGCTTTCGGATCCCAGCGGGAAGCACCCTCCCGGCTCGGGGATATCTGGTGTTCGATCAAAACCAACTCGGGTTCCGCCTGAGCGCGGCCGGGGAGTCTCTGTTTCTGGTGAATCCCGCAGGGACCCGCGTGATCGATGCCATTCGCTTTGGCGGACAGGAGAACGGTGTGAGCTCGGGACGGCAGCCGGATGGCGCTTCGGAGATTCGACGATTGAGCCAGCCGACGCCAGGAGTCGCCAATGCCACGTGGCGTCCCCACGACATCGTGATCAATGAGCTCATGTACCATCCGATCAGCGAGTCGGACGACGACGAGTACGTCGAACTGTTCAACCGCAGTTCCGCGACGGTGGATCTGGGTGACTGGGAGTTCACCAGCGGCATCAGCTATCGGTTTCCCAGTGGTGTGGTTTTGGCCCCGGGAGGGTATTTGGTCGTGGCGAAGAATCCGACGCAGTTGCGGACCAAGCACGGGCATCTGACTGCTCAGAACACGTTTGGCGGATACTCCGGGACGCTAGCCAACGGTGGCGAGCGGGTGGCGCTAGCCCGGCCGGACGAACTGCTCTCGACCAACGAACTAGGTGTGGTGACCAGTACGCGAATCTTGATTGACGTCGCCGAGGTGACCTATGCCGATGGCGGTCAGTGGGGGCGCTGGGCCGATGGAGGCGGGTCGAGTCTGGAACTGATCGATCCGCAAGCCGATCTGCTGCGCGGCGCAAACTGGGCGGATTCCGACGAATCCACGAAGGGCGTCTGGACCACCGTGGAAGTCACCGGACGTTTGGACAACGGCAACTTCAATTTCCCGCCGGATCAGCTTCAGATCACGCTGCAGGGCGGCGGCGAAGCGTTGGTGGATTCCGTGGAAGTGATGGAGCCGGGCGTGGGTGGGAATCTCGTTTCCAATGCCGGCTTCGAACAGGTTTCCGGAGCGACGGCTACGGGCTGGACCTTCCAGGGCAACCACGCGGAGTCGGTGATTCAAGTGGGTGGGGCGGATGCTGGCACGCGCTCGCTGCGAGTGCGGACCCAAGGTCGCGGCGACACGGGCTTCAACCGGATTCGCACGGATCTATCCTCGGGATTGACGGAGGGAGACACCGCCACCATTCGGGCTCGGGTCCGTTGGATCACGGGCTGGCCGGAGATGTTGTTCCGGCTTCGGGGCAACTGGCTGGAATTGCCGGCCTCCCTGACGGTGCCGCCGAATCTGGGCACGCCGGGACTAGTGAACAGCCGCCGGGTGAACAACGCGGGTCCGGCCATCTTCGACGTTTCCCATGCTCCGGCGCTGCCCGCGGCGAGCCAGCCGGCGGTGGTGACGGCCCGGGTGAGCGATCCGGATGGCGTGGCTACGGTGCGGTTGGTTGGGCGGGTGGATGGCGTGGGCACGGCGGTGTCCGTCACGCTGCGTGACGATGGCACGGCCGGGGATGCCGTGCCGGGCGACGGGGTTTACAGCGGAACGGTGAACGGTCGTAGTGCGGGCACCCTGATCGCATTTCGGGTAGAGGCGACGGACGGCGCGGGCGTGCCGGTGACAACTCGGTTTCCGGCAGAGGCTCCGGCGCGGGAATGTCTGATTCGCTGGGGTGATCCTCAGCCGTTTGGAACTTTCGAGCACTACCACCTGTGGAGCACGGTGGCGACGGAGAACCTTCGCAATCAATCGTCAGCCCTCAACAACCTCTATCGGGACCTCACCTTTGTGTACGGCGGTTCCCGGGTGATTTACGCCGCCGGCTTCAAGGACAAGGGCAGTCCGTTCAAGGGCGGGGGCGGGGACTGGTATGTGGCCTTGCCGAAGGACCAGCCGCTGCTGGGCACGGACGAACTGGCGCTGACCTCTACCGGGAACAACGGGGGCGACACCACCAACCTGCGGGAACAAGTGTGCTTCTCGGTCGCCCGGGGCATTGGCGCGGCCTATTTGCATCGGCGTTACGTGCGCCTGTTTCGCAATGGGGAACTGTTCCGGGACGTGATGGAGGATTCCGAGGAACCCAACGGGGAATACTCCGAACGCTTCTTTTCCGAAGGCGATCGGCCGGACCTCTATAAGATCGAAGACTGGTTCGAGTTTCAGGACGACGGCACCAGCTTCAGCAACGTGGACGCCACCCTGCAGCGCTTCACGACACCGCCCGATCAGGCCAACGCGCCGCTGAAACCGGCCCGCTACCGGTGGAGTTGGCGGAAGCGTGCGGTGGAACGATCCGCCAATGACATGACCAACCTCCTGCAATTGGTCGAGGCGGTGAACATCAGTGGCGCCACCTACGTAAATCGCGTCTTCAACACCGTGGATGTCGATCAGTGGATGCGCACCTTTGCCTTTCAGCGGATTGTCGGAAACTGGGACTCTTACGGCATGGGCCGGGGCAAGAACATGTACGCCTACAAGCGGGATGGGCAGACGTGGAAGCTGTTTTCCTGGGACGTGGATTTCGCGCTCGATGGCGGCGGGAACGGTCCCACCGATGCGTTGTGGGGGGCAGGGGATCCCGTGATCAATGTGATGTTTGACACCCCGGCGATCCGGCGTCGGCTCTGGCAAGCGTATCTCGACGCGGTCAACGGCCCGCTCTTGCCCGAGCGCGTGGCGGAGGAGGCAGACTCCCGGGCAGAAGTGCTCCGGCAGAACGGCGTTCCCAGCACCTCCAACGAAGGGGCGAAGAATTATCTGGCCGTGCGGCGGCAGACCATTCTGAACGCCTTGGCGGCGGCGGACGTGAATGCGCTGGAGATTTTGACCAACGGCGGGAACGACCTAACCACCGGGGGATCCTCGGTGACCCTGACCGGTTCGGCGCCGCTGGCGCTGACGTCGCTGACGGTGAACGGCCTGATGTATCCGGTCACGTGGACGGACTTCACCCGTTGGCAGATGACCGTTCCGCTGACCTCGCCGACCAATGTGCTGGTGATTGCCGGGGTCGACCGATTGGGTCGTCCCATTCCGGGTCTTTCGGACACGCTCACCGTGATCTCCACCGGCACCTTGCCGAAGCCGGAGGACTTCGTGGTGATCAACGAGATTCAGTATGATTCGCTGGCCCCGGCCGCCTCGTTCCTCGAGTTGCACAACACGGCTCCGACCACCCCCTTCAATCTTTCCGGCCATCGCCTCGACGGCGTCGGCTACACGTTCCCGGACGGCGCAGTCATCCCGGCCGGTGGGTATTTGGTCCTGGCCCGGGATGCGGCGGGATTTGCCGCGGCCTATGGGGCGGGGGTGAGTTTGTTCGGAGTGTTCCCGGGTAATCTCGACAATGACGGCGAGACGCTGGCCCTGGTTCGTCCCGATCCTACGGGTGGAACCAACGACGTGGTTCTGGCCGATGTGCGTTACAGCAATCTTCCCCCGTGGCCGACCAACGCCGCGGGCTTCGGTCCCTCCCTGCAGGTGGTGGATCCCACCCGGGATACCTGGCGGGTCGGCAACTGGGCCACGACCGCCACGGCCGCCGCCAATCGGGCCACGCCCGGGGCGGCGAATTCCGTGCGGGCGACGCTGGAGGCGTTTCCGCTGCTGTGGATCAACGAGGTTCTGCCCGTCAACCTGACCGGACCGCTCGACAACGTTGGTCAGCGCGAACCCTTCATCGAACTGTACAACAGCGGCACCAACCGCCTCGACCTCGGCGCCTTCTTCCTCACGCACCAAACGACGAACCTCACGCAGTGGGCGTTTCCCGCCGGCACGATGCTCGATCCAGGGGCATTCCTGGTGGTGTGGGCGGATGGTCAGCCGGAGCAGACCGCGGCCGGTTCGCTGCACACCACCTTCCGTCTGAGCGCCACCAACGGCTTCGTCGGGTTGGTCCGGCGGCAAGGCCCATCGCAGGTCCCGGCAGTCATGGACTACCTGGACTACGGCCTGATCGCGGCCAATCGCAGCCAGGGATCCTATCCGGATGGCGAACCCCGGCAGCGGCGGCAGTTCCAGTTTGTGACCCCGGGCGCGGCCAACAATCCCGCTGTCTCCGAGGTTCAGGTGACCATCAATGAATTCATGGCCGGCAATTCCAACACCTTGGCGGATCCGGCGGACAACAACTTCGAGGACTGGATCGAACTCTACAATGCGGGTTCGGCGGCGGTGGACCTGTCTGGTTATTTCCTCACCGATTCGCTCGTGAACTGGAATCAGTTCCGAATTCCGGCCGGAGTCACGATTGCGCCGGGCGGCTTCCTGTTGGTCTGGGCTGACGGCGAGTCGGCCCAGAATGCCGTGGCCAATGGCGACCTTCATACCAGCTTCCGGCTGAGTCTGGATGGCGAACAGA
The DNA here is from genome assembly GCA_017309115.1 of Verrucomicrobiota bacterium. Taxonomy (GTDB): domain Bacteria; phylum Verrucomicrobiota; class Verrucomicrobiia; order Limisphaerales; family UBA9464; genus UBA9464. Next base: position 75,913 of record JAFLEF010000007.1, on the reverse strand, counting down.
TTGGTTTGTTCGATCCCAACGGCGAGTTGGTGGACAGCGTGAGCTTTGGCGCGCAGCGCAACGATGTGTCGCAAGGACGCTATCCGGATGGTGACACCGGGCCGTTGTTGGAACTCGACACGCCGACTCCGCGCGCCGGCAACGCCATCGCTGGAGGCAACCTGCCGCCCGTTTTGGCTCCGATTGGCAATCAGTCGGTGGCGGAAGGCAGTCTGCTGAACATCACGGTGCAGGCCACGGATCCGGACGCCGGACAGCGGCTCACCTTTAGTCTAAGTGCGGATGCGCCACCGGGAGCGACCATTGATTCGTCGCTGGGCGTTTTGACGTGGCAGCCCACGGAACTTCAGGGACCCGGAGTGTACAGTTTCGCCGTTCGGGTCAATGACTCGGGCACGCCGTCGCGGCAGGACTTGGAACGGATCACGGTAACGGTTTCCGAAGTGAATCTTCCGCCGCAGGTACCGGTGCTAGTGGATCGGTTGGTGGACGAAGGTTCCGCGCTCAGCTTCACCGTAACGGCGACTGATCCGGATCTGCCGGCGCAAGCGCTGGTGTATCGGTTGGTGAACCCGCCGGCCGGCGCGGTTCTCTCGGAAGCCACTGGAGAGTTTTCCTGGACCCCCACCGAAGCCCAGGGGCCTGGCGAATACACGCTGACGGTCCGGGTGTCGGACGGAACCGCGGAAACGGCGCTCAGCACGGACCGCTCCTTCCGCGTCACGGTTCGGGAAGTGGACAATCCGCCGGTCATCACCGTGCTGTCCCCGGTGATCGTGACTGAGGGCGAGACGGTCGTGGTGACCAACACGGCTACGGACTTGGACAGCCAGGCGTCCGGCCTGCGGTTCAGTTTGGCGGCGGGTGCGCCGGCGGCGGCGCGGATTGATGCCGTGACCGGAGTTCTGACCTGGGCAACCACCGAGGATGATGGTCCGGGCAGCCAGTTGGTCGTGATTCGTGTGACCCAAACCTTCGGAACTGCCCTGAGCGATCAGTACTCCCTCGGGATCACCGTGCTGGAACAGAATCAAGCGCCGCGGTTGGAGGCTCTGTCCGACTGGACGGCGGAGGAAGGGCAGACCGTGACGTTCACGGCCCGCGGAATTGATCCGGATCGACCCGCTCAATCCCTGTTGTACTCCCTCGGAGCAGGGGCTCCGGCAGGGGCGGCGATTGATCCGGTGACGGGCGTGTTCACTTGGACGATTCCCGATGACACCGGCGCCAAGGTGCAACCCATCACGGTCGTAGTGACGGACAACGGCCCGGGTGGATTGAGTGGCAGTCAGACATTCTCCATCACGGTTCAACCCCGCTTCCGGGTGACGATTCAGGAGATCATGTATCGGCCCGCGGTGGCCGGGGCTGAATACCTCGAAGTGGTGAATCCGTCGGCGGTGACGCCGTGGAATCTGGGTGGGCTTCGCCTGACCGGACTCAACCTCAACTTCACGTTCCCGGCTGACTTCATCCTGGGCCCTGAGGCCATGGTCTGCGTGGCCCGGAATGGCACGGTGTTCCGTTCCACCTACGGCAACAAGCCGACCCTGGCAGGCGTCTGGACCGGGACACCGACGTTGGCGGGCGATGTGTTGCGGTTGATTCGTCCGGGAACCGGTGGTGCGGCCGATCTGGTGCTGAACGAAATTCGGTTCGAAGCGGAACAGCCCTGGCCGGCCGCTGCGAATGGAGGCGGCGCTGCGCTGCAACTGGTGGACGTGCGGAGGGATTCACAGCGGGTGGGTAACTGGTCGGCCTCGGCCAGCTACAACGGTCCGCGCGACCTGGTCGCCTTCACGCAATCGTGGCGCTACTACCAGTCCGGGCCGCTCGATGTCGCGTGGCGTTCGGAGTCGTTCAATGACGCCTCCTGGCCGACGGGGAATGGTCTGTTGTACGTGGAATCGGCTGAGTTGCCTGCTCCCAAGGGGACCCCGCTGAACATTGGCCAAAGCACCTACTACTTCCGGACAGCGTTCGTCATTCCGGCGGTTCCGTCCGGAGCCCAATTGATCCTGAACACCATTCTCGACGACGGCGCGGTGTTCTATCTGAACGGCCAGGAAGTGTTCCGGCAGAATATCCCGGCCGATGTGGTCGTGGACTTCAACACCCCGGCGGACTTGGTTAGCGATGCCACGATCACCGGACCCTTCACGCTTCCGGCCACCGCCCTGCGATCCGGGGTCAACGTACTGGCGGTGGAGGTGCATCAGAACAATGTGGGAAGTTCCGACATCGTCTTTGGCGCCTCGCTCCGGCTAGAGGGCGGCAACGTGGTGCCCTTCACTCCGGGTGAGCCCAACAACGTGGTTCTGGAGCTGCCGGAGTTCCCCTCGGTTTATCTGACCGAAATTGTGCCGCTCAATCAGACCGGAATCACCAACTCGAATGGCCAGCGCGAACCGTGGTTGGAATTGGCCAATCTGGGTTCGGAACCGGTGAGTCTGGAGGGCTGGTTCCTGAGCGACTCCGTAGCCCAACTCAATCGCTGGAGCTTTCCGGCGGGCGCCACGCTGCCCCCGAACAGTCGGGTGGTGGTGTTTGCGGACGGTCAGGCCGGAACCGAAACGGAGTGGCACACCTCCTTCCGTTTGAATGCGAGCACGGGCGTGGTGTTGCTGAGCCGCACTCAACCGGGCGGTGTCGCGGTGGTGGACTATCTGCGGTACTTCGACGCGGCGGCCGATCGCGCGGCGGTGCCGGATCTCGAGCGGCCAGCGGGCGCGAGTCGCTGGACCGAACCGACCCCTGGTACGGATCTCCCGGCGCCGCTGGGAACTCTGGCGGCGGAACTCGACGGAACGGCGATGGTCCTGCGCTGGCAGACCCAGGTGGGACGAACGTATCGGGTGGAATTCCAAGCCGACCTGACCGCACCGACCTGGACCTTCTGGCAGGACGTCGTGGGAACCGGGGCTCCCGTGACCGTGCGGGATCCGCTGATTTCGGGTCGGAACGAACGCCACTACCGGATTCGGTTGCTGCCGTGATCGGGTTCGGGGTGCCGGTTACCTGAGCTGCAGAATTGTTTCCGGGGCGGACTTCGAGAAACCTCCCCGGACGAATGGACGAAAAACCGCTTCTGTTTGCGGCTCACGGCTGGTTTCAGCGCGGGAGCAAGCCTGATGTCCGTAAAGCTGCGGCGATTGTCGGTCGAAGGGGGGTCTCGAAGCTGACCGTGGCCGAAGACTTCTCCTGGGCTACGGCTGAAGTGGATGACATTGGAAGCTTCGAACCCGCCCTTCGATTTGACGCCATCGAGGAATTCTGGGAGCTGAAGTGCGAGTGCGGGAAGAAGACTCCCTGCGTTCACGGGTTGAGTCTTTGTTCGGCGTTGATCAAAGACGAGCCGCGAACGGTGGCCCCAGCGCGTTCTGTTCCGGGTACGGAGCCAATGCCGGAAGCGGTCCCGGAGCGAATCCGGGACTACGTTCGATCCCAGGTGCGGCGGCCCCTGGCCAGACCAGAGGCCCAGTTTCTGGAAAATGTTTCCAAACTATTCCGAATCTTCAGTCAGGGAATCGATCTCCAGGAGACGCACCTTTGGCAATTGGGCTGGCCGGGAAGACTTCCCAGTTTCCAGCCACTAGAAGGCTTTACCGAAGTCCCGGAGACCGAGGTTGAGTTCTGGTTTCTCTTGGCCGATCTCGCCCGCGAACGGGGTTACGTGATTCCCGCTTCGCTTCAAGCGTTGGAGATGCCTCGGGGATTGGAGGCCAGTCTCCAGAAAAAGAAGAACGAACGGGAACTTGCTCAATGGCGGCAGGCGCTGGATCGGTTGCCCCTGGCCTCAACGACGGAAGGTAGGGAGCGGCGTCTTCAGGTTCGTTTCCGTTGGACGGGACGTCAGGTCACACCGGAGATCCAGGAAGGGGAGGGCGGGTGGCGAGCGCTTAAGAACAACCAGATTGATACGTTTCATCGCCGGGAGTCGGAGTCGCTTCGCGGGACGGCGGCGGCCCTCTGGAATTCCTTCTTCCTGATCCATTGGCACCACGGTCGGTTGAACGACGATTCGTTGCCCCTGCAGCGCTGGCTGAGCGCCAATCTACAGTCCCCGTCCACGGCGGAGCTCATCGTCGATGAGTCGGGGCAGCCAATCCAAATTTCAGAGACTCCCCTACGCTGGCAGTTGCGCGAGCCGAATCAGGATGGCGGCACGTATGCCCTCGAGTTGGTCGATCCCGAGGGTCGACCGGTCGGGGCAATTCAGGCGCAATTGGCGGGCAATCCGATCCTTTATCGAACGGCGGCGGGAATCTTCCCGGGTCCGCCAGCCTTTCCGGTGGACGTTCCGTCGGGAAACCTAAAGGCGATTCCTGCACGGGTGGTGGAGTCAGGCTTGGGAATGCGGCTGTTGCAGTGGGCGCAGATTTCGCCCCCGGAGCAGGTTCGCGCCAAGATTCGCGTGGTTACCCTGAACGTCACGCTAACTTTGAAGATTGATCGAACGGGCGGTCCCATTATGTGCCGAGCGTCGGGTGTGGCTTCCGGTCCGAACGGTAGCTACCTCCACAAGTTGGAACCTTCTGGGTGGCGCGGGTCAGGTCGGGAATCGGCGGACGAGGTTCATCTGGATTCGAGCAACGCCCAGCGGGTGTTGGAACGGTTGCGGGAGGCGGGCTTCACGCCGGAACCTTACTGCCCGGGTTGGAGTCTGAAACTAACGCGCGATTTCCCGGAGATGATGCGGCGCTTTCTCGATTCGGTCGCGGAGGTGGCCCAGCTCCGCCTTTGTCCGGAACTGACGTCGCTCCGGGAAGGTCAGTTGGCCGGAACCGTGCGGCTGGAAGCGACGGAAGCCGGTCCGGACTGGTTTGATTTGCGGGTGGTGGTGCGGGTGGAGGATACCAGTCTGACGCCAGAGGAGCTTAAGGCCTTGGTGTCGGCCCGCGGAACGTGGGTGAAGCTGGGAGACCGCTGGCGTCGGTTGGACTACGAGGTCTCGTCGGAGGAAGAAAAGAATCTCGCCCGCATTGGCCTCACACCCCGGCAACTCGGCGCGGAACCCCAGCGGTTGCACGCGCTGCAATTGTCGGATCCCTCCGCCCGTCGTTTGCTGCCGGAAGCGACGGCCGAGTTGGTGGAACGTCGGGCGTCGGAGCTGCGAGCCCGGGTGAGTCCGGAGATTCCTTCGGCCATTCGCGCAGAGTTGCGCCCGTATCAGCGGGACGGATTTCATTTCCTGGCGTATCTCGCCGCCAATGGCTTTGGTGGGGTGCTGGCAGATGACATGGGATTGGGCAAGACGCTCCAGACCCTGACCTGGCTGGCCTGGTTGCGGCACGAAGGAGCAAAACCCGAACGCCGAGGTCGGCCTTCGCTGGTGGTGTGTCCCAAGAGTGTTCAGGACAACTGGCGAGCCGAGGCGGAACGGTTCTATCCCGAGCTGCGCGTGCACTTGTGGCGGGAGGCGTCCGAGGACGAGGCGGCGACCCGAATCGCTGCGGCGGACCTTCACGTGATCAACTACGCCCAATTGCGGGCCGCCCAATCCCACTGGGAGTCGGTGGACTTTCTGACGGTGATTCTCGACGAGGGTCAGAACATCAAGAACCCCTCCTCCCAAACCACTCAGGTGGCCCGCAAACTCAAGGCGGATTATCGGCTGATTCTGACCGGCACCCCGATCGAGAATCGGCTGCTGGATCTGTGGAGTCTGATGTCGTTCGCCATGCCGGGAGTTCTGGGTAGCCGGAATGGCTTTGGCCGATTGTACGATGCCAAGGAGGATCCGCTGGCCCGCACCCGTTTGTCGGCCCGGGTTCGACCGTTCTTGCTGCGTCGTACCAAGGCTCAGGTGGCGCGGGAACTTCCGGATCGGGTGGAGGAAGACTTGTATTGCGAACTGGAGGGAGAACAGCGCGCCCTGTATCGGGCGGAGCTGAAACTGGCCCAGCAGGCGTTGCTCTCCCTGAAGTCGGAGAAATCCTTCAATCAGCAGCGGTTTCATTTCCTCACGTCCCTGCTGAGGTTGCGGCAGATCTGTTGTCATCCCGGTTTGATTCATCCGGATTCCAAGCAGTCCGGCGCCAAGTTCGAAGCACTGCTGGAAACCCTCGAACCGCTGCTGGAAGAGGGCGAAAAAGTCTTGGTGTTTTCCCAGTTCGTGGGGCTCCTGGCCTTGCTCCAACCGGCGTTGGAGAAGCGGGGTTGGAAGCAGTGGTACCTCGCGGGCGAGACGGAGAATCGGGGCGACCTGGTGAAAGACTTTCAGTCGCATGAAGGCGGTGGAGTGTTTTTGATCAGCCTGAAGGCAGGCGGCGCGGGATTGAATCTGACGGCCGCCAGCTACGTGGTTCTGTTTGATCCGTGGTGGAATCCGGCGGTGGAGAATCAGGCCATCGACCGGACCCATCGGATTGGCCAGACCCGCAAAATCCTGGCGTATCGGTTGCTCATCAAGGGCAGCATCGAGGAGAAAATTCGAACGCTGCAAAAGACCAAGAGCGCTCTGGCGGATGAAGTGTTGGGCGAAGAGCGCTTTGCGTCGGCCCTGACTCTCGACGACCTCCGGTTCCTACTGGGCGACTCGGAATGACGCCGGGGCGAACCCGGGAACTCCTGCCCGCGGCCTTCGGATTGCCCACCGTCGCCGACTCACCGGTTCCGACGCGCGCTTGCACCCGGCGACGGCTTACCCGAACCATCCGCGCCCAATGTCTCGGTTGTTGAAGTCCACCGGCGCCGTCGGAGCCGCCACGCTGATCAGTCGTGTGCTGGGCTTTGTACGGGAAGCGGTGTACGCCGGGTTCATGGGCGTGGGTCCGGTCGCCGACGCCTTCTACTACGCCTATTCCATTCCCAACCTGTTTCGCCGGTTGCTGGGCGAGGGAGCCCTCACGGCGGCGTTCATTCCCATCTTCAAGGAGCGGGAGAAAACCGCCGGCGAGGCGGTTATGTGGGATTCAGCTCGGGCCGTCTTTTCGGCGCTCCTGCTCCTGTGCGGAGCTGTGGTGGTGGTGGCCATGATCGGTCTGACCGGCGTGCTGGCGTGGATTCCGTTGGGAGGCCAGGCCGAACTCATCGTCCGGCTGATGCGCCTGATGTTCCCCTACCTGCTGTTTGTCTGCATGACGGCGGTGTTCATTGGGATTCTCAATGCCCGGGGTCACTTCTTCATGCCGGCCTTGGGCGCTTCGTTGCTCAACGTGGTGATGATTGCGGCGGTGTTTCTGATCGCCCCGGGATTTGGGTCGCATTTGGATTCCCAGGTTTTTGGTCTGGCCGTGGGCGTGTTGCTCGCCGGGCTGGTGCAGGCGGTGTTCCAGTATCCGGCGCTGCATCGGGAGGGTTTTCGCTTTCGGTGGGTCAATCCGATCGGCAATCCCACGGTCAAGGAGGTCATTCAACGGATGGCCCCGGCGACGCTGGGAGTGGCGGCGTATCAGTTCAATGTGGTGCTCACCCAGACGCTGGCGGTCAATGAAGCCAAGAACATCGTGTCGGCCTTCAACTATGCGGTCCGACTCATGGAGCTGCCGCAGGGCGTCGTGGGCGTGTCGTTGGCGACTTATTTGCTGGCGGAACTGAGTGGATTGGCCGCGGAGAAGAAGTTTCCGGAGTTCCGGGCGGCGCTGCGGGAGGGCCTGATGCAACTGGTGTTCATCAACACCCTGGCCACGGTGCTGCTGCTGGTGTTGGCGGAACCCATGATTCGGCTGCTGTTTCAGCACGGGAAGTTCACGGCCGAGGACACCTTTTTGTCGGCGCAAGCCCTTTGGATGCTCGCGCCGGGTCTACTCGCCTTCTCGCTGAACAGCATCTATTCCCGGGCCTTTTACGCCCTGGGCGACACCAAGACCCCGATGCGCATCAGCGTGGTGTGCCTGGCGGTCAATGTGGTGCTGGCATTTTTCCTGATCCCCTTGTTCCGGCAGGCCGGCATGGGCTTGGCGAACACGGTCAGTGCGGTGCTCAACACCGCCTTGTTGGTGTTCGCGCTGCGCCGGAAGCTGCCGAAGTTTACCTACGAAGGTCTCAGTTCGACCGTGCTGGTGCTGGGGTCGGCCGGGTTGTTGGCGGGCGTGTTGGCCTGGGGATGGAGCGTCGCCGGACAACACTGGTGGGGCGTGGAGCGGTATTGGGCGAGGGGATTGACGGTGTTTGGGGCCATTGGCGTGGCGAGTGGGGCGTATTTTGGGGTCTGCTGGTGGCGAGGACTGACCCCGGCGCGGGAGATGGTGCGGTTGGTGCGCAGTCGGGTGGGGCGGGGAAAGCTGAGAGCTGAGAGCTGAGAGGAAAAGGCGGGTAAGGGGTAAGGGGTAAGGGGTAAGGGGTAAGCGGTGGGGCGAGGCTCCGCCGAGCCGTTCGCGTCTCGGCGAATGACGGGTCAGGACTCCACAGGCGGACGGCTTTGCGGAGCGTCGCCCTACCGGTGGAGAGGGGAATGGGGATTTCTTCGTGGAGGTTGGCACTCACGGGGTAACCGGGTTACCATCGCCCCTCGCGTGAGTTTTGCTTCCGTACGCCGAAAGTTGGATGATGGCCTCGAGACCCTCGGGTCCGTGGCTCAATTGCTGGGCGAAGCCGTCCGTTCCCTCAAGTATCAGCGGCCCTCGTGGGGTGAGTTCGTCCGCCAATTGTATGCCGTGGGCGTAAAGTCTCAGAGCGTGGTCATCACCACCGGCGCCGCGACGGGAATGGTGCTGTGCGCGCAGACCTACTTTCAGTTCCACAAGGTGCGTCTGGATACGGCGACAGGGGCCGTCGTGAGTGTGGGTATGGCCAGCGAATTGGGCCCGGTGCTGGCCGGACTGATGCTCACCGCCCGGGTTGGCGCCTCGCTGGCGGCGGAATTGGGCACCATGCGAGTGACGGAGCAGATCGACGCGCTTCGTACCCTGGCCACTCATCCGGTGGATCATTTGGTGGTGCCCCGGTTGTTGGCCCTGACCGTGGCGGCCCCGTTGCTGACGGGGGAGGCGGTTTTGACCGGCATTTTCGCCAGTTACCTGGTGGGGGTGAAGCTGTTGGGCATCGAAGGCGCCTACTACGTGGCCTACGTCAATCGCTACACGGCGGCCAGCGACATCGCGATCGGGCTGATCAAGGCGACGCTGTTCGGGGCGACCATTGCGCTGATCTGTTGTTACAAGGGGCTGACCTGCCCGGAAGGGGCTGAAGGCGTGGGTCGGGCGACTACCGAAGCTGTCGTGGCGGCGTCCATCACGATCTTGATCAGTAACTTCTTCCTCACCTTGCTCCTGACCCAGCTGCTCGGCTGAAGCGGAGGTGTTTGCGCCATGATCGAGGTTAAGGACGTTTGGAAAAGTTTTCGGAAGACGCCGGTCTTGAAGGGCGTCTCGCTGTCGATTTCGGCGGGCGAGGCGGTGGTGATCATCGGTCGTAGCGGCGGCGGCAAAAGTGTCCTGTTGAAACATTTGGTGGCATTGCTGCAACCGGATCGCGGAACGATTCAGATCAAGGGTACCAATCTGTGCAGTTTGGACGAACGCGCCTTGCTCGCAGTGCGGCGCAACTTCGGCATGCTGTTCCAGGGCGCGGCGCTGTTTGATTCCTTAAATGTGTTCGAGAACGTCGGCTTTGTTCTTCTGCGTGAGAAGCGCCACACCCTGGGGGAAGTTCGCCGGTTGGTCGCGGAAGCGCTCGAAATGGTGGAGTTGTCCGGCATTGAAGAGAAGAAGCCGGCGGAACTCTCGGGCGGCATGCGCAAACGGGTCGGTTTGGCCCGGGCCATCATTTATCGCCCGGCCATTCTGCTCTACGACGAACCCACGACCGGCTTGGATCCGATCGCTGGCGCGCGCATTGACGCGGTGATTCGCCGGATTTGGCAGCAGTTGGGCATCACGAGCATTGCCGTGACGCACGACATGGCCAGCGCCCGCCGCATCAGCGACCGGATTCTAATGCTTCACGAAGGAGTGATCTACGCCGATGCCTCCACGCCGGAGATTCTCGGCTCCCAGGACCCTATCGTGCACAATTTCGTTAATGGCATCGCCAGCGACCGTCCGCTGAGGACGGAACCCGTGGCCACAGTCTGAGCTCTCCAATCGCATGTCCTCTCCTCGAAAAGTGGGATTGTTCGTGGCGTTCACCCTGGCGGTGATCGCTGGGATGATCCTGAACTTCAGCAAGTCCCGCGGCGTGTTCACCCCCTCGTTAACCTTCGACATCGTGGCCGAACGGGTCGGGGGGCTGAAAGTTGGAGCCCCGGTGGCCTTGTCCGGCGTGCCGATCGGCAGTGTCAGTGGGATCGACCTGACGGATGATCGTCGCTCGGTGAAGATTACGGTTCGAGTCGTGAAGAAGTATCCGATTCACGCCGACGCCAAGTTTGGCATCGAGCAATCCGGGTTCCTGGGCGACGAGTTCGTATCCATCGTGCCCCAAAAGAATGAAAAACCGCCTCTGGAGAATGGAGCCACGGTTCGGGCGGAGACGCCGTTTAATTTGCAGGATGCGGCGCGTTCGGCGACGGCCTTGTTGGGCAAGCTCGACACGGCCGTCGAGCGGATCAATAGCGCGGTGGAGCGGGTGGATCAGAAACTTTTGACCGAAGCGACCCTGACCAACCTTTCCGAGACCGCTGTCAACTTCCGTCTGGCGTCGGCGGAAGCGACCGAGGCGCTGCATGACGTTCGCCGGTTGGTGACCAACAATTCCCCGACCATCACGGCGACATTCAGCAATCTGAACACGTTGTCCGTCCAGTTGGCCACTGTGGCTACCAACGTGGATGGGTTCCTGGCCGAGCAAAAACCCGCCATCGGCGAGGTGCTGGGCAATGCCAGTGCGGCGACCGCCGATCTTAAGTCCATGACGGCCGACCTGCGGGCCGGGCGAGGGGTGGCGGGCGCTTTGTTGGCGGACGAAGCCCTCCGGCTGCAATTGGGTGGGGCGTTGACCAATCTGGCCACGGTCTCCAGCAATCTGGCCCGGTTCGGAATTCTTTATAAACCGCCCCAACCCCGGAAGGTGCTCACCAATCAGGTGAAGTACACCGGGCGGGATCCATGGAAATAGCCGGATCTCTGTGGTTCGGAGTCCCGGCTTCAGCCGGTCCCGCGTCATCCTTGGCGAGACGGTAAAGGGATCGCGAAGCGTTTGGAGTGCGGCAGCCCTCTAGCCCTCTGCCGCTTTGGGGCGCGTCGATGTCAGGTGGCCGCCAGAGTTACTCCACGTCACTGCCGCTGGCCGAAAAGCAATCAACTCGGAGGGAAGGGTTTATCCGCACATTAAACACAGATTGGCGCAGATTCTTCTACGCCTTGCTTCGCCGCCTTCTCCGGAAAAATCTGAGTGAATCTGTGTCAATCTGCGGACGACCTCCGCCTGGGTTTCCAGTTTTGAGGCCCCAGTCGTGAGGTTTTCATTGACCTTGGGTTCGCCCCAATATTACTTAATAGGAGTCTCAGATTTATATTTTTAAACCCTCTATGAGTTTGCAATTTCGCTCTACCCCCCCCCCGACGCGGTGCTTCGCTTCTTCTCCGCCTGCTGGCCCTCTTTCTTCCGTGTGGGCTGATCGTTCAAGGGCAGGGGGGTTGGCCCAGCGAAGGAGCCCGAACGGGTGATCGAATCGGCGTCGGTGACGGTGGAAGCCGAGTTGGGGCGACCACGACCCTGAATTGGAATTCGTCTTTGGACCCGGGTTGCGGTTACTACATCTATCGCAGTATTGCGGGCTTGAGTGGCCCTTGGATTCTTCTGAACAGTTCCCCCACCACATCTCTGTCATTCATTGATGGCAGCGCAGTGGCGGGAGCGATGTACCAAGTTAAAGCAACCCGCCTGCAGGTTACGGGGAGCGGCTCTTACTGGAACCTTAGCCAAAGTGCCTTCTTGAACGTGCCATGAGTTCGATCCGCCATTCGATAAGCCTTGTCGCCTGTTGTTTCGCTCTTGGGAGCGAGGTTTCAGCAGCGGCGTTCATCAACTTGGGATTCGATACTCCGGTGTTTCCGGATTGGGTGCCCCCGCGGATTCCGGGCCCTCCCTTTGCGAGCTCGCCCGGTGAATGGGTACGCCCTGGTTGGAACACCGGGCCGCAAACCCAATCCGCTGTTGGCTACAACTATAGTCAGCGTTTTTCAGGGTGGGCCAGCCTTCTGGATCGTGACTTCCGAGATGCCCATTTCGGCAGTAACGCCCGAGTTCCGGTGGTGGGTAACTACTCGTTGGGAATCTGGCCTCTTTCCCTGACGGTCACTGGCGGCGTCTACGATCCCTATGTCCTCTGGCAGACGGGCGACATTCCGGCGGATGCCAGGTCGCTCCAGTTTCTCCACCAAGGACCCCTTAATCACGGCGATGATCTGCAGGTGTTTGTGGGAGGAGAACTCCGTTCCCTTGTTGCCCTGCCGGATGTTCCTACTGGTGATCCGGAGATTCCTTTCTTTCGCTACCTGGCAGTGGATGTGAGCCCGTTCGCGGGCCAGACCGTCGAACTGCGCTTCGAGTTCCGCAGCCGGGGCTACGATGACTTCGGGGATTTTCCTAGGCTGCCCGGCCAACCCAATGCCCAAAGCCACATCCTGGATGATCTGTCGTTCAGTCCGCTGCCGGTCGTCCCCGAGCCGGCAACCTGGGCACTTCTGGGCTTGGGAGCAGCGGCACTGGGGTGGGTGACGCGGCGGCGGTCGTGAATCGGCGAGGGAAGGTGGAAAAGCTGAGAGCTGAGAGCAGAGAGCTGAGAGGGAAGCGGGAAGGGGTTGCGCGAGGCGTTTGGAGGGCGCCAGCCTTTTAGCGTTCTGGCGCTTTTGGGGCGCGTGGCAGTGGTTGAGGGTAGGCTTTGTTCGGTGGGCCAGGTCGAGTCCCGCGGCACTACTTCACCCGTGAACGGCTCCGCGGAGCGTCGCCCTACCTTGGAGAGACGCTGGGAGCCCCGCTGCGCGTGACCTGGGGAGCTCGGGAGACTGGATTCGGATTGAATGTTCCATGTCCCGAGAAAGTCCGAGCCGGCCGCGGAATTCTTTGCAACACTTGCCCCGCGTTTGCGTCTGGACGCTTCCGGAGGCACTTCTGATAGACTTCAACGACATGCAAACATCTGTTCGTCCACATGTACCCGGTCGAGGGGCCCCTTCGCTCCTGCAACCGGCCCGTCGAATCCTCGCTTTGGCACTTCTGGTGGGTTCCGCGGCTGCGGTGACACCGGCCTGGGGTCAGGCCAAGGAAACCTACCGGCTGTTGCAGGAAGATTTCCCGTTCCAGTCCGCCTGTATTGGGGCCAATTTTCCCAGCAACAACGTGGCGCTCAAGGGCTACGCCATCCGGGTGGGCAACGATGCCGCGATGCTCTTTGATTCCGACACGTTGCGCATGGCCGCGGGTTGGACCGGCGGGTTCATCAACACCCGGGGCGTGGTGTTCGATGGGAACCACGGGCAGCATCCCCAGATGGTCGGGGATCAAAAGTTCGGCAATCCGAATGGTCCCGGCGTGGGCATTCCGGGAACGGGCTTTAAGGACACCCGCAAGGAGCCGTTCGGTCCGATCGACAAGTCGGTCGCGCACTGGAAGGGGCTGTACGTGGACGGCAATGACGTGGTGTTGAGCTACACCGCGCGGGGCACCCAGGTGTTCGAACAACCCGGCAGTGTGTCCGGACCCGGCGGCGTGGCGTTCACCCGCACGTTCCGATTGGAACCCGAGAAGTCCGGCTTCCTCTTCTTCAAATCGCAAAAGGTGAAGGAACCGTTCGTGGTTCTGTTGGCGGACGTGCCGGGCGCTTCCAAGCAGATCACCACCGAGAATGGTCAGCCGACCATCACCTTCACCGCCGGCGACGTTGTGACCAAGATCGCGGGAACCGACCTGCCCAAGGGGGTGGAACTCGTGGTGGACGGCTCCCAGGCGATCCTGTCGGTGGGAGCGGGCGTGAAGGCCGGAGATTTCAAGGTCACGCTGTGGAGCGGTCCGACGGCTTCGGCCGGTTCGTTCGCCCAACTCACCCAGGGCGCCCCGAAGCTGGTGGACTTCCTGAAGGGCGGTCCCAAGCGCTGGAACGAGACGGTCAACCTAGCCGGCAAACTCAACACCAGTGCCACTCCGGACGGCGCGTACGTGACGGATTCGATTACCGCTCCGGAGAAGAATCCCTGGAATCGCCGGGTTCGCTTTGGCGGTATGGATTTCTTCGCAGATGGCAAGCGCGCGGCGCTGTGCACGCATGACGGCGATATCTGGATCGTTTCCGGCATCGACGAGAAGCTGGAGAACCTGGTGTGGAGCCGCTACGCCTCGGGCCTCTATGAGCCGCTGGGCCTGGTGATCGTGAAGGATCAGATCTACACCTCGAGCCGCGAGGGCATCACCCGCTTCGTGGATTTCAATAACGACGGCGAGGCCGACTACTACGAGAACTTCAACAACGACGTGATGTCCACCCGCGGCTTCCACGAGTTCGTTTTCGACCTCCAGCGCGATGCCGCCGGTAACTTCTACTTCGCCAAGGCCAATCCGGTGAACGGCGGCGGCCGGGGCTTCGGAGATGAGAAGGCCTCCCGGGGCAATGGTGTGGTGTGTTCCCACGCCGGCTGTTTGTTCCGGGTCAGTCCCGACGGTCAGAAGTTCGAGATTGCCGCTCGCGGCTTCCGGGCTCCCAACGGCATTGGCGTGCGCGCCGATGGCCAGGTGACCACCGGCGATAATGAAGGCACCTGGGTGCCCACCTCGCCCATCAACTGGATCGATGGCAAGTCCTTCCACGGGGTGATCAACGTCAAGACGCCGCCGGACGCGATCGAACTCTACGTTCCGCCGATCATGTGGCTGTCGCATGCCGACTTCTGCAATTCCAACGGCGGTCAGGTTTGGGTCACCAGCGACAAGTGGGGACCGTACCAGAACGAACTGCTCTACGAATCGTACGGCAAATCGTCGCTCTACCTGGTGATGCGCCAGGACCTCAGCAACGGACGTCAGCAGGCGGCGGCGGTGAAGTTTCCGCTGAAGTTCACCAGCTCGGTGATGCGCGCCCGGTTTCATCCGTACGATGGTCAGCTCTACGTCGCGGGCCTCAGCGAATGGCAGTCCAACGCGGCCCGGATCACCGGTTTTGACCGCGTTCGTTACACCGGCAAGCCCGTCTATTCCGTGAACTCGGTGAAGGTGGTGCCCGGTGGCGTGCAGCTCGGATTCAGCCAACCGCTCGACAAGGCGTCGGCGGAAGACGTGCAAAACTGGAGCGGCAAGCGCTGGAACTACATCCGTTCCGAAAACTATGGTTCGCCCGAAATTTGGGTGACCAATCCGGACAAGAAGGGCCGCGAGAACATCAACATCACCGCTGCCAAGCTGAGCCCCGACGGCAAGTCGGTCACGCTCACCATCGAAGACCTCCGGGTGACGATGCAGCAGTCGTTGAAGTGGGATCTGAAAGCCGCGGATGGCACGCCGATCTCCCAGGATATCCAGCAGACCATTCACGAGATCCCGGGTCAGCCGCTCTCGTCGTTGAAGTAATTCCGGCCGGCCCGGCGGGTCCATTTGGGACTTTCGCCGGGCCGTTTCACTTTCTAGCGTCCCGCCGCACTGAATTTCGCGGTCGTCACCTCATGCACTTGCCCTCGTTCTTCCGTTCCCTGTGCCTGACCCTCGGTTGGGCGGTTCTGGTCCCGGCGCTGCCCGTCTCGGCCGTGGAGGATCCGGCGCAGGGTCTGGTGCAAACCGTGACATCCGGCGGCGTGACGGATCTGTCGGTCAGTCCGAATGTGTGGTTGTTCGTGCCGGCGGGTCAGCCGGCGACGCCGTTTGTTCCGGCTGGACCGTTCACGGCGAAGTGGGAGGGCCTCGTGTCCGCGGACTTGCGAGGTGACTTTACCTTTCACGCGCTGGTCCGCGGCGCGCTGAAGGTGACGGTCAACGGAGCCCTGGTTTTGGAGGCCAAAGACACTGGTCCGGAGCTGGCCATTGGTCAGTCGGTCCGGCTGAACAAAGGCACTAATTCCCTCCTGGTGGACTTCACGTCACCGCCGACGGGAGAGGCCATGGTGCGGCTGTACTGGACCAATCGGGAAACGCCGCTGAATCCGATTCCGCTGCCGCAGTTGTCTCACGCCAGCAGCGAGGCCCTGACCCGCTCCCTCCTGGTGCATCAGGGTCGGGATCTGCTGTTGGAGAATCGCTGCGTGATGTGTCACTCGGCGGCCGGATCCGTGCCGGAACTCAAGATGGACGCGCCGACGTTGAATGGTATTGGCGCCCGACGGAATGCCGATTGGATGGCCCGCTGGATTCAGGATCCGCACGCGCTCCGGCCGGGGACGCCGATGCCGCAGCTGTTCACCGGCGCTACGGCCAAAGCGGATTCGGAAGCCGTCGCGGCGTATCTCGCAACGTTGAAGGGCGACGCCAAGTACGAGCCGACCTCGGGCGATGCGGCGGTGGGGCAGGCGCTGTTCGAGAAGTTGCATTGCGTGGCCTGCCACGTGCCGCCGGGTGGGGGCGAGGCCAAGCCTCATCAGATTTCCCAAAAGCAGGTGAAGGCCAAGTTCACGCCCGGAGCGCTGGCGGCCTTCCTGCGACGTCCGGAGGAACACTTTAAGTGGATCCGGATGCCGAACTTCAAGCTGACCTCCGAAGAGGCGGCCAACCTGGCGGCGTATTTGGATTCCGTCGCCGATGCCGCCGAAGCCAAACCGGTTTCCACCGACGCAGCCGCGATTGAGCAGGGCAAGAAACTGGTCAGCACGGTGGGGTGTTTGAACTGCCACACGCTGGAGGGCGTGAAGAATGAGTTCACGGCCAAGCCGCTCAGCGACCTAGTCGCGGCCAATTGGAAGTCCGGCTGTCTGGCGGAGACTCCGGCGGCCGGTTCCAAAGCCCCGCATTACTCCTTCACCGCCGAGCAGCGTTCGGCGCTTCAGGCTTTTGCGGCGTCGGATCGGGCATCCTTGGGCCGCTCCACTTCGGTGGACTTCCTGGCGCGTCAATCCCAGCACCTCAACTGCCGGGAATGTCACGGGCAGTTCGAAGGCTTTCCGGCCTGGGATCATTTGTACGGCAAGCTCAAGCCCGAATGGGCGGCCCGCTTCATCAGCGGCGAAGAGACCTGGAAGCCGCGTCCCTGGGCGGAATTCCGGATGCCGGCCTTCCCGGCCTACGCGCAGGGCTTGGCGGAAGGGTTGGCCACGATCGCGGGTCTGCCGCCGGTGACTCCTCCTGATCCGGCCCCGGACAATGCCGCGGAATTGGCCGAGGCGGGTCGGAAGCTTTCCAGCGCCAATGGTGGTTTCAGCTGCGTCAGTTGCCACGGCGTGGGTGAGTTTGGCGCCACCCAAGTGTTTGAGGCGCCGGGAATCAATCTGGCCCACAGCTTCGATCGGTTGCAGCCCGACTACTTCAAGCGCTGGCTCCGGGCGCCCACCATGATCGATCCGTCCAGCAAGATGCCGGTGTACTTCGACGAGGAGGGCAAGAGCCCGTTGCCGGATGTTCTGGGCGGTGACGGGCCCAAGACCATTCAGGCCGTGTGGGAGTATTTGCGGTTGAAGGACAAGATGCCTCCGCCGCAATGAGGTCGTGCGGGCGTCACTTTTGACGCGATTTCCGAGGGGGCTTCCCGGTAGCCTGCCGGCATGCACTCGTGTCCGCTTCGCACTTCGGTCATTGGGAGTTATCCGTTTCCCGGTTGGCTGGAATTAGCCTCGGCCCATTTGGATCGGTTTGGTCCCGATGATCGCGCGGAACTGCAGAACGACGCGGTGATTGCGGCGTTGCACGATCAGTTGGCCGCCGGTCTGGATGTGATCACCGATGGCGAGCAGACCCGCTTGGACTTCAATCTGTCGTTTTACGGGTACATCGACGGCATCGATCTGGAGTCCTCGCCGCCGCGCCGGTTTGGTCCTCCCGCCCACGATCAGCGCGGGAAGCATCAGGTGAAGGCGCCGTTGAAGGCTCCGCGAGGCTTGGGCGCCGTGGAGGAATTTCAGCGGCTGCGGGAACTGTCGGCACCGTTGCTGAAGGGGTTGGCTCATCCGCCGACCTTGAAGGCGTCGGTGCCTGGTCCCTACACGATGTCTGGCCGGTTGCTGCCCAATCCGGCGCTGGGATATCCCGATCGTTGGGCGCTGACGGAGGCGCTCCTGCCGCTGGTGCGGGAGGAACTGGAACGGTTGGTGGCGGCGGGTTGCACGGAAATCAGCGTCGATGAGCCCAGCATGAGTTGTTACGCGTACCGGGAAGACACCCGGCGGTTCGTGGATCTGTTCAATCGGACCGTGGAGACCGTTCGCGGACGGACACGCGTCTGCACCCACCTGTGCTTTGGCAACTACAAGGCCCGGGCGGTGGGGCCGCGTCAGATCGCGCCGATGTTCCCGGCCTTCCTCGATTTCCACTGCGACGAAATGCACGTGGAGATGGCCAGCCGGGAATTCGCCGAACTGGAGTTGATCGCGAAAATTGCCGAGCGCTGCGATGTGGCGGTGGGCGTGGTGGACGTTAAGAGCTACTACGTGGAAACGCCGGACGACATTGCCCGGCGGGTGCGTCGATGCCTGGAGTTCGCACCGGCGGAACGGCTGGTGTTTGCTCCGGATTGCGGGTTGAGCCAGACCGCGCGGTGGGCGGCCCGCCGCAAGTTGGTAAATTTGGTGGCCGGTGTGGTGCAGGTGAAGTCAGCCCTCTGAGAGTCGTCCTGCATGAGCCTGATTGAACCGCTTCTGTCGGACGAAGCCTTCGTGGAGGAAGTCCGGCGTGTTCGAGCCTCTGAACCGGGACTGCATCTCTGGTGGCTGGGTCAGAGTGGATACCTCCTTGCCTGGGAGGGTCGGGCGCTCCTGTTGGATCCGTATCTGTCCGATTCCCTGACCCGGAAGTATGCGAATACTGACAAACCACATGTCCGGGTTTCCCGCCAGGTGATCGCCCCGGAGCGGCTTACCGGGATCTCGGTGGTCACGACCTCGCACAACCACACGGACCATTTGGATCCCGAGACCCTGCGGCCCCTGGTGTCGGTGAATCCCGGACTGCGGATGGTTTGTCCCGAGGCCAACCGGGGAACCGTCCGGGAACGTTCCGGGTTGGCGGACGACCGGATTCTGGGGTTGGAGACCAGTCCGGGCCGGGATCGGGTGACGGTCGACGGCTTTGAGTTCTGGGCCATTCCCGCGGCCCACGAAGATCTGGCGGTGGATTCCCAAGGACGCCCGATTTACCTGGGTTGGGTCATACAGGCGGGGCCGTGGAAGGTGTACCACTCGGGCGATACGGTGCTGTATCCAGGGATGGTGGCGGGTCTACGCGAGCAGCGGGTGGATGTGGCGTTGTTGCCGATCAATGGGCGGGCTCCCGAACGGCGGGTGGCGGGCAATCTGAATGGTCGGGAGGCGGCCCAGGTGGCCAAGGCCATCGGAGCTGGTTGCGTCGTCCCCGGGCACTACGATTTATTCGCGTTCAACACGGCCTCCCCGGAGGAGTTCGTGAACACCTGCCGGGTATTGGACCAGCCGTATCGAGTGCTGCAATTGGGCGAGCGCCTGACGGTCGGCTAGGTGTAGGTGGGGCGACGCTCCGCGGAGCCGTACGCGGGTGGACTCCTGACGCGTCAGTCAATTCGCCGAGACGCGAACGGCTCGGTGGGAACCTCGCCCTACCTGGGCCGTAGCCGCCGACGGGAGGAGGCGCCATTCACCCTCCCGACGCGTTCCTTGAATGTTGGCATGTGGAGTTCTCTGGTGGAGTCAGCGCCTCGTTCCCCCGGCGGCTTCGGTCGGTCGGTCCACTGATGTTCGAGGTAATTCTGTGGATCAACTGGGCACATGGACCCAGAAGTTCCCGTTCCGAGCCTTGTCAGCTCCCCGGGAATCCAGTATCCGTCTCGTCTGTGAAAGGTTTAGCAGCACTCGCATTCTTTTTGGTCTTTACGGTTTTGATGGGCGCCGGTCTGGTGATGGGCGTTCACGGCAAGGGCTGGTTGCTGCTCACGATCTCCACGCTGGCCTACCTCGGATTCTTCATAAAGGAAGGCTGCCTGACGTCGTCCCACTAAACGGTCGTCCCCCCGGTTTCTGCGGGCCGAGAGCGTGAATGGGCCGGATTGGGCCCGAACTGTCGTTCTTTCCCGTTAAGGCGCTGAGTTAACGCCGAGTCGAAGCCCCCTGAAATTTCCCCCATGAGCAAAACCAAGCCGTCGAAAGCCCCGGCCCTGCGCTTGGGGTTGCCCAAGGGTTCCCTGCAGGACGCCACGCTGGAGAAGATGTCCAAGGCAGGATGGAACATCCAGGTGTCCAGCCGCAGCTATGAGCCGTATGTGGATGATCCGGAGCTGACCATTCGCCTGATTCGGGCTCAGGAAATCAGCCGGTATGTGGAACTGGGCTATCTCGACGCCGGGATCACGGGGCACGACTGGATTATCGAGAACCACAGCTCGGTTCACGAAGTCGGTGAGTTCATTTTCAGCAAGGTTTCCCGTCAACCCACCCGGTGGGTGCTGGCGGTTCCGGAGGAATCCTCGATTCAGTCAGTCAAGGATTTGCAGGGCAAGCGGATCGCCACGGAAGTGGTGGGCTTGACCAAGCGCTGGCTCAAGAAGCACGGCGTGAAGGCGGAAGTGGAGTTTTCGTGGGGCGCGACCGAGGTCAAAGCCCGGGAATTGGTGGATGCCATCGTGGAAGTGACGGAGACCGGATCTTCGTTGCGGGCGAACAAGCTGCGGATTGTCGAGACCCTCCTGGTGTCGACGCCCCGGCTGATCGCCAATCACGAATCGTGGAAGGACCCCTGGAAGCGGCGGAAGATTGAGACCCTCGCGTTGCTGTTGCAGGGGGCGATCGAGGCCGAGGCCAAGGTCGGGCTGAAGATGAATGTTCGTGAAGCCAATCTGCCAAACTTGTTGCAATCGCTCCCGGCGTTGCGTAATCCCACGGTGTCCGGGTTGAGTCAATCGGGCTGGGTGGCCGTCGAAACCATCATTGATGAGTCGGTCGTCCGGGAAATGATTCCGCAGCTGAAAGCCGCTGGAGCGGAGGGCATCATCGAGTATCCTCTGAACAAGGTGGTTTACTGACCACCGGACAAACTAGTTGTATGGGTTCCCTGAAGAAACGTCGTAAATCAAAGATCAACAAACACAAGCGTCGGAAGAAGCTCCGCCAGAACCGCCATAAGAAGCGAACCTGGCAGAAGTAACCGGCGCCCCGGTTGATGACGCCTTTCCGGCGCGGTCCTGTCGATTCAGGACCGCGCCCTCTTTTTCACATGCCCCGACACTTGAGACCCGTGTGGTTAATCCCGTTGGTCGTGGCATTGCTGACCGCCGGATGCCAGTCGAGTTCGCGGTCCCACCTTCGGTCGACTCCGGTTGAGGAGGAAACCGATGCCGAGATGGAGCAGCGGGTGCAGACTCTGACCGCGTTCTCTAAAGGAATTCTCCTCAGCGAACGCGACGAACCCGATGCCGCCTACGAACAGTTCGCCAAAGTGGCCGAGCTGGATCCGGCTAACGAGGCCATCGCCACCGACCTCGCACGCCATTACCTGCAGAAGAATCAGCCTGAACGGGCGATTGAGGTTCTGCAGCGAACCGCCGATCAGCCCGGGACTTCCGGGGTCATCCTGGCCCTGTTGGGGGACACACTGTATCGCACCGGCAAAGAAGATCGGGCGATCCAAGCCTACGAGAAGGCGCTCCAGGCCACGCCGACCCTGTTGGGTGCCTATCAGCAACTCGCTGCCATTTACCTGCAGCGCAAACAGCCGGCGAAGGCTTTGGAGGTGCTCGAACAGGCGCTCAAGCTGACGGAAACGACCGGGGTTTTTTGGCTCAACGTTAGTGATCTTTTCGGTTGGTATCTGCGGGTCGAGTCCGCGGAGAAGGATCGTGCCAAGGCAGATTATCGGCAGGCCTTGGAGCGGGCGGAGCTTCAAGTGGGAACGGATCCGGCGGAATTGGTCCGGCTGGCTCGGGGCTATATGGAAGTGGGTGACAGCGCCAAATCCCTGGCCCTCTTCGAGAAGGTGAATGACCAGGTTCCTAAGAATCCGGCCATCGCCGCCAGCCTCGCCGAACTGCTGTTGCGCGAAGGAAAGTTGGCTGAGGCCAAGCAGTACCTGGAGATCCTGAGCAAGGCTAACCCCACCTCCCACATGCCGTGGTATTTCCTCGGCGTGATTGCGCTTCAAGAGGATGACGTGGAGGAAGCCCAACGGCTGTTTGAGCGTTCGATCCAGCTCAATCCCGAGTTTGAACCAGCCTATTCCGATTTGGCGGTGTCGTTCCTGAATCAGAAGAAGTCGGATGCGCAAGCCGCACTCGCGGTCCTGCAACGAGGACTAACCCGCTTCCCCACGTCCTTCCGACTGGTTCATCTTTCGGCGCTCGCCGAAATGCAACTGAAGCAATACGACCGCTCGTACACCGCGTTCAAGAAGGCGGAGGCTCTGGCCGGAGATCGGGCGGATGAGTTGCTGGATTACCGATTTTACTTTCAGGTGGGGGCGATGCTGACCGACGCGGACCGCGGGGCCGAGTCGGAGTCATATCTGCTGAAATCCCTGGCCTTGAATCCGGACTACGACGAGGCGCTGAACCACTTGGGTTACACCTGGGCGGAGAAGGGGAAGAACCTGGATCGGGCCTTGGAAATGATTCAGAAGGCCGTGGCGGCGGAGCCCGAAAATCCGGCCTATCTCGACAGTCTGGGCTGGGTGCTTTTTCAACTGAAACGTCCGGCTGAGGCGTTGCCGCATCTGGAGAAGGCGGCGCAGTTGCTGGAGAAACCCGACGCCACGGTGTATGACCACTTGGGTGATGTCCTCGCCGCGCTGGGCCGCAAGGACGAGGCGCAGGCGGCCTGGAAAAAGGCCTTGGCCATCGAGCCGTCCCCGGAAGTGCAAAAGAAACTCGACGCCTCCCGTTGAAGTCCACCGCGAGCGGGGGCGGTAAGCGGTAGGGCGACGCTCTGCGGAGCCGATCGCGTCTCGGCGAATGACGCGCGGGGAGGCCACACACGAAGGGCTCCGCGGAGTGTTGCCCCACCGGGTTTGGAGTGCGGTAGCGAAGCCTGCTAGGGCCTTTGACCGTCCACTCCCTTCGACCGCAGCGGGACCTTACCCCTTACCCCTTACCCCTTACCTGTTCTCCCCCTCACGGCTCCAGTCGAACGCGGTAGAAGCGGCTGGGATCGGTGGCCGTGGAGTCGAGGAGTTCGAAGTTGGCCGGGGCTGACAGACGCGTGGTCAGATTGGTCCAGCTTCCCAGGTCGGTGCTCGCCTCGAGGAAGTAGTCCAAATCCACCGGTCCGGTCACCTTTAGGAGCGACGTGCCCGCGTCGTGTGAGACGAGGGTGAGCGTCAGCGGAGCCAGGGGACCAACCACGATCAGGAAGGACTGGGAATCGATCGAATCCGTGGGGCTACCGTCACTGACTTGGAGTTGGAACTGATTCGTGGTGTCGGCTGCGGCGGTGCCCGGGCGCCAGAAGAATTCGCCGCTACTCGCGTTTAGACTGCCTCCCGGGTTGCCGGTGCCCAGGGAGAAGGTCAGCGGATTCACCGGCAGATCGGCATCCGTTGCGCTGACCGTGAACCGGATGACCTGGCCCGGCCGAGCCGATCGGTCCTCCACCAAGGCCAGGACCGGGGGCGTGTTGACCTCGTCGACGACGATTTGGAACTGGTTGGTGACGCTCAGGGTGGTGGCGTTCTCGGCCGCTGAATTGGTGTCGCTCAGGCGGATGATGACGTCGTTGGTACTGGGACCCTGCGCCTCGGTGGGCGTCCATGCGATCGTGCCATCCTCCGCAACTGTCAGACCGGGAGGTCCGGAGACAAGTGAGAAGGATAACGTGTTGGCGGGCTCATCCGGATCGGTACCCGTCGCGGCTAGCGCTCCGGAGACCAGTTCGTTGAGGCGCGTCAGGCTAGGCAGGACCAGAACCGGCGGCCGATTCGATTCGAGCACGGTGAGAGAGAACGAATTGGTGACGTTGAATTGCACCTCATTGAGGGCCAGGGGGCTCTCGTCGGCGACGGCAATAGCTATTTGGTAGGTGTTGCTTCCCTGGCTTTCGGTGGGCGTCCAAGAGAGTTGTCCATTGGTGGCATTGATGCTCAGACCGGGCGGAGGGGTGAGCAGTCGGAAGGTCAACGGATTCGGCGGTAGGTCGGTATCGAGAGCCTGAGCGGACAAGAGCAGCGGCAGTTCCTCCAGAACCACCTGGTTGGTCGGCACGGTTAGGCTGGGGGGCTGGTTCAGCTCGCGGACTTGGAAGGTGACGGTGAGATTGGTGCTGAGTTCGGTTTCGTTGACGGCCATGGGGTTCTGGTCGGTCACCCGCAGGGTCAGGGGATGGAGTCCCGGCCCGTCGGATTCGGAGGGTGTCCACTGAATCTCACCGGCGGGTGAAACCGTCAGCCCGGGAGGACCCGACACCAAGGTGACGGTGAGGGCGTTGGTGGGAAGATCCGGATCGGAAACGGTGGCGGCTCGGATTAGGGCGCTGAGTTCTGGCAGTTCCAAGCTCCCGGGAAGCGACAAGGAGGGCGGAACATTGACCTCGCGAACGACGACCTGAAAGGAGTTGGTGGCGCTCAGCGGAGGGACACCGTTGTCGGTGACGACCACGGTGACGAGGTTGGTCCCGGGACCGTCGGCTTCCCCCGGGATCCAGGAGACGAGGCCGTCGGGCTGGACACTCATTCCAGCCGGGGCCTGGAGCAGGGCGTAGGAGAGTTGGTTGGCGGGTAGATCCAGGTCCGTTGCGGAATTGGTGACGGTCAGGAGTGTCAGCTCGTTGAGCGTGGAATCGCCCAGTGCTGGCGGAAGGGGACGGGAGTTCAGCACCCGCAATTGAAAGGCGTTCGCGTTGTAGGAGGTTTCCCAGGCTGCGGACAACGGAAGGTCCACTTGGGAGAAGGCGCCGCTGGCGGCGTCATAGGTCACCACGTCGAAAGTGTCGCCAGCCCGTGGGAGATAGCCTCCAAGTGTCGTCGCGATGAACTTGCCGGAGAACGCCCCGTTTCCGGGCAGGCTGAGTCGGCCGAAACCGGACAAACTGGAAAGACCAACGAGGACGGTGCCCTGAAGTGAGCGTGGCCCCGCGATTCGGACCGTGCCGGTGAGCACCTCCAGAGTGCCAGCATGGTTAAAGGTCAATCCGCTACCGATGGTGGAGGTCCCCGTGCTGGCAGCTTTGCGGAAGGTGCCGATGTTTTGAAACGACGACGCGGCGCCCCCACCGAAATCCAGCAGTGAATCCGTCGTGGTCTCCCACAGGCCATTGTTTTGGATGCTGCTGCCGTTGCCCAGGTACAGCGAACGACCCGCAAAGCGGATGATGCCCTGGTTAACGAGAGACCGGCCATAGGAACCCAGATCATAGTCGTAGACCCGGTTGGTGAACTGGAGGCTGGATCCTTCGGCGATGGTTGTCGTTCCGGCCCGTCCGGCGCCCCCACTCCAGAAGAAGTTCCCCTTCAGGACATGATTTCCGGCAAGGGATGCTTCGGCCAGGGTCAGGCGGGCAAAGGTGATTTCCCCTTCCATCGTCAAAAAGCCGGCGGTCGCGGCCACGTCGCCGTCTCCTTTGAGGACAGTGCCAGAGGCCAAGGTGTAGCTGTGGTCGAAAATCAGCGACGACCCAGCGGCGATATCGAAGGAGCCGAAGGAGTCTGGCGAGGAGGCTTGTCCATCGCCACTGATGGTCAACGTGCCCGACTGAATCTCGACGGAGCCAACGTTGTTAAAGCGCAACCCGCTGCCGACAGTGGAGACTCCGGTGCTGCCTGACTTACGGAAGGTGCCCGAATTTTGGAAGGTGGACGCTACCCCGCCGCCAAAGACCAGAGCGTTGTCGGCGGTGTTTTCCCAAAGACCGCTGTTTTGGATGTTGCTGCCGTTACCGAGGAATAACCTGCGGCCGCCGAACAACACCACTCCTTGGTTGATAAGGGACCGACCGAACGAGCTGAGATCGTAGTCGTAAGCTGGATTGGTGAACTGGAGGGTGGATCCTTCGGCGATGGTTGTCGTTCCTCCCCGGCCGGCGCCGCCGCTCCAGAAGAAACTCCCCTTCAGGACATGGTTTCCGGCGAGGGATGCTTCGGCCAGGGTCAGGCGAGTGAAGGTGATTTCCCCATCCAGCGTGAAGATTCCAGCGGTTGCGGCCACGTCGCCATCTCCTTTGAGGACGGTGCCGGAGTTCAAGGTGTAGCTGTTGCCGAAAACTAGCGACGATCCAGTGGCGATATCGAAGGTGCCTGGCGAGGAGGCTTGTCCATCGCCACCGATGTTTAGGGAGCCGGAGCGGATCTCCACGGTTCCAAGGTTTTCGAAGCGCAACCCGCTGCCGATGGTGGAGGTTCCCGTGCCGCCTGACTTGCGGAACTTACCGGAATTCCGGAAGGCGGGAGCAACTCCGCCGGCAAAGACCAGAGTACTGTCGGTGGTGGTGTCCCAGAGACCCTCGTTCTGGATCACAGCACCATTCTCCAAAGCGATTGCTCCGTTGGCCCAAATGACACTGCCTTGGTTAACGAGATTAACTGCGGTAGAGAGGTCCAAGACGCTGGCACCGACATCTATTCGGAGTTTACCCGTTGGTTGGACGACGCTGGCGGACTGAAGTCGAACAGCAAACCCGTTCAGGTCCAGGGTCTGAGTTCCCGGCCCCGCGGCCGAGCCCAATTCCAGAACGCCTAACGTCAGGGGCGCGGTCACCGTGACGGTGTACGTTCCAACCTGGTTGATTACGGCCCGGTCGCCGTTGCCGGGGACCTGATTCGGGCTCCAGTTCTCAGCGACACTCCAGTTTCCACCCAGTTCGTTGGTCCAGGTCAGCGTCGCGGCGTGACCGAGCAACGGAAGGAGCACCAACGCAAGGAGGGTTCCAATGATGCCTCGGATCAATCGGAGGTATCGGCCGATGTGGGGCTTTGGTTTCTGGTAGAGATGTGTGGGAACCGAAGCAGTTGGAGAAACGGGCAGGGCACTGAAGTCGGAGGTCATGTTCGAGAGCGGGGAAGGGCGCAGTGATGGCTTTCGGAGAAAGCAGGCAGGTTCCGCCTGAATTCAGGAAGGCCAGTTGATAGGGGTATCGGGAATGCTCGTTGCCGATGACGGAGTTTTTGCAGGTTTGTTTTCCGGGACCCCAACCCGGCCGTCAGTCGCCGTTCCCAGCCCGCTTATCGTCCCATTTCCACGAGCCGCTGCTTGAGTCGTCGCCAGGCGGCTTCCGATTCCTGGCGCCGGGCGGAGCTCACCGTCAGACCGGCGGGCGGGGCCGGGGAGGTCCCGTCGGCGACGTCCACGGTCAGACCCGACAGCAGGGTCGCAGCCTCGACGAGTTCGGCCTGAGTCCAGGGGAACGTCTTGATCTGATAGTGGAGGACGCCGCCGTTCTCGGTGATCAGGATTGCCCGCTGCGGGTCAAGGAAGGCGCCTCCCGCTAAAGGGTGTCCAAAGTGGCGGCTGGGGCTCGTGGGCGCGCCAGAATGGGCATCCCATAGTTGCACCGAGTCGGAGTTCGATGTGAACAGGACTGCTCCATCCGGACTGAATCCCAGGCCGGTTATCCCGTGCTCCATTCGCAACGAAGGAGTCACGGGATGCCCGGTCGAACCGCGCCAGACTCGCACTTCGGCGCCATCGCTCAGTACGGCTAAGTGTTGTCCGTCGGGGCTGAACTGCACTTCGTTGATGCGGGTGCCTTGTTGCCACGGAGGCGCCACCAATCGGCCCGTGGGGGACTCGTGCATCTGAACTCCGCCGGAGAGATCGGCGCTGACCAGCCAACGGCTGTCGGGAGAGAACCGAACCCGTTCCACCCGATTTCGCGGGGCATCGTGTTCCCAAATCTTTTGGCCGGATTGTACGTCCCACAGTGTAACGAGGTGGTCGCTGCCGGCCGCCAGCCACCGACCGTCCGGCGACGCGTCGAGATTGACCAGCGGCGCGCGGCTTTGGCGGAAAGTGTGGATCACGAGACCTTGGCGGGAATCCCAAAGGACCAAGTCATCCCCGCTGCTGGCGCTGAAGATTCGTTGCGAATCGGGCAGCCAGACGGCGGCGGAAATGGCCTTGGAATGCCGGTAACTCCGTTCCGAATCAGTGGATTGCCAGTTCCAAATCTGAATGGTTCGGTCCCGGGATCCGGTCAACAGTCGGGTGCCATCGGGGCTGAATTGGCCCACGTCGATGACATCTTCGTGACGGGGTTCCGGCAAGAGGGATTGCCAATCGGAAGTCTGCCACGCCCGGGCTTGGTTCCGACTGGTCAGGAGAACGCGGGATGCATCGGCGGAGAATTTGGTCAGCCAGATGGGGTAGGGTTGGCCCGGGAGCTTTTGGGGAGTTTCGAGACGCGGTTGCAGCGGCCACCAGCGGACGGTGCCGTCTTCACCGGCGGTGAGCACGTGGGACGAGGAGGGTGGAAAAGCCAGATCCAGGACCGTGCCGCCGTGGCGCAGCCAAGGGGTGAGTGGTTGGCCCGAACGGGGATTCCAGACTCGCGCTTGAGGATCGAGCCCGGCGGTGGCCAGAAACCGCCCGTCCCGACTGAACACCACCCGATTCACTTCATTGCCGTGCGGGAGGGGCGGGGCAATGGGACTGCCGCTCGCCGAATCCCACACCCGGGCGGTGTGATCGAAGCTGGCCGTGGCGATGAGGTCGCCTTCCGGACTGTAACTGACGTCGTTGACATACCCTTCGTGGCGGAGGGCGGGACCCATCGGTTCGAGGGTGATCGCGTCGTATTGCTGGGCCTTGTGTTCCTTCCGGGAAGCGACCAGCAGACGCCGACCGTCAGGACTGAACGTCGCCTTCCAAAAGGTTTCCCCGGAGCGACGGCCCCGTTCTTCACCCGCGGCTACGTCCCACAGCCGCAGTGTGCGATCGTTGGCCACCGTGGCGAGTTGGGATCCGTCGGGACTGAACTCCAACGACAGCAGTTCGCGCCCGTGCGGGAGTGGAGCGGAGTGGGCCATGCCAGTGGCCGCGTTCCAGACTTGGGCCAGGCCATCGCTAGTCCCGGTCGCCATGAGGGCGCCGTCGGGGCTGAGCGCAAACTCGGTGACATTCGACTGAGTCACGAAATCCTGGCCGAGCGGTTGGCCCTGGGCATCGAAGCGCCGGATGGTCCCGGGAAATGAAGGGCCGAAAAGGGTCTGGCTGTCGGGAGCGAAGGCGGGGCGTCGGCCTCCCGGCTTCAGCAGAGTCGGATTTCCCGGCCGGCCGTCGGCGTCGAGCGGGTATCGCAGCAGGCCTCCCTCGTTGGCATCCACCACCAACTGGCGGCCATCCGGACTGAAGGCGATGAACTGGGCCGCACCGCCAAAGAACAGAAGTTCATCCGGCAAGAGCGATACGTCGAGGGCATCGGCCAGGAACCGTCGATACGCAGTCGCGCGAACGGAATCCGGAGGTTCGTCGGCCAGTGCTCCCACCATCCACGGCAAGGTGGCGAGCGGATCCCCGGCTTCGACCGCGCGTTGGGCACGTTCGGAATTGAGCCGCAGCAACCGGGTCTTGGCTTGTTCGCGTTCCCGCTCGGCCCGCTGCCATTGGCTGATTATGCCAGCGAGTCCGACGCCGAGCAGGACAAGCACGGTGACCGCCATCGCGACTGCGGCGGGATGACGTTGCAGGAAGAGGCGAACCCGTTGTCGGCGGGACACCAGCCGAGCCCGGATGGGTCGGTGCGTCAGCCAACGTTCCAGATCCTCCGCGAGCTCAGCGGCGGAGGCGTAACGTTCGGTAGGGTCCTTCCGCAGACACTTCAGGCAAATGATCTCGAGCGTGGGATCCACCGACGCGTTCCTCGCACGCAGCGAAGTCACCTGGCCTTCGCGCACCAAGGTCAGCGTTTCCAGAACACTGTTGGCCGGGAAGGGAGGACGTCCGGTGAGCAACTGACAGAGAATGGCGCCCAGACCCCAGACGTCGGCGGCCACGGTGATCGATGGCGTGCCGCTCGCCTGTTCCGGCGCCATGTACGCGGGCGTTCCCAGTGGCGAGCCGGCGGTGAAGGAAGCGGTGGCATCTAGTTGGCGGGACAACCCGAAGTCGGTGACGAAGGGTTCGCCCTGATCATCAAACAGAATGTTGCCAGGCTTGAGATCCCGATGCAGCACGCCCCGCTGGTGCGCGTGATGTACAGCGCGCGCCACCTTGGCGAGGAGCGTAGCGGCTTCGCTGGGACTGCGGTTGGCTTGCAGTGGACCACCGTCGAGCCAGCGCATGGCGTAGAACTGCCGACCCTCGTGTTCTCCGAATTCATGGATCGGGACGATGTGGGGATGATCCAACCGGGCGACCACTTCGGCTTCCGTCTGGAACCGGCGGCGTTCCGCATCGCTGGCGAACTGACCGTTCAGAACCACTTTCAGCGCGACGATGCGGCCCAAGGGAAGTTGGCGTGCGCGATACACGACTCCCATGGCGCCCCGGCCGGCTTCCGCGAGTAGTTCGTAATGTCCGAACGTGGGCAGCGAACGACTTGGGGTCCCAGGAAGGGAGGAAGGTTCGAGCTCTTCCCGGAAGGACACCCGGGCCACGCAGTAGGGGCAGAGACCCCGCGAGGCCCGTGGATTCTTCGGGGCCCCGCATTGCGGGCACTGGGAGAGTTCGTCCATTACAGGATTCATCGGAATCCGTCCTCTCGAGTGACGTGCGTCAGCCAAACAGGCTACGCAATTCCGCCTCGCCGTCGGCCAGGCTGGCAGTGGTGTGGGTGAGTTCCGCCAGGGTCAGGGTGCGGAGCCGATGGCGCAAACGGCGGACGGCGGCGGCCACGGCATTGGGGGAGAGCGCGAGTTGCCGGGCGACCGGTTCGTACTCGCCGGCTTCCACTTCGCGGGCGAGGAATTCCTTGAGCACTTCGAACTCCCGCTCGCGTCCGGCCTGACGCTGTTCCGCTTCCAGATTCGCCAAGGAGCGTTCGACTACGGTCTCGGCCCAATGTCGGTCGAACTCCCGGTCGGGGGCGTCACCCGAGACCGGTTCGTGAAGGAAGCGCTGCTCCGCCTCCAGCGCGTCGAACGACACCACCTGGCCGCGTCCGCGTTTGGCGGCGGTGTCCCGTTCAAACTGGTCCGCGAGAAAGTAATTGAGCGCGGACAGAAGGAAGGTTCGGAAGCGTCCCCGTCCCGGGTCGACCTGCCGAAGGGACCGGCGTTTCAGGAGTGACTCAAAGAACCCTTGCACGAGGTCCTCGGCTTCGAAGGACGAGCCCACGCGCCGGCGGACGTGGGCATAGACGGGATACCAGTACGTGCCCGCCAACTTTTCCCATGCAGCGGCAGCGGTGGCGTCATTGTTGGGACCCGCGGTGAGCACCACGCTCCAGTGCGTCGTCGCGAAGACTCCGCTTTTGCTGGGGTGTTCGCCTAGGGCCATTCGGCATGGAGTATCCCACCCGCCCTAAGTCGTCGAGTCTCGGTATGGTTAAGATGGATCGGCAGATGAACCGAGGTTGACTCAGATAGGTGAAAAGGGTTGTCGGGTGCCTAGACCCAGGTGCGAACTGTCAGGCGGCCCACCGTCCGGGTAAACCCAGACGAACAATGGTCTGTCTCTTGGACCCGGAGTGTGATCGGATCGGTGGCATGGACGGTGCTTAGTCATGGGAGCGTTTGGGTTAAGGTTCCCGATACCCCTGCCAAATGTCCCGAGTGCCAGATCAGAGCGGCCGGGATGGAGTTTGGTTGGGAGGTTTCAAGATGGAGCGTCATGGGTCTGTCCGGTAGTGGCCGGCCCGTCTGGGTGACGTAGCGGGAAGGAACGTTAGGCGGCGGACCGCGGTTCCAGGGCCATTCGGATCAGCCTTCCTCGGTCCTTAGGCGTCATCGTCGGGTGCTTTGGTTGGATCGCGGATGCGGTCCAGGCCCCGGCTCAATCATACTTCTCGTTTAACCAGGGACCCCAGTCCCCGGGTCGCTCTGGCATGTCATTCTCACTCGTTATCCGGACTTTGGTCCTACCGCTTCTCATCTTCGTCTCACCCGTCACCGCGCAGTCGGTGCTGCGGGTGATTGAACAAAACCTCGGAAACGAACTGGCCGCCGAGTTGGCGCAACACGAAGCGGATCTGCGGCAGGAGGGTTGGAAGGTCGAGACGATCACCGTTCCGAAGCGGGGCCGTTCGGAACTGTTGCAACATGTGACCTTGGCGGAGAAGACCCTCTGGCCTCGAATGGCTGCTGATCCGGGCGTGCACATCTTCTTCGTCGGCATGTGTCCGCTGCCGTACTCGGGTCAGGCGCTCAATCCCGACGGACATCCGGGAACCACCGGGGCTTACGCCTGCACGGCTTACTACGCGACGCCCTCCGAGCAGTGGACCGACGTGCGGGATAACAGCGGCATGCTGCCCTCCGCGAAACAGAGGAATGTTCCGGGCGACGGGAAGTTTGATCAGGATTACCTGCCGGGCGCACCGCTGGCCTGCATCGGATTTCTGGATCTCAGCATGTTGAATCCGAAGTCTTGGGGCAGCCTCTTGGACAAGACCTCCTTTCAGCGACTGAAGTATCGGGAGTGGTTTTCCAATCAACACGCCTACCGCACTGGCATGTGGTCGCCGCGGCATCTCACGGCGAACGGACGCAACTCGACCCTACCTTCGGAGCTCTTTTGGAATTGGTCCCTGGCCGAGTACGGGGTGGAACCGTTGTTCTTCAACTCCGTCGACGGCTCCAGCGTGCAGGATTTCGCCCTTGGTGACGAAGCGCCGTTTGGCCTGATGTCTGATTTCAAGGCCCTCAACGTGTCAGCGCTCTGGTGGGCGGCGCGATCCACGCCGTGGTCCGTGTTGTATCTCTATTACGGTTCCTATCAGGTCGACTTCGGTTCCACCCAATTGATGAATCCCCTCGGCGGAGGAGGGTTGGCGACGGCCACCACTGGCTTTGGCAACTGGGAATTGGTCGGTGCCTCCCGGCTGACGTTGGGGCAGCTCTGGAATCAGACCCTGGCGCGCAATCCGAAAGCGCTCGGAACCGTGCTGTATGGCGATCCCACGCTGCGGTTGCCGGAGCGGTAAGGGGTAGGGCGAGGTTACACCGAGCCGTGGGTGTCTCGGCGAGAGGCGCGTCGGGAGTCCTCCCGCGAACGTCGAACGGGTCTCCCGCGGCGGGCGCGGAGACGCGGAAGGGGAGGGGATGAATCTGGAAAACATGAAAACAGGAAAGGTGCCGGTAGGGCGAGGTTCCATCGGGCCCGTCTCGTTGAATGAATGACGCGTGGGGTGTCGTCACGCGGACGGCTCCGCGGAGTGTCGCCCCACCGTTGAGAAAGCTGAGAGCTGAAAGGTCGGCATGGTAGGGCGAGGTTACACCGAGCCGTGCGTGTCTTGGCGAATGACGCGTCGGGAGTCCACACGCAAACGGCTCCAGAGCGTCGCCCCACCGGTTGAGGTGGCTTTGCAGAACCATGCGCCATTCACCAAGGCAGGGTTAGTTCCAGGGGATCCACCGGGACACTCCGGTACATCCGCATGCCGAAGGAGGCTTCGTAGGAGTCGAACGCTGTCGACTCGCCCTCTTGTCCGAGGAGGACCGTCAGAATCTGCCACGGACCTTCGACGCCAGCATCCGAGTATTCGATCCGCTGCTGGAATCCGCGGGGAACCCGGCCGGTGATCTGGACGCCTCGGATGCCGTCATTCACCCAGTCCCGGACCGTGAGCGGCTCAAGGCCGCGGTCCACGTCGTCGTCCGAAATGGTGAGCACCGCGGTCGTCAGTTCCGGAATCCGCTCCAGCGTGGTGCCTTCGGCTTCAATCGCTAGCCGCAGTTCCCGATCTCCGAGTGCCAGGGAGTCATTGACCAGCGGAAGCCGGAGGTACGCCCGAGAATCGCCCGGTGCAAACTTCGCCATCACCACCGGACCTTGACCTTCCACGAGCGCGTCCAACCCCTGTCCTTCGATGCGCACCGCGACCTCCGCCGGCTTTTTAACATCCTGGGTCCGCCACAACGAAATCTCCGTGAGACCTCCAGGAACCGCCTCGTTCACCGAGAATCGCGGCGAAATGAAGCCGACCAATCCCGGACTGTCGCCATCCCGAATCAACACCTCGAGTTGCGTCGAACCCGTGGAGGCCCCTTCGATGCTCGCCTGCAACAGAATGTTCCGGGTCGGCTCGACTTCCCCATCGGAGAGGATTTCGAGGAACACGAGTCCGAAAGGAATGAACGGCTCCAAAACTACTGTTGGTTCGGAGAGTTTGAAATCCACACCGTCCCGGGCCGTTCCGCCGACCACCGTGAATCGAACCGTCACCGGGTCGGGATTTAGGCCTGGGTCCAGACGCACTTGAAGGGCGACCCGCGGGCGGTTCTCGTCGGTTTCAATCACCGGGAAATCCGCCACCAGCTGAAAACTCGCCGCGCGGAGTCCGTTTAAAGGCAGCATCAGGAGGAGCAGCACGAGCAGGTGACGGGGGAAGGAGGCGAAGGCGTTTAGAGCGGAGGGGCGGGAGAGTTTCATGGGAGCAACTGAAGGACTAATGAATCTGTGCAGGCGCAGGATACATAGCATTTCAATGTACGCAAATCGCCCGACTTTACGGGGCTTTAGCGATTTGTGGGCGGGGAGGGAGGCTTTGGAGGGGTCGAATTCCGGAAGGAACCCGGAATGCCCACCGCCCCCGGGTAACCCCAGAACACTGGGAGCTGGGGTCTTCGTTCGGGGTTCACTCCCCGATTCCGAACCGTTGGCCCGTGGTTACGGACATTGGATGCGGAAGAATCGTTGATCGGACGAGAAGGGGACGATGGTGTTGCCGGGGATCTGTCCGGGGACGGGTATCCAAATCCCGTTCAGCGACGGGCTTCCTTCCAACACCGCGTTTCCGTTCCACTGAATTCGCAGACCGGTCGGGACCACTTCAAACGACGTGAATCGGCAGTCCTGAGGCGCCGTGATCGTCACCTGATAATCCTCCACCTCGCCATCGGGCGCCGGTCCTCGCGGCGTCAGACCCCCAGCGGTGCTCAGTCGGATGCGGGCAAAGGTGTTTCCGATCGCGGCGTTGGCGGGAATGGGAATGGAAATGAGGTTCGCTCCGGGGTTCACCGTTCGAGAGATGGCCACCTGTTCGCCCGCGTCGTCCCAATCGAAGTCCGCGTTGAAATCAATCCAGCCGTCCACTTTGGCGGTGGTGCCGGGGGCCAGCGTCGTGGTGACGCGGATGTTGGCGGATTGTCCCGGTACCATCAGTCCCACCAGGGCCACGCCGTCCTCGTCACTGTTCTCGCCGAGTTCATTCGCTTGATCGTCCCCCAGGGCCGATCCATCGGGCTGGGGCGACGGCTCGGAATCCCACCGGGTTCCCAGTTTGGGTCCGGTGGGGCTCCAGAGGTGAGACGCTCCGTCGTGGACCGCCAGGGTGGGATATCCAGGATTGGCGAGGAAGTCCGGTGCGTCGCCAAAATCGGGCGGTGCCGAATAGACTTCCACCCGGTAGTCCTCCACCTCTCCCGTGCCGCCGAATCCGTCCGGTCCCAGTTGGCCCAGCGGACTGAAGCGTGCGCGCAGATAGGTGGTGCCGATTGCGAGGGATGGCGGCAAGTTGAGCCGGAATCGGTTGAGCCCGGGTTGCACGGGTAGGGAGAATCCGTTGGCCGGGGGCATCGGCAGTAGCTGCGCCAGAGACTCGGCCGGATGTTCAAAGGAACCGTTGCGGTCGGCGTCAAGCCAGGCATCGAGATACCCCTGCGCCGGAATCAAGACCTCCACCATTGCCGGCCATCCCGGAACGAATGGATCGGGGAAGAACACTCCGTCGTCAGCATCGGCGTCGGCACCAACTCCAGGCGCAGCGGTGGCATCGGCGCTGACGTGGAGTCCGAGTTGGAATCCAGGAACGGCCCGGTGCGTTGGCCCGCCGCTCGCGGCGCTGGTGCCGTAGGATTCGGGGGCGTCGCCCCGATCCAGTTGAGTGGAATCCCGGATCTCGAAGAGCGCATGATTCCAGGGGGGACTCGAGGAATCAGACGTGTAGTCAGTCAGGAACAGGGGTTGACGCTCATACGCCGCGGTAAGGCCGGCGGTGAACTTCAGTTCGAAATTCCGCGAAACTCCGGCGCCGAGTCCCGCCTTCGGAGTCAGCCACAATCCCGTGGCATCGCGAGTGGACGTATGGGTCGGGGCGTCCTCAGCGGTTCCCTGGAAAGTTCCGGTGTCGGGCAGATACACCCGCCAACCATTGGCCGCAGTAGCGCCTGAATTGAGCACGGTAAATTTCAGGATTCCCGTCTCACCGACTTCCACGGGTTCCACGGGAAGTGGCTCGATTCGTAACGCAACCGGATCGGAGGTCGGCAGAACCAAGGGGGAGGTGCTGCTGCGGTTGTTCTGAAGATCGGGATCAACGCGATCGATCGGATTGACTTCGCCTTGGATCGGCAGTCCTTGGGCGTTCTCCACCTCGAGGAGGACGGAGACCATCGCCCCGGCTTTAAGCGATCCTGAAAGCTCCACTTCGGATGGATCGAACTGCGCGCGTTGGAACGGAGTGCTGATATAGAATTGGAGTGCATCGTATCCGTACTCGGGCGGGATAACGCGAAGGCGGGAATTGATGGGGCCCAAGATCCGGGCCTGGTAGTTGGCGTTGAGAGGCCCCCGGTTCTCAATGAGCGCGACGTGACGAACGCGGGAGAAGTTGGTGTCGGATTGGGAATAGGGCACGAACCGGATTCGCAGATCGGCCTCGCCTTCGACCTGGCGCGCCATCCGTGAGTACGTCGGGGCTCCCAGCAGCACAGTCGCGAATTGGCTCAGGGCCGCCTGCTGCAGCAGGAGACTGGCGAGCGGATACTTGATCACTGTTTCGAAGGGAGGCAGGAACAGGTTTCCCTTGGGCAGAAACATCTGGAGCAGTTCATCGCTGGTCAGCACCGCAAACCGACCGGCAGGCACGCCATCCTTGGATCGGAGTTCTAGTCCGTCAGTCAGCAGAACGATCTCCGGAGTTGGTGCCGGTACCGCGTCGGGTCCGAGGAAGAGTCCGGATCCCCAGGTTCCGAACTGATTGAACTCCACGAAGCTCATCGACGGGGTGTTGACCTGAACGCTCGAGCCGAGCCCGCGTCCGAGGTAATTCACAGGCTCGATTCCGAAACCGCCCAGGCGAAGTCCTGACGACAGTTTCTCGGCCCGAATTCCAAACTCCAAAGTGTCGTTTAATCGGTTGCCTTGAATTCTACCGCCAAAACACTCACCCCAAACCCGGATGCCCGAGAGGTTGAAACTTAGGTCATTGCCGATCAGGTCCACGTTGGAGGAATTCTCCAGGTGAATGCCGAGCGTGGTGGCCAGTTGCCAAGCAGACTTGAACCCACCGCCGACGATGGCTTCGGAGATGTCGACGTCACGCGAGTTCTTGATGCGGATTCCCACTTCGCTCCCCACGAAGGTGTTCTGGGAGTACACTGGGCCTTGGGAATTTCTCGATACCTGCACACGTTCCACGGCGTTCATATCCAGTCCGATCGGAGTTGGCGGTACAAACAGGTCCCCGTTCCTGTCCACGCCATTTAGGAGGCCCTGGATCTCAACTTCTCTCGATCGGTCCAGTGAAACGCCGGCCACCGACATGTTGGCCACCCAGTTCTCCAAAAGCTGGGTGGACGCTCCCTCAATGGAGGCCAGATCCGAGGTGTTCACAACGCGGATGGCAATCTCCCCGCGGAACTCGTCCACGCCGACCGCCTGGGGGCGTACTCCCGAAGCGGAGCGAACGGCACCGGATTCTCCGTCATGGCCAAACCAGTTGTGTTCGATCCGGGATCCGGGAGCATTGGACACCAGGATGCCGGTGCGGAAGCCGGTGAAGATCAGTCCGCGAACCACATGTCCAGTTCCGGTGAGCACCAAGCCATCGGCGCCGGGCCCGGCTGAACCTCCGTGCAACTGGACGCGCAGATCGCTGTTCTGCCGGTAAGGATCAGTCCGGGCGGAGGCGCCGGGCTGGCTCAAACCGTCGAGAATGACTCCCTGGGTCAAGGTGGGCAGTGAGGAGAGCGGTTCGATGCGATGAATCACGTTCCCCGGCAAGTTGAACTGAATCGTTCCGGGTCCGGTGGCGAAGGCCGTGTTTGCGTCCAGAATGGCTTGCCGCAGAGAACCCGTCCCCGAGTCGGCGGTGGAGGTGACGATCCAGGTTGGCGGCGGAACCACGGTGGTGGCGGGGATCGCCGTGCCCAGGGAGGAGGTGCTGCCGTCCGTATCCGTAGCGGTGCCGTAAACGGTTCCGGGCATCGGGGCGGTCGCGAGGGTGACGTCCCAGGTCGCGTTGCCGCTGCCATCGGTGGTGACCGTT
Source organism: Verrucomicrobiota bacterium (assembly GCA_017309115.1). Classification (GTDB taxonomy): domain Bacteria; phylum Verrucomicrobiota; class Verrucomicrobiia; order Limisphaerales; family UBA9464; genus UBA9464. The sequence continues at coordinate 37,658 of JAFLEF010000007.1, read as the reverse complement.
GTGGAGCCGAGGTAGCGGACGTCCACCGGGGCGTTGCTGCTCCGCGAATAGAGGTCGAGGACGAAGGCGGCATTGGGACGGCTGTTCAGCTTGCCATGAATCCGCGTGCCTCCAACGACCGCCTGAGCGGAGGTTAGTTCGGGAAAATTCTGGAGTCCGTTGGGCCCGGAATCGACGTCACCGACGTCATTGGGAAGGAAGAAGTCGGAGGGGAAGCCCACCCCGCCATTCAGGAAGACATTTCCGCGAACACTCTTGCCAACGCCGGCGTAGATTCGGAGGCGACCGGCGATCCGATTGCCTTCGCCGGGTTGGCTGCCGCCGATTTCCAGGGGCTGGGAGGTGAACACTTCGAGGGAGGAGTTCGAACCCGGCGAAGGAGTGCTGCCGTCGGGCTCGAGACCAATCAGATTCCCTAGCACGCGTGTTCCGGGTCCCGCGGTGGCTTCCCAGAAGAGGTGCGGGGAACTGCCGGTGAACCGATTGCGGTGCGGGGGCAAGGGACCGCCCACGTGCTGCTGACGGCCGCTCAAGAACCGGATTCCGGCCGAGGTATTGTCGGAGATCCAGCAGCCCTCCACCCGGTTGCTGTCGCCGCGCAGGCGGAGTCCGTCGGCAAACTCCCGGAGGATCAGTCCGCGAACGACGCTGCCGGGAGCGACCAATTGAAGTCCCGCGGAACCGGCCGGAAGGGACGAACCGACCAGTTCAATGAGCCGGACCGCTTCGTCCGCGCGTTCGGAGGTGTTGGGCTCAGTGCCGGGCTGGCTGAACCCATCGAGCGTGATGGATTCGGTGAGGTCGGGCAGGGGTGTCAGCGGGGTGATTCGGTGCGGGCCGCTGCCAACCAGGTTGAAGCGGATGAGATTGTTGGAAACACCCGCCACTTGATTCGCCTCCAGCAGGGCCTGCCGCAGGGAGCCCGGCCCGGAGTCGAGGGTGTTGGTCACGAGGAATTCGCCAGTGGCGACGGAGCTGTCGGCTCGGAACGCCGCGCTGAATTCGGAGGTGTCACCGGAGGGATCGGTGGAAGTGGCCGTGATCCAGCGTCCGGTGGCCGCGGTGGGAAGGGTAAGCGAGTAAGTGGCGAACCCGGTGGCATCGGTGTCCACGGTGGTGGACCCCAGATACTGTTCGCCCTCACCGAAGCCCGAGGAGTCGGGACTGCCGCTGGCGTAGAAGTCGAGGCGCAGATTCTGGGAAGGGCCGGCTTGAATCGAACCTTCAAGATCCACCGTGGCGACGTTGACCCGAGCGGCCGTAATCGTGGGGTAGTTGGGAATGCCGTCGGCGTCAGGAACGTCGTTGGTGCTGACTCCATTGAAGCGGCGATCGATTCCGAGTTGGGCGTTGTTGAAAATCTGGTTCGCCCGAATGGCCACGGTGCGGGCCGGGAGCGAGACCGCGATTCCTGGACCGTCGTTGTGGGCGATTTGATTGCCTTCACCGGCGTTGAGTCCGCCAATCCCGACGTCCGTGGTCGAGGACACGGAGATGCCTGGGCCAAAGTTGGGGAGCGGAAGGGAGCCGGAAACATCCGTGCCGATCCGGTTGCCGAGGACGCGATTGAATCCGTCCGGATCGCCGGACATCAGCAAGCCGCTGGCGAAGTTGCCGGAGATGACATTCCCGCGGACCTCGGATCCGACGACGCGCCGAAACTCGATTCCGGTACCATTGCCCAGGGCCGAGGTGCCGTTCGCCGCGACGCCGATCCAATTGTTGCCGACGAGAACTCCGCTGGAGTCTTCCACGCGCAGTCCGACTTCGCGGTGTCCGGCGATCAGATTGCGGGCCGAGAGAGTGGCACCGCCGATGGTGGTGTTGCCGCTTCCGGTCACCGTGACGCCGTTGGGGTCATTGGGTCGCGATTGGAGGCCGGTGGCATCGGTTCCAATGAAATTGCCGGCGACCACGAAATCCTGGGTGCCGCTGAGACTGATGCCGGTGAATTGGTTGGCGGAAATGACAGTTCGGTCCGCGGGCTGGAGTCCGCCGATCGCGCCGTTTTTACCACTCGTCGCCACCACGCCGAAGTTGTTGGGACCGTTTGTGCCGTTGGGAGCGAGACCCAGCCAGCAGCCGGCGACTTGGTTGTTGGTTCCGCCCAGCTGGACCGCTGTGGAGAATCCGGTGAGGGAGAATCCGCGGACCCGCGCGTCCCGATCGGTCAGAGTGAACCCGGTACCGGAGGTTCCGGCCAACTGGACGGCAAGGACCGCATTGTTGCCATCGGGTAGGGAATTGGGTTGGGCTCCGGCTTGGGTGAAACCATCGACCGTGACCGGTCCGATCAAGACGGGCAGGGAGGTGGCCGGTTGGATCACGTGGGGTCCGGCGCCGGGAATCTGAAACTCAATTCGGTTGCCGGACGTGGGGTTGGCGTTGCTGTCCAGGATCGCCTGGCGCAGTGAGCCGGGTCCGCTGTCCTGGGTGTTGATGACGACGAAGGTTTGTCCGCCCAAGGTGGATTGGGCTTTGAAGGCGGCGGAGAATTCGGAGGTGTTGCCGTCGGGATCGGTGGCGGTGGCGGTCAGGAACAGTCCAGTGGCCGCGACCGGGAACGTGACGTCGAAGGAGGCATCTCCCTGGGCGTCGGTGGTGACGGTGTGACTGCCCAGGTACTGGTCGCCTTCACCGTGGGCGGAGTCGTTGGCGGCGACGTTGGCATAAAAGTCGAGCGCGTAGGTTTGCAACGGCCGGCTGTCGAGCACGCCCACGACGCGGGTCTGCGTCGCCTCGACCGTACCGGAGGTCAGGAGCGGAAAATTCTGCCGACCATTGGCTCCGTCGTCGGTGTCGTCGGGGTCATTGAACTCCACGTTTCCAAAGCCGCCCAGATCGATGCCCAGTTCCCCGTTTTGTGTGATCGAGTTGCCCCGGATCGTGACGCCGCGGGTATTGCTGCCGCCGGCGAGTTCGATGCCACTGGCGCCGTTGAAGGCGATTCGATTGCCGGCGCCGGGTGCCGTTCCGCCGAGAGTTTGGGCTCCGCTGCCGCTGATTTGGATTCCGGAATCTCCATTCGGCAGCGGAAGTAATCCGGTCACATCGGTTCCAAGACGATTGCCGAGAACCTGGTTGCCGCTGCCCGCGCCGTTGAAGTCGAGGCCTTGCTGCAGATTGCCGGAGACCAGATTGCCGGCGCCGGGGCTGCTGCCGCCGAGGAGGTTGTTGCTGGCTCCGAGCCCGGACAGATTGATGCCAGCACGATTCGCTCGGGCGGCTGTGCCGCTGGGATCGGTCCCCACGTAGTTCCCTTGAATCACGTTGTTGGTGCCTCCACCCGGGATGGAAATCCCGTAACTGCCGTTGCCGCCGATGACGTTTCGGGCGCCGGGGTTGGGACCGCCGATCCGGTTGAACGGCGACCCTTCGGTGCCGAAGATCGTTCGAGCCAGGGCGATGCCCGTGCCGGCATTCCCCTTGGCGGTGCCGTCCGGCAACAGCCCAATCCAACAACCTTCCACGACGTTGCTTGAGCCGCCCAACAGCAGACCGTTCTGGCGAAAGGACACGATCGACAGACCGCGCACTTCGTTACCCGGGCGGATGAACCGCAGACCGTGGTCCACCAGGACGTCGGTGCCATCGAGGACGATCTTGAGCACCGCGTTGTTACCGTTCGCGAGGGAATTGGTCCGGGAACCCGGCTGACTGAAGCCATCTACGATCACCGACTCATTGGCGAGCACTGGCAACGGGGATTGCGGGGTGATGACATGCGGCCCGTCACCCGGGATCGCGAACCCGATTCGATGGGGCGACCCGCTCACGGCGGCGTCTGCCTCCAGCAGGGCCTGACGCAGCGAACCCGGGCCAGTGTCCTGGGTATTGGTGACCGTGAAGGTCTGGGCCGGAAGAGTACTGCTCGCGATGACGTTGGTCGCGAACTCCGACGTGTTGCCGAGGGGATCCGTGGCCGTGGCGGTTAGGAAGCGTCCGATTGCCACGATGGGCAGGGACACGTTGAAAGTTCCGTTGCCCTCGACATCGGTGGTGATCTCGGCGGCTCCGAGATACTGATCCGCTTCGCCATGTCCGAGCGGATCTGCTGTGACGCTGGAGTAGAAGTCGAGTTGGTAGGTTTGGGACGGACGGCTGTTTAGACTTCCCTGCACCTGGGTCTCGGTAGAGCGAATCTCGGCGGCGCCCAGCGTGGGAAAGTTCTGCAACTGATTCGCGCCGGTGTCGGCATCGCCGAGGTCATTGGCGGTGCGATTGTTGGAGCCCAGGTCGAGGCCGAATCCTTCGTTTTGGGTGAGCCGATTGCCGCGAATAACATTGTTGGTTCCGCTGAACACGTTGATGCCGCGCTGTCCGTTAAAGGCGATCCAATTTCCTTCACCCAAACCAGGGCCGCCGATCTGAAAGAAACTCCCGTTGACCTGGATTCCGTTGGCGTTGTTTTTGAGCGCGACATCCGTAGAGGTGAGGCCGATCCAATTGCCCAGAACGCGGGTGCCCGGAGAGGCTCCAGTGAGGTCGATGCCCTGGCCGTCATTGCCCGCGACTCGATTCCCGGCTCCAGATTCGGACCCGCCAATCCGGCTGCCGGGTGCCTGGTTGACCAGAATTCCGGCCTGGGTGTTGCCGCGGTCGAGTCGGCCGTTGAGGCTGAGTCCGATCCAGTTTCCCTCGACCCGATTGCCCGCGGTGGTGGCGCCGGAGAGTTCGACTCCCGAGCGATTGTTGCCGGAGATCACATTGCGTTGATCGGGTTGGGTGCCGCCGACGCGATTGCTGATCCCGCCATTGATCAAAATGCCAGCGCCAACCTGGCCTTGGTCGGCACTGTCGAGAGCCAGGCCGATCACGCAGCCTTCCACGGCTGAATCCCGGGACGCTGCGCTCAGTTCGAGGCCGTCGCCCTTGAAGCGGGTGAGCACCAATCCCCGGACCAACGCCCGGGCCGCCTGAACGCTCAATCCATCCGTTCCGTTCGGGGCGGAGTTACCATCCAAGACGATCTTCAAGGCCGCATCGAAGCCGTTGGAAAGCGTATTGGCGGTGGCTCCGGGCTGGGAATAACCGTCGAGGATCAGCGGGGTGATGATGGGCGGCAGGGCGGTGAGCGGGCTAATAGTGTGCGGGCCGGGACCTGGAATGTTGAACTCGATGCGGTCGGCGACATTGAACGAGTTGGTGGCGTCCAGCAGGGCCTGGCGGAGCGAGCCCGCGCCGGCATCCGCCGTGGTGGTGACCACAAACGTCTGCGGTGTCTGAGCGGTGAGTGCGCGAATGCTCAGGGAGAATTCCGAGGTATTGCCCGTGGAATCGGTGGCGGTGCTGGAGAAGAACCGGCGTTCGGTGGCCACCGGAAGTTCCACGGTGAACGACGCCAATCCGCTGGCGTCGGTGACCACCTGGGCGCGACCGAGGAATTCCTCGCCTTCGCCGGCGCCCGAGGCGTCGGCCTGAGTGTTGGCGAAAAACTCGACGGTGAACTCGCTCAGCGGGGTGCTGCGGAGATCGCCGCTGATTTCCGTGTGGTTCGAGTGGAGAATGACCTGGCGCAGTACGGGATAGTTCTGCTGGAGATTGGGCCCGGTGTCGGCGTCGGTGGCGTCGTTGGCGAGGACCCCATTGGCGCCGAGGTCGAGTGCGAGTCCGCCGTTGCCCCAGATGGGATTGCCCAACACGAGATTGTTGGTCCCGCCCGTCAGGAATAATCCATCGTTGCGGCTGTGAGCGATCCGATTGGCGGCGGCCGGTTCCGTGCCGCCGACGAAATTGCCCGAGGCATTGAGGATGATTTGAATTCCGTGATTGCGGTTGGTGCCGGGTTGTCCGAGGGCATCCCAGCCAATCCAGTTGCCTTCGATTCGGGTCCCGGTGGTGCCGACGCCGGTGAGCTCGATGCCGTCGGTGTTGCCCCCGATGACGTTGCGCGCGCCTTCGGTTAATCCGCCGACGCGAGTGCCTGGGGCATTCTGGAGGCGGATGCCATCGTCGGTGTTGCCCAGAGCATCCACCACCTTCCCGGAGCTGAGCAGGCCGATCCAGTTGCCCGCGATTTGGTTTCCGGCGGCCGAGGTCCCGTCGATCAGAATTCCCGTGGTGTTGCCTGAGATCAGATTGCCTTCGCCGGCTTGGCTGCCGCCGAGCTGGTTGGCCGGCGCGTTGGCGAGGGAGATTCCGTGTTGGCTGTTGGCGATGCGGTTGGTGCCCGTAACGTCCACGCCAATCCAGTTGCCCTGGATGACGTTGTTTGAAGAGCCGGCGCCGTTGAGCAGGATGCCGTTCTGATTATTGCCGGAGATGACGTTGCGCTGCGCGACCGTGGGACCGCCGACCCGGTTGCCGGTGGAGTTCTCCAAGCGGACGCCTTGTTGTCCCGCGCCTTGATCGGCGGTGCCGGTGAGGTTGAGTCCGAGGTAACACCCTTCGATAACGTGCCCGCCGCCGCTGTTGAGTTCCACGTTGTCGCCGGAGAACCGATTGATGATCAAGCCGCGCAGGATGCAATTGGTGGTGGTCAGGCGGAGACCGTCAGCCACTCCGGCGAAATTGCCGGCCAGTTCCACAATCGGGGTGCCGGAAAAGCCGGGTTGGGTCGTGCCGTCGATGGTGACCGGATCGGTGATCGCCGGCAGCGCGGTGGTGGGGAAGGTGGAGCGGGTGGCGGGCGGTAGATTGAAGGCGATGAGGTCGGGACCGGGATTGGCGTTGGCGTTGGTGATGGCTTCCCGCCAGGTCCCGGGCCCGGCGCTGTTGGTGCTGGTAATCGTGAAGGTGGCGGCGGCGGTCTTCAGGACGAGCACCAACCCGAGAAGCGTACGGAGGACGTAAGAAACATTCATGCGGGGCCTTCGGAGAACGAATCAGGTTTTCCTCCCCTTACGCAGAATTTGCAATCGTGGGGCAGGTTAAATCTGAAGGGTAGGGATGGACTGCTGGTCCGTCCCCAGTCGGACGGCGAAGCCAGGCCGACGGGAACTTGCTGGTCAGCGTTGGAGGACCCGTGCGGCGGTCATAGCCCGATGCTTCAGGGGGAGATTGAACCGCAGATCAACGCAGATTAACGCAGATTTTTGGGAGGACTGAAAACTGAACCCCCGGGGGATCGGTCGCCGGTGGGGCGAGGCTCCCGCCGAGCCCTTCGCTAGTGGAGTGGCGCCGTGTGAATCTGTTCTGACGCGTCTGGCTAGTTGAAACGCATCCCACCACCTGCGAAACATGGGGAAGGAACCACGAAGGACTAGGGCTACGGTCCGGTCGTCAGGAAAGTCCCCACCAGTTGGGTCGCCACCTGTTCTCTCGCTCGGGCCATAGCCAGGACTTCCTCGTGACTGACGGTCTGCTGGGGACCACCCAGACCGGCGGCGGCGTTGGTCAGACAACTTAGTCCGGCCACTTGCAATCCGCATTGGCGGGCGACGATGGCTTCGGGGACGGTGCTCATGCCCACGGCATCGGCTCCCCAGCGGCGGAAGGCCCGGATCTCCGCCGGAGTTTCGTAACTCGGTCCGCTGACCGCGAGATACACGCCGGAATGGACCCGTGCTCCTACCGCCTGGGCCGAGCGAAGCAGCCGGTGCTGAAGTTCCGGATCATAGACCTGAGTCAGATCGACAAACCGCTGCTGACCCTCCCGCACCGGACCGCGCAGGGGATTCGCGCCGAGTCCATTGATATGGTCCGACAACACCATGAAATCGCCCGGCCGGTAGCGACGATTGATGGCACCGGCGGCATTGGTCAGGAGCAGTTGGCTAATGCCCAAGGCGGCTAGGACTCGGATAGGGAAGGTGATCTCGGACAGCTCGAATCCTTCGTAGTAGTGGGCCCGACCGCGCAGCACGGCAACGGTGGTCTGTTGCCAATGGCCAAGCAACAATCGCGGCTGATGTCCGGGGACGGATCCCACGGGGAATCCGGGCAGATCGCGAAAGGCGAACTCGGCCACGGGAGTAACGGTCTCGGCGAGCCGAGCAAAGCCACTGCCTAACACCAAGCCGACGGTCGGCACCAGCGGACAGCGCCGGCGGATTAATTCGGCGGTCGCATTGGGGTCAGGGGTGAGGGTCCGTCGCACGATGTTAGTGTGCGGCAATCGATCTCCCGACGGAAGCGGTTGCTGGGGCCAGGCTTCACTAAGCTTGATCTCCCGCGGAGGGCGCGGAGTTCGCGGAGGGGGAAGGAAGGAATCCTGAAGACATGAAAAGACGGGAATCAGTCAAGGGCAGCTGAATCCGGTCAACGTGGTCGAAACTTCTGTTGTCGGCTTGCCCGGTTCGGCGTAGGGACTGAACAGGCTATTCACTCCATGTATCAGATCAGCATAACCCCATCTTGGAGGTACTGGGTGGTTCTTGTTGCTTGGATCGTACTTCCTCGGATCCATAAACTCGTTCGATAACTTCAACCCCACTTCCGAGGCCTTCCGACTGGGTCCCGACGGCAGCCTGATTTGGCGGTACTCCCTCGACTTGTCGCGGTGGGTCACGCCGGTGACGTTTATGGCGGCAACTCCTGACGATCGGCTGGTCCTCTTTCCTTCTCGCAAGATGCTGGACGCTCGGACCGGGCAGTACGTGGGGCGATTCCCCATTCCGCCCGAGGTGATCGCGGCCACGACCGCCTACTTCCAGGAACCGGATGGCCGACTGATTTTGGCGGGCACCTTCACCAACTACGCAGGAATTCTTCGGCTCGGGTTGGCCGCCGTCCTGCCTGACGGAACGCTGGATCCGTCTTTCGATCCGGGTCTGGGAACCACGGAAGGATTCAAGGTGGAGTTAAGTTCCAAGGCGGCGTGTGCCGTTGGAACAGCGGATGGAGGCATGTTCGTTGGTGGCGGCTTTCCCCGGAATCTCCCCGGCATCTCGGGTGAGATCCTCAAACTCGATGCTGCCGGCCGAATCGATCCGTTGTTTCGACTCATCCCGCCGGCCGGATCAACCGAATGCCCAGGAGCGGTGAATCAACCCGTGAGCCTTTGGTTGGAGCGAGACGGCACCCTGCTGGCGGCGGGTGAATTTGCGCGAACTTTTGGATGTGATTCCGGCTGGAGCTTGGTCCGGGTTTCTCCGAGCGGGCAAATCCTGGACCGCTGGTCCATTCCCCAGGAAGGGGATCTCGTTGGGCTAAGACTTCGAGGTAGTGGGTCGGATTTCATTTATCTCTTCGCCGGGCAATCGGTGTTTCGCGTGACCGCCACCGGCCCGCGAAGACTCGATGGTGTCTCGTTAACGGCCGGATCGTCTCCGGTTGTCTTGCAGGACGGGAGATTGGCCGGCGTGGGTGAAACGTGGGGCGTAGCGATTCCGGTCCGGGTCTATCAGACGAATGGGGCTCTCCAAGGTCAGGTGGTTGAATTCGAGGCGGCCGGGGATCGCTGGCTGGCGGCGCAGATGCATGCGCTGACCGAACGGGCCGACGGCGCGGTCTTGGTTTCCGGACTCTTCTATTCGGCAACCCGGCCCACGATTCCGGCGCGGACGATGACGCTGGCGTTCGAGCCTGATGCGGTGCTTTTCGGAATGCCGGTGGTGGCTGTCGAAGTGAACGCCCTGGGGCTCCGTTCGCTGGTTCCTCACCCGACGGGTCAACTGGCAGGTCTGCCGGTTCTGCCGGTTCAGGGATTGCCGAGTACCAACCCGAAATGGTGGCGACTCGATTCCGCCGGAGGCGCCATCTCGGACGTCGCCATCCGCAACCTAGTCGCAGACGCCCAGGGCCAGGTGCATTTCGCGCTCAGCGGCCAAGCGCCCAGCGGCTACACCCTCGAGATGTCCGAGGACTTGGAGAATTGGACGACGTGGTTTTCATCCACCGAAACCAATTGGGGCATGGCCTTTCATACTCCTCCACTGCCTCCCGAATGGTGGGGGCGTTTCTTCCGAATTCGCTGATCGCACTCCCGTTGCCACCGACGCGTTGGGTCCACCGGGGAACGGCTAGGCGGAGGGGGGAGGGGACGAATCTGGAAAACATGAAAACAGGAAGGGGAGCGGGAATCAGCTGAGAGTTGAGAGGAGCCAAAACCGGTGAACCGGATGTGCATTGTGCCCACAAACCCGTCGGCACTTCTAACGTGCTGAATTCCAGGTCTTTTCTCTCAATTCTCAACTTTCAACTCTCAACTGGTTTGTGGGTAGCTGAGAGAGAATGCGGAAGGCGGTCACTTCGACCGGTCATTCTGATCGCCTCCCCATTCGTGCTTCTTGGGTGTGATTCGTGGTTCCTCTGCCCGGGTTTTCGAAAGGACGCGTCGGGAGTCCACATGGGAACGGCTCCGCGGAGCGTCGCCCCACCGAAGCGGTCTCCCGCGGAGGACGCGGAGATCGCGGCTGGCAAAAGTCACCAATCCGAGCAGCAGAGTGCAGTTCCAGGCGATCACTTCCGCGTGGGGATGCGAAAGGTGCCGGTCAAGCGTAGCCAGCTTCAGCCCGTGCTTCGTGGCGAGATCCGCCAGGCCCAACAGATGCTTCACGGAAACTCCTATAGGGCCTCCGCCAGAGCCTGCTCATCAATTGGACGGTCCAGCACCCCCACCGAGAAACCGCCGCGCCGCTCGACCTTTACGGCAGCGGGACGTGTCGGTGCGGATTCCAGCCGCGTCAGCACGAACTTGCCCGCTCCGGCAATCTGGAGATCAAAACGGTCCCCTGGCTGCACGGTCGGCAGCAGGACGCATTCCTTGAAGTCGGCGACGACGGTCATGGAGGAAACGTCCCACTGGGCGGCCCTTTTCAAGACCGCCCTCCACCGAGAGATTTTGTCAGCAAGATTCCGCCACTTCAGCCCGGTGAAGTGTTGAAACCACTTTTTACGTTTAGACGTCTAAATGTAAAGTGGGCCTGCATGATTGAGCGCCCGTTGTGGACCGGCCGGTTGCACGCCGTCTGGAAGCAGGCCCCGGTGGCGTGGCTCTGCGGGCCGCACCGCGCCATCACGGTAGAATAGACTTGGTGTATTTCGTGGTTCCTCTGCCCGGGTTTTCCAAAGGACGCGTTGGGAGTCCCCAGGGGAACGGCTCCGCGGAGCGTCGCCCCACCGAACGGGTCTCCCGCGGAGGACGCGGAGGACGCGGAGGGGAGGGGATGAATCTGGAAAACATGAAAACAGGAAGGGGACGAGGAGACGGGGAGAAAGTGGGAGAGGGAGACGAAGGAGAGCTGAGCGCTGGGCTTAATCGAAGATCGTGCGGTAGCAGAGGGTGTCGTTGCTTTTGTGGTCGTCGTCGGCTTTTCCGGAGCTGCCGTTGACGAGTCCGAAGTCGCGGGCGCGGAGGGCGGCGGCTTTGCGGTATTCGGCATGACCGTCCACGAAGAGCAGGTTGCCGCCTTGATTGTGCAGGCTGGAGTACCAGTCGAGGCCCGGCTTCAATTTGACGTGCCAGAAGGTGAACTGACCCGGGCACATCCCGAAGTCGGATCCGGCGGCTGGACGAAGGGCCGTGAAGCTCACCAAGCGGATGGTTTCCTGGCTGAACACCACCGCCGAGGGTTGCCGAATGGAATCAAGGGTCCGCTCCATCACCACGGCATTGGGGAGGTAACCGGTGGCGCTATTGGTGGTGGCGTCGGATCCGTCCCCTGGTTTCTTCGCACTGGGGCAGGCGTAGATTTTTGAGCTGCGGTCCCGGGCTGAACCCTGGAGATAGGGCGAGATGGCATAGAGACAGTTGTTCTGCCAGCCCGGCGCTCGCGGATTCATGAAGTCGGGCACCTGTGAGGCTTTGGGGGGCAGTTTCTTGTGGTCGCCTTCGTACAGGATGAGGGCGATGCCGATTTGCCGCAGGTTGCTCAGACACTGGGTCATCCTCGCCCGTTCCTTGGCCTTGCCGAGCGCGGGGAGCAGCAGGCCCGCCAGGATCGCAATGATGGCGATCACGACCAGGAGTTCGATCAAGGTGAACGCGTTCGACCGCTGGACGGGCAAGGTTTTCATCGGCGGGAGGAACTTCGCTCGTAGATTGCGCTGTACGCTGGGGGAATGCCATCTGGAAGGTTAAGGGCGGGTAAGGGGTAAGGGGTAAGGGGTAAGGGGTAAGGGGTAAGGGGTAAGGGGGAAGCGGGAAGCGGGAAGCGGGAAGCGGGAAGCGGGAAGCGGGAAGCGGGAGGCGGTTGAGGTCTGTGATGCGAGGATTGCTGCTGGAGCCTCGCCCATGGGAAAGCGGCAGAATGGTCTGCCGAACTCCACAATGGGGGACGGCTCGGCAAAGCCTCGCCCACCGGCTGGACTTTTCTCTCAACTCTCAACTTTCAACTCTCAACCGGTTTTCTGTCAAAAGAGCAATTGTTGACATAGCAACAATAGGTGCGACAACTGCTCGGCATGAATGACGACGCGAGTCCCGGTCCACATTATCCGGCGCTGCTTCAGCTGCTGCGGACGGCGGAGACGATTTGGAATTCGAGCCGTCTGTTTTTTGCCCGGTGGGACCTGAGTCCGGCTCAGTTCAATCTGCTCAACTTGCTGACGGATCAGCCGGAGGGGCTTTCCCAGAGTGACTTGAGCCGCGAGTTGCTGACCCACCGATCCAACATCACCGGGTTGGTGGATCGGTTGGAGAAGCGTGAGTTGGTTCGGCGCCGCGAGTTGGCGGACGACCGTCGGGCGTGGCGGGTGGTGTTGACCCGGAGCGGTCGGGAGTTGATGGAAGAGATTCTGCCGCACTACTACCGGGCGGCGGAGGTGGTCTGGGGCGGCGTTTCGGCGCGGCGGGCCAAGGAGGTGGCGGCGGTGCTTCAGATTGTGGCGGAGAACACGGAACGGGCGAGCCGTAGTCTGCCGGAGGTCCGCGCGTGAAGTCCGGCCGCAACTATCCGCTGCTCCTGGGCAGCCAGTTTCTCGGAGCGTTTGGGGACAACGCCATTCTGGCGGTCATCGTGGGTCAGTTGACCCTGCTGCAGACCGCCGGGCAGATCACTACAGACGAACTGCGAACCCGCAGCGCCATCTACACCAGTCTGCTGTTCATTCCGTACGTGGTCTTGGCGCCCTTGGCGGGCTACTTGAATGATCGGTACGCCAAGACATCCTGGCTCCTCGGGGGCAACTTTCTCAAGTTGCTCGGCACGGCGGTCTGTGCGCTGAGCGTCTGGTATGGTTACGTCTGGCAGGCTCCCGGGTATCTGATCGTGGGCATTGGCTCAACGCTCTACGGGCCGGCGAAGTACGGCATTCTTCCGGAAATTCTCCCGCGGGAACGGCTGGTGAAAGCCAATGGGCAGGTGGAACTGCTGACCTTGCTGGCGATCCTGACCGGCGCCATTGCCGGCTCAGTGTTGGTGGATCGGCTGCCGGTGGGAGTTTGCTACGGCATCCTGCTCGTGATCTTTGCGGTGTCGATGGCGCTGAATGCCTTCATGGAGCGCACTCCGTCGGATCACACGGTCCGGTTGCGCACGAGCATTTCGGAGTTTTCCGAGCATCTGATCCGGCTGCTGTGTTTCCCGGCCCCTCGGTGGCAGGGTAACGTGGTTCAGTTTGCCACGGATGGCTTGCGGGGGCTGGTTGCCGGAACGCGGTTGGGAAAAATTCTGATCGGCACGGCGCTGTTCTGGGTGTGTGGCGCGGCCATGAAGATCAACTTCCAGGCTTGGGGGCTGGAGACCTTGCGTCTGCCCAACAACACCCAAATCGCGTTGCTGGGATTGTGGCTCAGTGTGGGCGTCATGATCGGGAGCGTTCTGGCCGGCGTGTGGTATCGGGTGGGCGATCTGCGGCATGCCCGGCGCTATGGGTTTCTGTTGGCGACACTGCTTGTGGCCATCTTTGGCGTCGGCCCGTTGGGATGGGCGGAGTGGGGACGCACGGTGCTGCACTCCCCCCAGCCGGATGGGACGATGGCGGTGACGCTGGTGATCCTGCCGGCGGTGGTGGCGGTGTTGATCGGGGCGGGAATGGCGGCGGGATTGTTCCTGATCCCGCTCAATGCCGCGCTCCAGTCGGAGTCCGATCCCAGCAAGCTCGGCAAAACGATCGCTGTGCAGAATTTTGGCGACAACCTGGGGATGATCCTGGCGGGTCTGATCGTGCTGGGGTGTACCCGGCTCGGGTTGTCGGCGTCGCAGGTGTTCCTGGTGTTGGCGGGATTGGTGGCCGTGGTGGTGGCTTGGCTGCGCATTCCCCAAAAGGAGGGCTGAATGAAGGCGTTCGCGGCAGAAACGATTCCGGCGGGTGACGATTCGAAGGTGGGCGCCATGGCTCCTTTGAAGCTCCCGACCGCGCTGGGTTGGGGACTGTTCGCAGTGGTTTGTTTTCATCTGGCGTTTCAGGAGTCCCGGTTGGCCTTTCTGGTGGTGGGGTATCTGGCAGGCGTGTTCGAACTACGACGGTCGGCCACGGTTCGTCGGGCCTTCTATTCCGGACTGGTGGTGGGGCTGGGGGTTTATGTGCCGCCAATGGAGTTCCTGTGGACGATCTTCGGTCCGGCGGCGCTGCCGCTGTGGTTGATTCTGGCGCTGTTCCACGCGGCGTTTCTGGGGATGCTCCAGCGGGTTCAGGCGGTGGCGGGTTCCCTTTGGGCTTTGCTGTTGGCGCCGGTGCTGTGGTGCGGGGTGGAATATCTGCGCAGTGAAGTGTGGTGGCTCAAGTTCACCTGGTTCGCGGCGGGCACGGTGTTTCAGAATGGTCCGCAGACGGTGTTGTCCACGTGGGGTGTTTACGGAATAGGAATGGTGGCCGGGTGGGCGGCGGGTGGATTGCTGTTGTTGCGGGAAGGTCCCCGACGAATTCAGGGCGTTGGTCTGTTGGCCGGTGCCGCGGTGCTGGTGGGAATCAGTTTCCTGCGGCCGTTGCCCCCGGCTGAGGTGCGTCCGGTGCGGGTGGCCGGTGTGCAGTTGGAGGCGCCCGGAGTGCCGGAGGTCACGATGGCTCTCAAGCAACTCGCTCGGGCCGAACCTCAGGCGGAGTTGGTGCAGTTGAGCGAATACACCTTCGACGGCGAAGTGCCGGCCACGATTCGCGACTGGTGTCGGCGCGAGCGAAAATGGTTGGTGGCCGGTGGGCGGCAGGCCATCGGACAAGCATCCGGGGGAGGAGCCGATCACGGTGAACATCGGCCGTTGGAACGAGGCGCGGCCGGCTCCGGGGAACGCTTCTACAACACGGCGTTTGTGGTGAGTCCCGACGGCGAAGTGGTCTTCTCGCAGGCGAAGTCACGGCCCATTCAGTTCTTCAAGGACGGCGAACCAGCGCCGCACCAACGATTGTGGGAATCCCCGTGGGGACGTCTCGGTGTCGCCATCTGTTACGACGCGTCCTATCGACGGGTCATGGATGAACTCGTGCGAGCCGGAGCGGAAGGATTGCTGGTGCCGACCATGGATCTGGAGACTTGGGGCGAAGCCCAGCATCGGCTCAACGCCCGGATGTCCCGACTGCGGGTGCTGGAATACGGAGTGCCGCTGTTCCGAGTGGCGAGTTCCGGAATCTCTCAGGCGCTCAATGAACGCGGGGAATTGTTGGCTTCGGCTCCGTTTCCCGGCCCGGGGGCCCGTTTGGCGGCGGAGTGGCCGCTGCGTCGGGGTGGGGGTCGGGTGCCCTGGGATTCCGTACTGGCACCCCTGTGTCTGTTGATGACGGCGGCAGTCTTGATCGGGTTGATCGGACAGTCGTCGTACTCGTCCCGCCACTTCCGTCGTCGCACTTCCGACGCCTCTGACGCATCTTCCGCCCGCCTTCCATCATGAAGCTTCTCTGCATCTGGGTCGCTCGACTCTGGTTTCGGTTCCGCGCGTTCAACGTGGATGTCCTCCGCACGCCGGGTCCGGTCCTGCTCATCCCCAATCACGTGTCCTGGCTCGACTGGATGTTCCTGGGTTCGGTTTTGGAGGATGATTGGAAGTTCGTCACCAGCGCCACCACCGCCGAGGCGTCGTGGATTCACCGGAAGATGATGATCAACAGCCGGACCTTCCCGGTGGATACCTCTTCGCCCTATGCGGCCAAGCACATGGCGCAGTTCTTGGCCAAGGGCGGGCGTTTGGTGCTCTTCGCCGAGGGCCGGATCTCCCTCAGTGGATCGTTGATGAAGCTGTTTGATGGCACCGGCTTTCTCATTCACCGGACCGGCGCGCGCGTGATCACCTGTTATCTGCGCAACGCGAGCCGGGTTCCGTTCGTCCGGCACAGCGGTTGGACGCAGTGGTTTCCCCGGGTGACGGCGCATTTCAGCGCGGTGCTCGAGGCGCCCAAGTTGACGGGCGTTTCCAGTGCCGTGGCGCGACAGCGCATCACCACGTGGCTGCGGGACGCGGTCCTGCGGCAACAGTTCGAAGTGGAACAGGAAGTGGGTCCCTCCCACGTGCTGGCGGCGATCGTCGAAGCCGCGCGCAGTCAGCCGGGCAAGGTGGTGTTGGAAGACATCACGTTCACCGAACTGACCTTTCGTCGGCTGCTGGTCGGGGTGGATGTGTTGGCGGGCGAGTGGCGGCGGCGGATGGGGCCGCCGATGGCGCCGGGCCGGGTTGGCGTATTGCTACCCAATGTCAACAGCACGCCGGTGACGCTGTTCAGTCTCTGGTCGGCGGGATTCGTCCCGGCGATTCTGAACTTCTCCTCGGGCGTTCCCACCATGCTGCAATGCACGCAGCTGGCGGGAATTCGCTACGTGATTACTTCCCGGGCGTTCGCCGAGAAGGCCAAGCTGAAGCTGGAGCCTTTCACGTCCGCCGGAATCGAACTGATCTACCTCGAGGATGTTCGCAAGGGCATCACCACCGGGATTCGATTGGCGGCGCTGTGGCGTCAGACCTGGTCGTGCGGACAAGGCTTGGTCCCGGTACAACTGCCGGATCAGCAGCGCGCCCAGCCGGCGGTCATCCTGTTTACCTCCGGTTCGGAAGGCGTTCCCAAGGGCGTGGAACTCACCCAGGGCAATCTGCTGGCCAATCTGCGTCAGGTGCTCGGCGTGCTTGATGTGACCGACCACGAACGGTTCTTCAGTGCGATGCCGCTGTTCCACAGCTTTGGCCTGATGGCGGGTCTGATCGTTCCGATGACCCGTGGTTTTTACACCTTCCTGTATCCGTCCCCGCTGCACTACCGCGTCGTGCCGGCGGCGGTGTACGACAAGGTCTGCACGGTGATGTTCGGCACCAACACCTTTCTCAACGGCTACGCCCGCCGGGCCAATCCCTACGACTTCAATTCGGTGAAGTTCCTCGTGGCGGGGGCCGAGAAGATTCAGGAGGCGACGTCCAATACCTGGGCCCGCAAGTTTGGTGTCCGACTGTTGGAAGGGTACGGCGCTACTGAGTGCAGTCCGGCGATCTGTCTGAACACGCGGCTGGATTTGAAGTTCGGTTCCGTGGGTCGGTTCCTGCCTGGGATCGAATGGCGCGTCGAGCCGGTGGATGGCGTGGCGGAAGGCGGGCGGTTGTTGGTGCGCGGACCCAATGTGATGCGGGGTTATCTGAATGCCGAGGCGGACGCGAAGTTCAAGCAACTCCAGGGCTGGTATGACACCGGCGACATTGTGCGCGTGGACGAAGAGGGGTTCGTGTTCATTCTCGGCCGGCTGAAACGGTTCGCCAAGGTGAGCGGCGAAATGGTGAGTCTCACGGCGGTGGAAGATGCGCTGGGCGGTGCCTTCCCGCAGTACGGCAACCGTTGCGAAGTGGCGGTGGTGACCCGGCCCGACGAGGACAAGGGCGAAGTGCTCATCGCCGTGACCAATGAACCTCGGCTGACGCTGGAAGACCTGCGCGGGGTCATCAAGGCCCGGGGCCTGACCAACCTCTGCGTGCCGCGGGAACTGAAATTCCTGCGGGAGATTCCCAAGCTGGGCACGGGCAAGATCAATCATCGGGAGCTCCAGGCCCAAATCGTCCCGTCGTGACGGAGGCGACGGGTTGCGTTCCGACGGAACAAGAGTTGGGTGTCTATGAAGTCTGCAATGGACCGGAGCAAACAACGCGGTTGGCGGCGCAGGGCCGTCGGGGTGTTCGTTGCGCTGGGGATCGCCGTCCTGGGAGTGCTGGCCTTGCGGCTCGCGTTGTTCCGGGGGCCGATGCGTTCGGTGGAAGAAGTCCCTTCGGCCCCGGTGGTGGATTTGCATGTGCACACGGCGGGAATCGGCGCCGGGAACAGCGGATGCCGGATCTCCCGGGAACTACGCAACAGCCGTAAGTTCGGGATTTATCTCCAAGCCTTCGGAACGACCCTGGCGGAAGTGGAACGGGAAGGGGATGCCCTCCTGATCCGACGCATTGCCGATCAGGTCTCCGGGAGCAGTCACGTCCAGACGGCGGTGGTGCTGGCGATGGACGGCGTGGTGGACGCCCAAGGCCACTTTGACGAGGCGCGTACTGAAGTGCTGGTTCCCAATGAATTCCTCGCCCGAGAAGTGGCCCGGTATCCGAATCTGCGTTTTGGAGCATCCATTCATCCGTACCGGACCAATGCCCTGGAGCAGCTCGACTGGGCCGCGCAACACGGGGCCGTACTCGTGAAGTGGATTCCGAACATCATGCTCATCGATCCGGCGGATCCGCGTCTCGTTCCGTTTTACACGCGAATGAAGGAATTGGGTCTGCCGCTGCTTTCCCATACCGGTCAGGAACGCTCCTTCACCTGGGCTGACGATACGCTGGCCGATCCCGTGCGGTTGCGCTTGCCGCTGAGCTTGGGGGTTACCGTCATTGCCGCGCATGTGGCCTCCACTGGGTCCAATGAAGGCGAGCCGGATCTGGACCGGCTCGCCCGTCTGATGGGGGAGTATCCGAATCTGTACTCGGAGATTTCCTCGCTCACCCAGATCAATCGACTGGGGTACCTGGAAGTCGCTCTGAAACGGCCGGAGTTTGCCGGTCGGCTCTGTTACGGATCGGACTTTCCTTTGGTAAACACGCCGCTGGTTTCGCCGTGGTTCTTTCCGCTGCATCTGACCCAGGCCGAAATGAAGGAGCTTTCCGCCATCACCAACGTGTGGGATCGGGATGTCCGCCTGAAACAGGCCTTGGGAGTACCGGCGGACGTGTTTCGACGTTCGGCCCAGGTGTTACGACCGATGCCGGCAAAAAATCGGACTCGCGATGAATGACTGGCAGTGGGCATCGTCCGGACAGCCGTCCGATGAACGAAAAACTGAAATCGCCGCTGTTTCACCTGACCCTCCTTGTGGCGCTGGCGGGTGCGCTGTTGCCGGCTTGGTCCCTGGTCCGGAGTGGCGGGTTGCGGGGATCGATGAACGACGCAGGCTTCATGGTGGTGCTGTGGGGCATGTCGCCGTTCGTCCTACCGCTCATTTCCGCGTGGATTGCCCGGCGTCCGTGGGTGCAGGTGATGGTTTTGGCCTTGGTGGGGGTTGCCTTCTTGTTCGGTCTGACGAATTACCTCGTGGTGCAACCCAATCAGGACCCCAGTCGCGCCACGGCCAGCTATTTCCTCCTGCCCATCTGGCAATGGCCGATGGCGGTGTTGGGCGCGGGATTGGCGCTGTTCGTTCCTTCGGCGGCCGAAGATGCCCGAGCCGAAGCGCTCACGCCGACGAGTCCCAATCCGCCGGCCTGAATGGAATCCCAGGGGGGCGGTTGTGAATCCGCCGGACGAACTGGTCATCCGGGTTTACGGCCCCGCCACCGCGCCCACGCTCATCTATCTGCCGGGCCTTCACGGCGATTGGAGCCTGGGGGTAAGCCTTCGCCGGGCACTGCAGGGTCAGGTTCGCTGGGTCGAGTTCTGCTATGCGCGTTCCACTCAACTGACGTTGGCGGACTACGCGCAGGCGGTGCGCACGGCCCTTCGGCGCGAAGGCATCGAACACGGCTGGCTGCTGGCTGAGTCGTTTGGTTCCCAAGTGGCGTGGGAACTCCTGGCTCATCCGGAAGCCGAACCCCGGTTGGAGGTTCAGGGGCTGATTCTCGCCGGAGGCTTCGTTCGCTATCCGTGGATGACGGGGGTGCGGATGGTGGAATGGTTGGTTCGGAATCTCCCCAACGCTGCCGTGAAGGTCTTGCTCTGGGGGTATTCCCGTTACGCCGGGTTCCGGCATCGTCACGCCCCGGAAGTCCGAGAGTCGCTGGAGGAGTTTGTGCGCCGACGGCTCGAGCCGGGCGATCGCGAAGCCATGGCGCGCCGTTTGGAACTAATTCGCGGTGCCGATCCCCGGTTGGTGGCGCGAACGACCCCGGTGCCGGTGTGGGCTCTCGCTGGATTCTGGGATCCGGTGGTCCCGTGGTGGCCGGTGTCGCGCTGGTTACGGCGGGAGTGTCCCCGCTGTCAGGGGCGCGAGATGCTCTGGGGCGCTGACCACAATGTGCTCGCCACCCAGCCCGATCAGGCGGCCGGTGTCATCCGCCGCTGGATGGCTTTGTCGGGCGGCGAACAGTTGAGAGCTGAGAGCTGAGAGCTGAGAGAGAGGAGGAGGGCCCAAGCTGGGAACGTGCATAAGACAGGAAGCGGGAAGGGATGCGCGAAGCGTCTTGGACTGCGCCAGCCCTCTGGCGCTTTGGGGCGGGTGGGAGTGGGTGAGGGTTGGCGTTGCGCGACGCGTCAGCAGCCGGGACGGAAAGCGGTAGCTACGCAGCTACGCAGGCTTCGCAGAGCGTCGCCCTAACGGCATTTTTCTCTCAACTGGTTCGCGGGAGAAAACTCCAGTCGACCCGCCGCCGGCGTGGGTGGGGACGGCCCGTTGCTCTGATCAGGTGGGCCGCGCCGACGGCGGGCGTGAAAGGAACGGAGCGACCGGATTTTTCTTACTGTCCATTTGAGTACCTGTCGGGGAAGAAGCTGAGAGCTGAGAGGTAATCAGGAAAGCGGTAAGCGGGAGGCGGGAGGCAGGAGGCGACCAAAACGGTGGGAGCACTCTCGGGCGGGCTCCTTTCCGAAAATAGTCTGCGTAAATCGGCGCTCAATCTGCAGTTTAAATCTGCCGCTGGATGGAGCCCGAGGCGCGATGGTTGGACAGCGGATCAACTTATTCGCGCACGAGTTCGGCATCGCCGGGGGCGGAAGTTTGCGGCAGGTTGCCCGGCGTGGCGACTGATGCGGGTTCATCCTCCGAGTCGGGATTCCTCCACGAGCCTGGAGCAGGGGTGGCGGGGAAGCGGCGCTGGCCGGCCATTGAAGAAATGTTTGAGAGTCCGGGACTGATTCCGGAGGGCATGGATGCCTTGTGGAGCCAAGGCTGGCGCCATTTTGGGAGCCGGTTTTTCCGCTACTCACAGGCGATCCATGAAGGGGCTGTGGCAAAGGTGATTCCCCTGCGGGTGGATCTCGCCCGCTGGATTCCGTCGAAAAGTCAGATCCGGGTGGCGCGACGAAATCAGGATCTGGACGTCCGTTACGAACGCCCCCAAGTGGACCAGGAACATCAGCAGCTCTTCCAGCGCCACACCCAACGATTCAAATCCAACATCCCGGAAAATCTGGAGACGTTTTTGGGGACTGATCCCGGCCGTCGACGCGGTTCCTGGGCGTACCCGTGCGAGTGTGTCGAAGTAACGGTTCGGCGGGCTGGGGTGTTGGTGGCGGCGAGCTATTTGGACGTCGGCCGGGAAGGCGCGTCGTCGGTGTACGCCTGCTTTGAACCCGAAGAAAGCGCCCGCAGTCTGGGTACTGCGACATTCCTTTGGGAAATCACTTACGCCCGGCGCCGGGGTTGTCGGTATCTATACCCGGGCTACGTCTACGACCTGGCTTCGCCGTACGATTACAAGAAGCGATTGGGGGCCTTGGAGGCGTTTGACTGGACGCTGTGGCGGCCGTTCCAGCCCAGTCCCACGTAGACCAATTCAGGCGCGCCGGGCTTTGGCTTCTGCCTCGGCGTCTTCCACCATCTCCCGTATCGATTTGCGGAAGGCCGGCAGGCCTTCGTCGAAGGCGGCGGATATGGGCAGCAACGGGACCTTCCGGATCTTGCGCTTGAAGTTCTTCAGATTCGCCTCGGCTGGCGCTTCGTCCATCTTGTTCGCCACCACCAGTCGGGGTTTTTCGAGCAAGGCGGGATCGTACAACTCCAGTTCCTCAATCAGCGACTTGTAGTCATCCCAAGGAGCCCGGTTGTCCGTGCCGGCCATGTCGAGCAGGATGACCAACGCCTGACACCGGGCGATGTGCCGAAGAAACTTGTGGCCCAGACCCACGTTCTGATGCGCCCCGGCGATCAGACCCGGGACGTCGCACAGGGTGAGCCGGCGGAAGTCCGGATACTCCACAATGCCGATCTGCGGGGTCAGCGTGGTGAAGGGGTAGGGGGCGATTTTGGGCCGGGCCTTGGAGATGGCGGCCAGCAATGTGGATTTACCGGCGTTGGGATATCCGACAATGCCGACGTCGGCGACCAGGCGCAGTTCGAAGAGGAAATTGCCTTCGGTGCCAGGTTCGCCGGGTTGGGCGAATCGCGGGGCTTGGCGGACCGAGGTGGCGAAATTGCGGTTACCCAGACCCCCTCGGCCTCCCTTGCACAACGTGAAGCGCTGGCCGTTTTGGGTCAGATCACACACGAGTTCGCCCTTGCTGGGGGCGTGAAGGGGAACTTCTTCGTCGGGTTCTTGGGTCAGATCGAGTTCCACGGCTCGGACTCCGCCGGACCGGATAATGGGTCGACCGGCGGTGGCGATGGGTACCGCGGTGGGCGCATCCGCTTCCTCCTCGTCGTCCGTTTCCGGGGCGGGCGCGGCCGGTGAAGGCAGCCGCCATACCAAGGTGCCGCAGGGCACTTTGATGATCATGTCTTTTCCGGCGTGCCCATCCATTCCCTTACCCATGCCAGCCTCACCGGATTCAGCGATCAGCCGGGGCTGATAGAACTGGTTGATCAGATTGTTCAGGTCGTGGCTGGCCTCGAGGATGATATCACCGCCATGGCCGCCGTTGCCTCCACTGGGTCCGCCCTTGGGTCGGTAGGCCTCGCGATGGAAAGCGACGCAGCCTTTGCCGCCGTGACCGGCGCGGGCGAATACTTTGACCTCATCGACGAACATGGGCGGAAACTAGGGGCCGGGGTGGGCGGGGGAAGGGGCGATTCGGGGCTAGGGGCCGGACGAAATAAAAAAGGGCGAGGCACATCGCCTCGCCCGGCAAAGGGGTGGGAGCTTTAATTGCTCGCCGGAAGGGCTTCCGGGGTGACGTGCACCTTGCGGGCCGTCTTGTCGAACTTCACGCGTCCGTCGACCAGGGCGAAGAGCGTCCAATCGCGGCCGGTGCCGACGTTTTGGCCGGCGTGGAACTTGGTTCCGTTCTGGCGCACGATGATGCTGCCAGCGGTGACGAGTTCTGATCCGAACGCTTTAACGCCCAGACGTTTGCTAACACTGTCACGCCCGTTGCGTGAACTGCCTTGACCTTTCTTGTGAGCCATATGGGTGTCTTTCCAGAGTTTAGGCGGCGATCTCTTTGATCTTCACCACCGTCAGTTCCTGCCGGTGGCCCTGCTTCTTGTGGTAGCCTTTACGGCGGCGCATTTTCCAGATGACCTTCTTGTCACCCCGAATGTGCTCAACCACGTCGGCAACGACCGACGCACCGGAGACGGTGGGAGCGCCGATCGAGACCTGACCGTCCTTGTTGACGAGCAGGACCCGGTCAAACGTGAACGTCTGACCCGCGTCCGCCTTGAGGCGTTCGATTTCCAACGTGTCGCCTGCGGCCACGCGATACTGTTTACCACCGGTTTCCAAGACTGCGTACATACCTAGACCTTCGAAAAAGGACGCCGAACTAACCAAAGCCATCTAGGGGTGTCAATGTACGTTTCCAGAAATCTGTGAAACGGACCTCCCTCGATCGGTTGTCTACGCCCGATTCGGTCAGCGTACGCCGAATCTGCGGGAAGTCACAAGTTCTGTTCCCTGGAATGGTGCCAAGGCAAGGAGGTGACCGCTCCGGCGTCCCGGGCCCGAAGAGAATTCGCTGGGTCGTGAATCTGCATTGATTAAACCCCCGCTCCCGGTAGTCCATCGCTCCGCATGCGTCTCCCAGTCCTTCTTGTTTGTGCTTTGGGCTGCCTGGTTTCCGCCCAGGCGCAAGAAACCCAGACTCCCACCACCGGTGCTGCCGGTGTTTTCAAAGGCGATAACTTTCTCCCGCCGGAATCGAGTTTTCGCAAAGTCATCCTCGACGAGGACAAGACCATCGATGGCGAATTGAAGGATACCGTGGTGGATCCCATGGAACTCGCCGTGGCTCCCGATGGCCGGGTGTTCTTCGTGGAGCGCAAGGGAATCATCAAAATGATCAAGCCGGGCGCCACCGAGTCCGTGGTCATCGGGGAGGTTCCGGTCTTCACCGGTCTGGAGGAGGGCATGCTCGGGATCACGCTGGATCCGAAGTTTTCCGAGAACGGCTGGGTCTATTTGAACCACTCCCTGCCGGAAACCACGCGGGATGAGCAGGGCAAGGTCGGCATTATTCGGGTGTCCCGATTCACGTTGAAGGGGGACCGGTTGGATCCCGAATCGCGGGTAACAATCTTCGACAACGTGGTTCAGCGGGAACAGTGCTGCCACGTCGGCGGTTCGCTGGCGTTTGATCCTCAGGGCAACCTCTATATCTCCGTCGGCGACAATACCAACCCCTTCGAATCCGACGGTTACTCGCCCAACGATCCCCGACCCGGCCGGTATCCGTGGGACGCGCAACGTTCCGCCGCCAATGCCAATTCCCTCGCCGGAAAAATTCTGCGCATCAAGCCCAAGGCAGACGGTGGCTACTCGATTCCGGACGGAAATCTCTTCAAGCCCGGGACGCCCGGGACGCGTCCCGAAATCTACGTGATGGGCAATCGCAATCCGTTCCGCATCTCGATCGATCCGGCCAACGGGTATTTGTACTGGGGCGAGGTGGGTCCCGATGCCGGCGGGATGGACCCTCAGCGTGGTCCGGCCGGACACGACGAAATCAACCAGGCCCGGGGTCCGGGATTTTTCGGGTGGCCGCTGTTCGTGGCGAACAACAGGCCCTATGCGCCGGTGGACTATGCGACGCGGCAGAAGTACGAGGAGGCCCGCCGCGCCTACGACGACTCCAAGAAGAAGTTGGAAGCCGTGAAGAAGGCCAACGAAGAGGCGCGCAAGAATGGCCAACCCGAAGCCGAACTCCCGGCTCTGGCTCCGAAACCCGAACCGTGGTTGGCGAAAGACTTCAAACCCACCTTCTACGATCCGGCGCATCCGATCAACGATTCGGCCAACAACACCGGTATCAAGGAACTGCCCCCCGCTCAGCCCGCCTTCATCTACTATCCGGGCTCACCGTCCACCAAGTTCCCGGTCGTCGGCAGCGGTGGCCGCACCGCTATGGCCGGACCGGTGTATCACTTCAACGAGAACCTGAAATCACCCACCAAACTGCCGCGGGAACTCGACCGCACCCTGTTCATTTACGAGTGGTCGCGCCACTGGATCATTGCGGTGAAGCTCAATGAGCAGAATCAGATCGTGAAAATGCAGCAATTCATGCCCGGTACGACGTTCAAGCGCCCGATGGATCTGGAACTGGGCCCGGACGGATGCCTGTATCTGATCGAAACCGGGACGAATTGGGGTGACAACAAGGACTCCAAGATCGTTCGTCTCGAATACGTCGGCGACACCACGAGCGCCGCGGCAAAGCCTTAATCGAGGTGGCGCGCAGGCCGGCCGGATTACTCGTCGGGTAGAATCAACACCGGACAGTTGGTGGACGTGACCGTTCCGTTCCCCAACTGTCCGTTCGCATTTTCACCCCAGCTCCAGAGCGTTTCATCCGTGGCCACGGCCACGACATGACGGGACCCAGCGGCGAAGAGTTTCCAGCGAAGATCGGTCAGGACGCGTTGCGGCACGAGGCGGGGCTGGAACGTCCCGTCGCCCAGTTGACCAGAGGCATTGTCGCCCCAGGCCCAGAGCGCTCCGGTGGTGTCGAGAGCGAGAGAGAATCCTTCGCCTGCGGCCAGGGCGGACCAGCGTTGTTCCGGCGTGATCGGCACGGGGCTCGTCCGGTCGGTTTGAGTGCCGTCGCCGAGTTGGCCCTGGGAGTTCGCCCCCCACGCCCAAAGCGACCCGTCGTCCGCGATCGCCAGACTATGGAATGCGCCGGCGGCTACGGACCGCCAGATTCGTTGGGTCGCGGCGCGTACGGGCAGATTGCGACGTTCAAGGGTTCCATCCCCCAATTGGCCCCGCTCGTTCGAGCCGAACGCGTACAGAGCGCCACCTCGGTCGAGCGCGAGGGTGTGGGTGGTTCCGCCGGACAGTTGAGTCCAGTCCGCCGCAACGCCGCTGGCAATCGCTGTGAAATGATCCCGCTCTGGTCGGCGGTCGAAGGCGGTCGCCTCGCCGCGGCCCCAGGCCCAAAGTTCGCCGCTGGTTTCGCTCGCCAAAGTGTGGTCGGTTCCCGCTCCCAGCCGTTCAGCCCGCCGACGATTGGTGATGAACACCGGGGACTCGATGCCTCGGGGAATTTGTGGCCCCAAAGCTCCCCGGGAGTTTCGGCCCCAGCCCCACAAATCCCCGGACTGATCCTGCGCCAGCACATGGGCGCCTCCGGAAAGAATGTTGGTCCAAATTTGATTGGTGGGTCCGATGATCGGCCGAAGTTGGGAGGCGTTTCCGGCACCGGTGCCAAGTTGGCCCAGTTGATCCTGTCCCCAAACCCAAACCTGGCCGGCTTCGTTTAGGGCCACCGAATGGGATTCACCCGCACCCACGGTTCGCCAAACGGCGGCGGGCGGAGCCACCAGATAACGCCGTTCGACGCGGAAGAACCGGGCAGCTTCAGTGTTCGGTGGCAGGAGGAATTCCCCATTGCCGGCCGTTTCCACATTGGTCGCCAGCGGAACAAGTGAGCTCAGAGAAGGTCCACTCAGCAGAACGTAGACCCGATTGGTGGCCGGAGTGTACCGCAGGGCTGTCAGACCGGACTCGGCGGTTTGGACGGTCAGCGGCCAGGGGAATTGTCCCGCGCTGGCGGCGATCGAAGTGAGTAGGGTCACTTCGAGGGCCAACAACGCCCGGCGAGGAAATCGAACTGGAATCGTCATGCGACGGACGGTGGGGCCATCCGCCGCCATTACGCCGCCAGGAGGCGCGGAAAGGCAAACGCGAAGCCAAGTGGGGATGGACCGCCGACCGGCCGATGGTGGTCAGCGCCGAAGGAATACCGGCTGCGAGGACGATTCACCAAGTGAGGTGTCTCCCGCGGAGGACGCGGAGATCGCGGAGGAAGGGACGAATCTGGAGAACTTTAAAAATGGAGGGGGGCGGGAGTCAAAACCGGTAAGCGGTAAGCGGGAAGCGGGAAGCGGGAAGGAGGGAGCGAAGCGTTTGGAGTGCGCCAGCCCTCTAGCCCTCTGGCGCTTTGGGGCGGGTGGAGGGTGAATCATTCCTTCAGGTACTTGGCAATCGGCGGAGCCAACAACGCCGCCATGTCCGGCTGATTCATGTTTTCTTTGGTGACCAAGGACACCCCGGTGTCGATGCGCTTTTCCACGGTCTTGCCCTGGAGATGCTGCACGACCGTCATCACTCCGAGATAACCCATCTTCAGCGGGTCCTGCACCACCAACGCCTGGACGTCGCCATTCTTGAGGTCCAGGACGGATTGGGTGCCGGAGTCGAATCCGACCAGCTTCACCTTGCCGCCGGCGCGGCCAATGTCCCGTAGGGCCTTGGTCATCGCAATCGTCGCCGTTTCGTTGGGGCAGAAGATGCCGTCCACGTCGCGGCCAAACCGGTTGAGCAGATTTTGCGACGCCTGATAAGCCAGTTCGCGGGTGGCGCCGGCGTGCTGATCCGACGAGACGAGTTGGATATTGGGGAACTTCTTGAGGGCATCCAGGAAGCCGGCTTCCCGGGCTTCGGTGCTGGCGCTGCCGACCTGATAGCGAAGTAGGATCACCTTGCCCTTGCCGCCGAGTTGCTGGGCGAGGAATTCACCGCCGAGTTGGCCGCCCTTGAAGTTGTCGGTGGCCACGAAACTGACCTGCTTGTCGGACTTGAGATCCGAGTCGATCACGACGGTGGGAATCTTGGCCTGGGCCGCACTGGCGACCGGAGCGACCAGGGCTTGGGAATCCAGCGGGGCGAGCACGATGCCGCTGACCTGGCGGGCGGTGAAGTTCTCGACCACCTGGATTTGTTGGTCGCGGTCGTCTTCACGCAGGGGACCTTTCCAGAACAGCTTCACCTTGACGCCTTGGGCACCGAGTTCTTGTTCGGCTTTGACGGCGCCGGCGTGGATGGATTTCCAGAATTCGTGCGTCGTTCCTTTGGGAATCACGGCAATCGTGAAGGAATCGGCTGCCGACAGGGCAACGCACAGACAGGCGGCGAAGGCCGCACCGAGCAGGGATTTCATGCCCGGAAACCTACGGAACCCGGCCCCAGATGGGCAAGCGCGGCGGGCGAAGAAAGCTGAGAGCTGAGAGCTGAGAAGTCGGAAGGGGAAATCCGGGTAGGGCGAGGTTCCACCGAGCCGTTCGCGTCTCGGCGAATGACGTGTCACGACTCCCTTTACGAACGGCTCCGCGGAGCGTCATCCCACTGAGAGGAAAGGGAGATGGAGGCTCGCTTGAAATAGTCCTCTGCCGCAACCTGAACTCAACAGGAGCAACTGACATGAATTCCTTGCCCATCACCAAGATCATTATCAAGCGCTTCCGGAGTTTTCCGACGGCGACGCTTGCTTTTGATAACCCGCTCTTCGTCGTGGGCCGCAATGGGTCTGGCAAAAGCAACCTAGCTGACGTGTTCAGCTTTGTTTCAGAAGCGATGGCCTCCCCGCTTCAGGCGGTATTCGACCGGCGTGGGGGAATTGGGGCGGTGAGGAATCGAAGTTCCGGACAACAGAGTTATCCGCCTAACCTTGGCTTGGCTTTCGAGTTTGGCCCCGTTAACGGCATCGAGGGCGGACGATTTGCCTTCGAGGTCAAGGCTCTCCCCAACTACGGATATCGCCTAGTTCGTGAACAGTGCTTGATCCGAAAAATGAACGACCGCTGGTGGTTCGACCGTACGGACAAGTGGAAAAGTAATGTCGAAGGTCTCACACCCGCGCTGGAGCCCTCCGCCCTTGCTCTTCCGCTAGTGGGTGGCGACGAACGTTTTGCCCCCATCTTCAGAGTTCTTGGTGCCATGCGGGTGTATGCGATTCAGCCCGCCAAGCTTCGGGAAATGCAAGATCCAGACAGCGGCGTGGCGCTCCGGCCGGATGGCAGTAATGCCGCCAGCGTCCTTCAAGAACTTTTCCGCGGCAAAACCTCCACCGCGACCAAGACCGAGATCAACCGCATCTTGGAATCAATCGTCCCAGCGACCAAGGCCGTTTCCCCCAAGAAGCACGGCAACAAACTCTCGATGAGTTTTTCTCAGGCCTGGGGCGAAAAGAAGAAACTGACCTTCGATGCTTTCAATATGTCCGATGGCACTCTTCGCTCGTTGGGTCTCATCATGGCCGTTTTCCAGACGCCCAGTCCTAGTCTGCTCGTCATCGAGGAGCCCGAAGCCACCATCCACCCCGGTGCCCTCGGTGCGGTACTTGACCTCATCCGCAAGGCCACCAAGACCATGCAAGTCATGGTGACCACCCACAGCCCAGAGTTGTTGGACGCCAAATGGATCACGGATGCCAATCTGCGCATCGTCTCCTGGCACGAAGGGGCGTCGCATCTGCTCCCCCCCTCTGAAGCTGCGAAGAAGGCCATGCGCGAGCATCTCATGGGTGCGGGCGAACTACTCCGATCCAACGCACTCCATGCCGACGAGTTGTTTGCCGACACGGAAGATCTTCGAAACGGCGACCTTTTTGAGCCTCTCAAGTGAAGGTTTATCCCATTGTCGAAGGTCACGGCGAAGTTGCGGCGGCACCAGTGCTGCTGCGTCGCTTGCTCGCGGAGGCAGCTTGCCAGCATATCGGCGTGGGTCGGCCTATCCGGCGCACCCAATCACAGCTTCGCAGTAAGGATGGAATACAGAGCGGCGTCCGTCTCGCCCTCCTGCAACCCGAATGCGCGGCAGTCGTCATTCTTTTCGACGGCGAGGACGACTGTCCCAAAGAGCGCGGGTTACAGGTTCGTGGATGGGCGCGCGAGGTTGCTGGCGGAACGCCGTGCGATGTCGTCATCGCCTATCGCGAATACGAAACGTGGTTCCTGGCTGCGCTTGAATCCTTGGGCGGCCAGTACGGAATTGCTCACGAAGTCGTCGGTCCTGCGGACCCTGAATCAAAGCGTGATGCCAAGGGCGCCCTCGAAGAATTCATGCCCGCTCATCGTGCGTATTCGGAGATGGGTGATCAACCGGCCATGAGTGCGGTCTTTGACCTTGGATTGGCCCATCGTCGCAATCGGTCCTTCCGCAAGCTGGTTAAGACCATGGGTGACCTGCTCAGGCAACTTCGACAGCCCTTGCCTGACTGGCCCCCGGCCGAATGGAGGTCACACCAACGACAAAGCTAGCACTCTAGCGAGCTCTGGAGGAAGGGAGATATCCTAGCAACTGCTTTTCTGCGGGACAAAAAGCCCGGGCACCTCTCTCCTTACCACACCTTCACCTTGCTGTAGTCATGACGCATTCGCGCTATCCCTTGCTGTATCAGGTCAACACCCGGACCTGGCTCACCGAACGGGGGCGTCAGTTGGGTCGGCGCGCCACGCTCGATGACGTGACCGAGGCGGATGCGGCTCGCTGGGCGGAACAAGGCTTCGAATGGATCTGGCTTCTCGGGATCTGGCAGACCGGGCCGGCGGGTCAACGGGTGTCCCGGCAGCAACCGGAGTGGCGCCGGGAATTTGAGGAAACGCTGCCGGATCTGACGGAGGAGGACATCGGCGGTTCCTGCTTTGCGATTGCGGCCTACGAAGTCGCTCGGGAGTTGGGTGGGGCGGACGCCTTGGCTCGATTGCGGGTCCGTCTGGCCCAAGTGGGCTTGCGTCTGATGCTGGACTTTGTTCCCAACCACCTCGCGCCAGATCATCCGTGGGTCTCCGCCCATCCGGAGCATTTCGTTCAAGGCACGGCGGAAGATCAGGCGCGAACTCCGCAAAACTATTTCCGACTGACGCCCGATGGTCCGGTGTTTGCCCATGGTCGGGATCCCTACTTTCCCGGATGGCCGGATACCATTCAGCTGAACTACGGGCGCCCAGAAGTTCGGGAGGCGATGCAGGCCGAGTTGCTGCGGATCGCGACCCAGTGCGACGGGGTGCGGTGCGACATGGCGATGCTGATTCTTCCCGACATCTTCAAGCGGACCTGGGGAATTCCCATGGCTCCGTTCTGGCCGGAAGCAGTGGCCGCCGTGCGGAAGGTGAACCCGGAATTCTTCCTGCTCGCCGAAGTGTATTGGGATCTGGAGTGGACGCTGCAACAACAGGGGTTCAATGCCTGCTACGACAAGCGACTTTATGATCGTCTGCGCGAAGGGGTCGCGGGGCCGGTTCGGGATCACTTGCGAGCGGGACTGAACTACCAGAATCGGTTGGCGCGCTTTCTTGAAAATCATGATGAACCCCGGGTGGCGGCAACGTTCGCGGAGGGACCGCATCAGGCGGCTGCGGTGATTTCGTTTTTTTGTCCGGGTCTGCGGTTCTTTCACCAAGGTCAGTTGGAAGGCTGCCAACGCCGGGTCTCTCCGCACCTGACTCGCGCACCCCAGGAACCGGTTTCTCCGACCCTCGCCGAATTCTACCGCCGGCTTTTGCGAGCGCTGCGATCGTCGGTGGTGCGGAACGGACAGTGGTCCTTGTTGGAACTGGTTTCGGCATGGGAGGGCAATCCTACCGCCGGAGACTTTCTCGCTTTTGGTTGGACTGCGGACGACGGCGCGCGGCGACTCGTGGTGGTGAACTATTCGGCGCATCCGGCGCAGGCGTATGTTCGCTGGCCGTGGCCGGACGCCCGGGAGAGTCAATGGCGCCTAACGGATCAAATGGGGCCAGAGGTGTATGATCGGTCGGCCATCGGGTTGCTTGATCCTGGGTTGTACCTGGATGTTCCGGCGTGGCACGCACAGGTGTTCGAAGTGACGCAACTTTCATGAGACCGCTTGGTCGAGAGCGGGTCCATGACCGCTGGTGGGTAACCGAAGTTCGGGTTGCCGGGTCTAGGAGCTTAATGTTCCTCGGGAGAGCTCTGGTTTGGGCTGCGCTGGCATTCGCTTGGACGGCCGGTGCGCAAGTGCGGTTCAGCGAGATTCACTATCATCCCATCGAAAAGCCGGAGTTCCGGGAGGATGGCCTGCCGGCTCTGGACTTAACGGACGATGTGCATGAGTTCATTGAGCTGCACAACGCTTCCTCAGCACCGGTTTCGCTGGGTCAGTGGGAACTCTCCGGTGGCGTCGACTACGTTTTTCCCGAAGGTACGGTCATTCCTGCGGGTGGGTTTGTAGTGATTGCGGGTCAGCCCGAGCGGGTGGCGGCTGTGTACGGATTGGCGGCGGGTCAGGTCCTGGGTCCGTGGCACGGGCATCTGAGTAATCGGCGGGAACGACTCGAATTGGTGAATTCGGCGGAGGTGCGCCAGGATGAAGTGGAGTATCGAA
The DNA here is from genome assembly GCA_017309115.1 of Verrucomicrobiota bacterium. Taxonomy (GTDB): domain Bacteria; phylum Verrucomicrobiota; class Verrucomicrobiia; order Limisphaerales; family UBA9464; genus UBA9464. The sequence continues at coordinate 5,237 of JAFLEF010000007.1, read as the reverse complement.
CGGAGTCGCCCTGGGCCATTGCGGCCGATGCCCTGGGGGCTGATGACGAATGGACCGGACTGAACAGCCGGGATTACCAATACCGCGGCCGCTCGTTGGAGCGGGTTAGCTATTCGCATCCCAGTGACGATCCGGCCAACTGGCTGGCGTCTCCCTTGGCGCCAGGACCGTCACCGGGACGATCCAATGCGGTGCAGCGGGAAGTGCCGCTGCCGATCGTGCTCACCCGGGATGTGCGGCAACGGCCGGATGGTTCAGAGGTGATTCGGGCGGGAAATCCCGTTTGGGTCGAATGTGGCTTCAGTGCCGGCGCCGGGATCGGCAACGTGCGCCTCGAATGGTATCGTGAGGATCTCAACACACTTCTGAAACCGACCACCGCCCAGCCGATGTGGCCGGTGGGCAGTGGGCTGGATGCGCGGTTTCAGGCTGAGGTTCCGGCCCAAACCAACCGGACGATTGTGCGGTACCGGATCTGGGCCAACCGGGGAACCGGTGACGAAGTGGTGTCCCCGCGGGCCGACGATCCGATTCGGTGGCATGCCTGGTACACCAGTCCCCAACGGGCCACGACGACCAATGCCGTCTACGACGTCTTCATTTCCCGGAAGAGCCTCGACATTCTACGGACCAACATCAGTGGCACGCCGCGGCGGGTCACACTGCCGGATCCCCCGGGTCTGATTCGGGCTTCGTGGAACGCCACGCAGCCGGCCTTGTTTGTGGCGGAGGGACGGGTTTACGAGGTTCAGATGCGCCATCATGGCAGCCAGTTTCGACGGGATGTCAGCCGGAGTTCGTACAAGATTCAGTTCCCCGCTTACGCGAAGTTTTTGGGTCGCGACAGTCTCTTTCTGACCGACAAGGATTATCGGACCTATGCGGGGCACACGGTATTTCGCGCCGCGGGATTGCCCACCCCGAGAACCTGGTGGATCGATCTCTATCTGAACACCAATGCCCGACTGCAACGGTTGGCGCAGGAGGAGTACGATCTCGATCTTCTCGAGCGGTATCATCAGGAACAGGCGGCGGAACGAGGCCTCAGCGATCCCGAACCGGCCGGGGAATTCTATAAGAGCCAGGGCATTTTCGACGCCGCGTTGGGACCCTATGGAGCGGGCAATGGCTTGGCGCTTGGACCCCGACTGAACAAGGGGACGAATGCCTGGACGCCCCGACAGCGCTACGAATGGATCTACACGCAGCAGATGCATGGTTGGAAGGGACACGTCGCGTTCGAGTCGATGTTGAATGCCCACTGGGAAGCACGGCAAAAGACCACGGCGGCTCCGTCCGCAGCTGTTCTGCCGAAATTGCGGTCCTACTTCTCGCAAGCGTGGGATGTGGACAAGGCCCTGACCCATGTGGCGCTGGTGAACTGGCAGGGGGTGTGGGACGACACCATGCACAACTATTACCTGTGGCAGCAGGCCAACGGCCGCTGGTCGATGCTGCCGTGGGATTTTGACGATCAGTTCAATGCTCAGGGGACGTCCGTTTCCATCTTCAACGGGGCACCTTTTGCGGGTCCCAATTACTTCAAGCAAAGCCTGGTCGCGGCGTACCGAGATCAGTTCCGGACCAATGCCTGGTGGTTGAACAATACCCTGCTGGATCCGGACAATCTCCCGGGTCTGGGCATTTCCAGTCTCATTCGCACGTGGGCAGTGGGCCGGCAACGTGCTGTTAATTCGCAGCTGGGACTGGGCTTTTTTGCGCGACCGCATCGTCCGACCAATAGCGCCGGGTTAAACCCGTTGGAGCGGTCGCTGGGCCAATTCCTGGCGGCACCACCGTACGCCTACAACACCAACCCAGTGGTCGCCCAAGCGGCGACGGTCTGGCAGTTCCGGGAAACCAACCGCAGTTGGCTCGAGCCGGTGCTGACCCGCACCAATCCGCTTCCGGATACTTCGTTTGCTTTGACCGAAGACCAGTTCCAATGGGGTCGCACCTACGCGTGGCGGGTACAGCACGTGGACGGGAATGGGCATCCTTCGCCGTGGTCGGCGGAAGCCTTGGTGCGGTTTGGAGAAGATCCGGCGGGAGCCATCCGCCTCAACGAAGTCCTGGCGTTGAATCAAGGAATCGTGCCTCACGGTGGGGCGTTTCCCGACTATCTCGAACTGGTGAATCGCTCGGAGGCGGCGGTCAACGTGGGTGGCTGGGCGGTGTCCGATGATCCCGGCCGACCAGGGCGTTACGTGATTCCGTCCGGCACGGTGATTCCCGCCGGGGGATTCTTGGTGCTGTGGTGTGATGACCGAACGGCAGCACCTGGACTTCACACCGGATTCGGACTCGGTCGCTTGGGCGAGACGCTTAGTGTGTTCAGTCCGGGACCGTCGGGATGGGTCCTGGTGGATCGGCTGATCTTTGGAATTCAGTTGCCCGACCTCGCGGTGGGGCGGGGACCGAATCAGCTCTGGACCCTCGTGTCGCCGACGCCCGGCGCGACCAATGCGCCGGTGGAATTGGCGGATGGCTCGGAGGTGCGGATCAATGAGTGGCTCGCCTCCGGACCCGGGATCGATGATTGGGTCGAGCTGTTTCATGCCGGCACTCGTCCGGTCAATCTGGGTGGACTCGTCTTCACGGACGGAGTGGTGCGCAGTCCGGTGACGCCGCTCACCTTCATGGCCCCGAACGGATTTCAGACGTTTCAGGCGGACGCATCGCCTGATCAAGGCTCGGAACATTTGGGATTCAAGCTTCCCCTCCAAGGCGGGATGATCGCGTTGCAGCGAACCAATGGTGTCCTGATCGACCGCGTGTTCTATCCCCGGCAAGTGGCGGGAATAACCCTGGGTCGTGTTCCGGATGGCTCGGATTGGATCTATCCGCTGCCAACCGCGTCCAGCGGTCGTTCGAATCGGGTGGATGGCGATGGCGATGGACTCCCGGACGTGTGGGAACAGTTGCATCAATTGAATCCGGTGCTGGCGGACGCGACCGCAGATGCCGATGCCGATGGCTTCACCAACGAAGAGGAGTTTCGGTGGGGGACGAATCCCCGAGACGCAGCCAGTCGCTGGTCGCTAGCGGTGAGACTGGGCGCTCCGGATGCCTTGGTGTTCCTGGCGACGCCGGGCCGGCGCTATCAGGTTCAGCAACTGGCGCCGGATGGATCCACTTGGAGCGATATGAAGGAAGTCCTGCCGTCGCCGGCGACGCGGGAGGTTCAGATTCCGTTGAGCCTCGCGTCGCCGTCAGCGGGCGGGTTGTTCCGCGTCGTCGCGGACTGAAGTGGCGGATCGTGAATCGAGGATGGGAAACGGAAAGCGTCGGGACGGCGTGTGTTCCCGTTGGAGCAGAGCCTCGAGTTGGGTGACGACCTCGGGATGTTTTGGGGCGACGTTGCGCGATTCGGTTGGGTCGGTCGGCAGATCGTAGAGTTCGTTGATGATGGTCGAGGTGTTGGTTCGCTGGAGATTCTGGCGAATCAGTTTCCAGCGTCCCGAGATCACCGACTGCTGGCCGCCATAGGCCGGAAACTCGCGGTAAAGGAATGGCCGTTCACGCTGGGATCGGCCGCGCAGGGTGGGAGCGAAACTCCGGCCATCCACGTCGGGCGGAAGGGCGGACTTGAGGCCGGCCAGTTCGAGCAATGTGGGCAGCCAGTCCTCGAAGCCGGTGACGCGATCGCTCTGCGTGCCGGCGGGGATGTGTCCGGGCCAACTCACCACGCAGGGAACGCGGACGCCGCCTTCGTACAGCGAACCTTTGCGTCCGCGTAGTCCGCCGGCGGAGTTGAAAAACTCGGTGTCCGTTCCGCCGAAACGATCCCAGAGCGGGCCGTTGTCCGAGGTGAAAACCACGAGGGTATGTTCCCGCAGACCGAGATCCTGGAGAAGCGTGACCAATTGGCCCACGTCGCGGTCGAGGCGCGTTACCATGGCCGCATAGGCGGCTCGGGGCGTGCGGTGGGGCAGATAGGAGGCGGTGCCGAGATAGGGAAAATCGGGAAACTGCCCTTCGTACTCGGCCAGGGAGTCCTCGGGGACCTGAAGGGCGAGATGCGGAATGGTGGACGGAACGAAGCAGAAAAACGGTTGGTGGCGATGGTCGCGGATGAACTGCAACGCTTGTTCCTGAATCAGGTCCGGCGCGTATTCTTTTCCCGAGTAGCGCGCATAGTGGGCGGGATTGTTGGGATCGAGTCCGGCCGGGAAGCGTTGGTGCGGCGAGAAGATGGGATTGAGCAGCAGGAGCCAGCGGTCGTTGTCCCAGAGGTGGGGCGGGTAGTAGTTGTGGGCGACGCGCTGACAGTTGTAGCCGAAGAACCGATCAAAACCCTGATTGAGCGGATCGCCGGTGGACCCGGGCGAGCCCAGCCCCCACTTGCCAAAGGCGCCAGTGGCGTAGCCGTGTTCTTGGAGAATTCGCGCCACCGTGATGGTGTCGGCGGGGAGTGGTGCCTGACCTTCTGGCTGTACTTCCCGATTGTCGCGAATCCACGCGTGTCCGGGATGGCGACCGGTCAGCAGCACGCAGCGCGAAGGGGCGCAGACGGCGTTGCCGGAGTAATGGCGCGTGAGGCGCATTCCTTCGTTGGCCAGGCGGTCGAGATTGGGGGTGCGAATGCGGCGCTGGCCGAATGTACCGAGGTCACCGTAGCCAAGGTCATCGGCAAGAATGAACAGGATGTTGGGTGGTCGAGATTTCGCCGAAGCGAGCGGCGCGCTCCCCAGAATCAACAGCAGCCAAAACCAACGCATGCGGCAGGGTGCCCAGCGGGTGGGATCCTGACGAGTCAAGGGTGGTGATGGGGCAGATTCACTGGGAAAGCTGAGAGCTGAGAGCTGAGAGCTGAGAGGTCGGAGGGGGAGAGTTGGTAGGGCGAGGTTTTGCCGAGCTGTGCGCGTCTCGGCGAAAGGGCGCGTGGGGAGTCCACACACGAACGGCTTCGCGGAGCGTCGCCCCACTGGGAAAGCTGAGAGCTGAGAGCTGAGAGCTGAGAGGTCGGAAGGGAAGAGTTGGTAGGGCGAGGTTTTGCCGAGCTGTGCGCGTCTCGGCGAAAGGACGCGTGGGGAGTTTACGCACGAACGGCTCCGCGGAGCGTCGCCCCACCGGGATTGAGTGGATTCTCTCCCTCCCCAAAAAATCTGCGTCAATCTGGAAAGCGCCAAGCGAAGCTTGGTGGTTCTCGTCAACTGAAAGTGTTGATCATGGTAAGAGATCGAAAGCCATGTAGTGGGTCCTTAAGCGTGTGGGAGCGATCCTGGACGCTGAAG